>FR879720.1:72383-78624 GCA_000435055.1 Clostridium sp. CAG:138 | reverse complement strand
AAGCTCTGCGGTAAGCTCTGTGAAATTGTCCAGTATGCGGACAATTTCACGCTGCACCGGCAGGGGTGGGACGGGGACAGATACATTCTCAATGCTCGATATATGCACATGAGGTACACCACCGCCTTTTTTTGTTGAATATATGTAGTCCTGTATATTTGTCAGAAAATAATATATATATTTCGTTTGTATCCCAGGATTTCCCTGTATTGAAAACGCATCACAAACAAAGATAGGCTTTGTCCAATACTGAACATATCCAGCACCGGCTCCACTTCCCGCCACTGTAATCGTTTCACCATCTCTGTTATATTTATCACAGTAATATGCGGGTTCTCGCCCGCCAGAAACAACAGGTATTTCGCCCTCTACAATATCTTTCTTAGTTATCGAAGTGCCTCTTTTCATTTCTGACACCTCATTTAACGGCTTATGCTCAACACCATTTGGGCAAAGTTTCTGAATCAATTCTTCAAGCTTTGTCATCTTTTCACCTTCGTGAGACGCAAGCTGTTTTTCATTTCATCAGGCACTTTTTGGCGAATAACCTCGCCATCCAGATTTTCAAGCTTATCCCGCAATTCAAAAAGGCCAAGGCTTACAGCCATTTTCCTACACTGTTCTTCATAGTCCTCAAGATATAGCGGCGCTTTGTCTCTTTCCTCTCGTTCTTTCAACTTTGAAATATACACCTGCTGCTGATACATCGCTTTGAGTAAATTCGCAAATGACGAAACAAATTCTCCGGCTATTTCGGCGGCATTACCGTCAAATACCATCGAGATTTCGATTGCGTCATTTTTTAACTGCTCATATTTTGTGAGCAGAGTTTTCTGCTCATTCTGGTGCAAAGGATTAGCAACTGCAAGTACCATTTTTTCTAAATCAGCACAGTTTGTCAGCCACGAAAACACCAAGTCATTCGTGTGGTAAAAAGTAGAGTCATCTTTTAGCTGCAACTTATTTGCAGTATATAGTGAATATATCATATTAAATTCGAGATAACGAGACAATCTCCTGTCAAATAATTGTTGCTTATTGCTCAAGGAAATCTGTCGGTTTGTCTGGAATAGAGCAATTAGCGCAATGATTATGGAGATTACTGAAACGGAAATGCTGATTATTTCGGAATAGTTCATCCCTCAATCTCCCCAATAATCCGGTCGATTTCTTCCCGCAGCTTCTGCTCCCGTGCGACGATTTCCGCAATCTCTGCATTCAACTTCACAATGTCAATCTTTTCACGGGTGTCCTCCTGCTCCACATAGGTAGAAACAGAGAGATTATAATTGTTCTGTTTGCTGCCGACCTCGTCGTTCGGCACAAGGCGGGCAAAGTGCTGCTCGTCCTTGCGTTCTGCCACGGCGGATACGATGCGCTGAATATTTTCTTCGGACAGGCGGTTGTTCTTTGTGACCTTCACGAACTCCTTGGAGGCATCCACGAACAGAACGGCGTTGTCCGTCTTGTTCTTTTTCAGCAGCATAATGTCTACGGAGATTGTGACGTTTAAGAACAGATTGGAGGGAAGCTGAATGATGGCGTCCACAAAGTTGTTATCCACCAGATACTTGCGGATTTTCTGCTCGGCCCCGCCACGGTACATAATGCCGGGGAAGCAAACGATGGCCGCCGCACCGTTGGAAGCCAGCCACGAAAGACTGTGCATAATAAACGCCATATCGCCCTTAGAGGCAGGAGCCAGCACGCCGGCCGGCGAAAAACGGGGATCGTTGATGAGCAGCGGGTTCTTATCCCCCTCCCACGGCACAGAAAACGGCGGATTGGATACGATCAGCTCAAAGGGCTGGTCGTCCCAATGCTGCGGGCTGAGCAAAGTGTCCTCCCGGACAATGCTGAACTTATCGAACTCGATGTTATGCAGGAACATATTGATGCGGCAGAGGTTGTAAGTGGTCAGGTCGATCTCCTGACCGTAGAAGCCACGCTCGATATTGTCCTTGCCCAGCACTTTTTCCACCTTCAGCAGCAGAGAACCGGAACCGCAGGCTGGATCATAGACCTTGTTGATTTTCGTTTTGCCAATGGTGCCGAGGCGGGCCAGCAGCTCCGAAACATCGGCGGGAGTGAAATACTGACCGCCCTTTTTACCTGCGTTGGCGGCGTACATTCCCATCAGATATTCGTAGGCATCACCAAACAGGTCTGGATTGATGCCATCGGTGGAGAACAGCGGCATCTGCGCTACGCCGTTCAGCAGCTCTACCAGCACCTTGTTGCGCTTGGCAACAGTTTCGCCAATTGCCTTGCTGTTCACATCGAAATCGTCAAACAGACCTGCAAAATCATTCTCAGCGTCTCCGCTGGCGGCACTGCTTTCAATGTGGTTGAATACTCGCTCCATCGTCTCGTTCAGGTTGTCGTCCTTGTCCGCCCGGGCGAGGACATTGCAGAACAATTCGGAGGGCAAGATGAAAAAGCCCTTTTCCTGCACCAGCCCTTCTCGGGCAGGCTCCGCATCGGCGTCCGGCATTTTGGCGTAGTCAAAGTCCTTGTTCCCGGCGGCGTACTCGCCCTCGTTGATATAGGCGGTGAAGTTCTCCGAAATATAGCGGTAGAACATCGTGCCCAGCACATAAGATTTGAAGTCCCACTCTGCCACATGACCTGCGTGAACAAGGTCAGTGGCGATTTTATATATGCGGCGGAACAGCTCGTCCCGTTCCTGATCTTTCTTTATCTCTGCCATCTTTCTCACTCCTTCTGGGCGATCCACGCCGCTTCAATCTCATCAAAGGGGATGCTGTTTTCCTCGCAAAAAGCCTTGATCTTCTTCATTGCCGCGATGTTTGGCTTGGTTTTGGCGTTTTCCCAACGGTTTATCGTTCCAACGGATACATTCAGTGCTTTTGCGAAATCCTCCTGCGACAACAGGGCTTTCTTACGCATGACCCGTATTAACTCACTTAAAGGCGTCATCAAACAGTTCTCCTTTCAGAAGATTAACAGCATTATACTATAAACCTATCATTTTCTCAACACCGTTTGGAGAAAACCGAATACCAAAATACAGAGGCGCAGCCTTCGGATTAATCCGTCGGCTGTGCCTTTTTTGCATCTTTAAGAAAAATTCGAAAATACCTTTGCCAAAATCGCAGAAAAGTTCCCAGTTGGTTGGTAGAGAGAAAATTTCAAATTCTTTCGTTCAAATCCGAAAAATTTTCCAAGTTGATTAGTAAGGGGGTAAAAAATGACTCTTCTCGCTGCCTACCTATTGAGGGGATTCTTCTCTTGTGCCTTGAAAGAGGCGAATTTTTGAAAAAGTGCGGGAATTTCACGGGAAAATTCGGCAAAGAAAAAGTGAAAGGCGATAGAGGATCCCGGCGTAGTCCGCCGCTCTGTGTTTTTCCGCGTGCACCTTGAAAATTAAATAGCAGAAATTTTGGAGAAGAGAGTCACCACCCTGCCCATTTTAGGAACAAGTGAAGGAGGTTTTTCCAATGGTCATCAAAATCACACCGCAGCAGGCGAAAAGAGTCAACGCCCTGCTGCGGAAGCTGTGCGCCAACTACGACGGCGGCAACTGCCTGCTGCTGGACGACGGCGAGCCCTGTGTCTGCGTCCAGAGCATCAGCAAGTATGGCATCTACTGCAACTACTTCAAGAATGCCGTGCTCCCAGTGGACGAAGGGCTGCACGCCGAGATAATGAAGCCGACCGGCGGCAAGCGCTGTGTGCTGTGCCGTCAGGCGTTTGCGTCGAGGGCGAAGAATCAGCGTTATTATCCGACCTGCGCCGCCAAGCAGAAACGGCTGAAGGCAGCCGAACGGCAGCGCCGAAAGCGGGCATCGGCGTCACGCTTTTAAGGTGCGGACAGCCCTGAAATACAAGGCTTTTTTGAACCCAAATCAACCCAAGCAATACAGAAACACCTTAACCTCAAAAATCCGCTTTGAAAAGCGTGACAAATTCAAGCGAGAGGAGGAATTCAATGAACCCATATTTCACAGTCAACGACTCCGAACATTTCACCTTTTACCGTATTCCAAAGCTGCTGTTCACAGATGAGATTTACCAAACTGTTTCCACCGATGCCAAGATGCTCTACGGCCTGCTGCTGGATCGGCTGTCCCTATCCGAGAAGAACGACTGGAAAGACGAGCACGGTCGGGTCTACCAATATTTCACCATCCATCAGGCGCAGGAGCTGCTGCATTTCGGACACGAAAAGGTCTGCCGCCTGTTTGCAGAGCTGGATGCAGCCGACCTTATCGAGCGCCGCCGTCAGGGGCAGGGCAAGGCCAACCGCATCTACTTAAAGGAGTTTACCCAAAAGTCCGATTATCGGAATTCCAGAAGTCCGGGAATCGGAAGGAAATAAGACTTAGAGAGTGATATTTACTACCCGAAAAAGAGAAAGAAGGTCAACAATGAATAACAAAAACACGGTGCCAATGAAACCGGCGCTCTTAAGAATTGAACAGCTGCGCCCGTTTGAAGGCCATCCCTACAAGGTACAGGACAACGAGGAGATGGCTGCTCTTTCAGAAAGTATCCGGGAGAATGGTGTTCTTTCCCCGTTGGTCGTCCGTTCCGTTGAAAGCAGCAATGAATACGAAGTCATCAGCGGACACCGCCGCCTGTATGCTGCCCGGAAGGCAGGTCTGACAGAAGTTCCCGTGCTGATTTGCACCCTTGACCGGGATGCCGCCGCCATTGCCTTGGTGGACAGCAATCTGCACCGAGAGCATATCCTGCCCAGTGAAAAGGCGTATGCTTACAAGTTGAAAATGAAAGCACTGTCCCATCAGGGAATCGCTTGTGGACAAGTTGGCCACAAGTCCCGGGATGATATTTCCGATACAGACAGCGGCAGGCAGGTTCAGCGCTATATTCGCCTGACCTACCTCATCCCGGAATTGCCGGAAAAGATGGACAAGGAGGAAATTGCGTTCTCTGTCGGCGTGGAGTTGCCCTATCTCGATGAATACAGCCAGCGGGATGTGCTGGAGCAATGTGAGATCAACGACTGCACGCCATCTTATTCGCAGGCATGGCGAATGCACAAGGCCGACCGTGAAGGGCTGCTGACGAAGGATGTGATCCAGTTCTTTATGAGCGAAGAAAAAGCAAATCAGCGGGAGACGGTGAAGGTCCCCGCATCCCGCCTGCGGGAGGTTCTTCCCAAAGGTTTGGATGCCGGAAAGACGGAGGATTTTATCATCAAGGCTTGCGAATATTATCGCAAATACCTCATCCGCCAGCGTGGGCGGGAGGAACGATAAGGAGTGATAGAAAATGAAGCGGCAAACGAATTGGATCGTCGGCGTATCCGACGGAAAAGTCCACGAATACAAAATTGGGGATGTGACCTATTTTGTTTCTGCAGAATTTGAGCGCAGCTCTCAAACCAATCTGCGTGACCGTGTACAAAGAACAGTGGTCAGCAATCTCATACCTTTGACGCCCGGTCAAGCATCCGATACAATGGCAGCGGAATATGTGTGTTCGGCTGCCGGGAAGGAGGACTTATGCAGTCGAAAAAGAAAAAAGAACAATTGGGATTAACAGCGCTGTACTGCCGCCTGTCCCGTGATGATTGAGCAGAAGGCGACAGTAACTCCGTAGCCAATCAAAAGCGTTTATTGCAGAAATACGCCAAAGAAAATAGCCTCGGTAATACCCGTTTCTATGTGGACGACGGTTATACCGGCACGAATTTCAACCGTCCATCTTTTCAGAAGATGATTGAGGATGTCGAAATGGGCTATGTGACAGCGGTCATCGTCAAGGATATATCCCGGCTTGGCAGAGATTATCTCGGTGTTGGATACTACACAGACACCTTCTTCCCGGAACACAATATCCGTTTCATTGCGGTGAATGACTGCGTAGACAGCGATGACGGCGAAAATGAGCTTGCCCCATTTCGAAATGTGATGAACGAGATTTACGCCCGGGACATCAGCCGCAAGGTGCGGTCTGCCCATCGTATCCGGGGCAATTCCGGCGAACCGCTGGGCCAGCCGCCCTACGGCTACAGGAAAGACCCGCTGAACAAAAAGCACTGGATTATTACCCGGAGGCCGCTCAGGTGGTGCGGGACATTTTTCGTATGTGTCTGGAGGGTAAGGGCAACGACACCATTGCCCGCATTTTACAGGAAAATGGGATTCTCAACTGCACGGCGTACTGGCACGAAAAAGGCATCGGCAGGGGCGGCAAAAAGACGCAGCCAAACCCTTACCGATGGAAAAACAGCACCATTCGTAAAATCCTG
>FR879720.1:14645-72330 GCA_000435055.1 Clostridium sp. CAG:138 | reverse complement strand
GATGTGATCAATTTCAAGACCTACTCCAAATCCTTCAAGAATAAGACTCGCATCGATAACCCGGAAGCAAACTGGATCATCTTCAAGGATGTTCACGAGCCGATTGTCGACCAGGACACCTTTGAGCAGGTACAAAAGAAGATCATCAAGCGGACAAAGCGCCGTGCGCCGAAATCGGAGAATGGCGAAAAGAGCATCTTTTCTGATCTGCTGTACTGCGCCGACTGCGATCACAAGCTGTGGTATCACGTCAACACCATCAATAAGAATATCTGCTTTTTCTCCTGCTCCAACTATGTAAAAGACTATCGTGGAAGTTGCCCGACCCGGCACTATGTACGGACGGACGCTATCGAGCAGGTGGTAAAACTGGAGCTACAACGAATGGCGCAATTTCTGCGGGACGACGAGCCAATGTTCGCCGACCTTCTGGAACGCAAGTCCAACCGGGAAATCGCAGAGGAAAAGAAGCACCTTGAGGGAGAGCTGCAAAAGGCACGGATGCGAACAGAAACCGTGTCCCGACTCTACAAAAAGGCCTTTGAAAAGAATGCGGAAGGGCTTCTTTCCGACGAGGGCTTCCTGCAAATTACCCACGAATACGATGTAGAGCAGCTTGCCTTGAAAGCGAAGATCCCACAGCTCCGGGAGCAAATTGCGGAGGCGGAACGGCAAGCGGCCAATAAGGACAAGTTTATCGCTGCCATCCGAAAGTTTATGCAGATGGACGAGCTGACCGCACCGCTGCTGCGGGAGCTTATTGACCATATCGAGGTGTACGAAACGCAGGGCGTCGGAAAAAGTAGAACACAGCGAATCGCAATTCACTACCGCTTTGTGGGGTACATCGACATCCCGGCAGCGCCTCTGACAAGCCATTATATCTCCGAAACAAGGCAGGGCGTGGCCGTGGAATATATCCCCGCATAACGAAGGAGAGCAGGCGAAATGCCTGCTCTCCAAAAGAAGCATAAAAAATCGAGTGTTCATAACATCAAATCCGTTATGAACACTCGATATGGTGCGGGAAACAGGACTTGAACCTGCATGAAGTTGCCCCCATACGGACCTGAACCGTACGCGTCTGCCAATTCCGCCATTCCCGCAAAATAAAAAAAATGGTGGACGGGGATGGATTCGAACCATCGTAGTCTGTGACAACGGATTTACAGTCCGCTCCCTTTGGCCGCTCGGGAACCCGTCCATATAAGTTGCAAATTGGTGGAGCTGGTGATGGGACTCGAACCCGCAACCTGCTGATTACAAATCAGCTGCTCTGCCAATTGAGCTACACCAGCATTAGGATGTATCGGCAACGCATTTTTACTGAAAAAAATGGCGATCCGAAGGGGGCTCGAACCCCTGACCTCCAGCGTGACAGGCTGGCATTCTAACCAACTGAACTACCGGACCGCGGTGTATGCCTTGGTGGGCCTTCAGGGACTCGAACCCCGGACCAATCGGTTATGAGCCGACCGCTCTAACCAACTGAGCTAAAGGCCCTCTCAAAAAGAGTGGTGACCCCTAGGAGACTCGAACTCCTGTTACCGCCGTGAAAGGGCGGTGTCTTAGACCGCTTGACCAAGGGGCCACAAAAAACTGGTCGGGGTGAAGGGATTTGAACCCTTGGCCCCATGCTCCCAAAGCACGTACGCTACCGAACTGCGCCACACCCCGTTGAGCTCACTTTTTGCAACGGTGTGTATTATACAGCTATGCGCCTCGTTTGTCAACACTTTTTTTCAATTTTTTTGATATATTTTTTAGTATTTAGTTTCGATTTCTTATTTTTGGTTATTTTATTGAGTATTTCGGTTTTCGTTTTTATGCATAATTTGTTAAAAAACAGGGCTGTTCAATGCCGAAATGCATCAAACAACCCGTTATCAGCGTTAAATATATTCAATATAATCCGTTTATTCGATGAAATCAAACTCCCATTCACCCATGCGCACAATACTTTCGTTGCCCGCTCCGGCCTCGCGGAGAGCATCAATTATGCCTTCAGCCTTCAACATACGCTGGAAACGCCGCATAGATTCCTCGTCATCGGCATCCGTCGTGTCCAAAATATATTCAACAGTTCCACCCGTTACGGTGTAGACCTCACCTTCCCTGCTGATTGCAAAGCCGCGTTCGTACTGCGGAGTTTCAATTATATCATCCTCAGCAAACTCTCTTGTTGCAGGCAGCTCCTTAAGCATTTCAACAATTGCATCAAGCAAAGGCTCAAACCCCTTGCCGGCTGCAGCCGAAACGGGGAAAATACGCGGCAGCTCGTCCTGTCCGCCGTTACCCTGCGCTTTATCCTCCTCAATATGCATTGCAAGCTCTTCCCGGAAAATCTCAAGGTTGTCCTCCGAACCGGTTATATCCATTTTATTTGCAACAATAAGCTCCGGCAGTTCCGCAAGCTTGTCGCTGTAGCGCATCAGCTCACTGCGAATCTGGCAATAATCCTCAAACGGATCACGCCCTTCCGAACCGGAAATATCGAGCACATGCACGAGCATCCGTGTGCGTTCTATGTGACGCAGAAAATCATGCCCAAGTCCTGCGCCGTCTGCTGCGCCTTCGATAAGGCCGGGAATATCAGCAACAACAAATGATGTGTCATAACGCTTTACAACGCCGAGATTCGGTGTCAGCGTCGTGAAGTGATAATTCGCAATTTTCGGCTTTGCGCTTGTGACAACAGAAAGAATGGTGGATTTGCCGACATTCGGAAGGCCGATAAGGCCTACATCCGCAATCGTCATCAACTCCAACTCAACCTCATATTCCTTTGTCTTTTGTCCGCCTTGGGCAAAACGCGGAGCCTGCTTTGTCGGCGTTGCAAATTTGGCATTTCCCCTGCCTCCCCTGCCGCCGCGCAGAACAGTACGTTCCCTGCCCGGGCTGTTCATATCCGCAATAATCTTGCCTGACTCGACATCGCGCACACGCGTTCCGACAGGAACCTTAATTACAAGGTTCTCACCGCTTTTTCCGTACTGCATGTTTCCTCTGCCGTTTTCGCCGTTCTGTGCACGGAAGAATCGTGCAAACTTGAAATCGAGCAGTGTGTTCATGTTTTCATCGGCAAGGAAAACAACATTGCCCCCCCTGCCGCCGTCTCCGCCGTCCGGTCCGCCGTGACTGACGTATTTCTCTCTGTGGAAGCTTGCGCATCCGTCGCCGCCGTTGCCTGCTTTTATAATTATCCTCGCCTTATCAACAAATTGCATTTTATCTGTTCTCCTTGTGGTATTTACATAGTTCCTTCAGTGTGCATATATCGCATTTCGGTTTTTGCGCAGAGCAAACGCGTCTGCCGTGAAATATCAGCCAATGGTGTGCAATTGACCATTTCTCCTCAGGTATGCATTGCATGAGCTGTTTTTCGGTCGCTTCAACGTTTGCCGCACAGGCAAGTCCCAAACGGTTGCTGACGCGAAACACATGCGTGTCAACAGCAATCGCCGGAACATTAAACGCATTTGAAAGCACGACACTTGCTGTTTTTCGTCCCACACCCGCAAGCGACTGTAAAGCCTCCCTGTCATTCGGCACAACACCGTGATACTTTTCGGTCAAATCGCGGCTGACCGACAGTATGTGTTTTGCTTTTGTGTTAAAAAACCCGCAAGGCTTAATGTATTTTTTCAGTGTTTCTTCATCGGCTGCCGCCATGGACTCCGCATCGGGATAAGCCTTAAAAAGCTGAGCAGTACACTTATTTACCTGCTTGTCCGTACATTGCGCGGAAAGAATGGTCGCAATCAACAACTCAAACGGGTTGCTGAAATTCAATTCGGGCTTTGCATCCGGATGTGCTGCGGCAAGTCCTTCAAGAATTGCCTGCACCTGCTGCGGACTGCACCGAACCGCACATTCGTTTTCATTTCTTTTTTCTTGTTTCATGTTTACACCATTGCACCGATTTTGTTTTGCCGAAAAAACTCCCGTAAAAGAGCTTACCGGTTTCGGCCGCACCGATACACGCATAATTTAGCACATTCGGGCGCATTTGTCTATCGCCCGCCCATCATATTCATTATCCGGGAAATATCGCCTTTTCCGCTCTTCATAATATTCTGCATTCCCATAAGCATTTGAATAAGCTGCATCTGTTGTCCTCCTGCTGCGCCGAACGGATTCATGCCGCCGAACGGATTCATGCCGTTCATTGCCGCACCTGAATTCATGCTTCCCATGTTTCCGTTCACCGCACCGCCTGCGCTGCCGAAGCTGCCAAACGGGTTCATAAATCCGTTCATGCCGCCGGCATTCACATTCCCCGATGCACTTTCCCCGCGGTTCATCCTTGAAGCTTGCCTTGATGTCTGTTCGTTTCGCAGCAAAACAATCGAATCATAGTCCAATCCGAACCCTGTACATACGCCTCTCAGCTCATTCGGTGCAACAAAGGGAACCATTGCGGCAAGGAAGGCTCGAAGCTGCTCAATGCCCTGCTCCTCCCGAATTCGTCTTGCGATTCGCAGGAACGGCGAAGCTTCACCTCCCTGCGGACGTTTTGCTGCGTTCCCGTTCGGAACGAATTGTCTCTGTCTTGTCGGCACACGCTGCATGAATAAAACCTCGCTTCCCGGTGTTTTCTGCAATTGAATCGGAATAAAACCGCCGAACACATCCTTCGGAATACATTCTATTCACAAACCTGTCTGCATGTGCATATTATTTATTGAGAGCAAGCGGTGCGGTGCATTTCAGTGCGTATTAAGTATGCTGATGCGCTTCATGCCCCATTTCTCAGCATTACAGTTGCAACGGAGGTTTCGCAATGGCAAAAAGTCTGAAAAAATCAGCAAAAAGAGCAGCCGACGACAGGCAGCAGGATCCGTCCGCTGCCAACATTGACCCGCGCACTGAAGCGGATATCGGCAGACTGGTGGACAAATATAAGAACCGCAGCGAAAGTTCGCTTATGGATGAGCTGCTCCGCGTCACAGAGCAGCAGAAGCAGGACGGAACTCTCGATTCGGCAGGGATACAGGCTGCCGCAAACAGCATTTTGCCGATGCTGAACGCCGAACAGGCAAAGAAGCTGAACGCGATCCTCAGCAAAATCACATAAAAACGCTTTGTTCTTTCCGAACACCAGAATTCGCTGAACAATTCGGGTTTATGCAGGAAAAAGCTTCAGCTAAATCCTATCGCAAAACTCAAATCGGATTTTTCTCGGCATTGTTTTTCGCGGAGCTGTCTGTTTTTTTCAGTTCCGCAACCGTATTATCCATAAGAACCATAACCATGGGCTGCCCCCTGCCCGCACGCGGTTCAATTCGAACTTCCTCCGTGTTGAACACGGTTTGCGTTCCGTCTTTTTGAACTGCTGCAAGGTCGAGCGGATCGGTAACATGCATTACGGCGGCAATACGCGTTCCGTTTGAGCCGTTTTTCTTAAAGCCGAAGCATTGCAGTCCCTTGCCGTTCCTGCCCTGAATTTCGTGGTCGAATATGAAACTGCGCTTCATGTAACCTCGGTCGGTAGCAACAAGCAGCTCACCTTCTTCCGGAACATGCCCTGCAAAGATAACACCGTCTCCGTCATCAAGCTTTATGCATTTCACACCTGCACTTGCGCGGCCTGTGACGGGAACCGTGTCGGAAGCAAAACGAATGCTCATCCCTCCCTCCGTCACAAGTAGGATGCTGCTGTCGGCCGTTGTTTCGCGCATGTATTCGACACGCACCAACCCGTCGCCCTCCTTCAGGTTGACGGCGGCAATGCGTTTCATCTTTGTTATGTATTCGGAAGCCTCGGTGCATTTGACCAGTCCGCCGCGGGTATAGAAGAACACCTTGCCGACAGAAAAATCCTCATCGCATATCGCGAGAAGCTTTTCGTCCTGTTCAAGTTCGAAAACTGCGGAAAGGTTTGTCGGCTTTGCCTGCGGCTTGGTTTCGGGAATATCTTCAACGCGCAGCGTTAAGCATGCACCATGCGACGTGAACAGGCGCAAAACGCCGTCCGTTGAAGTATCAAAAGTTCGTATCGGCTGCTCCTTTGCGATAAAATCCGCCGCTGCAAGTTTCGGAGGCAGCCTGCGCAGTTTGTTATCGGGAAGGAACATCACAAAAGCGGGTTCCGCAGCCGCTTTTTCTTCGGTTTCGTCGTCATTCGGCTGAACTGCATCTATAAGCTGAGTGCGTCTCGGGGAAGCCAGCAGCTCCCGAACTTCCGTCAGTTCGTCAATGATGAGTTTATCCAACTTTGATTTTGACTCAAGTATACCCTTCAGCCGTTTTATTTCCTTGCTGAGCCTGTCGAATTCGCGTTCAATCTCAAGCTGCTCAAGGTTGGTGAGCCTTTGCAGGCGCAAATCGAGTATCGCATCCGCTTGGACCGCCGTTAAATCAAACCGCTCCATCAAGCCCTGTTTGGCTGCTTTCGGAGATTTCGACGCACGAATCAGCGCAATTACTTCATCAATATTCAAAAGCGCAATGATAAGCCCCTGCAAGACATGGGCGCGGCGTTCGGCGGCGTCAAGTTCGTATCTGCTGCGGCGTGTTACAACGTTCTCGCGGTGTTTAATGTAATAATCCAACACATGCGAAAGCCCGAGAAGTTTGGGCTTTCCGTCCGCAATGGCAACCATAATAACGCTTACGGTTTTTTGCAGATCGGAGTATTTAAACAGAGCATTCAACACTTTCTGCGGATCGAAATCCTTTTTGACTTCTATAACGGCGCGAACGCCTGTTCTGTCGGACTCGTCCCTTATATCGCTGATGCCGGCGAATACCGATTTGCTTTTTTGCTGAACGAGCGCAAGCACCTTCTCAAGCGCGGCAGCCTTATTGACCTGATACGGAAACTCTGTTATTACTATATTGGTTTTTCCGTTTTTGAGCGGTTCAAAATGCGTTTTTGCGCGATTGATGAGCTTTCCCCTGCCCGTTTCATATGCCGTGCGAATTTCCGCTGTGTCCAAAAGATATCCTCCGACGGGAAAATCCGGACAGGGCAATATCTTCATAAGGTCATCAAGGCTGATTTCGGGGTTTTTAATTTTCGCGATCACGGCATCAATCGCTTCCGTCGGGTTGTGCGGCGGAACGGAAGTCGTCAATCCGACCGCAATGCCGTTTGAGCCGTTAACAAGCAGGTTCGGGAAACAGCCGGGGAGCAAATCCGGTTCTTTGAGTGTGTCGTCAAAGTTCAGGCTGAATTTGACCGTGTCCTTTTCAAGGTCACGAAGCATCCGCATCGCAGCTTCCGTCATTCTCGCCTCGGTGTAACGCATTGCAGCAGCGGGATCGCCGTCCATGCTGCCGAAATTTCCGTGCCCGTCAACAAGAGGTATGCGCATGTTAAAATCCTGCGCCATGCGAACCATCGCGTCGTAAACGGAACTGTCGCCGTGCGGATGATATTTGCCGAGGCAGTCGCCGACGATACGCGCCGATTTTCTGTGCGGCTTATCGGGGGAAAGCCCCAGTTCCATCATTGTGTAAAGAATTCTGCGCTGAACGGGTTTCAATCCGTCCTCAACCCGCGGCAGAGCACGTTCAAGAATTACATGTTCCGCATAAGGCATCATTGAAGAACGCATCACATCGTCCATGCTTTGGACAATTATCGGATTTTTCGGGGTTATATTTTCATTTTGGTTTTTTTTTGCCATTACCTGTTATTTCGTTCCTTTATTGCATCTTAAAAACGCACACAGCAAACGCAAGGTGTGTGCAGCCGCCGGTCAAACCCGCCGCAAATATGTTTAATTCTGCCCGCGAAGGGTTTTTATCATTGCGGCAGGGTCGGAAGCAGAATAAACAGCATTGCCGGCAACGAGCACATTGGCTCCGAATTCGCGGCAGATTTTTGCGGTTTCAGGGTTCACGCCTCCGTCAACTTCAATTTCAACATCCGTAAGGCCGCGCTCATCCAGCATTCTGCGTATGGTTTTTATCTTTTCCGCCGCAGTGCGGATAAATTTCTGCCCGCCGAACCCGGGGTTGACTGTCATAACAAGCACAAGGTCGCAGCTGTCAAAAAGATATTCCGCCATGCAGGGCGGTGTTGCAGGATTAAGTGCAATTCCTGCTTTCATGCCGAGCGAACGAATGAGCTGAAGGGTCCTGTGCGCATGTTTATCCGCTTCAACATGTATCGTTACAATATCCGCACCCGCCTCTTTGAACGGCTGAACCCATTTTGAAGGATTCTCCACCATTAAATGAGCATCAAAAACAAGCTCCGTATGCGGGCGCAATGCTTTTGTCATCGGTGCGCCGAAAGTGATATTCGGCACAAACGCACCGTCCATAACATCAAGATGAACATAATCCGCCCCCCAATCGGCAAGCACATCCACCGCGCTGCCGAGTGACGCATAATCCGCCGAAAGTATTGAAGGTGCAATTTTAATCATTTTTCCTGTTCTCCTTTTATTTGTCTTAAGCAGTGTTATATTTTAAAATCTGTTGCGTTTATTTTCTTCCGCCTCTTTAACAAGGTGGACATACCGTTCGTATCTCCCCCGGCTTATGACGTTTTCGCCGCCTTTTTTGACGGCACAGCCGGGTTCGGAAACATGGATGCAGCCGTTAAACCTGCATTCCCCGCGCACGGCGCGGAACTCCGGATAGCAATTTTTTATTTCCCGCGGTTCAATTTCGATATTGTCCAGCAAGCTGAACCCCGGAGTGTCCAAAACCGCACCGCTGTTCCCCACAGGTATAAGTTCCGTATGCCGCGTCGTATGCCTTCCGCGCTCCGTCTTTTCCGAAAGCGAACCCACTTTGAGTGCGATACCCGGCAGCAGCGCATTCAGAAGGGAAGATTTACCGACGGCGGATTGCCCCGCAAGGCAGACAGCAGCATCTTCAAGCTCCGCTTTAAGCTCGGCAATACCCCACCCGTCCGCAGCTGACACTCTGTGAATTCGGTAACCCGTTCGTTCATATTCGGCCGCAATGCGCTCCGCCGAACCTTCGGCATCCTCATCGCATTTATTGATGACCATAACAGGGTCTATTTTAAGTTTTTCACAGCAGACAAGGAGCTTGTCCGCCAAAAGCAGATCCGGTTCCGGACGGCTTGCCGCAACAACTATGAGCAATCTGTCAATATTTGCGGCTGCGGGGCGAATAAGCTCGTTTTTTCTCGGAAGCAGGTTCATAAGATATCCGTTGCTTCCTCCGGCGGTATGGGCCGCATCGCAGAAAGACTCCGAAGCCGTGCGTTCTCTTTTTTCGCGTTCTTCATCATATGAAAACTCGACAATGTCTCCGACAAGAGGCGTTTTTGCCTGTTTGCGAAAAAGTCCGCGCGCCTTGCAGACGCAGGTTGAGCCGTCATCGGCAAGCACGGTGTAAAACCCACCTATGCCCTTAATGATTCTTCCCTGTTTGGTTACTTTCATACTTTTTGCTCCTGTGCAGTGCATGTTCGAATCGGGTCGCCCTCCGCATCGGCAGAGTGTGCGCTTTCGTTCCGAATTGCACCGCCTACGTCTTATTCAAACCTGACGGGCATACGTTTGATTTCCGTTCCGTTCATATAGATTATGCAGTCAAACAGGCCTTCCGCAATAAAACCCGCATCAAAGCTCAGGCTGTGCAGTCCGGCACCGAGAATCTGCTCGTAGACCACGAATCTGCTTCCGCCGTTTTCGGAAGGTCCGATGTTTGAAATCAGAACAACAGTAAACGTCGAATCGGCTGCATCGGCGAGAACATCCGTTGACATATGAGCAAATGTTGACTTTTTTATTTGCTCTCCGAGATAAACATCAACATGAACCGACCCGGGTAAAACGGGGATTCCCGCATTCGGGTTCTGTGCCGCAGCCAACACGTTTGACGATTGAACCGCAACGGTGTTTACATTTGAATTGCGGTAATCCTCCGCAAACCTGAAACAGTAATCGCTTATGCCGTATGCAGCGAGTACCGCTGCTATTTCCTCAAGGCTGTCGTAATCGGACAATGCCGGCATCGGCAGCATTGTTTCCCCCGAAACGCCGCTTATCCGAACATCGATTGTTTCCTCGCCGGGCAAAATTTCGCTTCCGCTCGGCACCGATTGCCAGATTATTGTTCCGGGTTCGGCATCATTGGGCTCGTATTCCACGGATTCAATATACATTCCTATCTCGCTCAGCAGCAATGACGCTTCGTCAAGTTTTTTTCCGGTTAAATCCGGCATTGGTACGGTTTCCTGCGGAGGTCCGCTGCTCAGCCAAACATCAACATAACCGTTTTTGTCGTGCGCCGCACCGCTTACGGGCGATTGACGGCAAACGGTTCCCTCCGGATAGTCCGCACTTGCTTCCGTTCCCGCAACCCGAATCCTGAATTCCCTGTTTTTAAGCACCCTCTCCGCCTCTGCACTTGTTTCACCGAGCACGTCCGGCACACGGGACAGCTTATCGTTGCCCGCACCGCCGTACATGTAAACATACCACAACACGAACATTCCGACTATGAATGCAACCATCAGCGATACGGGAAGCACAACATGCCAAAGCTTTGCCCGCCTCCCATGTTTTTCGGTCTTTTGCGCATTGCGGTTCGCATTCCGAACCGCGTTCTTCAGCAGAATATGCTTTTTGGGCTGAGCCATTGCGCGTTCCAGATCCTGCCGCATCTCTGCTGCCGAGCTGTATCGCTCCTCTCTTTTTTTTGCCGTTGCTTTAAGCACAACATCGCTTACAGCCGGAGGTATTGCCGAATCAAATTTTGTCGGTGCGGGAACGGTATCGTTTATATGCCGCAGTGCAACCTGCACGGGATTTTCCCCTTCGTAAGGCGGTTTCCCCACAAGCATTTCAAAAAGCATTATTCCCACGGAATATATATCGCTTTCCGTTCCGACTTCCTCGCCCTTCGCCTGTTCCGGGGAAATATAATGGACCGAACCCACAACGTTTTTCCCGTCGAACGTTTTTGTTGTTGCATCGGCATCTTTGGCAATGCCGAAATCTGTGAGTTTTTTCTCTCCCGTTGTTGAAATCAGTACGTTCTGCGGCTTTACATCACGATGAATATATCCGGCGTTATGTGCGCACTCAAGTGCGTCAAGAATCTTTTCTGCAATTCCGACGGCAGTTTTCACATCAAGCTTTTTCTTTGCGGAAAGATACTCTTTCAGTGTGCATCCTTTCACAAACTCCATAACGATAAAGCTTCTTGAATCGTATGTTCCGTAATCGTAAGCGCGCACGATATTGGCGTTTTTCAGCGACAGCACCGCCTGCGCTTCGCGTTCGAATCTGCGCACATATTTCGGATCCCTGCAATAGTCTTTTTTAATAACTTTCAATGCAACGGTTCTATCGGTCTTTAAGTCATGGGCTTTATACACATCCGCCATGCCGCCGCTGCCCGCTTCGCATTCAATGCGATATCTTCCGTTTATCAGTTCACCTATCATGCGCCAATCCCCCCGGCATTTTTAACAAGCACAACGGTCACATTATCCGATGAACCCGCTGCAAGTGCAGCGTCCGTCAGTCTGTCGCACGCCGTCAACAGATTGCTTTCGCTGCTCAGTATCTCCTCCGCCAAGCGGATATTCATGCTTCCGTGCAGACCGTCGCTGCAAAGCATGATTATGTCCCCGTCTTTCCATTCAACAATCCCCGTATCGGCCTTTATAAACGGACTTGTTCCGACTGCACGCATAAGGATGTTTCTCTGCGGGTGCGTCTCCGCCTGTTCCCGAGTTATGACTCCGGAACGCACAAGTTCTTCAACGAACGAATGATCCCGAGTGATAAGCTTCAAACTTTCGCCGTTAAAAAGATAAAGTCGGCTGTCGCCCACGTTTGCAAAGGTGAACCTTTGCGGGCGAACATATGCCATAACGACCGTTGTTCCCATTCCCGCGCAGCTTTCATCCTGCTGCGCTGCATCAAAAATCTGTTTATTGGCATATGAAATTGCATGCTGCAAAAGCATTCTTGTGTTTGTTATTGTGCTTGTTTCGACGTATTTCACAATCGACTCAACCGCAATGCAGCTCGCGATATTTCCCGCGCGGTGTCCGCCCATGCCGTCGGCAACGACCGCTATCGGTTTTTCGTTTTCGGCGGGTATGCTGCAATAGTCCTCATTCGCACTTCGCCGCCCCGTTTCAGTTCTGTAAGCATAAATCATCTGACTTTCCTCGTTGAATGGTTCCATCGGCTATTCCGACAAACACATTTGTTCGCTCAACCGGTTCCGAGTTTGTTATAATAAACCGATTGCGGCCGGAATCAAATCTATTCTTGTTCGGGTTTGCTTATCAGCCCGTCCTGACCGATATGCTTGCTTCGGAGCTGCCCGCATGCACCGTCAATATCGGTACCCAATTCGCGCCGAACCGTTGCGGAAACATGCCTCTTTTCAAGCCACTCCGCAAATTTGTATGCATATGCACGGCTGACCCCGTTAAGGCTGCGTTCCTTGACGGAATTCAGCGGAATAAGATTCACATGGCAGTTTATGCCGCGAAGCTTTGATGCAAGCTCAGCTGCGCATTCTTCGGATGAGTTCACGTCCGCAACCAATGCATATTCAAAAATCACCCTTCGTCCCGTCACGTCCGCATAGTGTTTTGCAGCAGGTATCAGCTCCTCCATTCGATAGCTCCGATTCACCGGCATAAGTCTGTCTCTGATATCGTTGTTCGGCGCATGAAGCGAAATGCAAAGCGTTACATGCGGCGCATCCTCGATGAGTTTATAGATTTTCGGTACAAGGCCGCATGTTGAAAGCGAAATATTCCGCGGACTGATTCCGAGTCCGTCCGCCGCCGCTGCACGCTTCAGAAACCTAACGGTGTTATCGTAATTGTCGAGAGGTTCTCCGCAGCCCATCATTACAATATTTGTGACAGTTCGTTTTTTGTCGTCAGCGTGCGGGAAAGCGCGTTCAACAGCGGTTATTTCCGAAAGCATTTCCCCCGCCGTAAGATCTCGAACCTTGCCGTTCAGTGTTGACGCACAGAAAGCACAGCCCATGCGGCAGCCCGCCTGGGTTGAAATACAGAGTGTGTTTCCGTACGAGTATCGCATCAAAACACCCTCAACAACGTTGCCGTCCTCGGTTTCGTAAAGCATTTTTGCGGTATCGTCTTTTTTTGATTGTTTGCATTCAATGATGCCGACGCCGCCGAAAGGGAAGGCGGAAAGCTTTTCGCGCAGCGTTTTCGGGATATTCAGCATTTCTTTGGGCGGCACACCTTTTGCAAGCCATTTCATGACCTGCGATGTGCGGAATTTCGGTTCGTGCAGTTCCTCAAGCAGCAAGCCGAGTTCCTCTGTTGTAATTGATGCAAGCTCGTTCATTTTTCTCTCTTTTCGTTTTTGCCTTTCGGCTTATCTTTTTGCGTTCCGATACGTTCAAACGATACGGATGTCAAATTTCATATCACGTCAGGATTCCGATTTTGCATTCCGCATTTCCGCCCCGGATTTTACCGCCGCAGCGATAAAGAACCCATCCATTCCGTCAAGGTTCGGAAACAGCTGAAGCATTCCGTCCGCCGAGCGTCGGCGAATATCCTCATTCTGCCGCAGCTTATTCGATTCGACACAGTCAAACGGCGAAACGGCAGTGAATTCCGGATGATTCATCAGAAAGCTTTGCACCGTATCCGCATTCTCGCGTTTTGAAACGGTGCATGTCGAATACACAAGCCTTCCGCCCGGTTTTACGCAGCGGCAGCAAGCCTCAAGGATTTTTTGCTGTAGGGAAGCTAATTCGCAAACATTGTTTTCCGTTCGATTGAGATAGGCATCGGGCTTCGTCCCTCCGCCCATGCCCGAGCACGGCGCATCAACAAGCACAACATCGAACGCATTTTCAAATTTGGGATTGAACTCCGCCGCATCCGCACATATGCATTCCGCAATTGAAACGCCGAGTCTTTTGAGTGTCGCCTCCGTCAATTTCACGCGATGCGGATGAAACTCCTCTGCAACAATATGTCCGTTGTTTTTCATCAGTGACGCAAGGCAGGCGGTTTTTCCGCCCGGTGCGGAGCAGGCGTCAAGAATCTTCATCCCGGATTCCGCGCCGCAGGCAAGGCAGCAAAGCATCGCGCTCTCGCTTTGAATTGCAATTTTGCCTTCGTTGAACAATGCACTCCTGCTGATATTCAATTCGCCGGACTTCGTGATTACGAGTGCATCCTTTACATATTTTCCGCGACGATATTCAATGCCGAGCCTGTCCAATTCCGTGCAAAGCTGTTCGGTCGTGAAAGGATACTGTGCTCTCACCGTGAAGTTGTGCACGCGCGATGCAAGCATTTCATCGGTAAAATCAAACCCGTGTTCCCTGATGTATTCACGAGCCATAAATTCCGGCACTCCGTAAAGAACATGCAGTTTTTTCGCCGATTCGGACGGAAGTTCGGGCAGACCGTCGAAATTTTTGCCGCGTGCAATGCTGCGCAGAACGCCGTTGACATAGCCGGACAGACCACCTTTGCCGATGCTTCGTATAAGTTCCACGCTCTCACTGCAAACGACATGATCCGGGGTGTTCATGAAAAGCATTTCGGCAATGCCCATCTGAAGCACGATCCGCACGCTTCCGTGAATGCGTCCCTTTGCGTAATGAGCAATCAGGTAATCGGCGTAGCTGCAATGTTCGACAGTGCAGTAAACAAGTGCCGTTATCCGCGCAGCATGGTTATGCTCCGTGTTTTTCAGTGCTTCCTTCAGCGCAAGGTTTGAATATGCTCCTTCCCGCATGATAAGGTTCAGAACATCATATGCCTGTTTCCGTGCGCTGCATATCTTTTTTTGTGTCATTTTAAATTCCTTTGCGCGGACGTTTTGGGACAGTTTTGCGCTTTTGCTTTATTCGGCATCGATTCAACCGTTAAAAATGCATCCGAGCATTTTTTTCGAGTTAAGCGCAGCTTTTGCATTCATGCGCTTTGAATTCGGAAACTGCAATTCTGTGATTTCCGTCACACCGTCCCCTGTCCGAACGAAAAGACCCCTTTTCGAATCGGCAATGACGCATTCACCGCATACCGATGCATTTTGCAGAATTTGATTCTGCTTCTCATCAGGAACAAGCCGTGTTGAAATTATTTTGATTTTCTGCCCCGAGAGCATCGCAAATGCGCACGGCTCCGGATTAAGCCCGCGAACAAGGTCGTGAATGCGTTGTGAAGATTTTGAAAAGTCTATGCATGCATCCTCTTTTTTAATTTTTGCGCATTTTGTTGCAAGCGCATCATCCTGTTTTGTTCGCGGCAGCGTTCCGTCAGCGAGTCTTTCAATCGTTTCGCGCAGAGTTTCCGCACCGATAACGGCAAGACGGGAATAAAGCTCGCCGTACGTTTCGTTCTCTCCGATTTTTGTTTCATGCTGCAGCAGCATATCTCCCGTATCCATGCCGATATCGGTCAGCATCGTTGTAACACCCGTTACCTTTTCGCCGTTGATGATTGCAGACTGCACCGGGGAAGCTCCGCGATACTTCGGCAGAAGACTGCCATGAACGTTTATGCATCCGTATTTCGGAATTTCAAGGTTTTCCCGTGAGAGTATCTGTCCGAATGCAGCCGTGACCATAAGCTCCGGCGCAAAATCCTTCAGCGCACGGACGCCCTCTTCGTTTTTTATCCGTTCGAACTGGTGCACTGCAATCCCCGCTTCAAGTGCAGCAGCCTTCACAGGCGGCATTGCAAGCCCGTGCCCTCTGTCGCGCGGTCTGTCCGGTTGAGTGAAAACTTCGATTTCATGCCCCTGTTCAATGAGCATTTTGAGTGAAGGAACAGCAAATTCCGGCGTTCCCAGGAAAGCGATTCTCATATTGTTATTGTTCCTTATCTTTATAAAATCCGAGATAGGAATCAGCCCCGCTCTTTCGCGGACGCTGTTTTATTCCTGCTCCTCCGCCTGTCCCGCGTCAAACCCTTCAGGCGGTTCCGTCACTTTTTCAAGGTAGACATGCCCGTCCAGATGATCGCATTCATGCATTATGCAGCGCGCAAGCAAACCCTCCGCCTCGTATTCAATAAGGCTGCCGTCACGATCATAGGCGCGCATCACAACATGGTTCGGGCGGACTACATAACCCGATTTCCCGGGGAACGACAGACAACCTTCCAAATCACCCTGCTCTCCCGAAGCGCTGATGATAACGGGATTGATGGCTTCAATTAATCCGTCACCGCAATCCATTACAACAACGCGGCGCAGAATGCCGACCTGCGGCGCTGCAAGCCCGACTCCCTCCGCATTATACATAGTCTCCGCCATGTCATCCAGCAAGTCATAGAGTCGTTTGTTGAAATGCTCCACAGGCCTGCAAACTTTGTATAAACACTCCGCATCATCGGTAAAAATCTTTCTTATAGCCATTGAAATCCGAACCGTCCTTTCAAGCCGCGCACTGCACCGTTTCAGCGATAAGTCTTTTTCCGCATAGTTGAAACGGACATACTGCACTCATGTTATCATTGGGTATTATAACATGAATCGCGGCTTATTAAAAGGCTTTTTTCGTTCCTATGACAGTTGTATCCCTCTCACGGTTCAATCCGACTCACTTAAAATAATCGAAACATCCGAATGATATGTATTCGAAAAATATGTTAAACGGTGTATACTGCTTTTCAACATTCTGTCTTATATTCATGAGTTCATTGCTTGCTTTACCGCATAACGCGGCGTCAGGGTCAAAGGGTAAACAGAAAAAAATTGACAACAACGTTCACGGCATGTTAAAGTAGGGTGAATAAACAGTAAGAGGTTCAAAATGAAAAAGATTATTGTCATCGGATGCATGGGCAGCGGAAAAAGCACATTTGCCGAAAAGCTGCACCGCAAAACAAAGATACCGCTGTTTCACCTTGATAATATATGGTGGGAAGCGGACAGAACTCACATCTCACGCGAAGAGTTCGATTCGGAGCTGAACCGTATAATGCAGGGTGACTCATGGATAATTGACGGGGACTACAATCGAACTTATGCTGTACGTTTTGAAAAATGCGATACCGTGATTTTTCTTGATTACAGTGAGAAACAGTGCATGGAGGGCATTCGTTCACGGGTCGGAAAGGTTCGCGCGGATATGCCGTGGGTCGAAAACGAACTCAGCGCGGAGCTTGTTGAGCTTGTGAAAGGGTACAGAGTTCAAACCCGTCCCAAGGTGCTTGAGCTTATTGCCGCACACGGGGATGTCGAATGCCGCATCTTCAACCGCCGCGAACAGGCAGATGCATGGCTTCGGTCTTTGCCGCCGCAGCTTTAATCCACTTTTCGGAGCGCATGTTGTTTCCGCAGCAGAGTACTTGACTGTTAAATACGGCGTTTGATATAATAAAACACGCAGAAAATGTCTTTCGGCACAGCTCTGCGCAGAAAAGAACTGTTAGGAGAATTATGGTTACAGCAGAAAAAAGCAGAATAGACTGCAGGCACATTGATGTTCTTGACGGAATTCGGGCTGTCAGTGTTATAATTGTTTTGATTTTCCATTTTTGGCAGCAAACATGGATTTTTCCCGTAATTAAAACGCCGTGGCTTGCCTTCGTCGGAATAACCAAAATAGATTTTTCAAATTTCGCAACAGTCGGATATCTTTTTGTGGATATGATGGTTCTTATCAGCGGTTTCCTGCTGTTTTTGCCGCTGATGCGCAGCATTATTCTCGGCGAAGAGATGTCAAGTTGGAAAAACTACGTGCGCAGACGCATTGCGCGAATCGTGCCGAGCTATTATTTTGCCGTGCTGCTGCTTTTCTTTGCCTCCGCACTTCCGACCGGGGCATATGCAACAACGGCGGACGCCTTAAAGGATCTTTTTGCCCACCTGACCTTTACCCAAACGCTTTGGGTCAACACATATATTGCAACTCCGCTGGATGTTGTGCTGTGGACGGTTGCAATCGAGGTTTGGTTTTATGTTCTTTTTCCGTTCGTTGCCGAATTCATCAAAGGACCGCGGAACAAAAACCGGCAGAGTTTCACCCCCGCATACGGAATCTTCTTCATTTTTGCCGTTTTTAACATAATTAATTATGTCTATACCGAAAACTTTGTTCTTAAGGGCAATGTATATCTTGCAATGCGCATAAACCAGTTCCCTGCGTTTCTCGGAGTTTATTCAATCGGAATGCTCGGAGCGTCGGCTTTTGTTTTGATTGCAAAAAATTGCAGACGCAGCAGAATTTTTAATGCGGTAAACACCCTTTTCTCTGTTTTCAGCATTTTGCTTATCGTTTACTTGATTAATGATTGCGTCGCCACGCAGGAACGGCAGGTTTGGCAGGTCACGGAACGTTCAAAGCTTGCCTTTGTGTTCATGACATTTATTATCACCACTGCACTGTCAAGCAAATGGTATCGCTGGCTGTTCTCAAACAAGTTCATGCGTTTTCTTTCAGGAATATCCTATAATTTGTATATTTGGCATCAATGGCTTGCCGTTCAGTGCAAAAACACTTGGCGCATTCCGAAATGGTCGGGAGAAATTCCTCCGAACATGCTGAATATCACCTACTGGATGAACAGATATGCTGTTGTAATAACAGTGTTCGCATTTGCGGCAGCAATACTTGCAACTTATTTAATTGAAAAGCCTTTTGCAAACCTGATTATGGGCCGTCCCGTGTTTCCGTTTTTTGCAAAGAAGCACCTAAAAACCGCCAATTTGACTGACGAAGAATGCATCAGCGAAGAAGAGTCCGCTCCGCTCTCCGCTGAAGTTGATTCGTTCGCCGATACCGTCGATTCCGATGAGCCGACCGAGGATGCCGCCGCAAATCCCTGGGGCGAACAGGAAACCGACCGAAACGATTCGGATTGTGATTGATAGGATATGTTGTAAGTTCAAAATCGAGTTTTTGATTTTTGAAAGAAGCGAGGTTTTGCCATGCTGCACCCCGGCCTGTACGAACAAGTCATCAATAACGCATTGACCCGCGAGCTTGCGGAAATTCCGGAGGCTCGCAAGGCTGTTGCCCCGATTGACAAGGCAGAAGCCTCCAAGGTGTTGGCGCAATATTTGGCGGACGTGATTCAGAAAGGACTGGATAACGTTCTTGACAACGGTGGCGACATCTCGGCTCAGATAGAATTGAGCAACAGAATCGTTAACCTAATTCAAAGTACAACGAAGGAACCCGACTTTGCCGCACTCGGTGTTGACGAACGTGCCGAGCAGCTTTTTGCACTTTTGCGAAAAGCCGATCCGCGGCTTGCCGTGGGAAAAACTGCGGCGGACATAGAGCGCCCGGAAACATCCATTGCACAAAGCTCGCTCTTTACCGGTGCGGTGCATGAACCTCAGATGTTCACGGAGCTCAAAAAAGAAATTATCTCGGCCGACCGAATTGACATGTTGGTATCCTTTATCAAGTGGAGCGGCCTGCGGCTCATCATGGACGAACTGCGGGAATTTACGCAAAACGGCGGCGAGCTCCGTGTTATTACCACGTCTTATATGGGTGCGACGGATGTTAAAGCCATCGAAGAGCTTCGCCGGCTGCACAATGCGCAAATAAAAGTCAGCTACAACACAAAAACAACGCGGCTCCATGCCAAGGCCTATATCTTTTACCGCAACACGGGGTTCACGACTGCGTATGTGGGTTCATCCAATCTGTCTAATGCAGCATTGACAAGCGGCCTTGAATGGAACACGAAAGTAACGCGGCGCGACCTGCCCGAAACCATCGATAAGATCGCTGCCACATTTGAGTATTACTGGAATGACCGTGAATTTGAATACTATGAAGAAGAGCAGAAAGAACGCCTGGCGCGTGCGCTGAAAGCAGAAAAATACTTTGACACCAACAATGCCGAAGTTTATACCATGGATATTAATCCGTACGCCTATCAGCAAGAGATTCTGGATAAGCTGGAGGCGGAACGTGCCGTTCGAGGCTATATGCGCAATCTGATAGTAGCTGCCACCGGCACCGGCAAAACAGTCATCTCTGCTTTAGACTACAAACGCTTCCGCAGACATAATCCCGGCCGGGCCTGCCGCCTGCTTTTTGTCGCACACCGCGAAGAAATTCTTAAACAGAGTCTGTACACATTCCGAGCCGTACTCAAGGATGCGAACTTTGGAGAGATGTTCGTGGGCAGCTGTAAACCTGAAAGCATCGATAATCTGTTTATCTCAATTCAGACGTTCAATTCGCAGAGCTTCACGGAAAAAACACCGGCTGAGTTCTACGATTACATCATCGTGGACGAATTTCATCATGCGGCAGCTCCGACCTATCGGAGGCTGTTAGCTTATTACCGGCCTTGCATCCTGCTGGGCTTGACGGCAACTCCGGAACGTATGGACGGCAAAAGCATTCTTCCGTACTTCAATAACCGCATTGCGGCTGAAATTCGCCTGCCCGAAGCCATTGACCGAAAGCTGCTCTGTCCGTTCCAATATTTCGGCGTTACCGACACTGTGGCTCTTGATACGCTGAAATGGTCTGCCGGTGGCTATCAAAAAAGCGAATTGGAAAAGGTTTACACATTCAGCGGTGCCGTTGCCAATCGCCGCGCCGACCATGTGGTGACATCACTGCTGAAATATGTCACGGACATTGATGAGGTGAAAGGCCTTGGATTCTGCGTAACTGTAGATCACGCAAGATTCATGTGCCGCTATTTTAATGAGCACAATATCCCATCCATATTCCTGACGGGACAATCTCCGGATGAAGAAAGAAAAACAGCGAAGCAGCTTTTAGTCTCCGGCGAAATACGCTTCATTTTTGTTGTGGATATCTATAACGAAGGTGTAGATATTCCTGAAGTCAATACCGTTCTGTTCCTGCGTCCCACCGAATCGCTGACTGTCTTTTTGCAGCAGTTGGGACGCGGTTTGCGTTTGTCGGAAGACAAGGAGTGCCTGACCGTGCTGGACTTCATCGGCCAAGCGAACCGAAGGTACAATTTCGAGGATAAATTCGCGGCGCTGCTGTCAAACGCAACGCGCAGCGTGAGCCGCGAAATCAAAGACGGCTTCGTGTCGGTCCCGAAAGGCTGCTATATTCAGCTGGAAAAGAAAGCAGCAAAGTACATACTGGATAACATCCGTGCATCCTATGGAAACACAGCCGGATTGGTATCCCGTGCAGCATCTTTTGACGAAGACAGTGGTCTGGAGCTGACGCTTGCAAACTTTCTGGACTACTACCATCTTGATCCGAGAGCAATTTATAAGTTTTCTTCCTTCTCCCGTATTTGCGCCCGAGCGGATGCCCTCGAAGACTTTTCGGAGCCGTTGGAGAGTATTCTGACCAAAGCGTTTGCAAAGCTTGCTGTGGTCGATTCTCGCCGCTGGATTTCGTTCCTCTTAGATATTCTTCCGCGTTTGGACGATGTGGATTTTGCTGCCGTTTCAGACGTTGAAAAGCGGATGATGCAGATGTTCTATATTACTGTTTGGGGCAAGACTGCGGAGAATTGGAACAGTGAAGAAGTGTTGGACAATCTCCATGCACTGTCGGACAGCACCGTTCTGCTAAACGAGCTCACTGAGCTGCTGCGCTATCGATTTGAACAGATTGACTTCATTGACGAGTCGGTGGATTTGGGATTTGATTGTCCTCTGGATTTGCATTGTACCTATACCCGCGACCAGCTGCTTGCGGCCATGGACTTTATGAAGCCCGCAACCGTGCGGGAAGGTGTCAAGTGGCTGCCGGATAAGCAATTGGATGTGTTTTTCGTGACGCTGAACAAAGCGGACAAGGACTATTCACCCACCACCATGTATAACGACTATTCCATCAGTGAAAGTCTGTTTCATTGGCAGAGCCAGAGTACCACAGCGGAAAATTCGCCCACCGGGCAGCGTTATATACACCATCGCGAACGCGGCAGCAAGGTTTTGCTGTTCGTCCGCGAGTTCAAGTCGGACCGCATGACCGGCGGTGCTGAAGCATATACCTATCTCGGCACGGCAAGCTATGTGAAACACGAGGGCAGCAGGCCAATGAATATCACATGGAAGCTCGATCGTCCGATTCCGGCGAAATTCCTGAAGAAAACGAATAAACTGGCAGTCGGGTAAAGAAGTGCTGCTCTTCTCCCCTTGGCTGTTCACGCACCGACTCGCTACAACCTGACGATATTTTATGACATATTTATGCATCTTCAAGCCGTTCACCGTTCCTTCGGATTTGCCGACACGTCTCAGTTGTAAAGCCGCATTTCGCATCTCACTTTTTCTCGTTTTATATTTTTGCCTTGTTTCCGTCGTCCTCACTTACGGCGCTGCCCTCTTCGGCACATTCGTCCGAGCAAAAGAGTTTTGAATGTTTCACAATTACAATTGAAGAAACCAGCAGGCATCCCATTGCAAGCGGCGCACGCCGTTTTAAAAGCAGTATCACGGCGGCAAAAGTTCCGAACAGTGCAAACGTTACTGTGCTGCGCACACGATTCGGAGAAATCCTGATTGCAGTTGAAAACAGTATATACAACCCGGCAAGCAGGAACACGATTTTTGTTTGCGGAATCAGCGCAAGCAGGACGCCGAAAGCTGTTGCAATGCATTTGCCGCCCTTTGAACGGTCGAACGGAGCAACCGCATGACCGAGCACCGGGGCCGCAATCAGAATCGCAAAGGACAATCGACGAACATCATAGTTTTCTTCCGCAAGAAGCACGGGCAGGAAACCCTTGAACATATCAAGAAACAGGCACAGCAGCCCGAGCGGTATCCCGCAATTTATAAATACGTTTGCAGAACCGGGATTCCCGTCCGAGCTGAGCTTTGTTACATCTTTTTTTGCGAGCAGCAGCGGCATGAATCTGCAAAACATAACTCCGCCGCAGGCAAAGCCGAACGCCGCATATGCCGCACACCGTGCAAAAGAACTTATATCCATCCTTCAGCCACCTTTGCCGCAATATCGTCCGCCGCATTCGGGTTTATGCAGGCGCGCTGCATTGAACGCATCTTTTCCGCTTTTTGTTTGTCGTCCGTTAAGCTCCACATTGCCGAAACCGCTTCACGCTCATTCGCAGCACGTATCGAAAGCCCGTGAGAGGTGAAAAAAGCAATGTTTTTTGCTTCGCATGCCGCATATGTCAGCATTTGCACGAGCGGGACGTTTGCAACAGCGGCTTCCGTGCTTGTCAATCCTCCGGGCTTGGACAGCATTACATCCGCCGCATTCATGTAGAGATTCACCTGTTTTGTGAAACTCACGGTTTTTATCCGCCCTGCCGAAGCAAATCGTTCATCAATGCTCTGCTTCAGTGAAGCGTTATGCCCCGTCAGAACGCACGCAAGGTAATCCCCGCTGCTGCACCGCTCAAGCGTGTCGCAAAGCTCAAGGATATTTCCGCAGCCGACGCCCCCGCTCATTATGAGCATAACGGGTTTGTCCGCCGGAAGCCCGAGTGCCGCTCTTGCCGCCGCTTTTGATTCGTGTACAGCAAATTTTTTGCTTACGGGAATGCCTGTTGCGAACAGCTTCTCTTTCGGTATTCCGCATTTTGCAATTTCATCGCGCAGCTCCTCATGCGGAATAAAATACCCGTCCAGTTTTGTTTCGCCGAAAAACGGAATGCAGGTGTAATCCGTCAGCACACCGTAGCACGGAATGTTGAACCCTCCCTTTTTTCGGATTGCCGTCAACGCTTCCATCGGAAAAAGATGCGTTGAAACAACGGCATCAAATCCTTTATCTTCGATATACTCACGCAGGCCGGGAGCATACTTTGAGTTTGCATAATAAACAGGGGACACTATTCTCGTTGAACTGTAAATATCGCCTGCTTTATAAATAATCCCGAACAACGCCGGTGCTTTTCTCAGCATTGCAGTGTAGGAAGCAGAGACAATTTCACTTGCTTTGCGCCCGCGGAATATCAGCGGATCAATCAAAGTACAATCGATATTTCGTCTGTTGAATGCACCCACGAGCGCACGCGCCGCACTGTTGTGTCCTTCCCCGGTATCGCAGCTCATTATCAGAACTTTCATTTTTTTGTGTCCTTTCCTTTGTTTATTCTTATTCTGCCGCCCGAATCGCCCGGCAGAACTGCATTCTCTCCGCAGGCTGCGGCAAGCTCACTTGTCAGTCATTATGCTTATTTTTGTTTTTCCTGCGCCGATTTTCAACATCGGCAATCAGCTTGCGAACATCATTCAGAATATCGTTATGTTCCATGGTTCGAAGTTTCGGGAATGCCGCAAGTATACGCCGCTGCTGCGCATTCAGTTTTTGAACAAACACAGCCGCTGCATTATGAACAGCGTTGTACACTTCGCTTCCGAGCCCTCCCTTATCGTGCAGCTTCAGTCCTATATCCGCCTTTGCGTTCTCTATCGCTGCGGCGAGCTCCTTAAGTTTTTTATTAAATCCCGCAATGCCGCCGATCGTGACGCATTCATCCGCCGCAATTATTGCAAACATCACCGCCGCAAGCCAATGCAGTGCAGCACGGGGAAGGCTGTTCGTAACATCGGACACAAGCGGATGAACAAGCTTTATCAGAATAACCGAAAATGCTCCGAACACAACCGCACCGAGCAGGCAGACGCGTCCGTTAATGTTGAATTTGCGTTTTGAATAATCCCACCAACGCGCATGAAAAAGCTTTTCCATGATGTATGAGGTGAAATATTCCAGAGAACATGTTACAATTGCACCGAGGAAAAAAAGCAGCACAGGGTTTTGAACTTTTCCGAGTATCAGAATGTCGAGCACTGCCCCCCAGCCGTAAATCGGGCAGTACGGACCGTTAAGGAAGCCGCGGTTAATGAACTTATGCGCACGAACAGAGCACAGCGTGCTTTCGTAAATCCAACCTACCACACTGTAAAAGAAGAGCCAAATTATGTATTTTTCGACATTTTCAAGAAGCATATTTCTCTCCGTATCCGTTTTAACTGCGCCGCAGCACAGAGCCTTCGGCTGTTTTGCGGCAAATTCAGGCACAGGGCTTGACCTTTTGCCGTCGGTTACATTATAATTCAATTGCGGAGTTTCGACAATGGTTTAGTTGAAATACATTCGTCAGCGGATAACCCAAAAGTTCTGAAGTGAGCAACGGTTTGCAGTTGTTTCACATTTCATACGTTTTTTTATCCGTTGTCGCTCCGTTAAGCGGTTATTGCCGAATCCTTGGAAAGGTTTTGATTAATATTGGCAAACATATTTGACTATCTCATATGGCGCGGCGACCTTCCTCTCTCCGTCAGTCCTTTCAACGAGGTTGACGGTGCCGTTTTTGCACGGCTGAGCTATTTGCCGTTTGAGCTTATCATGCCCTGTGACTCCCCTGTTTCCGTCACCATTGCGGATGCCGCAGCGGCACTTATTTCACTGAACATAAAAAAGCCGGGCTCTCTGCGCAAGGAAAACGATGCAAAACTGCTTGAAATGCTTTTAAACAGCCGCCGGTTTCGGGATATTGAGCTCTTCGGCTACTCATACCTTTTTGATGCCGCAACGCAAACTCAGTTTTCCGCCGTCACATTCCGTCCGAGCAAGAACAAGCTGTATGTTTTTTTTCGCGGAACCGACAGCACGCTTGTCGGTTGGAAGGAGGATTTCAATATGTGTTTTGTCTGTCCCGTTCCTGCCCAAAGCAATGCCGTTGACTATCTGAACCGTATTGCCGCTTCAAACGGCGGCGATATAACCGTCGGCGGTCACTCAAAAGGCGGCAACCTCGCCGTTTATGCCTCAGCATTTTGCGAACAGGCTGCCCGCCGCCGAATCACTCATATTTATAATTATGACGGCCCGGGCTTCACGGAAGATGTTTTGAATTCGGACAGCTACAAAAGCATCTGCGTGCTTGTGAACACTTTCGTTCCGCAGTCATCCGTCGTCGGCATGCTTCTCGGTCACGAAGAAAAGTATACAATCATTCACAGTACCGAAAGCGGCATCATGCAGCACGATATTTATTCATGGGAACTGTTGTGCGACAAGTTCACCTATCTTGAAAAGGTCAACAACAGCAGCATGTTTATCGACTTCACGCTCAAGCATTGGCTCGCAGGAATGGATAACAGGCAGCGTGAGCAATTTGTCGATACCGTTTACGCCGTTATGCAGGATACAAATGCAAAGACGCTCCGAGATATTTCAGACAATTGGTTCGTATGCGTCAAAACAATGCTCCGCTCGCTTAAAAATATGGATGAGGATACCCGCAAATCCGTTTCGCATGCACTTCGTCTGCTTCTGCGCAGTGCAAAGATCGGACTTGCACAGATGATACAGAATAAGTAATTGTTTTGAATTAAGTGTGCGAATTTCGACATTCATCGGCTAAGGTCAGTATTTAATATAATGAAACGTTTTTTTATCAAGAATGCCTCTCTGCTGCTCCCCTGCGGACTGCAAACGGGGAGTATCGAGTTTGACAGCACAATCACTGCATTGCGCCGAAGCAACGATTCCTGTGCATCTGATTGCGAATGCGAAACGCTCGATGCGCACGGCGGCTTTGTTGTTCCCGGACTTTTTGATATCCACACGCACGGGGCATGCGGCGCAGATTTTTCGGATGCGGATTTTTCGGACGGAAGCGCATTGAACGACATTCACGAATGTAACGTTCACGAATACAGCAATTACAAATGCAATGAGTTTGATGCCGATAGTTTTCCGCTCAATTCACCGCTTTTCCGCCTTTCGCGATACTATCTCAGCCAAGGCGTAACCTCCTTCCTTGCAACAACAATGACTTTATGTGCAGAGGAGCTTTTTGCCGCCATGCATTCAATCGATGCGTTCTGCCGTATGCGCACGGAATTTATCAAGCGCACTCCGAAGAGGCTGCATCACCTTGCCGGCGCAAAATGCATCGGCATAAATCTTGAGGGACCTTTTCTCAGCAGCAGTAAGCGCGGGTCGCAGGCCGAATGCAATCTTCTTTCGCCCGATGCAGCATTGTTTCATCAGCTTAATGCCGCAAGCGGCGGTCGGATAAAACTCGTCACCGTTGCGCCCGAACTGCCCGGTGCGTTTGAATTCATTCGCAGCGTTTCGGGCTGCTGCACCGTTTCGGAAGGCCACAGTGCGGCTGACTACAACACGGCAATTGCCGCATTTCGAGCCGGAGCCTCCCATGTTACGCATATTTTCAACGGCATGAACGACTGTCTGCACCGTTCTCCCGGTATTGCAGGCGCGGCAGCAGATCTCGGAATTCCAGTTGAACTTATCTGTGACGGGTTGCATGTTCACCCTGCCGTGGTTCGCGGAGTTTTTCGGGTCTTCGGCAAAAAAACCTGCCTGATATCGGATTCGCTGCGCGGCGCAGGAATGCCCGACGGTCGGTACAGCTTGGGCGGGCAGGAATTCGTTTTGTCCAACGGATGCGCCGCTCTTGCGGACGGCACGCTTGCGGGTTCTGCAATATCCCTTGCCGATGCGGTTCGCAACGCTGTTTCGTTCGGCATTTCGCCGTCCGACGCATTCTTTGCTGCATCGTATGCACCTTTCGCCTCCGTTTTCGGCGATTCCGCTCCGTTTGGACTTGAGTGCGGCCGCGCTGCGGATCTTGCTGTGTTTGATGCGAATTTAAACCTTAAAGCCGTGTTTATGGACGGCGAAAGAATGCTCTGAGCAAAAGGGTCACCGGCGCAGCTCCTTCTTTCCGTGAAATATATTTGCCGTTGTCGTTTTTTTCGGATATCAAACAACGGTTGCTTGCGGATGATGCTTCTTTTTGGTACAATAGATGCAGTGGCTTCGGAGCTCCTCGGAGGTATGCGTATGAAATACAGCATTGCAATATGCGACGACAGCAAAACCGATGCAGCACTCGTGCAGTCGTTTTTGCTTGAATGGGCAAAACAGCGCGGTACGGAGGTTGAGATTGAGGTTTTCCCTTCTGCGGAAAGCTTTCTTTTTCGTTATGACGAGTATAAAGCTTTCGATATCCTGCTTTTTGATGTTGAAATGAGCGGGATGGACGGTGTGTCGGCGGCGCGTAAGGTCCGCCGCGAAAATGCAGCTGTTCAAATCGTGTTCATCACCGGCTATTCGGATTATATTGCCGAGGGCTATGATGTTGCCGCACTGCATTATCTCATGAAACCGCTCAACAAGGAAAAATTCTTCTCCGTTTTGAACCGTGCGGCTCAAAAAATCACGCAGAACGAACGCTGCATATGCTTTGAGAGCGGCGGCGAAATGCTTCGCATTCCGGTATACGAGATACGCTACCTTGAAGTTTTCCGCAATTACGTTACCGTTCACGCAAAGCGCGAATACACGGTCAAGCGCACATTAAGCGAGTTTGAGCAGGAGCTCGGCAGCGGTTTTCACCGCATCGGAAAAGCTGTTATTGTGAACCTTAAGTTCGTTGCACACGTTACAAAAACCGAGGTTCAGCTTTCGGACGGAACCGTGCTTCCCCTTCCCCGCGGCGCATACGAACCGCTTAACCGTGCGATAATTGCGCACTTGTGAAACAGATTTTCCATATATACGGAGTGAAATCGATGAAAAGCCTTTTAAAGTGCATTTTAAAAAAGCATTATGACAGGCAGCTTGAAGCCGACCAAAATGAGTTTATTGAGACGCATTATCGCGAAGTTGAAAACATGTATCAAAAAATGCGCGGATGGCGGCACGATTATCACAACCATATTCAAACGCTAAAGTTTCTTGCCGCAAACAATGATATTGTCGGAATAAGGGAATATCTGAACGAGCTCGATACGAACCTTTCGATTCTTGACAGTTCGATCCGAACGGGAAACTCCATGGCGGATGCAATTTTGAACAGCAAAGTTTCACTTGCAAAAGCACGGGAAATCGATGTCCGCATTGATGCACATATTCCCGTGAAACTTAAAATATCCGAAATTGACCTGTGCTGCATTCTCGGAAATCTGTTCGACAATGCAATCGATGCAAGCATGGCTCTCCCGCCGCAAAACAGGCTCATCCGTGTTTATATGGACATGAAGGGCAGCCGGCTCTATATCTCGTTTACAAATTTCACCTCTCAAAAAAAGCTCGGCAAACTCGGCCGCGTTTTTGCAACAACAAAGGGTTTGGGACACGGTCTCGGGCTTTCCCGCATTGAAAATATCGTTGAAAAGCATGACGGATATTTGAGCTTTAACTCCGAAGACGGAGCGTTCACTGCGGAAATACTTCTTCCGCAGGAATAATTGCCTGTATTTTCACTTATCTTTTTCACACATTCGATGCAATATTGCATTCGAATGTTTTTTGCTGCACATCACGCAGCCGTCCGCTTTCCGCTGCGGCAAGGCTGCAATTCGTCCCCGCCAATCAACAATTCGTCCCCTAAATATGCAGCTCGAACGAATTTCGGCTATAATGCAAACATCAAAAAGCTGAAAGGCGGTTGATACAATGGACAAAAGAACAAAAAAAGAAACTCACTCCAAACCCGGCGCAAAAAAAACACCGAAACCGAAGTACAATCTCTGGCAGAACACGGGATTCATGCTGCGCACATCCCGAAAGTATGCAAAGAGCGTTTTCCCGCTCTGCATCGTGCTTGCATTGCTCAGCGCGGGCAAAAGCGTTGCCGAACTGCTTATTGCACCTGCAATTCTGAACAAAATCGAGCTTTCCGCATCCCTCGGCAGTGTTGTTTTCACAATTGCGGCATTTGCCTTGGTGCTCATGCTGCTTTCCGGGCTTCGGTCCTATGTTGATACGAATGCGCTGTTCGGAAGAATCGCCGTTCGGAGCCAGGGAATCTATCTCAGCATTTCCCGCAAATATGCCGAAACATCCTATCCGAACCTTTTGAACACGGATTTTCTTGCCCTCGGAGAAAAGGCAAGTGCTGCCTGCGCCGGCAACTCAGAGGCCTCCGAAGCCATCTGGACGACTCTGACGGATCTGATGACGTCATGTATCGGCTTTATCGTTTATCTTGCTTTGCTGACGAACCTTAACCTTTGGCTTGCCGCACTTGTTGCCGCAACAACGGCTGTCAGCTATTTTGCAAGCAAACGCATCAACGAATGGGGCTATCTTCATCGCAGCGAGGAGCTTGAGCTTACAAAAAGAATCGAATACGCAAACAAAATCGCAACATCGCGCGAGTTTGCTAAGGATATCCGCATGTTCGGCCTGCGCGGCTGGCTGGAAGATCTTTGGGGCAGCACAATGCGCCTGTACAGTGCGTTTTGTGCAAAGCGCGAGCGCAAATATATTTGGGCAAATATCATTGATATCGTTCTGACTTTTTTGCGCAACGGCATCGCTTATGCGTTTCTTATCGGAATCACCGTCAAAAACGGATTGCCTGCCTCCCAATTTCTTCTGTACTTTGCGGCACTGAGCGGCTTTGCACAGTGGGTCGTTGAGATTCTGGATAAGCTTTCCGTAATGCACAAGCAGAGCCTTGATATTTCCACGATTCGCGAATTTCTTGATTGGGATGAGCCTTTCGACCTTAACGGCGGCGAAAGAATCGCTTTTGAACCGAACAAACAATACGAAATCAGGCTCGATAATGTTTCCTTCCGCTATCCAAAAGCGGATAAAGACACACTCTCTCACATTAACCTGACCGTTCATCCGGGTGAAAAGCTTGCAATTGTCGGCCTTAACGGCGCAGGCAAAACAACGCTTGTGAAGCTTGTGTGCGGTTTTCTTGACCCGACCGAAGGGCGCATACTGCTTAACGGAGAAGATATCCGCAAGTTTAACCGCAACGACTATTACGCTCTCTTTTCGGCTGTTTTCCAGGAATTCTCCGTGCTTGACGTCACCGTTAAGGAAAACGTTGCCCAATGTGTTGACGGAATCGATGAAGCCCGCGTTTGGCAATGCATTGATAAGGCAGGTCTGACCGAAAAAATCAAGTCCCTCCCCAAGGGCATTGAAACGCATCTCGGCAGGCGTGTGTTTAAGGACGGAGTTGAGTTCTCCGGCGGGCAGACGCAGAGGCTCATGCTTGCAAGGGCATTGTATAAAAACGCACCGATACTCGTGCTTGACGAACCTACCGCTGCACTTGACCCGATTGCAGAAAATGACATCTATCAAAAATACAATGAGATGACGCACGGACGAACCTCGTTCTTCATCTCTCACCGCCTTGCCTCAACGCGTTTTTGCGACAGAATCATTTTTGTTGACAGCGGAAAAATTGCAGAGGAAGGCACACATGACGAGCTTTTGAAAAACGGCGGAGGCTATGCCTATCTGTTTGAAGTTCAAAGCAAGTACTACCGCAGCGATAATCAGGACGGCACGTCAGACGGTTCTCCCGACGCCGCAATCAAATGAAAGGAGTGAGTGAAAATGAGTAACAATACCAACAAAAAAACAAGTTTCGCCGCTGCGTTCAAAAACAATTTGCGCGCATGGAAAATACTGTTCAAACCCTGCAAAGGAATATTTGTTTCGATATTTTTGAGCGCACTCACAGCCGCCGCAAGCCCGCTTGTGACGATCTGGTTTTCAGCTCAGCTGCTGAATGAGCTTGCAGGCAGCAGAAACCTTGCCGCACTCCGCAATTGGGTTTTGCTGACGCTCGGCGCGACCGCCGGGATAATGCTGCTCAATGCGATTTTGCAGCATTGGCGCGAAGCGGAGGAATCCACTTTTTATGCCAAGATGCAGTCCGTATTCGGCAAAAAAAGGCTTGATATGGATTTTCCGAATGCTGACAGTCAGCGCGTTTACGAGCTTCAGTCACAGATATGGCAAAGCCAGAACTTCACCGGATACGGCCTTAGGCAATCGATTGAAATCTTTCGCTCCGGCTGCAATGCACTGTTTCAGATCATCGGCGGCATCGGACTTTCCCTCGGTTTGTTCTTTGCAAAGATTCCTCAGGCATCCGGACTCGGCTTTTTGAACTCCCCGCTCTTCACCGTCGGTTTTATTGCCCTTCTGTTTGCGGCTGCACTTGCTGCGCCCGTCTGCGCAACAAAAGGCAACTCCTATTGGGAACGCAACGATGAACAGGGCACTTTCGGCAACCGTGTATTCGGTTATTTTTCAAGCGTCTCCTCCAACAGAGCCCGAATGGCGGATATGCGCTTTTACAAGCAGCAGGACATTGCCGGGTATTACCTTGAAAAAAACAATGTGTTCAGCATGAAATCCACCTTTGCACAATATGCAAAGGGACCCATGGGGCTGCTCATTGCGCTTTCAAGCTGCGTGTCCGCATTTCTGACCGGTCTGATTTATCTGCTTGTTTGCATAAAGGCGTGGGCGGGCGCATTCGGTCTCGGCACCGCAACGCAGTATATCGGTTCGGTAACAAGCTTTTTCGGAGGCTTCTCAGAACTGATGAAATGCATCGGCGTGATGCGGATCAATTCAAGTTTCCTTGACACAGTGTTTGAGCTTTTGGATACTCCGAACACAATGTATCAGGGCAGCCTCACCACCGAAAAGCGCAGCGATATTCAGTATGATGTTGAATTTCGTGATGTGTCGTTCAAATATCCCGGCAGTGAAGCGTATGCACTCCGCCATGTGAACATGAAGTTCAAAGTGGGCAGCCGTCTCGCAGTTGTGGGAATGAACGGCAGCGGCAAAACAACCTTCATAAAGCTGCTTTGCCGTCTGTATGACCCGACCGAAGGCGAAATACTGCTCAACGGCATCGACATTCGAAAATATCGTTACGATGACTACATGAAGATATTCTCTGTGGTATTTCAGGATTTCCAACTTCTGGCACTGCCCCTCGGGCAGAACGTTGCAGCAAGCCAAACATACGATGCCGCACGTGTGCTCGACTGTCTTAACAAGGCAGGGTTCGGCGAGAAGCTTGCAAAAATGCCGCACGGACTTGATACGTACCTTTATAAGAGCGTCGATACGGAAGGCGTTGACGTTTCCGGCGGTGAAGCGCAAAAAATCGCCATTGCACGCGCATTGTACAAGGATTCGCCGTTCATTATCCTTGATGAACCGACGGCCGCACTTGACCCGATTGCCGAAGCGGAGATTTATTCAAAATTCGATGAAATTGCAGGTGATAAGACTGCGGTTTACATCAGCCACCGCCTCTCCTCCTGCAAATTCTGTGATGAGATAGCCGTGTTTGACAGCGGCAGCGTGATTCAGCAGGGCACCCATTCCGACCTGCTTGCGGATGAAAGCGGCAAATACTTTGAACTTTGGAATGCTCAGGCACAATATTACAAAAAAGATACTGTTCAGCCGGCATAACGCCGTCATACTGTTCAATTCCGTTCAGTCGGACCGCATGCCCCTTTCCGGCTGAAATTTAAGAGCGACGATGCACAAAGCTGCACCGCCGCTCTTTTGTGTGTTCTGCAAACGACTTAAGTGGTTTTTAATTTTTCGTAGATTTATCTTTGCTTATTGTACCTGCACACAGTTGCCGCGGGATCTTTTCCGCACTTCAGCTCTTTAATGCTGCGCAAAATACGCCTTGCCGGTGCGCGGCATTTCCGCTCTGCTAAGATTTTATCAGGAAACTGAGTGTTAAAAACATCGCTTATAACAGCCGAAATTTGCCGAACGTTCATATTCGGTTCGATCCGCACAGCTATCATTGCCGCCTCAGCCCCGAATTCATGGACCGATGCACAGCAGCAGGACACAAGTCCATGGGGATACCATTCATCTATTATCGTCTTTACAGCTTCGTAGATCGAACTGTCAAAGTCCATATTCCCCCTCCTGCGAATTCAAAAAAATAATATGTTTAAAATTTGAAAACAAACAATAAAATATTTCAGGTTAACTGTTTTAAAAATAAGCGAACAGTCAAGCAGTGTTATGTTTTTGAAGGCAGGTGCAGTTTCACGCACCAATAAAAACCTTGCCCGCATTCCGGTGCAACAGTCTTCAATGATGCTATATTACAACATTTATATTCTCTTGTCAAGCATTTTTTTACCTGAATATCAATTTCGGCATTAATTATTTTTCAGTTGTTGACATAAACACGGTTTGCACGCTCAGTGACGAGACAGGTCAATTCATAGTTTATGGTTCCCACAATTTGAGCCACGTCTTCAATGCTCATGCCGCCCCGCCCAAACAGAATCGCTTCATCACCCTGCCGCACATCGCCGCCGGTTACATCCGCCATGCAGACATCCATGCATATGCGCCCGATCTGGCTGTATGCTTTTCCGTTTATGAAAACCTTTCCCATGTTCGAAAGCCTGCGCGGATAGCCGTCCGCATACCCCGCAGGAATTACGGCACTTGTGATGCCTTCCTCGGCGCGATATGTTCTTCCGTAGCTCACGGTTGCGCCCTTGGGCAGATTTCGAACCTGTGAAACGCGCGCTTTGAGCGTCATAACCGGCTTAAGCGGGCCGTTCTCGACCGGTTCGCTGTCGGGGTACATGCCGTAAAGCATAATTCCCTCGCGGACGGAATCGAAATGCTTCACATCCGTCAGTATTGCAGCAGAGTTGCTCACATGGCAGTTTTTGATTCGGATACCGTGCGCGGCAAGTCCGTTAAAAACGGCAAGATAATTGTTGTATTGAAAATCGGTGAAAGCCTTTTGCGAAGGGTCGTCCGCAACGGCAAAATGCGTATACATTCCGACAGTGTCAAGGTTTTTCATGTGATAAATGCGTTCCGCCGCATCAACAGCCTCGGAGTGATTGCTCTGGGCGAATATGCCTATGCGTGACATACCCGTGTCAAGTGCGATATGGACCATCACCTTGACCCCGAGCCTGCCTGCCGCACAATTCAGCGCAGCAGCATGAGCTTCGTCCACAACGGTCTGTTCGATATTCAGCCTGCTGAGGATTTCAGCATATTCGGGAGCGGTGTAGCCGAGTATCAGAATCGGAATTGTGATGCCGTTCTCACGCAGCTCGACAGCTTCGCTCAGCGCCGCAACCGCGAACATTTCGGCTCCGTTCCGCTGAAGGAATTGCCCGCATTTAACCGCGCCGTGTCCGTACGCGTCCGCTTTCAGAACGCATATAACCCTGCGGTCGGAACGTTTTTTTGCATATTCAAAATTATGCTTAAGCGCGCCGAGATCGATCTCCGCCCAAGCTCTTGTTGTTTCGCTTACTGAATCGTTACAATTTGCGGAATACATCTTTTTGAATTCCCTTCCCCCGTCGGCAGCACGGGCTTATTTTGCCTGTTTTTATATCTGAAACCAATACTGTCTTACGCCGCATTATGTGCAAGGCACTCCGTCAGCCCTTCATACGCGAGATAAAGCGCGACAAGCATGATGATTATGCCGAGTACAATGCGAATTACTCTGCTTATTTTTTCATACTTTGCATTTGAAGTTAATCTTTGAACAAAGCCAACGCTTGTGCCTGCCGCCACAGACAGCACTGCATGTCCTGCCGAAAACAGGAGCAAAAGCATAAATCCGAACAGAACATTCCCGCCGCCCGCATCAGCAGCAATCGCCATCAAAGCAAAAACTATCGGCAGCGCACAGTGCGAAGCAAACAATCCGGCAATTATTCCGGATATGAACGCACCGATGCCGCCTGTTAAACGGCTTTTTGCCAGCACCGAATTGCCGGAAGGAATGATTCGAATTACCTCCCACATCTGAAGTGCCATAAGCACAAGCAATATGCTCATCGCAAAATGAAGGACGGTTTCGGCGCGTTCCAAAAGCCCGCCCAGTGCTGAAGCAAGCATTCCGAGAATGCAGAAAGTTACGGTTGAACCAACGGCAAACAGAATGCTCAACAGCAATGCACGGCGCGAACTCTTTCCGTTCTGCGGCAAATCCTGCCCGCCGACAAAACCTATCACCAAAGGTATAGTTGACAATGAGCACGGCATGAGCGAGGTCAACACGCCTGAAACAATTGCAATAACAGGTGCAAGCCAAAGCTTGTCCGCAACCGCTTCTGCCAATGATTTCAAGAATTCGTTCATCCTCTCCTCCTTGTCCGATCTGTTCTCAGTGCTTTTGCGTCAGTCCGCACAGGCTGCCGCTTCTGCCGATTATTTCCACTCAATTGTCTGCGACTGCCTGCGGGATCGCAAGCAGTTGTTTCTTCGAATCAGTTTCGGTCGATTGTCTGTGACCGCTTAATTTTACTCGGTTGTCTGTTACTGCTTGCGGAACCGCAAGCATCCGTTTCGGCGAGTTAATTTTACTCGATTGTCTGTGACTGCCTGCGGGACCGCAAGCAGCTGTTTCTTCGAATCAGTTTCGGTCGATTGTCTGTGACCGCTTAATTTTACTCGATTGTCTGTGACTGCTTGCGGGACCGCAAGCATCTGTTTCGGCAAGTTAATCTTACTCGATTGTCTGTGACTGCTTGCGGTTAAATTCCTTTATCCGCTGGTCCTTCGTCAAAAGGCGTTTACGCATACGGATATTCTTCGGCGTTACCTCAACCAACTCATCGTCACGAATAAACTCCATGCACTGTTCAAGGCTTAAATCAACCGGCGGTGTAAGACGCAGAGCTTCATCCGAACCGGAAGCGCGCATATTCGTGACATGTTTACGTTTGCAAACGTTAACAACAATATCTTCGTTGCGGGAACATTCACCCACAATTTGTCCCTCGTAAATCGGATCTCCGGGACGAACAAACAGTCTCCCGCGTTCCTGAGTGTTAAACAGACCGTATGAGTTCGCCTCGCCGGATTCGGAAGCGATAAGCGAACCGCGTGTACGCTCCGCAATTTCGCCCGTGTAAGGTTCATAATCCTTGAATATATGGCTCATTACGCCGTTGCCCCTTGTGTCGGTCAGAAGCTCACTGCGATAGCCCATCAGTCCGCGCGCAGGTATATCGAAAATCAAGCGAACACTTCCCTCGTTTTCGTTAATCATGTTGTTCAGAACAGCGCGCCGCGTTCCGAGTTTTTCCATAACCGTGCCCATGTATTCCTGCGGGACGTCGATTGTCAGCTCCTCGATGGGCTCAAGCAGATGCCCCTGCTCGTCGCGCTTCATTATTACTTTCGGACGTGAAACTGCAAATTCAAAGTCCTGCCTGCGCATGGTTTCGATAAGAATCGACAAATGCAGCTCACCCCTGCCGCTGACTTTGAAAGCATCGGTTGAAGAAGTGGGTTCAACCCGCATTGAAACATTCGTTTCCACCTCTTTAAACAGGCGGTCGCGCAGATTGCGTGAAGTTACATATTTTCCCTCTCTGCCCGCAAAAGGACTTGTGTTGACTATGAAATCCATGCTTACAGTCGGTTCGTCGATATGAACAAAGGGCAGCGGTTCAACACATGCGGGGTCACATACCGTTTCACCGATTGAAATCCCGGGGATCCCTGCAACGGCAACGATATCACCCGCGCCGACGGACTCTGCCTCAACGCGTTTCAATCCCTCGAACCTATACAGGCGGGAAAGCTTTGCCTCACGGGGAACACCGCCGAGGGCACAGACCGTCACGGCACGGTTGCGGTTTGCAACACCGCGTTCGATCCTGCCGACGCCTATCCTGCCGACATAGTCATCGTAATCAATCGTTGAAATAAGCAGCTGAAGAGGTGCGTCTTCCTCACCTCCCGGAGCGGGAACATGGTTGATAATCGTGTCAAACACAGGCTGCATGTTCTCGGTCATTTCATCGGGTTCAAAGCCTGAAACTCCGTTGCGTGCCGAAGCATATACTATCGGGAAATCCAGCTGTTCTTCGCTTGCGCCGAGTTCGATGAAAAGATCCAGTGTTTCGTCCACGACCTCGTACGGGCGCGCACCGGGACGATCAACCTTGTTGATGACAACAACAGGCACCTTGCCCAATTCCAATGCTTTGCGCAAAACGAACCTTGTCTGCGGCATACAGCCCTCAAATGCATCAACAAGCAACAGCACGCCGTCAACCATTTTCAAAATGCGTTCAACCTCGCCGCCGAAATCGGCATGGCCGGGAGTGTCAACAATGTTGATGCGGTAGCCTTTGTAGTTTACCGCCGTGTTTTTCGAAAGAATTGTGATGCCGCGCTCACGTTCAAGGTCATTGGAGTCCATTACCCTGTCCTGCACCTGTTCATTGGTGCGGAAAACACCGCTCTGCCGCAGAAGCTGATCAACAAGGGTCGTTTTACCGTGGTCAACATGCGCAATGATCGCAACATTGCGAATCTTTTCGTTCATAATATTACAGTTACCGCTTCCGCCGCTGCGAAAGCGTCCTTTCAGCTATTTTTAATATTCAAATGCTTCACTTTCACCGAAAATATCGGCTCAGCAATCGGTGTTTTTGTTCGTCTCCCCGATTTTTCACAACTTATTATTTTACAACCTCTTTTGCGGCATTGCAAGAGGTTTGAACATTATATCATTTCGGTTATCCTGCCGGAGCATTCGTATGGTTCAATATATTGCTATTTGCATTGATATATGGTAGAATTCTTTTTGCTGAAGCAGCAGCTGTTTCAAAGATGTGTTCTTAAATTATGAAAAAGATAAGTTTCGTTTTGCGCAAGCAAGCGGCAGGGAGGAAACAATGAGTACAATTCGTGACATATCACTTGCTCCTTTGGGGCATAAACGTATTGAATGGGTTAAGGACTTTATGCCCGTTTTGAGTACACTGCGGGAACGTTTTGTCCGCGAGCAGCCTTTCCGCGGGCTGCGGATTTCGGTATGCGTTCACCTTGAAGCAAAGACCGCATATCTTGCGCTCGTACTGCGCGACGGCGGTGCAACAGTTTCCGTGACCGGGAGCAATCCGCTTTCAACAAAGGACGACATTTGTGCCGCACTTGTCGAGGACGGGATGGATGTTCATGCATTTTTCGGCGCAACCGAAGAAGAGTATTATGAACATATTCGCCGCGTCCTTGAGTTCAAACCGCATATCATTATTGATGACGGCGGTGAATTTGTGACGATGCTTACCGAAAAGCATCCGGAATATGCAGAATGCCTTATCGGCGGCTGTGAAGAAACGACCACCGGCATTCACAAGCTCCGTGCACGGGCCAAGGACGGCTCACTGCCCTTCCCCATGCTTGCGGTCAATGATGCTGATTGCAAACACCTTTTTGACAACCGCCACGGCACGGGGCAAAGCGTTTGGGACGGAATCATGTACACGACAAACAACATGGTAACCGGGCGCACCGTTGTCGTTGCAGGGTACGGTTTTTGTTCAAACGGCATTGCAATGCGCGCAAAAGGACTGGGCGCAAATGTTATTGTTACGGAAGTAAATCCTTTCCGCGCACTTGAAGCGGTAATGGACGGATTCCGCGTTATGACTATGGATGAGGCAGCACCTATCGGCGATATTTTTGTTACCGCTACCGGCTGCCGCGACGTCATTACCGCAAGGCATTTCGAAAAGATGAAGCATAATGCCATTCTTGCCAACGCCGGGCATTTTGATGTTGAAGTCAGCAAAGAAGATCTTGAGAAAATTGCTGTTGAAAAAATCGAGCGCAAACCTTTCATAACCGGATACAGAACGGCAGACGGACGCATACTGAACCTGCTTGCGGACGGGAGGCTCGTTAATATCGTTGCAGGCAACGGACACCCTGCGGAAATAATGGATCTCAGCTTTGCAATTCAGGCTCTTTCCGCATGCTGGCTTGCAAAACACGGAAGAGAAACGGCACCCGGGCTTTACGATGTTCCGAAGCAGATAGACAATGAAGTTATTCGCATGAAGCTTGATGCAATGGGGCTGCATATCGATTCGCTGACACCGGAGCAGGAAGCCTACCTTAACGGGAAATAATCTTATTGAATATTCGAATCAACGGATTAATTCTTTCAGAAATTCCATATGTCAATCATGCCGGACTGCCCTTGCGGTTTGTCCGGTTTTTTTGCATCAACGCACCTGAATTACCGTGCTGCGCTTAAGATTAAGAAATCGCTGCACATTAATCCGCATCGCAATCATCGTCACGCCGGGCATTTTGGTTTTTATTGAAAATATGTATATTGCCCGCATTTTTTGCAGATGCTTTTCATATCATTTGACAAGCACAGGGAGGTATTGTAAAATATGGATAAGCACAGCAAAAAAGCATTCAGCGACGAACCCGCCGCAGCACTGCGCAAATGGAAAGCTGCAATGGCAAGGTTTGATGCCGCTGCACCGGATGAAGCAAAAATCGTTGCGCTTGAAGTCGAGGCGGCGCGAAGGCGATATATTTTTTTGCTGGAGCAAAGGCGTGCAGAGCAATAGGCGTGTGCATGCTCAATGCCGGCAGCCGACTCGGGTTAAGATTTTTCTGTCTGTTCCCGCCGGTTACCGATGCAGCGATTGTTCGAACGCCAAGATTAAAACCAACCGGAAAGGATACTCTTCTTATGGCTCCTCAGATTCTGACGTTCATCATCGTGCTTGCGGTTATATTTATCATTTTCAAAATTTTCAACCTGAGCATCAAGATTTTTTTCAAACTGCTTATCAATGCACTTATCGGTGCAGCGCTGCTGTTTGTTTTTAACTTTGTTTTTGCAGGTTTGATGAATCTAAGCTTCTTTTATATTAACATAACATGGCTGACGGCACTTATAACCGGCATATTCGGAGTTCCCGGCGTTGTTGTTTTGCTCATCATCGGATTGCTCTGATGCAAGCCTTTGAAGTTTTCGGTAATTCGGCCTTTTGGAGGAAAATATGTTTACCTACAGTGATTATGTTGAAAGCGCGGCAGTTCTGCGCGAAAAACTGAGCGGATTTGAACCCGATGTGCTTATTATACTCGGTTCCGGACTGGGTTCGCTCGGTGAAAATGTTCAAAATCCGATTTTCATTGACTACGGGGAGATTCCGCGCATGCGGACAAGCACCGCAATCGGTCATAAAGGGCGCTTCATTGCGGGTTTGCTCGGCGGCAAGCGTGTGCTTTTAATGCAGGGTCGACTTCATATTTACGAAGGATGGTCGGCAGAGGAAGTTGTCTTCCCCGTCAGGCTCGCAAAGCTTATCGGCATTGACAAAATGATCATAACCAATGCGGCAGGCGGAATAAACCGTGATTTTAAAGTCGGTGAGCTGATGCTCATTTCTGATTTTATCAAATTCAACTGTGTCAACCCGCTGGCAGGTCGGAATATAGACGAGTTCGGCCCGCGGTTCCCGGATATGAGCCGCGTTTTTGACAGGGACTACATGGACCTTTTCCGTTCAGTATGTGCGGATTCTCGGGAAAACGTACGCGAAGGCGTGTATTTCTACTGCATGGGTCCGAATTACGAAACACCCGCCGAAATACGCGCAATGCGTACACTCGGTGCGGATGCAGTCGGAATGAGCACCGTCCCTGAGTGCATTGCAGCGCGGCATTGCGGAATGCGTATTTTGGGCATAACGCTTATTACAAACATGGCTGCGGGAATTTTGGACAAACCGTTGTCCGGTGAAGAGGTCATTGAAGCCGGAAACGCCGCAAGCAAACGCTTCGTTTCGCACGTTGCAGAGTTTTTAAGGCGCATGCCGCTTGATTAACCGAACGTCTGCTCCATGCCGGCTCTGCCGAAGCATTTACGGCTGTGAGTCGGCTTTGTTGGTTTAAATTGAATTATGTTGGATATTTTAATTAAAAACGCAAACATCATCACAATGAACGATGCACTGCCTGTTATTTCGGGCGGCTGCATCGGCATAGAAAACGGGAAAATCAGCTTTGTTTCCGACAAGAATTCGCCCGAAATGCAAATTGCGGCCGAACGCATCATCGACGCTGACGGCAATATTGTCATGCCCGGGCTTATCAATACCCATGCGCACACAGCGATGTGCATAATGCGCGGTTATGCAGATGATTACGCACTTAATGACTGGCTTTTCAAGAAAATATTCCCCGTTGAAGGCAGGCTCACGCGCGAAGCAGTGCTTGCAGGCGTTCGTTTGGGAATTGCGGAAATGCTCGCAAGCGGAACAACTTCTTTTTCCGATATGTATTTTTTTGAACCTGATTCAGCCGCTGTTGCAGCCGAAATCGGCATTCGCGCTTCGCTCTGCAATTCCGTGCTCGCTCTCGGCAATGATTATGATTTTGAACAGGACAGAGCCGTTATTGAAACGCGTGCATTGATTCGGGACTGGCATCTTGCCGCAAACGGGCGCATTCGTGCCGACGTCGGCATACATGCCGAATACACATCCCGACCCGAGCATTGGCGCAAGGTTTCGGAGCTTGCCGAAAAGCATAATCTTGTGACGCAAATTCACCTTTCCGAAACAGAACGCGAAACCGATGAATGCATCGCACGCTATGGCAAAACCCCAACCGAAATTCTTAACGAAAACGGTGTTTTCAACACACGCACACTTGCGGCGCACGGAGTTTATTTGACGAATCGGGATATGAGTATTCTTGCTCGGCGCGGCGTCTCCGTTGCACACAATCCCGTATCAAACCTTAAGCTCGCAAGCGGTATTGCGAATGTCACCGCAATGCTCAAAAGCGGAGTCAACGTTTCCCTCGGCACGGACGGCTGCGCCTCAAACAATTCGCACGATTTGTTCGAAGAGTTGAAGCTCGCCGCACTGCTTGCAAAAGGCACAAGCCTTGACCCAACGGCCGTTCCCGCATATTCTGCGCTGAAACTCGCAACCGTGAACGGAGCGTATGCACAGGGAAGAGAGAACGAGATCGGGCGGCTGATTCCCGGGTTTGATGCCGATATAATCATGGTTAACACACATTCTCCCCGTCTGCGTCCCGTTTATGATCCATGCGGAACCGTCGTCTATTCCGCCTGCGGTTCTGACGTTTGCCTTACAATCGTTCAGGGAAAAATTCTGTATGAAAACGGACGGTGGTTCACTGTTGATGTTTCAAAAGCAATTGAGGATGCCGAACGTTTCGGTGTTCCTCAGGTTCTCGGCAAGTGAAACACAGTTAAATAAGCAACAAGGCTCAATGCCTGCAAGTCATTAATTTGACCGCCGACATTGAGCCCTTTATTATTTTCAAATCGTTTTCGGTTTTAAATCAAAACCCGCTCCGTAAATATCGCAAACGCTTACAGCTCCATGCTGCCGGTCGTTCTGGGATACGGGGTTACATCGCGGATATTGGAAATACCCGTGAGGTACATCAGGATGCGCTCGAAGCCGAGGCCGAAACCGGCGTGTTTAACTCCGCCGTATTTACGAAGGTCAAGATACCACTCGTAATAGCTCATGTCCATGCCGAGATCTTCAATTTTCTTCCTGAGAACATCATAACGTTCCTCGCGCTGGCTGCCGCCGATGATCTCTCCGACACCGGGAACAAGCAAATCCGCTGCCGCAACGGTTTTTCCGTCATCATTGAGGCGCATATAGAAGCTCTTGATTTCTGCGGGGTAGTCCGTGAGGAACACAGGACAATGGTAAACCTCTTCGCAGATATAGCGTTCGTGCTCGGTTTGCAGATCGCAGCCCCAGAAAACGGGATACTGGAACTGCTTGTCGGATGCCTGAAGCAGCTCAACAGCTTTTGTGTATGAACAGCGAACAAAATCGGAATTCACAACATGGTTAAGCCTTTCAAGAAGAGTGCTGTCCATGAATCGATTGAAAAATTCCATTTCATCCGGGCAACGCTCAAGAACAGTTTTGATGATGTATTTAATCATCGCCTCTGCGGTATCCATGTAGCCGTTGAGGTCGCAGAAAGCCATTTCGGGCTCTATCTGCCAGAACTCCGCGGCATGACGTGCGGTGTTGCTGTTTTCTGCACGGAATGTGGGTCCGAACGTGTAAATATCGCGGAACGCAAGTGCAAATGCCTCGCCGTGAAGCTGGCCGCTGACGGTAAGGTTGCAGGGTTTTCCGAAAAAGTCTTTTGAAAAATCCACCTTGCCGTCCTCGGTGCGGGGAGGATTATCCATATCAAGGGTCGTGACGCGGAACATCTCGCCCGCTCCCTCGCAGTCACTGCCGGTGAAAATCGGGGTGTGTACGTAAACGAACCCGCGTTCATCGAAAAAGCGATGGATTGCCTGTGCAACAACGCTGCGAACACGGAAAACAGCCTGGAAAGTGTTCGTGCGGGGGCGCAGGTGCAGAATCGTGCGCAAATACTCCATTGAGTGACGCTTTTTCTGAAGCGGATAATCGTTGGGGCATTCGCCCTCGATGATAACCTCGTTGGCCTTGATTTCAAACGACTGTTTTGCCTCCGGAGTGAGCTCAAGCACACCCTTTACCGTTATTGCAGTGCCGGTTGCAAAAAACTTTGAAACGGACTCGGGAATTTCGCCGTGCTCATAAACAACCTGAACGCTGCGAAAAGCCGAACCGTCGCCAAGCTCGATGAAGCCGACGTTCTTGCTCTCGCGTGCGGTTTTTATCCAGCCGGAAACCTCAATATCGCCCACATACTTTTCGGGGCATTTATGCAATTCGTACAACCTTATCATATTGCACCTCGTATACTGTAATTATCCAAGAATTTTATCATAATTCTTCCTTTTTTGCAAGATAAACGATTATATATTTTTATCCTCGCTCGCTGTGCAAACCGCCGCAGACACGGCTGCGGCATTGCTGTCGGTTCCGGCTGCGGCGTATAAGCTCATAATATTAAGGATTGGCCTTATTTGAAAATTCTATCCCATTGTGCGTTATAGATATCGATCTTGTCGCTGAGATCGCGATAAATAACGCTCTTCTTAACGGCCTCTTCGGGAACATTGTATGCAGTGTTGTTTGCCCACTCATCCCCGAGAATGTCGAGAACCTTTGTGTTTGCGGAAGAGTATCCGATGAATTCGATGTTCTTCGCCGCAACTTCGGGTTCAAGCAGGAAATCGATGAACTGTTCCGCCATTTCCTTTTTGCTGCTTGTTGCGGTTATAACAATGCTGTCGAAATAGATGTTGCTGCCTTCTTCCGGCACGAAAAATCCGAGATCCTCGTTTTCCTGCATGCACCATACTGCATCACCGGAATAAACAAGCGCAAGTGCGCCGCTGCCCTGAATCATGCTGTCCTTAACATCATCCGTGAGATACGCCTTAACAAGGGGTTTCTGCTCAATAAGAGCATCGGCAGCCTGCTTTATTTCGTCCGCATTGTCGGTGTTGATATCGTAGCCGCAGTAAATAAGTGCTGCCGCCATTGCGTCGCGAACGCTGTCGTACATGTATATTTCCTGAGAATACTTTTCATTCCAAAGAACATTCCAGTGTCCGAGATCCGCTTCGTCAACCATCGTTTTGTTATACAGAATGCCGAGAACTCCCCATGTGTACGGAACCGAATACTCATTCGTCGGGTCATATGCAAGGTTGCGGTATGCCTCACCGATGTTCTCATAGTTTTTAAGGCTGCTGCAATCAATCTTTGCAAGGCGGCCTTCACCGATCATGCGCTCAATTGCATAATCGGACGGAATGCAAAGGTCATACGGACAATCATCGGCCTGAAGCTGAATCATCATTTCCTCGTTGCTGGTGACGACTTTTTCTTTTATTGTTATCCCTGTGCGGCGTTTGAACTCATCCTTCAGAGAAGGCTCAAGATAGTCGCCCCAGTTGAGAAGGTTGAGAGTTTTGTCCGAGCTGCAGCCGGTAAAAACCGGAACGACCAGCGCGAGCATTGCTGCCGCAAGAAGCAGTGAAACAAGTTTTTTCATTATTTTTCCTCCGTTTTTATGTTTTATGCTTTTCAGCAAAATAACCAATAGATTTAACCGGCTGCTGCCGTTGTCCGCAAAAGATGGGCTGTGCGGCACCGGGATTCAGTTTTTCTGTGCAACTTTCCGCCGCTGCTGTTCGGCTTCCTTCTCCTGTCGAATGCTGCGCAGATTTACAATCAGAAGCAGCGTACCGACAACCACGAACATCAATGCCGAAAGCGCGCAGAATTTTGTGTGAACGCCTCCCTTTGCCGTTTTTGAATAAATCAGCATTGCAAGGTTCGTGCTCGTTCCGCCGGTGAAAAGGCTTATTGCAAAATCATCTATGCTGAGCGTGAACGCAAGCAGAAGGCCGGAAACGATTCCGGGCATGATGTCGGGAATAACGACCTTTGCAAGAGCTTTTACCGGGCTGCATCCCAAATCCATCGCCGCTTCATACAGCGAGTCGCTGCTTTGACGCAGTTTCGGCAGAACAGAAAAGATTACGTACGGTATATTAAACGTTATGTGTGCAATCACCATTCGAGTTATGCCCACGTTTTGTTTTATGCCAATAAATGCAAACAGAAGCATCATTGAAATACCGGTCACAAGGTCCGGATTGACCATCGGGAGCTGAGTTATCGACTCAACAACGGCACGGGGACGCTTTTTCATGGAATGCAGACCGATTGCTGTTGCCGTACCGATAACGGTTGCAAGAATGCTTGAAATCACTGCAACGAGCAGCGTTGTCAGCAATGCATCCATAACATCGCCGTCGGAGAAAAGCGCAGTGTACGCACCGAACGAGAATCCGTTCCATATTGCAGCCGAACGCGAATCGGTGAACGACATAACGAGCATTACCGCAATGGGAAGATACATAAACAGCACGACAATGCCGAGGTATGCTCCCTTTAAGAATTTGCCGAACTTTTTCACCAGAGGGTTCCTCCTTCCCTGCCTTCGTCTCTGTCCGCTCTGCGCATTATGACCATTGAAATTATAACAAGAATAATCAGCACGAGCGACAATGTTGAACCGACACCGAACGATTTGTTAATGAGGAATTTTTCCTCGATCAGCTGACCGAACAACACGATTTTTTTGCCGCCGAGCATTGTTGAAACAGCAAAAGTCGACATTGCGGGAACAAACACCATGGTTATTCCGGAAATGATTCCCGGAATGGACTGCGGGAGCACAACTCGGAGGAATGTGTTCAGCCCGTTCGCACCGAGATCATGCGCCGCTTCGATATGGGATCTGTCGATTTTTATGAGCGTTGTATAAATCGGCAGAATCATAAAGGGCAAAAAGTCATATATTGTTGCAATCAGAACCGCGCCGGGCGTGTAGATGAGCTGAACGTCCGTCGCTCCGAACCAAGAGAGCACCGTTGCAACGATTCCGTCATCATAAAGAATTATTTTCCACGCAAGAGTTCTGAGCAGCATGTTCATCCACATCGGCATTATGAACAGTATCGAAAGCAATGCCGCCGTACGTTTTTTCATGTTTGAAAGAATATATGCAACCGGATATCCCGCAAGAAGGCACACGGCGGTTGTTGCCAATGCGATCCAGATGGAGTTCCACAGCGCGGGAAGATAGGTCGTGCTTGAAAAAACCTGTTTGACGTATTCGGTTGTGAATGTGCCGTTGTCGAAGAACGCATAGTATGCAACAAAAAGCATCGGAGCAACTATGAACAGCGGCATCCATACGAAAATATACGGGTAAGCAAGACGGGTTCTTTTCATCGATTTGCTTTTTGCCTCCTTTTTATTTGCTGCATATTTCCGTTCATAAGTTCTGCTGAGGTTCTTCCGCCACAGCTTCCGTCGGTTGTTTGCGCTCCGGGTTCATAATGTGAATAGCATCCGGAAGAACTTCGATTCCGACGGTTTCGCCGACGGGCACAAAATCCGTTGAATGAACTTTGAATATGCGCCCGTCGCAATCCACAGTGAATTCATAGTGAACGCCCATGAAAAGAACACTCGTTACAACGCCGTGCAGCGGAGTTTTGCCTATCGGCACAAAATCAACATCCTCGGGACGGATAACAACATCAACGGGTTGTTCCGTGCCGAACCCCGCATCCACGCATTCGTAATCAATTCCGTGAATGTTCACAAGGTAGTCACGCCGCATGGTTGCTTCAAAAATATTGCTTTCACCGATGAACCTTGCGACAAAGCGGTTTTTGGGCTCGTTATAAACATCTGTCGGGCAGCCGATCTGCTGAATGACACCGTGATTCATAACGGCAATTGTATCACTCATGGTGAGGGCTTCCTCCTGGTCGTGAGTAACAAAGATAAACGTTATGCCAAGCTTTTTCTGCATACGCTTAAGCTCTATCTGCATCTCCTTGCGGAGTTTGAGATCGAGTGCGCCGAGGGGCTCATCCAGCAGAAGCACCTCCGGTTCGTTCACAAGCGCACGCGCAATGGCAACGCGCTGCTGCTGTCCGCCGGAAAGCTGGTCAATATAACGTTTTTCATATCCCGCAAGGTTAACAAGTTCAAGCATTTCCGTGACGCGGCGTTTGATTTCATCCTTCGGCAGCTTGCGTATTTTCAGGCCGAAAGCAACGTTTTCAAATACGTTAAGATGAGAAAACAGCGCATATTTCTGGAATACGGTGTTGACTCTGCGTTTATACGGCGGAACATTTGTCAAATCCTTTCCGTCCATCATTATTTTGCCCGATGACGGCATAATGAAACCCGCAATAAGGCGGAGCAAAGTCGTTTTGCCGCAGCCGGAAGGACCGAGAAGGGTTAAAAACTCACCGTCGCGGATGTAAAGATTGATGTTGTTAAGCGCAACATCACCGTCATAATCCTTTGAAACATTGACAAGCTCTATCAGGCGTTTGTTTTCCATATTTATACCCCGCTTCCGCAGCCGCGAAAGCACCCTTTCTCCGATTTCGGCATGTTCCTTCGGTCTGCGCACACCGTGCCGTCGGCATACGCGGGAATCTTTCGTTTTTTTACCTGGGCCGCCGCGTATTCGGCGGACACAGCCCAACTGTATTCAAGAGGATCATGTCATTGCCGCAAAAGCGGTTACGGACATAAACCTTAAGTCATCCTGCATCTTTATCAGAAGGACGGCGGGGTCACGACCCACAACACGCGCGCTTCGCGCTTTGAGAGATTGGCAATATAGTGATTCTCCGTCGGTTTAAAGCAGAAGCTGTCCCCTTTGTGAAGTTTAAGCTTTCTGCTGCCGATAACAAGAATTACACTGCCGGAAAGCACATATCCGAATTCCTCACCCTCGTGGGGTTCATCCTCAAAAGTTTTGCCTCCTTCGCCGAGCGTCACAAGAATGGGTTCCAAATCATTTTTCTGAGCGTTCGGAACAAGCCAGCAGACCTTTGAGCCAAGGTCGGAATCTTCGCTTTCGAACATGTCGTCCGGGGTGAAGACAACTTTTTCATCCGCATCCCCGGTTGTGAAAAAATCGGCAATATCGGTGCCCAAAGCTTCAAGGATGTCGATAAGAGTTGCAATGGACGGCGAGGTCAGATTGCGTTCAAGCTGCGAAATAAAGCCTTTTGAAAGCTCGGTTCTTGCCGCAAGTTCCTCCTGCGTCAGTCCGAGTTTCAGCCGAGTTCGCTTGATTTTATCGCCGATGTCGATCACCGTATCGCTCTCCTTTCCGAGCAGCAGTCCGCGCTTTTCGGGTGTTTTGAATCACTAAACTCCGTGTTTAGTTCCGCACCCCCCGCGCCGAACATGAAAGCTAAACCTTGAGTTAAGCATTGCTAAACTCAAGGCATATTAAAACACTTTTCCGCCCCATTGTCAACAGTTCCGCAACAATATACATTTTTTGACTTATTTTGACGTTTATCGTCGCTTCGGGCCATCCTTTTTGTTCTGTTTCCCGTTCCGAATCATTTTTTGCGGAAATGCAATATAAATGATTAATATATCTGTTGACATTCAATATACGCAATGCTAAAATCGACATGTGTCCGATGCTCTGTCGGGCAGAAAGGAATATACGGAGGACAGTTTCAGAATGAAAAAACTTATCTCGCTTCTCATCGCCGTGCTTATGGTATTCGGGCTTTTGCCCGTACTGTCGGCCCCGGCGACACATGCTTCCGCCGACTCATCCGACGGATACGGCGATTCCAAATCCGCCTCGCATCCGGCTGATACACTTCGCGGATTCAGCTATTTTTATCACGACTCAAAATTCATGGGCGGGCCTTACGGCTGGGTCTCAATGGCGTCCGGCAATCCGGAAGGCGCAAGCTTCATATCCGACTTTACGGAAAGCGGTTACGTTGCCGGTGAATTTTATAACGGCTACGTTTACGGCTATCGCTATGCGGAGGAAAGCAATTACCACTTCTGCAAAGTGAACGCGTTCACTTTTGAAGAAACCATTCTCGGCACATCCGAAGCCGTTGCCGCCGATATGGCATACGACTATTCAACCGACACAATGTATGCTGTCAGCGGCGATCTTCTCTGCACGGTAAATCTTTCGGACGGTTCGCTTACCGAGGTCGGTTTCGTCGGCCCCGATGCAATGCTTGCTCTCGCCTGCTCCACCGACGGACAGCTTTACGGTATCGGTGACGACTGCAATCTTTATGCAATCGAAAAAACCGAGGGCATGGGCGAAGTATGCGGCTTTACGGGCGTCATTGCGGACGGACTTCAATCCATGGCATGGGATCACAATACCGACACGCTCTATTGGGCAAGCTGTGCAACCACTCCCCACCTTTTTACCTATTATACAACCATGGGCAATCTCTGTGAGCTGAATACCATCGACGGAACCGCAACCGTTATCGGCAACATTTACGGCAGCAAGATGCAGGTCACCTGCCTGTACTCCGTTCCCGATTTCTACGATGCGCCCGAATTCCCGCTCACGGATATGCACCTTAGCCTTGACACTTCATACATGGTACCCGGACAGACCGCACAGCTTTCCGCATATATGGAACCCGCAAATGCAGAGCGCGGAGTCACATGGGCAACGTCAAACCCCAACATAGTCCGCGTTGACAATTGCGGCAAAATGACCGCAGTTGCAACCGGAACGGCACTTGTAACCGCCCAAAGCATCGACGGCAGCAAGATAAAAACCTGCACGGTGAACGTTGTTTCGAGCACGGACGGACTGACCCTTGATGATGCAGTCAACGGAACGGGTTCGAACTATACTTATAACAATGCAGCAAATTACCCCTTTGAAACAGAGATTCGCGACGGCAGGCTCTGCGCTGCTTCAACGATGACCGTTCAGGGTGAAGCACTGCTTCAAGTTGACCTCGGCACTCTTACCGCAGGCAGCGTTGTGCGTTTTGATTGGAAGACGGACACACGTTATATGTTCCATGGCTGGATTCTTTGGTTCAATAACGACTACGTTGCAAACCTCACAGGTTCAACCGGCTGGTTCACATACGAATATGTCATTCCCGTAACGGGGCAATATGTCATCACATGGAATCTTCACAAGGACAACTCCCCCGTTGACGGCTCAAACAAGAGCTGGGTCGATAACCTTGTTGTTGAAAGCCAAAGCACTTCACCGGTGGAAGGTGTCAACGTTGCCCCCGAAACTGCCGAGATGTACACCGGCGGACAGCTTGCGCTGAATGCAGAGGTTTACCCCTCAAATGTTGCCGATGCAAGCGTTTCCTGGAGCAGCAGCAATGAATCGGTTGCAACCGTCAATTCGAACGGCGTTGTTACCGCCGTTGCACCCGGCACCGCCGATATCATTGCAGCAACGACCGAAGGCGGCTTTACCGACAGCTGTTCCCTTACGGTTGTTGATTCCGCCGTTATTGATGCGCCAATCAGCGATGCACTTAACGTTTCGGGCGGTTCACTCGTTTTCTCGAACGATACCGCTCATCCATGGGCGGTTGACAGCGAAACCTTTGCGGGCAGGACGGCTGCAAAATCAACCATCAACGGCATGGCGGGAACTTCAACAGGCATCAGGCTCAATGCCGGAACACTTCATGCAGGCGACAGGCTCAGTTTTGACTGGCTGGCAAGCAGCGAGGGCGGCACTTGGGACTATGCGGCCTTCATTGCCAACGGAAATGTTGAAGCAACGACGGGCGGCACCGACAACGATTGGGCAAACTTCATCTATACGGTGCCCGCAGACGGTGAATACATCTTTGAATGGACATATCAAAAGGACGGATCACGCGATCAGGGCGATGACTGCGTTTATGTTGACGAGGTGTGCATTCTTCCGGCTGTCGGCGTTTTGGGCGATGTTGACGGAGACGGAACCGTTACAATATCCGATGCTCTCATGATAATGCGCAATGCCATGCAGCTGCTTGAGTTCACTCCCGCACAGGCCGCAGCTGCGGACATGAACGGCGACGGACTTATCACCGTTGAAGATGCACTCACCGCACTCCGCGCGGCCATTACCGTGCGTTAACGAGTGCTTCCTCTCGCACTATACGGAGCAGCAGAGTTCGGAAAATTCCGTTAAACTGTATACCCGCGAAAAAATGCCGAAAATTTAAGCCTTTTTCGCAATGAGCAAATTGTTCGGAATGTTCCCGGGCAAAAGAAGCGGATGCACCAAAACGATGCACCCGCTTCTTTATGTATGTGTTTAACCGATTGCGCGGCTTTTGTGTTCAGTGCCCGATGCTGCGTTTAAGCTTCATAATCATTATCCTGAGCAGCTTTCCGGGAAGGATCTGCCACAGAAGCGCACCTGCGGCAATCGCAAACAGCGTGAAAAATCTTATCTTGCCGTGGTCGCAATAAAGCAGTGCGCCCGCCGTAATGCCGATTGCAATTGCACCGAAAAGCGTATCCGCCGCCGCTGTCACAAATCGATTTCCCCTTATCCTTACCAATCTGAATAAATCATAAATGATGCCTGCTGCCAATCCGCACCAAAGACAGCACAAAAAAACAGGTATCTGGTTCAGGGTGTTCTGCATCCCGCACGTTTTACCTCCTTTCGCTTTCAGCCGTTTCGACATAAACTGCCCGCGGCTGTCGCGGGTTTATCTGAACATTCTTGAAAAAAACGAACCGCGCTGAACGGGAACATCATCATATTCAAAGGCAATAATTTGTCCTTCTATGATAACCTGTCCTTCATCAAGGTTCAGCTTCGTAATATGGAGTTCGGTTCCTTCCACTGTAAGTCCTCCGCCCTCCGTCATAAGCACAACCATGCTTTCGTTGAAACTGCCGACATCCTTAACTCCTGTGATGCTTGCAAGCTCCCTGTTCTCAATATGCACGGAATGCGTGCGCAGCCTGAGCGTGCTCCCTTCGATACACGGTCTGTCATTCATTTTGTTTCTCCTCTCTCTTCTATATGTTTTTTACTGCCGAAACTGTGGCTTATCTGCCGACATGCTTCGGAACAACACCGACAACTCAAGCTTTCCTTTTCGGAATACACTGAACTGTTCATTGTTTTCTCGGGAAATCCGTAACCGGTCTCCCCCCTGTGTCCTTTACACTGTATGCATGCCTGCACGGCATTATGCTGACACCGATGACTCGGCCGAAGTCTTTTCGATATTAAGTAAACGTGTAGTTTTATAGCAAATAATCGATGTTTTATGTCAGTTTTCAATTCCGGTTATATCATTTACGATGCGCGCATAGGTGTTATAAAGAGCATTTATGCTGCAATTTTATCAGTCTGTCCGCACTGTGACGGCGTTGGTTTTTCTTTGCCGTTGCATGTTTAAAAATATATTTTCGCTTTTTGAGTTTTTTTGTGGGGAAAAAAGCAAAAACTTGTATCAAACGGCAAGATAACCCGCTCGGAACGGAAAAATTGCTCTTGACGAAAATGCATTTCGGGAGTATGATATGAATGCGAGATATTGGTATGCTGAATTGAAAACAGATTGAATTCTTAGCTCCGTTTTTCACGTTCGTCAGAGCTATCGGAATATGTCATACCATTGATATAAAAAGACTAAACTTTGTGTGAGGTAATACTATGACCAGAGAGCAGCTGCTCGAAAAAAGCTTGGAAAGCTTGCGCGAAATTGCAAAGGCTCAGGGCGTTAAATCTATTACTAAATATCGAAAAGCAGAACTTGTTGAGATTATTATGAACGGCGGCATTGTCGCCAGAAACCAGCCGATTTTCGGTGCTTACAGTCAACTCAGTCAAATGCCTGATCCCATTGCCGCCGCAAAAGCGAAGCAAGCTGCCAAAGCTGCAAAGGATGCAGGAACTCCCCCCGTTGTTTCCGAAACCTCGCAGCCCGCTGCCGGCACACAGCCCGCTGCCGCACCCTCGGAACCGCAGCCCGCTGCCGCCGCTGCAAAAGCAGTGTCGGAACAAATACCCGCTCCGACCCAAATACCCGCTCCGACCTTTGAAATGCCCAAGCCTTCCGCGGCTCCGCAGTTCCAGCCTGCCGCGCCGAAGCCCGCTCAGGGAACTGTTTCCGCACCGGCTCAAATGGCCGCTTCAATCCCGATGCAGCCTCACTCCGCACCCGCACAGGAAAACCCGCGTTCGGGCTTTACACTCGGATACAACAGCTCACGTCAGCAGAGTTACGGCAGTCAGCCTTATTCAAAAGGCTATGATCGCAGTGCTTATTCCTCTGCGCGTGACAGCCGCAGTTACAGCCGCAGCGGGCAAAACTACCCCGCAGGCAATAATTCAGGCAGCTATCGTCAGCCCAGAAACGAGCAGTATTCCTCCAACGATTCAAGCTATCGTCAGCAGCGCGGAAATGATTCTTTCCGCCAGCAGCCGCAGGATCCTTATCAGCAGCAAACCCTTTTCCCGCAGCAGGATTTTTATGCTCAGCAGGGTTATACTGCCCAACCCCAGAGCGGTTTCCAGCCCACTTATCCGCAGCAGGACAGTGCCTATCGTCAGCCTGCGGCAGGGTATACCAATCCCGTCATGCCCGGTGCGAATTATCCTGCAAGGCAGGAGGGTTACTACAACGCCGAATACGGAACGAGCAACCCTGCCGTTCCCGAAATGATCGAAGCCGGTGAATGCGATGATGCCGAGGGCATCCTTGAAATTATGTCCGACGGATACGGCTTTCTCAGGCGCGACAACTACCTTCCCGGAACGAACGATGTTTATGTTTCAAACTCCCAGATCCGCCGTTTCCGCCTCCGCACCGGCGATCTTGTAACAGGCAAAACGCGCCAGACAAGAGAGAACAATCGCTATGTTGCTCTTATGTACATCACGGCGATCAACGGCATCAGTCCCGAGGAAGCCGCGCTGCGCAAGCCTTTTGAGGATCTCGTCCCTATCTTCCCGAACGAGCGATTCACCCTTGAAACACCCGGAAACAGCCAAAAGGCGCTTGCAATTCGGCTTATAGACCTGATCTCCCCCATCGGCAAAGGTCAGAGAGGCCTTATTGTTTCTCAACCCAAGGCAGGAAAAACCACCCTGCTTAAGTCCATTGCAAACGGTATTGCTCAAAACTATCCCGATGTTCATCTTATTGTTCTCTTAATCGATGAACGTCCCGAGGAAGTTACCGATATGCAGCGCTCAATTAAGGGCGAAGTTGTTTATTCAACTTTTGACGAACTTCCCGAGCATCACACCCGCGTTGCCGAAATGGTTATGGAACGTTCCATGCGTCTTGTTGAAATGGGCAAGGATGTTGTCGTTCTTATGGACTCCATCACAAGGCTTGCCCGTGCCTATAACCTGACCATCAATTCCACCGGCAAAACCCTGTCCGGCGGAATGGATCCCGGTGCGCTGCATAAACCCAAGCGTTTCTTCGGTGCTGCACGCAACATTGAAGACGGCGGAAGTCTCACGGTTATTGCAACCGCACTTGTTGAAACCGGTTCCCGCATGGACGATATGGTCTATGAAGAGTTTAAAGGCACAGGAAACATGGAGATTCATCTGGATCGCAAGCTTTCCGAAAAGCGCATCTTCCCTGCCGTTGACATATATAAGTCCGGCACAAGACGCGAGGAGCTGCTTCTCACGGATGATGAGCTTGACTGCGTCACCCGTATGCGCAGGATGCTCTCCGGCGGAAATACAGCAGAAGTTACGGAACAGGTTATCAACATGCTTGAAAAAGCACCGACCAATGCCGAATTCTGCACGCTCTTCAAAAATTACATTGCAATGTATGAGAAGGATGGCTACATGTCAGCGGGAAGAACGCCGCTCAGACGGTGAGCAATCACGGTGAGCAATCATTGAATTAACACAGCATTATGCACAAGCCCTCGCCGCGGCATTCGGCGAGGGCTTGATTGAAACAAAAAACAGTACGAATAAAGCCTTCTGCCAATCGGCAAAAGGCTTTTGGCTCCCCCTGTTGGACTCGAACCAACGACACTGCGGTTAACAGCCGCATGCTCTACCGACTGAGCTAAGGAGGAATATTGAATTTGAACATCAGTTCCTTCGAACAAGATGTATTATACACCCATTGGACGTATTATGCAATACCCTTTTGCAAATATAACATCGTGCTCATTGTTGCACGGGCTCAATATAATATTTGTATTTGTTTGGAGCATAAGTCTGTGTTTATGCATCAACCGCCGCCTGTATTCCCGTTTGAATTTCCGGCAATCTCCATGAAGGTCATCATCGCTTCCCAAACCGCTGCTGTCAAAGCAGCGAAACAGGCACAGGCATTGCAATGCAGTCAATGCCTGCTCTTTGCCGGAAAAGAGCAGGTTTGCAAACGGGAGCAAGAACAGCAAGCAGCCGGTAATCCTGTTTGCGATGGTGTGTCTCATAATAAACCATCTCAGCGCGACGAATCCCGCAGCAACGCTGCAAGTACGAATTGTGATAACAGCAGCAATCACTCAAATAACCCAATTGTCGAATTGCAGCTTCGGCAGAACATTAGCTGCGTATGATGCCGCAAAGCATAAATCCGATATGCTGTCAAGTATCGCACCCATTTCACTCTCTGTATGCAATTTGCGTGCAATCATGTCATCGATCATATCGGACAATCCGCAGTATGCATACACAATGCAGAACGGCACTGTTCCGTACTTAATCGGAAGCAATGCAGCCTATACAGCAATCCGCGTCAAAGTGACAATATTTGCCGCATTGTCATGCAGCGTCTTATTTCTGCACTTCATACCCCGCTCCGTTCACTGATTAAAATGAAATAAAAAACAGCATTTCAACAGGAAATGCTGTTTTGTGGCTCCCCCTGTTGGACTCGAACCAACGACACTGCGGTTAACAGCCGCATGCTCTACCGACTGAGCTAAGGAGGAATATTCTTTTCTCAACAGTTGCTATTATACCTCCAAGCGATTTAAAATGCAAGGGTTTTTGATAATATATTTATTTTCCGCGCACTTTGATTATTTGCTCAAAGGAGTACTCCGCATACTCATAGATAATCAGATCCAGCTCCTTTCGCACATTGTCGGGCAGTTTAACTCTTCCCATTTGCGGCAGCGGCAGCAGAATCATGCGGCGCAGCGCTTCAGCCGAAAGCGCGCTGATCACGCGGCAGCCGACACCGCAATAATCGCAAAGGGTCCCTCCCTGTACTTTCGAAAAAGCAACCTCCTTCTGCTTTCGCAAATCTTTTCCGCAGCGCACGCAATGCGTCAGGACGGGCTTATAGCCGGCAAGGCAGAGCATTTTTGCCGTGGAACAGAGTTCAATATCTATCGGATTGTTGTCTCCGTATGCAAGAAAGCTCAGTGCATGGTAGCACAAAGGAAAAAGTTCCGCGCCGCCATGATTATACGCAATAATTTCCGCAAAACGAAGAATCTGGTTTGCTGAAACAAGCCTTTCGTAGTCCTCCCTTATCGGATAAAACGATTCCTTAATTGCTGTTGACGAAGCGTACAATATTCCGCCGCGTTCATACACAACAAACTCACCGTAGCAGCACTGCTCTGAAACTGCGTCAGCTGTAACGGAGCTTTTTTTTCGGCAGTTGCGCACGGTAACAGCGACAGCACCGCGTTCCTGCGTGAGGACGGTCAGTATGCGGTCGTTGTCGCGATAATTCGCATATCTCAGTACTATTCCGTTCAGTGTTTCAAATGCCATATTGAATTCATACCGCCGTATCGCGCTGCTCCGCACACCTTACCGACACCGGTAAGCACGTTTGAAAGCCCATGTGTTTTTTTTCGTTTTTCGGGAACACTAAGCTCACTTCGATAAGGCAGCTCGAAGTATTCCCGAATCTGTTACCGCAACGAAAAGGAGGACATGATGAACCATTCAGTCACAGAAAGCGGCACCGCGGACAATCAGGAAA
>FR879720.1:0-14616 GCA_000435055.1 Clostridium sp. CAG:138 | reverse complement strand
AGGAACCGCTCTTTTCCGAAACATTTCGCAAAAAAAGCGACAGGGCTCCAAGCAGCGAAAAAGCACAAAAATCTCTTTGGGCCGATTTTGCCGCAACGGGAAATGTTGAAGCTTATCTCAGGTACCGCCGCGCCTTCGGGCAGCGCAAGGATGAATAATCGGCGATTATTGCAAAATCGGCACCGATCTTCCGCCAAATGTCGTCCATCGCTTAAAAATCGGGAGTAAAGCCGAATTCTTTCAGCGCGGAAGCACTGTTGCGCCAGTCGGGACGAACCTTTACCCAAAGCTGAAGATTCACCTTTGTTCCGAAAAGCCATTCTATATCACGCCGCGCTTCCGAACCGATGCGTTTGAGCATTCTCCCGCCGTGTCCGATTATGATGCCTTTGTGTGTTTCGCGCTCGCAATAAATGGTTGCAAAAACATCGTGTATCCCGTCTTCACGGAGCTTGATTTTGTCAATGCCTATGCCTATGCCGTGCGGTATCTCATCCCGCAGCAGTTTCAATGCGTTTTCACGTATCATTTCACCGCAGATCGCCCACATAGGCTGATCCGTCACCATATCATCAGGATAATACTGCGGACCTTCGGTCAGGTACTTGCAAAGAATCGCTTCAAGTTTATCCACATTTCGGCCCGTCTCCGCACTTATTGCAACAATATCTTTTATGTAAGGTTCTTTTTCAAGCCGTTCGCGAATCTCGTCGATATCTCCGAGACTCACAAGGTCGCTTTTGTTAATTGCGGCAACCACAGCTGTTTTTCCGCATCGTTCGCCGAGCCGGGACAGAAGCAATTCATCCTTTTCGCGTATGCCGACGGAAGCGTCAAGCATTAAAAGTACCGCTTCAACCTCGTTCACGGCATCAAATGCGACTTTCAGCATATATTCGCCCAAACGATTTTTCGGCGCCGTCACTCCGGGAGTGTCAAGAAAAATTATCTGGTAATCCTTTCTTGATACAATGCCCGTTATCCTGTTGCGCGTTGTTTGCGCTCTGTCGGAAACAATGCTGATTTTTTGCCCGACCATGCGGTTCATCAATGTTGATTTTCCGACATTCGGAGAACCGATTATCGTCACGAATCCGGATCTGTATGCTGATTTATTCTGTGTTTGTGTCATTGTTTACTCCATATCTTTTTTTGAGAACGCAAAGGGCAGAAGTTCGCCGAGGGAAAGAATTCTGTATTTGCCTTCCCTGTTTATGCAAATAACAGGCATTTCCGCATCACAGAACTCCGCAAGCACCTGCCTGCATACCCCGCACGGGGCCGTAAAATTTTCGCTGTCCGAAGCAACGGCAATTGCTGAAAACTGACGTTCCCCCTCGTAAACCGCTTTAAATACCGCCGTCCGTTCCGCACAGTTTGTGGGCGTATAACCGGCGTTTTCTATATTGCAGCCGCAATACAGCGTTCCGTTTTTTGACATCAGGCAAGCCCCGACGCGAAAATGCGAATAAGGCACATATGCGCGTTCGCGCGCCCTAAGTGCAAGTTCAACGAGCTGATTAATCTTTTGTTCCGTCAGTTCAAAACCATTCATATTTACTCCGTGCATCCATCAATTTGTTTTGCAATTGCGGACATTATTCTCCGCTGATGTTCAAGCATAACCGTTTCATCCTCCGGCCGCATATGATCGAAGCCCAAAAGATGCAGCACTCCGTGAACGGTAAGGAACATCAGTTCGCGCTCCGTCGAATGCCCGAGAGCTGCGCCCTGTTCCGCAGCGCGCGGAACCGAAATCATAATATCGCCCAGGAAATCATCCGGAATGCTGAGTATTTCATCACCTTCATCCGCAGGGAAACTCAAAACATCCGTCGCCCTGTCAACATCGCGATATTCGCGGTTGTAAGCATGAATCGTTTCATCGTCTGTCAAAACGATCGAAACGCCGCGCCCGGCCGCACCCTCAATCGCAAGAGCGGAAAGCGCGGCCCTCTGCACCGCATCGATTTCCGACTGTGCCGCATCAAAATTCATGGTTTCAATGCTCACCGCAGAGGATTTAACGTTCCGTTCGGTTCGGTCTTCACCGTTCTTTTTTATTGTGTCTTCATACTTGCTGTTCACTTGTTTTTTCCTCTAAAGGCGGATATTCCACCCTTTCATGATACTGAGCCGAAAGAGTTTTTAAAAAGCTCTGCTCGATTTTTTTGATATCTTTTGCCGTAAGCGGTGATTCGCTGAGCTGCCCGTCCTCACGCAGCCAAAGGCCGTTTATCACTTCGTGAACTTTATCCGCAATCATCTCATGAGTCGGATTTTTCATCGAGCGCACAGCCGCCTCGCAGCAATCGGCAAGCATTATTATCGCGCTTTCCTTGGTGGAAGGTTTGTTTGCTTTGTAGCGGTAAACAGCGGCATCAACCTCCTCGGGCGAACCCGCATCATTCACGGCCTTGTTATAGAAAAAGCGTACTGTTGAATCACCATGATGCTGCGCAACAATTTCAATCACGTCGGACGGGAATTTATGCTTTTTGAGCAAGGTCACTCCGTCACTTTGGTGAGAAATTATCCGGCGTGCACTCTCCTCCGGCGGAAGTTCATCGTGAATGTTATAGTCACGCTGATTTTCTATAAAATGTGCGGGGCTTGTGAGTTTGCCGACATCATGGTAATACGCTGCAACCTTGCATAAAAGTGAGTTCGCATCCACCTCATCCGCCGCCGATTCCGCAAGTGCCGCAACAAGAATGGAATGATGATATGTCCCCGGTGCTTCAAACATCAGCCGCTTTAATAACGGGTTGTTATTGTTCAAAAGGTCATTGAGTCTCGTTTCGGTTGTTACATCAAAAATGCTTTCGCACACAGGCATCAGCCCGACTGCAAGCACGCCGCACAACGCAGAGCTTGCAAGCAGGCCGCAGGCGTCAAGAAGCACATCGGTAATACGGACACCGAAGAAGGCTTGTACACAGATAAGGATAATACCTGAAACAATCCCGCCGATGACGCCGGAAATAATCGGCGAAGTTCTTCCTTTGTTGATTTTCAGTGCAATCACCGCAGCAAAACCGCCGGCGGAAACAGCAGCAAGCATTGACAACGGCTTATATGCAAGAGCAGCATCGGGCAAACAGGCAAACAGAGCTGCATATACCGCCAGCATGGCTGTGCATGCGTACGCACAATGTCTTCCGACAAGCAATGCGGCAAGAATAATCCCGAGGCATGCCGCTGTAAGCAAGAATAATCCCGAGGAACGCCGCTGTAAAAGCATATCCTGCGCAGGTCGTAAACGCACTCAGCACCGTTGAAACAAGAAGAAGAATTGCTGTTATCAACAGCTGCTTGAGATTTTTCGTTATACGGTTTCTTTCAGCAAACAAAAGCAAGCCGAATCCCGCCGTTGTTGCAAGTGAAGCAACTCCGCAAATCAATGCGCACATCACATACCCGCCGTGGGGAATTCCCGCTTTTGCGCCCGCATCCGCAAGACGCAGATAAAAGGCGAAATACTCTGCAATTGCCGTGCAAGCAAGCACGATAAACGCGCTTCGCGGGGTGACGGCCCTTTTTGTTCCGCCCGCCCCGCCGGCATCTCCGCTGCGTTTTTTGGCTTGTCTCTGCATTTTATCCTCCTGTTGCTTTTATCTGATTATAAAAATCGGAGAAAATCCCGACCGTTCTCTTCCGCCGTGCATTGCCTTGAAGCAAAGTTTTCGCAAAGCTTTTCAGCGTTTTGCCGGTCTGAAACCGTCATCCCGTTCGCTTCGCGAACCGGAGCGGCTGTGCTCTCCGTCGTTGACTTGTTCTCCGTCACGAACGGCAGCAGCGCGCTCCGCCGCACGTTCTGCGGCACGTTCCGCCGCTTTTTCATATGCACGAACAATGCGCTGAACCATTTCATGACGAACAACATCCCGCGCAGTGAGATAAACGATGCTCAAACCTTCAACGTCATTCAAAACGCGAAGCGCATGAATAAGTCCGCTTGTTTTTTCCCGCGGGAGATCTATCTGAGTAATGTCACCCGTCACAACGACACGCGAACCCTCGCCAAAGCGCGTAAGGAACATTTTCATCTGTTCAACGGTGCAGTTCTGTGCTTCATCCAAAATAATATACGCATCATTCAGCGTACGTCCGCGCATGTATGCAAGCGGGGCAACCTCGATCACCCCGCGCTCAGATAAAATGCGGAAGTTTTCCGAACCGAGAAAATCATAAAGCGCATCGTAGAGCGGTCGCAGGTAAGGGTCAACTTTGTTTTGCAGATCTCCCGGCAGGAATCCGAGCTTCTCCCCCGCTTCCACCGCAGGCCTTGTGAGGATGATTCGGCTGACTTCCTTGTTTTTGTATGCAAGCACGGCCATTGCAACCGCAAGATATGTTTTGCCCGTGCCCGCAGGACCCACTCCGAAAACGACTGTGTTGTGTTTCAGTGCGTTTATGTAACGCTTCTGCCCCAGTGTTTTGCACTTTATCTGCTTGCCCTTGCTTGTGAATGCAATAACATCATCCGCAAGCTCAAGAATCAGCTCCGAATTGCCTTCCCGCGCAAGGTCAATTGCGTATCGTATGCGCCCTCTGTCAATACTCTCACCGCGTTTAATCAGCGAAAGCAGTTTTTCAACTACATTGCGCGCAATATCCACTGCACTCTGCTTTCCGCTGATATTGATCTTTTCGGAATCGGCAGCGATGTTCGTGCCGGTTTCGGCTTCGATTATTTTGAGATTTTCGTCAAAGACGCCGAACAGTTTTATTATCTCGTCCATGGACTCAATCTCCGTAAATTCGGTCACGGTCGGTTCATCAACAACTGCCTTGCCGTTGAGCATATTGCCCGCATCGGCAGTGCTTTCCGTATCCGTCAATTCGTTTATTTCGTATCTTTTCTCAGTCGGCATATGTTCTTTTCCCTTATTTTGCATATCCTGTTTTTTATGATTACAACCTCGGTCGGACTTTTTGCTTGAAAGCCGCGGAATAAACACACTTTCGCATCGGTCGTATCGTTTAAAGCAATTTCAAACTTTCCGCTTCGCGCCTTGTTGATTTTCAATCAGTAATACTGAATGTATCCGATGTTTTCAATCGTTTGAACATTCAAAACGGCAATAAGCGTTCCGTCCGCTTGCTGTATGAAATCGGTTGATTTTGCAATTATTCTTGCATCCTTCGGAATCGATGATTTCATTTCGGCGTCAAGCTTCGCGTTCGCTGCTGCTGTCATCTCATCGTATGTAAGATTTTTTTCCGCAACAACAAGCTCATGCGCCCTGCCTTTGTAAACACGGACAGGCAGAAGCCCTGCATCCAATGTTTCGCAGGATTCAAGCGTAATTTCAAATTCATCATAGAGCACGCGGGATTCCCGAGTAATTTTCTTTCCTTTAAATAGGGTCGGAAAACTTATTTGCGTGTATTCGCAGCTGTTCCCGCTTTGGCAAAGTTTGGGAGCTGTTTTTCCGATTTCAACAGAAAACCGATAAGCAACCTGACCCGTTATTGTTCCGCGGGAATGCACAAGTACGCGCTCCGACGAACCTTCCGGGGTTATATCCCCATCAATCAAAAGCTGTCCCCGCCGAACAGCTGCGCCCTTCCTGACGGCAGCATTGCCTTTGTTTGCAACTATGCTGAGGATTACGCAGTCCTTGTCCGCATATATGCCGCAAGGTTCCGTGTTTTCTTCCGTCGAGGCAACGGAATTGTATTCACTGACGTTGATTTTCAGCACAACGCCGCAAATACCCGCATCCGCAAAGCTCAACGTCGGCAGTGCATTCAGAAGCGAATCGGCAACGCGCTCAGCATTCAACTTGGCTGACGGCATTCCTATGCGTACTCCGCAATCCGCAACCACCGAAAGAATTTCGGACGGTTCCAACGCATCACATCCGGAAATATCAATCAGCAGCACTCGGTGCGACAATATGCACATGGCTGCAAAGCCGATAATCAACACTGCAATCAGCATGAAACGCGATTTAAGTGCTCTCAGCAGCACAGGCAGCCCGCGCTGTTCAAGAACGCACGCTTCCCCGCCGTGCAATTCCGTCAACTCAACAAGCGGCATGCAGTTGCCTGTCTCCGTGACGGCTGTTATCGTGCTTTTATTTTCGCGCTCGATATTGTGCAGAGATATGCCCTCCGCCAGCAAAAGATTAACCATTTTTTCCGGGCGCATGCACCTCATCCTTATTTTAACATATCCCCGAGTAAATTTCCACAAAAACATATATCTGTCCGCCGCTCCGATTTCCTTCTATTTTTCTTTGCAGAATGATGTATTCGAATCATTTTCCGTGCCCGCCGACCACGGTCTTCAGCGTGAGCTTTCATATTCGACCGCAGCTATTTCGCCCGTGCATACAACGGTCTGCTTATCCGCGCAGCAGATTCTGAGTTCGGTTCCGGCAATGCTCAGTATTCCGAGTGCGGTATGCAGCCGAACCTTTGAATCCGAAAATTCCAGCACGCCGCGGTGATTCTCTATTTCCGCAGTATTTCTTCCGAATATGCGTATGCACGGCACGTTGTCAAGCGTACCCTCCGGCAGATCAAGCTTCGTCAGCAAAGCACCCGTTGCCTTGCTCATGCGATATTTTTTGCATTCTGTTTCGTTCCTCATGCAATAATAATATGAGCAGACCCGTGCATTATATGTTGTTCTGCATAATTCGACTGCGCAAAGTAATCATATATCATGCGTGTGCATAACAATTTGGCTTTGCAAAGGGGCTTTGAATTTATTGTTTCCATGAAAACAGCGCCCCGAACCGACAGCGGATTCAAAGCTGTTTTTTATCGAAACCCGTTGCCCCCAAACGGAAAATGTTGTAAAATAGAGCTGCGGTTAGCCCGTGCTTACACATCATGCCTTGCATCGGGCAATCCGCAATTATGCTTACAGGAGGTTTTCTTTCTATGATAAAGGAATATTCAATCAGCGGAATGAGCTGCGCCGCCTGCTCCGCCTCGGTTGAACGCGCCGTTCGCCGTATTTCCGGAGTTGACGCTGCAAGCGTCAATCTTTCAACAGAAAAACTTTTTGTACGAAGTACAAATGACCTTTCAGATGAAATTTTTGCCGCCGTGCAAAAAGTCGGGTTCGGCATTGCTCCGGTCGTTTCGGCGAAGAAGCAATCCGCTATCGATGCCGAGCGGCGTCGGCTTGATATCAAAAAAAGGCGCAGCAACCTTATCCTTGCCGCAGTGTTTGCAATTCCGCTCTTTTATATTTCAATGGGGCACATGGTAGGGCTTCCTGTCCCCGCGTTCATCACCGAACCGCGGGCTTTCGCCGTTACGCAGATGATTCTGCTGCTGCCCGTGCTTTTTGCCGGCAGAGCATTCTATGTGCGCGGAATCAAGGCGATATTCGGACTGCACCCGAATATGGATTCGCTTATTGCCGTCGGCACAATTGCATCAATTGCCTATTCCGTTTACTCAACCGTACTGATATTCAAAGGACAGCACCATATGATGCATGAAGGGCTGTATTTCGAATCCGCCGGTGTTATCATCACTCTCGTCATGTTGGGCAAATACCTCGAACAGCGTGCAAAATCCCGCACGGGCGATGCCATTGCAAAGCTCATCGGGCTTGCACCGGACACCGCATGTGTTGTTGCAAAAGACGGAAGCGAAAAGCAGGTTGACGTTGATGAGCTTGTTGTGGGTGAGATCATCCGCGTTCGCCCCGGTGAGCGCATCCCCGTTGACGGCGAAATAATCGACGGCACAACAAGTGTTGATGAATCCATGCTCAGCGGCGAAAGCATTCCCGTCGATAAACAGCCCGGGGACGAGGTCATCGGCGGCAGCGTCAATCTCAGCGGCAGTTTCACATACAAAACGCGCCGCGTCGGCGATGATACCGTTCTTTCCGGCATGGTGCGCATGGTTGAGCAGGCGCAGGGCAGTAAAGCTCCCATTGCCGGGCTTGCAGACAAAATCAGCGGCATATTTGTGCCCGCTGTCGGCGCAATTGCACTCGTAAGCGCAGTCATTTGGCTGCTTGCAGGGCAAAGTTTCGGCATTGCGCTTAAGATTTTCGTTTCGGTACTTGTTATCGCCTGCCCCTGCGCACTCGGGCTTGCAACTCCGACGGCTATCATGGTCGGCATGGGGCGCGGCGCATCACTCGGCATTTTTATCAAAAACGGCGAAGCTCTTGAACATGCCTGCAAAATTGACACGATTATTCTTGATAAAACAGGCACAATCACAGAGGGGCGCCCGGTTGTTGAAAAAGTTATTCCTCACGGCATTGACGAAAAAGAGTTTCTGCACCTTTTTGCATGCGGTGAGGCCTCCAGCGAACACCCGCTTGCGCGGGCAGTCACGGACTATGCTTCTGAAAAAAGTATTCCGTTCTCCGCACCGAAGGAATTCGAAGCCCTTGCGGGACGCGGTGGGAAAGCGATTGTTGACGGCAAAAGCATTCTTATCGGGAACGAACGACTTTTTTCCGAAACGGAAATCGAATACGATAAAGCCGCACTCGACGAGCTTACTTTGTCCGGCTGCACACCGCTGATGCTTGCCGTTGACGGCATGTACCGTGGAATAATCGGCGTTGCGGATGCAATAAAGCCTTCCTCCGCAAAAGCGGTCCGGACACTTAAAGCACACGGCATCGATGTTTGGCTCGTCACCGGAGACAATGCGCACACGGCCGAAAGCGTTGCAAAGCAAGTCGGCATAGAGCACGTGAAGAGCGGCTGTCTCCCCTCCGACAAAAACGACTGCATTGCAGAACTTCAAAAACAAGGGCACCTTGTTGCAATGGTCGGAGACGGCATAAATGACGCTGCCGCGCTCGCGCTCTCCGAAGTCGGCATTGCAATCGGCACCGGCACGGACGTTGCTGCCGCAAGTGCGGATATTGTGCTTGCAAAAGGTGAACTCACCGGAATCAGCGATGCGCTTCTGCTCTCCCGCACAACGCTCAGAATCATTAAGGAAAACCTTTTCTGGGCATTCGCTTACAATTGTCTCGTTTCTGCGCATTCGCTTACAATTGGCCCGGCATTCCCGTTGCGGCGGGTTTGCTGTATGCATTCGGCGGACCGCTGCTTAACCCCATGCTTGCTGCACTTGCAATGAGCCTCAGCTCAGTTACGGTGCTTACAAATGCATTGCGGCTGAAACGGGCGAAACTGAAGTAGTTTTTTCTCCGTTTTCGCCGAATGCGCAGGCAACACAATAATATTGTGTTTTCGGTACAAAATTGGTATAATATGCTTGGAACAAAATCATGGAGGTTACGGCTTGATAAACAAGAGCATTTCAGAGGCCGTTCTTGAGGCTGCACTCAGGACGGGTGGGGATTTTTCTGAACTTTACATGCAGGATACCGAATTCAACACGGTAAAAATGGTTGACGGAGCAGTTGACAATGCAAGCTATGAGCGCAAAGCCGGCGCAGGCGTGCGTGTCCTCAAAGGCACGCGCAGTGCATATGCATACACTGCGAACACAAGCGAAAGCGCTTTAATTGCAGCTGCAAAGGCGGCGGCATCCGCACTTAACGAAGCAAAGGAATTCGAAGCTAAATCCGTCTGCGTTGAACGCATCGGCGGATACGAGCAAAAAATACCTTTTTCAACCATAAAAAATGCAGATAGAATCGCGCTTTTGCGCAGCGGCACAGCAGCAGCAAAGGCCTATTCAAACGAAGTCACTCAGGTTGTTGCAGCCTATATGGATTGCGACCATCGCATTGCGGTCTGCAACAGCGAGGGCGTTTATGCCGAGGATCGTCGGCCGCGAACAAGGCTGATGATTCAATCGGTTGCAATGGCAAACGGCGAAGCGCAAACAGGTTATGAAGGCCTCGGGCTTGGAAAAGGATTCGAAGCTTATCAGCAAATCGACCCGGAAACCGTCGGCAAAGAAGCTTCACGTATTGCGGTAACAATGCTTCACGCACCCGAATGCCCGGCAGGAATGGTTCCCGTTGTTATCGACGGGGGCTTTGGCGGTGTTATTCTGCATGAAGCTTGCGTGCATGGGCTTGAAGCCACCAGCGTCGGCCGCGGGAATTCTGTTTTCTGCAACAAACTCGGTCAAAAAATCGCAAGCGATATCGTGACGGCGGTTGACGACGGGACGATGCCCGGCGAATGGGGCAGCATGTGCTTTGACGATGAGGGCCATCCCGCTCAGCGCAACGTTCTTATTGAAAACGGAGTCCTCAAGAGCTACCTTGTTGACATACTCGGTTCACGCCTTATGAACCACCCTGTCACCGGCAGCGGCAGGCGACAGGATTATACATATGCACCCACTTCCCGCATGACCAACACTTTCTTCGCCGAAGGCAATGACGATGAAGAGGCCATGCTTGCAACCATGGGCGACGGTTTGTTCGCCGCAAAGATGGGCGGCGGCTCCGTGAACCCGCTCACCGGTGAATTCAATTTCGCCGTTCTTGAAGGTTACTGGGTTAAAAACGGCAAGATTCTTTGCCCTGTCCGCGGTGCAACGCTCATTGGCAAGGGCGCGGACGTTCTTATGAAAATCGACCGCATCGGCAGAAGGATGTGGATGGGTCAGGGCATGTGCGGCTCATCATCCGGCAGCGTTCCGACAAATGTCGGCCAGCCGCGCATTCGCGTAAGTGAAATCACTGTCGGCGGCAAAGGAGGCGCGCTGTAATGACTTTTGAATCCTTTAAAGAAGCCTGCTTTAAGGCGGCACTTGAAAAAGGCTGTGAAGCCGCTGAAGTTTTCTTCCGTGAAGATGAGTCCTTTTCGGTTAATGTGCTGAATTCCGAAATCAGCAAATACACCTCCGCACACGCTTGCGGACTCAATCTGCGTGTCGTTTTCGGCGGCAAAACGGGTTATGCCTACACCGAAGTTTTCGACAACGCCGATGCTCTTGTTGAAAGTGCAATCGACAATGCCCGTGTTATTGAAAACAATGATGAAAACCCCATGCAGAGCAAATGCGAGTATCCTGCAATAAATCAAAAGCAGAACCCTGTTGCGGACATGAGCGAAAGCAAAAAAATCGAGCTTGCATTGAGACTTGAACGCGATACTCTCGATTTTGACGACCGAGTAAACCGTGTTGCTTACTGTGCGGTTGAAACGGGTGTTGAGACCACGCGCATCCATAACACGTACGGACTTTGTGCCGATAAGGAAAACAGATACTCCGTTGCTGTCATTGAACCGATTTTGCGCATCGGTGAAGACGAGCGCGAAAGTTTTGCTTTCAAATTCGGCTCAGGCATGTTGGATTGCGGGGACATTATCAAAGAGAGTGTCGACAATGCACTGATGCAGTTCCATGCTTCTGCCGTTGATTCCGGTGAATATCGTGTCCTTCTGCGCAGCGATGCAGCAACGGATCTGCTTTCCGCTTTTTCGAGCATGTTCTCCGCAGACAGCGTTCAAAAGGGACTTTCCCTGTTGAAAGACAAACTCGGCGAGCGCATCGCAAATCCCTGCATTTCAATCATTGACGATCCGTTCGAGGAGGATAATCCCCGCGCATTCGATGCCGAAGGAACACCTTCTGTAAAAACCGTTGTTGTTGAAGACGGCATACTTAAGAGCTTTCTTCACAATCTTAAAACTGCACGAAAGGCGGGTGTTGCCTCCACCTCCAACGCCGGACGCGCCGGTGTCGCCTCTCCGGTCGGAGTTTCTCCCAGCAACTTTTTCATTGCAAAAGGCGAAAAGAGCTATGATACGCTTGTTTCCGAACTTGACAGCGGAATTGTCGTTACCGAACTCGGCGGCCTTCACAGCGGACTCGATCCCGTCAGCGGCGATTTTTCGTTGATTGCAAAAGGACTGCTTGTTGAACAGGGCAGCGTCATCCGTTCCGTTGACCAGATTACCTGTGCCGGCAATTTTCTTTCGCTTATGAATTCCGTTATCGCCGCAGGCAGCGACCTGCGTTTCGGCTTTCCCGGCGGCGGCAGAGTCGGCTCTCCGAGTCTCCTTGTTGAAAAGCTTATGATTTCAGGTAAATAATCGACTCTTCGTTTGATTGTATTTAAATGCCCCGAACCCGCGCAAATGCGGGAACGGGGCTGTTTAAATTGGCGCTATACCAAATATGGGGATCAATAGTTGAGGCAAAACTCTCCGAATTGATGAAGAATACGGCGTAGAAAAACCAAACTCATCAAAGAAGATCGTTATACCTCAACAAGATTATACCGCAAGACTGCCTGGCATGTAAGTCGTGAACGTGCCCGCCACCGTTTTCCGGCAATGGCTGCATCCCACTCGTTTCTGATGATGCTTTTCGGAGCAGAGTTTTCGGAAACCGCTTCTGTCTGCATTCGAAGCGGATCACCTGCATTGAAACCATACGCACGATTCTTTTGCCGGTCAATTCACGTGAAGAAACTTCCAGCAAAGCTTTCCTTGTTAACTTAGCTTAAGTTAACAAGGAATTACAGCAACCGAACCGTTGCGTCCGATTGCCCTGCAGCAATCAACATATACTTCAATGAACGCATATCCGCCGCGCAAGGCTAAGGACCGAGCCTTTTCCAATCCGCCCGGAAGGGCTTTCCCGCCCGGATAGTGTTCAATTATTTGTCCGGTAACATCGAGGGTATGAACTTCATATGGTTTGCCAAGGTAACAAATTGATACAATACCAAGCATAATTCCGTTGATTTCCACTTCAGGAAATTCATTATGAATGGCGTCAATAATTCTTTTAACTTTTTGTTGATTTTGTACATGGCCACCGATATCTAACTCGCACATTGTCTGTATATAATCTTTAGAACGTTTTTTGCGCAGATATCTATCCAATTCCATTTTATTCATCTGCTGAGTTTGCAACTTTTGCTGCTGAATCGGAGCAGTACTCAATGTTGTTCCCGTCAGATTCCGGGTTTCAGGTCGTGTCAGTAATGGCTTTGGCATTTTGTTACCTCCTCATTTTCTTTTTGTTTATTCTGCTTATATGTTTATATTTTTGCACTCTTAAGAATGAGAATTAAACCGATAATTATGACGCAAGCAGGCGCAAACGCAGCCAATATCATTGATAAGTTGGATAGGCTGTTCGAAATGCTTTCAAAGTTATTTTCTAAAACCCAAATGCCAAAGACATAAATAATTGCCTTCAGAAAGGATGCCCTCAGGATACCGGCAACGCTGCTTTTCGAAAGCAGCAGCAATGCTCCGACAAGTCCAACTCGCGCAACACGGTTTGCATTAAGCTGAGATATAACTAAGAATGGTATCGTTCCCATTGAGAGCAATGCGATGATACTGCCGGCAACAGCAACAATCCAGTTATACGTATCCGTTTTCTTGATAACATAATTGAGCAGCAATAATGCGGCAAGAGCAACAACCATTCCGATAAGGATTTTTACCATGAATGTCCTTATCTTGAGCCTGTTTTCTGCAGTTTGACGCGCTCTATACGGCAGTATTTTCGTAATGATTTCAATCAACGCTGAAAGAATTGCTGTATCCATAAATGCAATTGCAGCGGACGATGGGCTTTCCGAGAAAGCATTTTTCAGGGAGCCGTAATCAGTTATTAAACCGCAGAAAGGTATTTCTCCACATATTCCTTCATGGACTTAGTGTCTCAAGACATACATGAACATTTCAGACATTCCGGTGGTTGTGCCGAATGCAAAGCTCGTGACCAAAAAAACGATGGAGGTGGATTTAATGAATAAGTACAAACTCAGTATTTGGGGCAGAAATTTTGAACTCCCCCTTTTGTATGAATGCTATCCCGATGAAGAAGTTATCGAAAGCCAAAGGGAGGCCTTTGCAATGTTTGAAGCTAATTCGGCTGCAGTGGCAGCGTCTTTGGAACACGTCAAGAACTATGTTGAAACCGATGAATTCGCTCGGTTGAACGGAGACAAGATTGAAAACATATTCAAATATGTTATGCCTAAGGAGATCTTTGTGCCACATACTGAGAAGCATCGCAATGTTGCAATCATGTGCAACTATAAGTTTGATATTGAGCATGGCATTGCAGTTTTATTTGAGAACGGACAGTTTAAAAAAGTCGGGCCACAAGATATAGCCTTATAAGTACATGGAGAAAAGGTCCAATGCCGGTAGTTTGGATTTCCTGCTCGGGTAACCCGTTTTCTGTTGGTTTTTGTGCAGATTAATTATACACAAAAGCAACAAACCGGGCAACCCTTCGTGAGCTGCCCGGTTTTGTTTTTTGACTGTTGCAGCAACCCTTGGCTTTCGGGGCTGAAGCAGCAGTTTCACGCTGTCTTTCGGCTCCGAACGACCGTGCTTGCAGATACGGTTATGCCTGCGCCAATGCTCCTGCGAAGCACAAGAAGCGCATCAAGTGAGTCAACGCATCCGTCTCCGTTAAAGTCCATAATGAGTTCGTTGCCCTCGGTTTCCAACCCGAGTGCATATCTCATGATCAGCAAAGCATCATATGTTGTGATTTCACCGTCGTGGTTCACATCACCGATCATCCAATAGCACGCTGTAATGGTTCTGTTCTCCGTAACATTGGTGGGATCGCCGTCCCAGCGGTCAAAGATATAGCCGGCGTGTTCGGGCGCATCGGGAAGCACCGCATCCTGGCCATGTGCGACATAAAGAACAACAATGGGATCTCCGTTCCAGCCGTCAATCAGGGTAACTTCATACA
>FR879719.1:39649-45715 GCA_000435055.1 Clostridium sp. CAG:138 | reverse complement strand
CTCAACAGGGGTGAAATCTTGAAAGCAGGCTCAATCGCTCTTGACAAGTCGAAGCTATATATGTTATAACATGCGTGCCAGAGTACACAAAGAACAGCTTTAAGGTAGAACCGGACAAGCCGTGCTTTATATACTTAAATAGCTGAGTAACTATGCTTGTCGGAAAGCATCCTGAAATCAGCGTTTGCTTTGAAAAAGGAACTCTGCGACAATGCTTTTTTTTAAAGCAATCGAGTTAGCATACACTAACTGCGAGGATGCTGCAGAAAATGCGGGATATGCACGTTGATGAAAGAACTGGGACTGTATGATTTGACGCCCGGGATACTACGCTTGCAAAAAATGCTGCAAAACTCATTGACAGCAGCGGCAGCTGTGCTATAAAATATACTTAAACTCACGGGCAGTAAGAAGAAACGGCCTCGGTCAATCAATAAACAAGCTGCGGACTGACAAACGCCGGATACGAGTCGTGCGTGTTGATGTGTGCCCGAGCTGTGTGTTTTTGTATTTTTGAGGAGTACTATGGTAATAAACAACGGAAATATCCATGAAGTGAACAATATCAGTCTGCACGATGCCTGCTTCGAAAGTTTTGTGTTTGATCGTGTACATAATCGACTTGAAACAGTGGTCAAACCGGAGTGGCCGTTTGTCGTACCACCCGATTTTGACAGCAGCGAATCATTTGAACACGCTGAACTCAAGAGAATCCGCATTACCTGCGTTGACGTGATCGGAGCGGAGATGTCAAACTGCGAGTATTGGGGTGCATCGCCGTATGTTTTTTCGTTGAGCATATTAAACGGAAAGAAATCGCATCTTGTGCAAAGGCTGTTTGAAAATATGAAACCTGAATATAAATTTTGCAAACTAAAATCTAAAGACGACTATATAGAAGTTTTGATTGAGTTTTCGTCCGGCGACAAACTGCGGGTGGCATGCAGCAGCGTTCGGTTCGGCGAAGCTGAAAATGATGAATGAAACATTTAAATGGACTGTGAAGGGCGAAAAACTATGTTAAGTGACAACAAAATAACCGAATGGCGTGAAAGACTGATTTCCATGATTATCGAGAACTACCCGAATCGATGGGAGACTTATAAGTCGGTAAAGGAGAATGTGACAGCAGTAAAATATGGATCGGGAAGTGTTTACTTGCCGCGCGGCTATTTTTGTCCCAGTCGTGTTCTTGATACGGTTATCGGCAACGTGACGAGAGGCCGTCTGCTAAAAACAAAGCCGAGAACAAAAATTCCAACGTACAGATACGGGTTTGATAAAAACGGTAAATTAATTACAGCCGAAGAGTACGATGAATGGGCAGACAGAATAGAGGATATTACATCGAAATTCGACGTATCCGACTATCAAAAAGTATTTCCGTCGTTTTTGGACGAAGCAAAAAACGGCGTGCTTATCCCTCGGGAATATGAATTTATAAAGCGAGAAAACGGTATTGAGATCGGCTTGCGCTATCAAATGGATTGGGCTAATAGTAATTCGGGTTCGATTGCGATTTGTGAAAATGGTTATTTAAAAAAGTATTTTCATCTTTATAACGTTACAATTAAAACTGTGAATATCTTTTGGGAGCCGAGTTTTACTTCCGAAGAGTACTACGTGTTCTTGGCGGATGCTTGGCACCTTTCGCTCTTGAACCCTGAACTGTGAAAGGAGAAAAATTATGTTAAGTGACAACAAAATATCCGAATGGCGTGAAAGACTGACTTCTATGATTATCGAGAACTACCCGAATCGATGGGAGACTTATAAGTCGGTAAAGGAGAATGTGACAGCAGTAAAATATGGATCGGGAAGTGTTTACTTGCCGCGCGGCTATTTTTGTCCCAGTCGTGTTCTTGATACGGTTATCGGCAACGTGACGAGAGGCCGTCTGCTAAAAACAAAGCCGAGAACAAAAATTCCAACGTACAGATACGGGTTTGATAAAAACGGCAAATTAATTACGGCCGAAAACTGCGAAGAATGTGATCTGGATCTGGAGATAACAGTCTCAAACTTCGATGTATCTGACTTTCAAAAAGCATTTCCATCGTTTTTGGACGATGCAAAAAACGGTATGCTTATCCCGCGGGGATACGAATCTATAAAGCGCGAAAACGGAATTGAGATAGGGTTGAATTATCACATGCATGATGCAAACAAGAATTCAGGTTCTGTTGTTATCTGCGAAAACGGATACATGAAAGAGTACTTTTATGTTTACGGTGTTATGATTAAGTCTTTTGATGATTACTATGGACCGGAATTCACCTCCGAAGAGTACGAATACATTGACAGTCATCATGTTGATGTTATTATGCGAAGGTTTAAGGAGGGGTTCGGCAGATTGGCGGAATTTAAAATCAATAATGTGGTAAGATACCGCTTTGAGCTCGATGATAACGGTGCAGCAAAGAAATACACACTGATCGAAAGCAACGGAAAAGTTCTTTCTCAGGAAAAGCAGGATTATTATACATACGAAGTCTATAAGCCGATAGATTTCAGATACGAGGTGTAGCGATATGATCGCGAGTGCAGATTAAACAGACTTATATCGCTGTGACTGCGCATTATGATATGCTCCGGGGGTATTCGGCTGCGATATTTGCTAAATGCTGCTTTATATGGTATAATTCAAATGAAACTTTGGATAAGGCTTTTGAGGAAAAAATGCCTGTGGAATTCTTCCGATAAGGGGTATTTTTTCTGCAAAACGGGTTATCCGGAGGTTTTTTGAGCGCAAATGCGCGGCTGCGCATTAATATTGAGTCGGCAGGGAGGATGCTTTCTATGAAACATAAGATAATCGGAGTTGACCCGGGCTCTCCTGCGGCTTGTGCGGGTGTTTGCGCCGGCATGTACCTCACCTGCATAAATGATTTGCCGGTTGTTGATATTATCGATTATGAACGTCTTACTGCCGAAGAAAGCATTGAATTAACACTCTGTGCGGACGGCGCTCAATGCGGCAAACAGCAGAAAGAATTCAAAATTTCGCTCACTAAGGAAGAATATGAGCCGCTCGGACTGAACTTTGAAACAAGTCTCATGAGTCCGGTACGGCAGTGTGCAAACCATTGCATTTTCTGCTTTATCGATCAGATGCCTCGCGGCAACAGAAAAACGCTGTATTTCAAGGACGATGACTGGCGACTGTCGCTGATAATGGGCAATTATGTCACGCTTACAAATGTCAGCGACAGAGAGTTTGAACGTATGATTGCCCGCCGCGTTTCACCGCTCTATGTTTCCGTTCATGCAACGGACGGCGCAGTGCGTAAACGCATGATGCGGAGCCCAAATTCCGAAAACATTCTTTCACGGCTTACGCGTCTGCACGAAGAAGGACTTGCATTCAACTGCCAGATTGTGCTTTGTCCCGGCTACAATGACGGGGATGTGCTGAAGCAAACATTGAATGACCTTTTTGCCCTCCGCCCGGAATGCCGTTCCGTGGCTGTGGTTCCTGTTGGACTCACTGCACATAGGCAGGGACTTGCAGAGATTCAGCCGACAACTGCGGAAAGTGCATCCGCTGCCATCAAACTTATCGATGAGTTTAAAAAGAATCATGGGCTTTCGGACTTTGTATATGCATCGGACGAGATGTACCTTGCGGCCGGTCAGGAGCTTCCGACGTTTGAGGAATGCGGTGATTTTGAACAGATAGAGAACGGCGTCGGACTGTTCAGACGGTTCGAACACGACTTTATGAATGCACTGGAAGATTTACCGACTGCGCCCCGAATGCGTGAGTTTGATTCCGTGAGCGGGGTCTCCATCGCGCCGCACATGAGCAGGCTTTTCAAAAAACTTCTGCCGTACAATATAAAAATCAATGTGCACCCCGTTGTTAACGATTTTTTCGGCAACACCGTCACGGTCACGGGATTGGTTACGGCGGGAGATATAATCAAGCAATGCAAAGACTGTTTGAACGGAGAAGCTTTGCTGATACCGCACACGATGCTGAGAGAGAATGACGTTGTTTTTCTTGACGGAATGTGCACTGACGAACTTGCGGCTGCCCTCCAAAAACCGATTTGGCGCGTCAGCGCGGACGACGGTTATGATTTTATTGACGATATAATTAACCTGATTGAAAGGAACGCATAAATAATGAAACCCTTGGTGGCAATAGTGGGAAGGCCGAATGTCGGCAAATCCACACTTTTTAACAAAATAGCGGGGAAACGCATAGCGATAGTTGAGGATACTCCGGGCGTGACACGTGACCGCATTTACGCGGATGCGGAGTGGCTGAATTACAGGTTCACGCTTATTGATACCGGCGGCATTGAGCCGGAAAGCGAGGATATAATTGCAAAACAAATGCGTCGGCAGGCAGAGCTTGCAATTGAAACGGCGCAGGTTATAGTTTTCCTTCTTGACGGCAAATCGGGGCTTACAGCAGCGGATGAGGATGTTGCGGATATGCTCCGCCGCAGCAAAAAACCGATCGTGACGGTCGTAAACAAAATTGATCATCCGAAATACGAAGATGCCGTTTATGACTTCTATACTCTCGGCATAGGCAGTCCGATAACAATTTCCGCCGAACAGGGATTGGGTCTCGGCGATATGCTTGACGAAATTGTTTCTTACTTTCCACAGATTGAAGAGGAAAGTGAAAACGATAACACGAGCATTGCGATTGTGGGCAGGCCGAACGTTGGTAAATCCAGCCTTGTAAATGCACTTCTCGGACACGAAAGGACGATCGTCAGCAACGTTCCGGGCACAACGCGGGATGCAATCGATTCACCGTTTACATGGAACGATAAGGAATACACTTTGATAGACACTGCGGGCATACGCCGCAAGCGTTCTGTTGAAGATGAAACCGTTGAGCGTTACAGTGTTATCCGCTCGCTTGCAGCCATTCGCCGCTGTGATATTGCGCTCATTGTTGTTGATGCGGAACGCGGACTGAGCGAACAGGACGTGCGCATTGCCGGCTATGTACACGAGGAAGGAAAGGCTTCCGTACTCATTGTCAACAAGTGGGATCTTATCGAAAAAGATACCTATACAGCCGAGAAATTCAAGAAGAAAATGCTTGTTGATCTTGCGTTCATGAGCTATGTTCCGATGTTGTTCATATCTGCAAAAACGGGACAGCGCGTCAACAAAGTTATGGAACTTGCGGAGTTTGCATATGAGCAGAACTGCACTCGCATATCAACGGGCAAGCTGAACGACATAATCAGCGAGGCAGTCACGATGAATGAGCCGCCCGTGAATGCGGGAAGACGTCTGCGTGTGTATTATTCCACCCAAGCCGGCATCAAGCCGCCGACATTTATTATTTTTGTGAATGAACCGGAGCTCATGCATTTTTCATACAGGCGCTATCTTGAAAACTACATTCGCAAATCATTTGAAATCAAGGCAACCCCGATTCGCATTATCATCAGAAAACGGGAACGAAGCGACACCGATTAAGAATGCCGCACTGTGAGTTTTAAGGCTGAATCGGTCATACTAAGGATAATTCGGGTTTGAGTTAGTTTTGCGAAAAGGGGATACGGAATTGAACCTTTTCGCAAAACACTGTGGGCATGATTTGCAGTATCTGAAGGAAGGTTTCTGTGCGGAAGGGCTGCGCGGCATAATTTCTTGATGAAATGTATAAATGCTTACACCCGTATAAGCAATTCACGGAGGACAAAGTATTCGGAATGACCGTTATTGAATTTTTTGACAGAACCCCGGTAGAAAATATAATAAGCTGTCTGTCGATGCGCCCGAATAAGGTTATTCTTGCGGGCGGCAGCAGTGATATGAGCGAACACGGACGCATCTTGAAACGGGTTGCAGCGGCACACGATCTTGATATCGAGATAAGCTGTGTGTCCGTTGACAGAAATAACCTGACAAAGGCCGTTTCGGATTTATGCGGCATCATTGAGTCCGAACCGGGAGATTTTTCCATTGACCTCACCGGAGGAGAGGATCTTCTGCTTGTTGCTGCCGGAATCGTTGCAGAAAGATATGCAAAGAACGGAGGACGCCATATTGAGCTGCATCACTATAATGTTCGGACAGGAGCGGTTC
>FR879719.1:18463-39628 GCA_000435055.1 Clostridium sp. CAG:138 | reverse complement strand
GAGCGGTTCAGGACTGCGATAACAATAATAAGGTATTCAACAACACAAACCCAAAGCTTTCAATAGTGGATGATATTGTCCTGCACGGAGGAAAACTGCGCTACAGCAACAGTGTGCTGGGTGACGGAACATACCGAATGTCTCTTTCCGATGATTTTGCCGAAGATGTTAATTCAATGTGGGATTTATGCAAAACAGATCCTGCACAGTGGAACATGAATCTGAATGCACTCGAACTGCTGTCGCATTATAAAATGCAGGATGATGATCCATTGGACTTTTTTCTGACGTTCCGCTATGCTGAGGAGCACATCCCTAATTGTACGGAAAAGCTCAACCGCGTATGCCGATTGGCGGAAGAACTCGGAAGGCGCGGTGTTATTGAAAAACTCCGCGTTGACTCGGGACTGCTTGCGTTTCGCTATAAAAACGCGCAGATTAAACGCTGCCTTGCAAAAGCGGGAAGTGTGCTTGAAATCAAGATGCTGTTGCTTGCGAATTCCGCACTTGACGATGACGGGAACCAATACTATAACGATGCGGCAAGCGGTGTAACAATCGTTTGGAGCAATCACGGTTCTTCTGTCCGCCGATGGAATTTTTATGATGAATCAACGGATTATTGTGACATAAACACCGAAAATGAGATTGATGTTATGCTTATGCGCGGCGTGATCCCGGTGTTTGTTTCATGTAAAAACGGCGCAGTGGATTCAAATGAATTATACAAACTTAACACGGTTGCAGACAGGTTTGGAAGCATATATGCAAAAAAAATCATTGCAGCAACCTATCTTGGCAAGATGGGTTCAGGAAGGGAAATGGATCCGTTCCGCAGACGTGCGGAAGAGATGGGCATTGAGCTCATAGAAAATGCTCATTTGATGAACGATGACGAGTTGCTTGCACGTTTAAAAAAGGCAACAGAATAGATTTGAATGCCCGTTCAGACTTAACGCGCCTGCAAATGCCCGATTGGCAGCGTAAATTTAAATGCTTAAATAACTAAATGCGGAAACAAAATTTTCAGCCGCCGGCATGGAAGTCGGCGGCTGTTTCCAAATGTTATCGAAATGAAACTATTCCGCTTTCGGCTCGCTGTTCTGTTTCAGCAGCGGCAGCAGTTCCTCAACACTCAGAACTTTTCCGCAGCAAAGCAGTTTGCCGTCAACGATGAGCGCGGGCGTTGTGATAATGCCCATTCGGGTGATTTTCACAAGATCACTTATGGTTTCAAGCTCGGTTTCCGGGATATTTGCCTGCTTCATTGCGGCAACAACGTTGTCGCGAAGCTTTGCGCAATGTGCACAGCTGCCGACAAGCACCTTGATCCTTGCACCGTTAACAGCTGCGGGGATAATGCGAACCTCGTTTTGTCCTCTTTTTTTGAGAATACTGTTAATCTTAATGAATGCCATAATAATTCACCGCCTTTTAACCTTATGTATCACGATTGAATATCGCACATTCGCAGCAAGGGGCAGAGCGCTTATTGCTCCGCATACTCTCTGTGGACATATTTACTCGTTGTCAGTTTCAGCAATGCACCGTAATCGGGGATGAACCTCAGTGTGTCGCCGACTTTGTATTTTTTGCAGTTGGTGAGGTTGACGATTAAGTGGTCGCTGCTTGCACCGATAATCTCAACATCGGGGTCAATCGGGGTGAGTCCGTCGGGGTTCACATCCTGCCTTCCGATTGCAAGAATGCCTCGAATCATTTCACCGCGATCCTCAAAAGTGACACGTTCACCGAATGCATTAAGTCCGCTTGTTCCGATAGGTTTGCTGGGCTTGCGCTGAACTTCGACAAGCTCTGCTTCAAGGGTGAAGCAATCTGTATTCAGCCACTCGACGGGCTTACCGCTTTCGGTATTGTTGCCGAGGACGAAACTTTCGCCGAGACGAAGCTGGGTGATGCCTTCTGGGATACGATTTTCCTCCAGCATTGTGAGCATTGAGGAATTACCGCCCGAGACGATGGGAAGGGGGACAGAATACCTTTTGCGCAGCTTATCTGCAATTGCAAGCAGTCCGCCGAGATTCGTTTCATCGGGAATGATGCCGCCGTAGCAGGTAAGGTTAACACCGATTCCGTGGAATTCAAGTGCAGGTTCGGCAAGAATTGCTTCCGCTGCGGAGAAAATCTGCGCTTCATCCGTGTTGAAAATGCCCTCCCGCAAGTCGCCCATATCGACCATAAGAATAATCTTATGCACTTTGCCGAGTTTTTTTGCAGCACCGCCGATAAGTCGAATGGTTTCTTTTTCGCTCTGCATTGAAATGTCGGCATAGCGGACGACATCTTCGACCTCGCTCTGCATTGAAATGCGAAGCAGCTGAGTCGGTTTATCGGAATGAAGCTCCGCAATTGCGGCAAGGTTCTGCACGCGCGAATCAGCAAAAGCGTCTGCGTCGCTTTCTGAAATCATTTTGCAGATACGTTCATCGGCGCAGAAGACTTTCGTGACAATCGCCGTTTTAATGCCGACAGCGTGACAGCGATCAACCAGTCTGTCAAGGTTCGTACGCAGTTTGAACAGGTTTATTATCAGTTTCGGATTCATATTATTACCTCAGGTTTTGCAGCCGTTTTTGATGTTTGAGTTTTAACCCGCAGCAAAAAAGGTTAAAGGTTGCTTTCATCGATGCTCTGCTTGAGCAAATTCAGCGCAGCGTCGGGATACTCCTTCGAAAGCACTCCGAGGGAAGCCATTATATAATGATTATCGTACAGCAGCTTCAGCCTGCCGGGTTTTGGATAGAGCATCATCCCGCCGGAATTGCAGTCCGCAAGCTTGCGCATTATTTGTTCACGATTCGGAAGCCTTGTCAATGCACCGCCTGTGCCGACAAGATATTTGAGCGTTGAAAGATCCTTGCCTTCCGCAATTGTTTGCCTTCCGCGCGGAGTGTAAATATATCGGAGTGCGCCGGCATGGCGTTCAATCGCCGTAAGACCCGCTGCCAGACAAAGCCTTTCGGTAAGCTTGAATTGCTCCGGAGTGTTTGGAATCGGGCAATATCTGCTCATCACTTCGGCAGTATTAATGCCGAGTTCGGCGGAAAGCTTATCACTGCCCAACATATCAACAAGGTTTTTTGCATTCACGAAAAGGCCGAGATCACCCTCAACGGTACGCTTTGCAAAAGGCTCGGGTGTTGTCTGCATGACTGCAATTTCATCGGAACCTTTTGTGACGGAATGAACATCCGTGGTTGCACCGCCGATATCAATAACGGCAAGGTCGCCGATATCGTTGTATAGAAGCTGTGCCGCCTCCATAACAGCGCCGGGAGTGGGGATTATGTTGCCCGTAACCATATCGCGGATATGCTCCATGCCGGAAGCCTTAATGATGTGTTCCTCAAACACGGCGTGAATAATTTTGCGTGCGGGCTCGATGTTCAAAAGGTCGAGTTTCGGATAGACGTTTTCTGTTATATAAACCGGGATGCCTGCTCGTGAAAAAACATCCTCAATAATGCGGCGATTCTGAATATTTCCGCCGTAAATAACGGGGGCCTTCAAACCGGAAGCGGCAATGAGCTTTGCGTTATAAACAGCCGTTTCGCGTTCGCCGTAATCCGTTCCGCCGGCAAGCAGGATAAGGTTTGGGTCGATTGCTTTAATATCGTCAATGTCGAATTCACTCAGTTTGCCGGCTGTTGCAAGTTTGATGATTGCACCTGCACCGAGAGCCGCCGCCTGAGCGGCCTTCACGGTCATATCATAAACAAGTCCGTGTACGCACATGCGCAATCCGCCCGCGGCGCTGGACGTTGCGAACATTTTTCCGTATTCAATATTTTGTGCTCCGAGATTCTTTGCAAGGTCATTTACTGCTTCTGTCAGACCGATGCGAACATCACCTGCAAGCACGCTTGTCGGAGCCTGTCCCTGCCCGATAAAACGCGGCGTATCGGTTTCAATGCCGTTAAAGGCGTTTACAAGCGTTGTTGTTGAGCCGATTTCGGCAACAAGAATATCAATAAACATAGAGTATCTGAAATTTGCACGTTTCTGCGGAGAAACCGCAAAAACAAAACTTCGGGGGATGGCAACTTGATTGACCGTCCCCCTTTGTGTCAGCATATACCGAGAACGTCAGGAGAGTTCCCGCGTAATATTATTTGTTTTCGCTGTCGGCCTTTTCGGCTGCCGCTTTTTCCATTTCCCACCTGCGTTTAACAAGGAAGGTTGCATTATGGACACCGCGGCTGCCCCTGCCGAAGCCTTCATCCGCTCCCGCCTTGCGCGCAAGCTCGGGAGTGACCTGAGTGCCGCCTGCGATGAAGATAATCTTATCGCGGATACCCATTTCACGCGCAATAGCATCGATTTTGGCGATATTCTTGTAGTGAATGTCGTCATGGCTGATGATGGTGGATGCCATGATTGCATCTGCATTCAGCTCGACTGCTGCGTTAACGAGTTTTTCGGGCGGGCAGGATGTACCGAGGTAATGCACTTCGATGCCGTATTTTTCAATGCCGCCGTGCTTAATGTCGATGATCTCACGAAGACCGACAGAGTGCTCGTCTTCACCGACGGTTGCGGCAACGACCTTCATCGGACGACGTTCGATATCGGCACGGATAACGTCATCGCTCAGAACATCGGGTTCCTTGGGAATGACAAGGGAATCAACATCGATTGCGAACGGAACTTTGCCCTTGACCTCGATGCGGGTGCCTTCCTGCGAATGCATGATTTCACGGCTGATAACTTCGCATTCGACAAGATTCATGCGCTTTGCACATTCAAGTGCAGCCGCTTCCGCAATGGGCTTGGGTGCGGGGAAGAACATGGTGAGCATGACAGTACCGTCTGCAAGCCATTCCATTTCAGGACGAATCTGCTTGCCGCCTGCAACGAAATCTTTGACTTCTTCCATACGGACATGGCAGTTGTCGGTTTCGTCCAATTCATCAATATAGATGATCTTTTCGGGACATTCAAGCGTGCAGCCGCCGATGAGTGCGGAGGGATTGTCGACAAAATCGGGATTGTACTGCTCAACGTTGTTGTAGCCGTAGTGTGCGGTGACGGGAGCCATGTAGTCAGCTTCGCGCTTGAAAATTGTTCCGGCACCGATGCCGCCGTCGATTTTTCTTGCAATGCCGTCGCCGTTGCGCTCGGGGTAAATGCCGCTGTCAACGAAGAAGCCTTCTTCAACGGCGTTGAAATAGCCGCCGAGTTCAAGCATTTCTTCCATGAAGAGGATCGCTCTTTCCTTCAGCTCGCGTGCTTTTTCGCGCAGATAGCCGCTGTCTTTCAGCTCGACCATTTCCATAAGGCCGTCGAGACCGACGAGAGTCTGCTTCGCGGTGTCGCATGCTTCGATATTGTAAATATGCCACGGCACGTTGCGGCCCTCATCGGGCGTGATCGTGCTCTGGATATCCGCACTGGTGAGCTTGGAGATGAACATGTTCAGAACGTGGGTGACGGTTGCTTCACGGGTACTGGACTCAATATATTTTGTGTTCATCTGGGCGCGCATACGGTATTCATGGAACAGATCGCGGAGAGCAACCGCATAAGGAAGATCCATGTATACGCAGGGCGCGGGGGTTGCCGTCGGGGGAACGGTGGACAGGCAGATGTTCTTTTTGTTAATGCCGACGCGCGCAGAGAAAATTGCATTGATACCGTGCTGAACCATAAGCTCGGGCATGACTTTCCATGCTTCACGTGCGGTTGCGTTTGCATTGTGTGCGCCGTCAATCTGCGCCATGCCGGCCCATGCGATAAGCTTCTTGCTTTCGCACGCATCAACAAACGAACGAATCATATTGATGTTGCGGTAGATGACGTTGTATTGCGGGTCCTGGTGAACGCCGTTTACGCCTTCTTCCGCAAACATAACAGCAATATCGGGGCCTGCAACGCCGGAAACATAGCTGTGGTAGTTGATGGGTCTTCCGACTTCATCCTCGATCATGTCGAGTGCCTTGCGCTGTGCACGAACCTGCTTGCGCGTAATGGGAACGCCGCCCATGCCTTGGGGTGTGCCTTCGATAAGCCCGTCAAAGTGGCTCTGTCCGGCCGTGCGGATAACCATTATGTGATCTGCGCCGTGGTGCGCTGCCATACGCATTCTGCGAATATCATCCTCAAAGCGGCCGGATGCGATTTCTGTCGTGATAACAGGCGCGGGCTGCGGGTCGATGTTCTCGAAATAGTGTGCGGGGGGCAGGGGAACGCTCGACTTGAGCGGTTCGGTGCAGTCATGGTAAACAAAGGGTCCCATATGCAGGTTTTCAACGGGTTTGCGCCACGTCCAGCCCCTGCGGCGGGGACGGTAGTTTTCAAGATCTTTGAGGATCTCGGCAACATCAATGGGTTTATCGGGGGAAAGTTTATAGTCGCTCATCAGTTGTTGCCTCCGTCAAAAAGTTTTTCAGCTTCATCCCAAAGCTTGCCGTCGGCAAGTGCGAGCCCTGCCGGGCGGATTTCGGAGTTCTGCGCTTTTGCAAGGCGGTAAATCACGTTGCCTGCGCCGTGCGCAATGAGGTTATGTTCAATGCAGCCGTCAACAATGGCTTTTGCTTCGATGGAAGAAAATCCCATGCGCAGCAGAACGGAACGTTCAACGGCGGGTGAGGTGTACTCGTAACCCATTTTAAGAAGGGGGTCAACGAGCTTGTTTGCAAGCTCCCAAAATCTTGCTTCAAGCTGATCATCGGTCAGATTTGCAAGATGAGCTCTGCGTTCCTGGAAATCATCGGTTCTTTTCATATATTCTCCCTTTTGCAGATAATGTTTCAACCATGGGGGATATGCGATGCGTGAATGAGCCGAAAAGCGGAAATCCGACGCACCGCACGGGGGGTTCGGTCTATGCGGCATTAAAAATGTTAATGCCGCTGTGACGCGAATTACAGTCCGGCTATAACGCTGCGGACAAATTCTTCGCTGCTGTTGGTTTCTTCAACAAGGTAGCGAATGTCGTCATCGGTAAGCTCATCCTTGTGCGTTCCGACGGCATTCTTGATATTGGACCTGCGAACGCGGTCAAGGTCAACGTCATCAACCCTGATAAGGCTCGGATGTGCTGGCAGAATGATGTTTTTGCCGGGTATCTCATCCTTGGGGTCGCCGAAGTGGATGTCGATGCCGTTCTGCCTTGCAAACGAAAGCTGGGGATTGATATGCTTGCCTGCGCCGGTGTATTCGGTCTCCTGCACAACGATGCACTGATCTTCGTCCATTTCCTGTGCAAGACGGAATGCTGCTGCAAGAGCGGTGTTGCCTGCGGGTCCCTTTTCAAGGCCTTCGAGGGAAGCGAGAGTTTCGGTGATGAAGAATACGCTGCCCTGAGAAACGGTAACATACCTGTCCATGTAGCGGAGGGGACGTGCCGCACTGCGCGGAACATCGGAACGGTCAGGGTTTACGCAGAACGGAACGCCGAAGCCTGTGTGCCCGGTTGTGAAACTCTTTTTGTTGAACTGAGCATCGCTTGCCATGTGCAGGCCGGTGAGGTTGACGCTTGCACCGATAACTTTTGCATGACAGTCGGCTTTGCGCAGACCGCGTGCAGTGCCGGTGAGATTGCCGCCGCCCGCATTGGTGCAGACAACAACATCGGGATCACGATCAAACTTTGCACGGAACTGCTGAGCAATTTCATAACCCAGAGTTTCAACACCGGCAATGCCGAACGGGGTGTAGAGGGAAGCGTTGAAATAGCCTGTTTCTTCAAGCAGGCGGAGAACCGTGCTGAAAAGCTCGGGACCGACGGTGAGCTGGACAACTTCTGCACCGAGAGCTTCGCATTTGCGTGCTTTTTCAATGATTTCCGGCTGACCTACTCCGCGGCTGTCGTAGCACTCCTGAACAACGATGCATTTAAGTCCTGCCATTGCGGCATGGCATGCAACCGCTGCGCCGTAATTGCCGCTGGTTGCGGTGACAACGCCCTTGTAACCAAGTTTTTTTGCCTGATAAACGCTTGTGCAGGAACGCCTTGCTTTAAAGCTGCCGCTGGGGTTGGTTGCTTCGTCCTTGATGAAAATCCTTGCGCCCTTGCCGGCGGGAGCGCACTTCCTTGCGAGTGCGGTGAGATTGCGCAGCTCGATGAGCGGCGTATTGCCGACGCTGAACAGAGCCTGAACGCGCTGCAGCTCGGGCAGGGTATAACCGGTTGCGGCCATCATTGCTTCGTAATCAAAGCCGATGCCGGGTTTTTCAAAACTTTCGTAATCCATGCCGACGGAGTTGCGAATGATTTCGTTCTTTCGCGCCATAATTGCCGCATAGCTGTTGTCTTTCATCATTCGTTACCTCCGAAAGTGATTTCGCGAACCATATCGCCGATTTTGAGAACTTCGGGAATCAGAAAGCCGAAATTATGCTCAAAATAAGGAGCTTCGTTCACGAGTTTGCCCGTCGCATGACGGCCGGTGCGGGTAATGACTTCGACTTCATCGCCGACTTGCGCTTCGTCCTGCTGCAAATAGCCTTTTACCCACATTTCAAGGGGGTGAGATTTCGTATCCTCGGGCAATGCGCTCGAACGTTCTTCCGGGGTCAGAACGATGTTGTGAATCTGAACCCAATCGCCTTTCTTTGCCATAAAAACCTCCGAATCATTTTAAGCGGTTTTTGAATCTTCCTGCCTTAACGAGAGTGCGGCGGGGGAGACGCATAAAACCGAGTAAAGCCTATAAATTATTATTTTTCGATATAATCCCTGAAATCGCCCATGATCGCGTGGGGAACGGGGAGATCAAGCATGGTCTTGAGGCCGGGGCGTGCATTGATAACGTGAGGAATCATGTTTACGACCATGGCAATGGTGCCGATGCCGCCGTCAACTTCGGGACGGACGCTCATGTTAACCTCGGGAGAGCCTTCAAGCACGATGTAGTCACCGGTATGGGTGCCTTCCATTTCGGGCTCGATTTGCTGCGGATGAACCATATCGATTTTGACTTCACCGTCAACATAACCCTGACCGGTCATATTGACGCCCGCAACATCACCTGCTTTTGCAAAGCCGTAAGGAGATTTTCTGTCGACGCTGGTTACGATTGCAGACATCTGCTGTTCGAATTTGTCGATCTTCCAACCGAGAGCTCTTGCGATCATGCCGATGGACTCCGCAAAGCCGACGTGACCCGCAAGAGTTCCGTTTTCAACACCTGTGTTGAAGTCGTCAACGCTGAGACCGACGCCCTGCTCTTCCATAACGGCGGGACCGAAGGGAGACAGACTGTTGACCCTGCGGCAGGTGACCTTTTCAACATCTGTCATGCAGCCGCTGAGGCAAATTGCAAGAAGATCCATCATGAGGCCGGGGTTAATGCCGGTGCCGAGGATGGAAACGCCGTGTTCCTTTGCAAGCTTGTCCATTTCGGCGGAAAGCTCGGGTTCCTGTGCCATGGGGAAGCTCATTTCTTCCGCAGTGGAAACAACATTTACGTTCTGCTCAACAACAAACTTAATTTTGTTGAATGCCTTGCGGGTAAAGGAATCGGTTGCAATAACGCAGATATCGCAGTTGCCGTTGTGGACAACTTCTTCAATTTTGGGGTTAACAAGAACATCATCGCGGGAACCGCGGTCGATTTCGAGCAGTTCATAGATGCTCCTGCCGACGCGTGCGGGATGGATGTCGCATACACCGACGATGTCAACACCTTTTTTTCTTAAAAGAACCTTTGCAATGCCGGAACCCATTGCGCCGAAGCCCCAAAGAGCCACTTTTACATTTTCCATATAATTTCCTCCTGAATATGTGCTGTTAAGCAAGTGACGGCTGAGACTGTTTTCGAATAAATACGGAAACGATTTTATTCAAAACAGATTATTCAGCCATTTCTCAACTTTTTAAGGCAAATAATACTCTCGATATTATGATGCCGCTTCAATACAGGCATATTATACCACATTGAATCAAATAATGGAACACCTTCACGGTTATTCATTCTGCATTAAGCGGGAAAGTTTTTTATTATCGGCACCCAAACAAGCGGCACATGCAGCCGTAAAGAACAAAAGCACCGATTCCTAAGGCGTTTGCCGGGAATCGGTGCGCTGTCCGAAAATGAATTCGGGAAAAACCATATGTCGAAAGGCGGTATTATTTTGCTGCTTCCTCGACTGCAACCGCAACTGCAACGGTTGCACCAACCATGGGGTTGTTGCCCATGCCGATAAGCCCCATCATTTCAACATGCGCGGGAACGGAGCTGCTGCCCGCAAACTGAGCATCGGAGTGCATACGTCCCATAGTATCGGTCAGACCGTAGCTGGCAGGACCTGCCGCCATGTTGTCGGGGTGAAGTGTTCTGCCCGTGCCGCCGCCGGAAGCAACGGAAAAATACTTTTTGCCGTTTTCAACGCAGAGTTTTTTGTAAGTGCCTGCAACGGGGTGCTGGAAGCGGGTGGGGTTGGTTGAATTGCCGGTGATGGAAACATCAACATCCTCAAACCTCATTATTGCAACGCCTTCGTTTACATCGTCCGCACCGTAACAGCGAACTGCGCTGCGTTCACCGCTGCTGAATGCTTTTTCGCTGACGATATGAAGCTCGCCGGTGTAGTAATCATAGTTTGTTTCAACAAAGGTGAAGCCGTTGATGCGGGAGATAATGTAAGCGGCATCTTTGCCGAGTCCGTTAAGGATGACCTTAAGCGGAGTCTTGCGAACCTTGTTTGCGGTTTTTGCAATTCCGATTGCACCTTCGGCAGCGGCAAAGCTCTCGTGGCCTGCGAGAAATGCAAAGCACTTTGTGTTTTCGTTCAGCAGCATTGCACCGAGATTGCCGTGGCCGAGGCCGACTTTGCGCTGGTCCGCAACCGAACCGGGGATACAGAACGCCTGAAGACCCTTTCCGATGTACTCTGCGGCTTCGGCTGCATTTTTTGCGCCTGCCTTGATTGCGATCGCAGCACCGACGGTGTATGCCCAAACTGCATTTTCAAAAGCAATGGGCTGAATTCCGAGCACGATTGAACGGACATCGATTCCATTATCGGAAACAATCTGCTGCGCCGCTTCAAGGCTCTCGATCCCGTATTCACCGAGAACGGAGTTAATCTTGTCGATCCTTCTGGAATATCCTTCAAAATTAATCATAACGGCACCTCATTTCATTCTTTTCTTGGGTCGATAACCTTTGCAGCTTCGTTGAATCTGCCGTAGGTGCTCAGGAACTTTTCGTAGGCTTCGTTCGGCGTCGCGCCTTTGCCTATGGCTTCCATCATTTTGCCGAGGTTGACAAACTGATAACCGATTATCTCATCATTTGCATCAAGAGCAAGCTTTGTGACATAGCCTTCGGTCAATTCAAGATATCTTGCGCCTTTTTCGCGTGTGCTGTAAGTCGTGCCGATCATGCTGCGGAGCCCTTTGCCAAGGTCTTCAAGCCCGGCTCCGATTGCAAGTCCGTCCTGGGAAAACGCACTTTGGCTGCGTCCGTAAACTATCTGCAAAAACAACTCGCGCATGGCGGTGTTGATAGCATCACAGACAAGGTCGGTATTGAGAGCTTCAAGAATCGTTTTGCCGGCAAGGATCTCGGCGGCCATTGCGGCGGAATGAGTCATGCCGCTGCACCCGATGGTCTCGATAAGAGCTTCTTCAATAATGCCGTTCTTGATGTTCAGCGTGAGCTTACATGCGCCCTGCTGCGGCGCACACCAACCGACACCGTGCGTGAAGCCGCTGATGTCGGAAATTTGTTTTGCTTTAACCCAATTGCCCTCTTCGGGAATGGGAGCAGGATCATGCACCGCGCCCTTGCGGACGAAGCACATATTGTTCACCTCATGTGTATATTCCATTGTCGGTTTCCTTTCATCCTTAAAAATCGGCTTTATTTTATCATATTCTTCCCGATTTTCAAGATATTATTTTTGAAATCTGTGTAAAAAATTTTGAATACCGTTCATAAACAGAAAAAAGAGCCGACAAAATCGACTCTTTAATGGTCTGGGTGAGAAGATTCGAACTTCCGGCCTCTTGAACCCCATTCAAGCACGCTACCAAACTGCGCTACACCCAGATATTCGGTTGTCGTCCGCTCTTTCGAACACTGTTCTCTCGCGAACGATGTGTATTTTAGCACTTGAGTACGGATATGTCAACCCCTTTTTTCGTATATTTTGAATTTTTTTGTCCGATACGCTTGACGCCGTAAAAAAAGCAATGCAATTAAATGAAAAACCGAGTTTTATATATAAAACAATGCAGAATTTGCTCTGTTTGCGGTGCGGTTAAACAAAAAGAGCGGAACTCAATGACCGTGGGTCACAAATTCCGCTCGAATTTAATTGCCTGCGACAAAAAAACAAAGTTTGTTTTGTCAGAATATCAGCGCAAACAGTTTAAAGAGCCAGTTTGCCGCAACACCCGCAGCGAGACCGCCGATGGTGTGGCTCGCAATTGCTTTTCCGGTCAGGTCGGGACGCTTGAGGGACTGCATCATTGAGGCATGAGTGCTGAGGTAGCCGCTCCAGCACATGCACATGGAAGTGAAGACCGCAATATCATGTGCCGTGACCGAACCCGCTTCCGCAAGCTCTTTGACGATTCCGGTTGCTGCGCCGGCGGAACCGAGCGCCGTAATGGGGACAGCTATTGCATCGGTGGAGGAAAACCCGAACAGAGGCTGCAAAATGAACTTGATTGCATTCGCTGCGCGGGGGAGCAGCGAAATGCCTTCGTAAGCCGCGCCGGTATACACACCGCCTTCGGGGGCACCTTTTGTGAGCATCATAACGATGGTGCAGATAATAAGCACGCCGGGAATGATGCTGAGTCCGATGTCAACGCCGCTCTTGCCGCCGTCGAGTGCAGCAGTCAGAATGCGCATGCCGAGACTTTGTTTTTTGCGAACACCGCCTGAAGACTGTTCGGAGGGGTCAAAAGCGGAATCCTCAACGTATTCCTCTGTGCCGAAGATTTTTTTTGTTTGCATGAGCATCAGCCTTGTGCTTACGACACTGCCGATGATTGCACCGAGGTTGCCGATGAGAATTGCGGACACAACGCTGCCGCCCTGAATATTGCCGAGACCGAGCATGAACGTGGAAACAATAAGCCCCATTCCGAATGCCGTGCCGAGGTTTGTCAGGCCGTAAAGCTGATATTTCTTGAAGTACTTGCGGAAACCGTGATCTTCCGCGAGAGAAAGAATTGCAGGATTGTCGGAAAGATAAGTTGTGACTATGCCGAGAGCGGCAGCACCGGGCAGGCCGTATATAGGCTTCATAAGCGGGGAAAGCAGGTGATTGAGCATTGCAACAACACCGAACTCCGTGAGCAGTGCGGAAACTGCACCCATGATGACTGCGATCGCCATGATGTAAAGACAGGTATCGGTCAAAAGAGCGAATGCGGTATTCATTACTGTGCTGAGCATGTTCGAAAGCCCCATGGGGATTGCAAACAAGGTAAAAAGACCGATGAAGAAGATGAGGAATACTATCGGAGTGACCCAAAATGAAATTCTGGATTTGGGAAGTTTTTTGGTTTTTCCGTTTTTATTCCGAACGGGCTGCTGTGCGTTTTCCATGTGATTTCCTTTCGGGGAAGCTGTATTATGCCTGAGGTGCAGCGAGCGGACGGATTAATCCGCACCGAATCATTCACCTTTGCACAATTCGATACTATACAACAAAAAGGATTGCAATTAAACTGAATGTTTGTTATCATATCCATAAGAAAACCGAATGGATCGCGGCGGAAGGGCGTTTGCTGCGGAAACGGAAGGGTAAAGGCATGAACATTGATAACTACAGGGTTTTCATCCGCGTTGCAAAAATAGGCAATCTGACTGCGGCAGCGGAGCAGCTGGGTTATACTCAGTCAGGAATCAGTCACATAGTATCGGCTCTTGAACAGGAATTCGGCTTTCAGCTGCTGCGGCGAAGCAAAACGGGCGTTTCGCTGACGCAGGAGGGGGAGCGGATACTGCAGACGCTGCGCGAGGTTGTGAACAGAGATGATATGCTGAAGCAGATAGCGGCGGAGATAAAGGGGGTACGCATGGGTAAAGTGCGTGTTGGTGCTTTTTCAAGCGTTGCCGTCTGTTGGCTGCCGAAAATCATAGCGGAGTTCGGCAATGAGTATCCGAATATTTCTATTGATGTCTCAGTCGGAACGTACAAAACCATAGAGGATATGATAATTGCCGAAGAGGTTGACTGCGGATTTATGAGCGGGACGATGCGCAAGGAATTAAAGTTTGTCCCGCTGCGTGTTGACAGGATGCTTGCGCTTGTACCCCCGAAACTTCTGCCGTCCGGCTGTAAGACCCTTCCGCTTGAAGCAATATCCGACATTGATTTCATTATCCCGGGAGAGGGATCGAACTATGATATCGGAAGAATTCTCCGCACGGCCGGTGTACGGCCGCGTGTAAAATACAGCGTAAGTGACGACTATGCCGCCGTTGCAATGGCGGAATGCGGACTCGGGATGACCATTGTCCCGGAGCTGATACTCAAGGGCATAGGCGGAAACCGTGCGGCGGTCGAGCTTGAACCTGCCTGCACAAGAACGATCGGAATCGCGGAACGTTCAATCGGCACGGGTTCGCCTGCATGCGCAGCATTTATGCGCTTCACGGAGAACTGGGTCAAAAGGAATTCGGAGGATGCGATTCAATGACGAATGCCGAAAAGCAGCGAATTCGTTCTTTTCAAAACGGTGCGGCAATGTTATAATGAACTTAATAAGGAACGGAAAATGCGGATACAGGGCAGTTTGGCTTATGTGTTTGCCGGCTGTCCGTGTTTGTTCGGCTGAAGGAACATTATGCCGATTTTCGGAATATTGAACAAAACTTAAAGGAAAACCGATTATGAAATGGAAAGAAATAACAATATATACAACCGAGGAAGGAACAGAGATAATTCTTGCGCGGCTTGATATGCTTGGGATTACCCAGGTTAACATAGTTCAGGGCGATGAGGAGATTGACGCGCTGCTGCATTCGTGTGAAAAATACTGGGATTATGCGGATGAGGCCGCAATGGGAAAACAGCCTTCCGTACAGGCTTATGTTTCCGATGTTCCCGAGAATGCCGCGGTGGAGCAGGCGGTGCGAAATTCGATTGCGGAATTGGGCAGTATGCGCAGCGAAATCGGCATTGATATGGGTTCGTTAAAAATCGAAGTGCGCAGCGTGGATGAGGAGGACTGGGCGAATAATTGGAAAGCGTATTTCAAACCGATGCCTGTCGGCGAAAAGCTGCTTGTCTGTCCTTCATGGGAAAAAATCCCGGATGGGAACACACGCGCGGTTCTGAAAATTGACCCCGGAATGGCTTTCGGAACGGGAACTCACCACACAACGCGCATGTGCCTTGAATTACTTGAAGAAAACATTAAGAACGGTGATCTCGTTGCAGATCTCGGCTGCGGCAGCGGAATACTTTCGATTGCCGCTTCCCTGATGGGGGCAAAAGAAACCTATGCAATTGATATTGATCCGGTCGCGGCGCGCGTTGCTGCCGAAAACGCCGAGCTGAACGGAATTGATATGTCAGGCTACTTCATCAGAATCGGAGATATTCTTTCCGATGAAAAATTCCGAGACGATATTTCCGGAAGGCAGTATGATATTGTGCTTGCAAACATTGTTGCAAACGTCATTATCGCGTTTGCACCCGTAATTCCGCAGCTTATGAAACCGGACGGAAAGCTCATTGCCTCCGGAATAATTGCGGACAGGCTGGATGAGGTGCTTGATGCCCTGAAGGCGAACGGACTTGAAGCTGTTGAAATATGCAGCGGCGAAGATTGGCGCGCAGTGCTTGCGGCGAAAATATCGTAAGCAATACTTAGTACAGGTGCAGCAGCGCTGCGAACGTCCGGATATAAAACGGTGAAAGCTGAATCGGCTTATGAGAAGATTTTTTACTGATAAAAAACTGACCGTCGGAACGGAAATTGTCCTTGACGGCGAAGAAGCAAAACACATCATGACGGTGCTTCGAATGAAACCGGGCGATGAACTTTTGCTTATCAACGGAACCGGCAGGGAAATGACTGCGCGTATTTTGAACGAGAACAAGGGTGAGGTACGGCTTGGAGCAATTTCCGATGCACCGTGCCCGTCGGAGCCTTTGAATCGTGTAACGCTGTTCCAATGCCTGCCGAAAGCGGGAAAGCTTGAGCTGATAATTCAAAAATGTGTTGAACTCGGCATATTTGCAATTCAGCCTGTTTATTCAAAACGCTGCGTTGTGAAACCCGAAGCAAAGGAGTCAAAACTTTTACGATTCAATCGGGTTGCACAGGAGGCGGCAAAGCAGTCCGGGCGCGGGCGAATTCCGAAGGTCAGCTCCGTTCAAAATTTAAATGAATGTGATTTTTCGGGATTTGATGCCGTGCTTATAGCATACGAGGATGAGGAAAAAACGACTCTGAAACAGGCTTTGAGAAAGGCGTTCGGTGAAGAAAAAGGCAAATCCGACGAAGGCGGGAACGATATTGCAATAATTATCGGGCCCGAGGGCGGTTTTGAACCGACAGAGGTTGAATCTGTCCTTAAAAACAGTCCTGCGGCAAAATCCGTATCACTCGGTAAAAGGATTTTGCGAACGGAAACCGCAGGAATGGCAATGCTTGCAATGCTCATGTATGAGCTGGAGGGATGATGCGCTGCTGCTTTATTACACTCGGCTGTCGAGTGAACCAATACGAGAGTGATGCCATGGCGGAGCTCTTAACTCAGGCGGGATTTGAAATCACGGAGAACCCGGCCGAGGCTGATGTCTGCATTGTCAACACATGCACCGTTACGAATATTGCGGACAGAAAATCACGCCAAATGCTTTCAAAAGCGCATAAACTGAACCCGAATGCAAAACTTATTGCGGCAGGCTGCTTTGCGCAGCGAAGCCCGGAAGCGGCGGCAAAACTGGAGGGTGTTTACGCTGTGCTCGGAAGTGCGGACAAGAACCGCGTTGTCGAACTTGTAAAAAGCATTGCTGAAGGACGGGAAAATGAACCGAATGGCGAAAAATGCAATTGTGTAGAAAAAGAATTGTGCGATTGCTGCGGTGGTATGAAAAAATTCGGACAACCCGAAAAATCGGAATGCAGCGGGAATGCAGCCGGCGGAGCAAAAATCCTTGTCAGAGATGTTATGCATGAACACGAATTTGAAGAAATGAGTGCCGTTCATGAGGGACGCACGCGCGCCTATCTCAAAATTCAGGACGGATGCAACATGTTCTGCACTTATTGCGCAATTCCGTATGCACGCGGCGGATTACGTTCGCGCTCGATTGAGTCCGTTCGTGCCGAAGCCGAAAAGCTTAACAACGAAGGATTTTCCGAGGTTGTGCTGACGGGAATTCATCTGATGAGCTATGGCAGGGATTTACGCAGCGGTACGGATATACGCGATGCCGTGCGCTGCTTTGACGGACTGAACAATATAAAACGTATTCGCTTCGGTTCGCTTGAACCGCATATGATGACGGATGAAATAATTGCCGAACTTGCAGATAATAAACGCATATGCAGGCAGTTCCATCTTTCACTGCAAAGCGGTTCGGACACGGTGCTTGAACGAATGCGGCGCGGATACACGAGCGGGCAGTATTTTGAATTATGCCAAAAACTGCGCAGGGCGTTCGGCGGCGAAACAGCCGTTACAACCGATATTATTGCGGGTTTTCCGGGCGAAACGGAAGATGAGCATCTTGAAACAATCGAATTCATGCGTAAAGTGGGTTTTGCGAAAGTTCATATCTTCCCGTACTCAAGGCGAAGCGGAACAAAGGCGGATGCAATGCCGGGTCAGCTGTCAAATGCCGAAAAAAGCCGCAGAGCAGGTGAGCTTATTGCTGTCGGCAGGGAATCGGAACGAGAATACCTTGAACAATACGTTGGAGAAACAGTGAACGTTTTGATAGAAAAATGCATCGATAACGTTTCATACGGATGCACGGATACATATGCAGCGGTCAGAATAAACAGCGCAATAACGCCCAACACATTTGCGGACGTTAAAATAAAATACATCAAGGAGGACATGAATGGAGAATTGTATCTTTTGTAAAATTGCCGCGGGAGAAATACCCTCAACAAAGGTGTATGAAGATGAGCGCGTGCTTGCTTTTCGCGATATCGAACCGCAGGCGCCGGTGCATGTGCTGCTGATTCCCAAAAAGCATTTTGCCGATATTCTTGAATGCGATTCCGAAACATTTGCGTATATGCAGGAGATTGTAAAGAAACTTGCAGTTGAACTCGGCATCGCCGAAAAGGGCTTCAGAGTTGTTATCAACACCGGTGAAGACGGCCAGCAGAGCGTTAAGCATCTGCACTGGCATATTCTCGGCGGAAGAAGCATGCAGTGGCCTCCGGGCTGATTTAAACATCAATCACATAAACAAAGTAATATGAATTGAACAAGGGTTCCGCGGAATTGCGTCCGTGGAACCCTTTTCTTATTGACTTCGGATAAGCTTTAAATCTCTGCTTACATAATCAGTCGGAGCATTTGAAAGCCGATTAAAAGCTTATTTCAGAAATTTGAAGCTTGAAACGATAGGTGCTTCGATTGCTTTGCCGCTGCAAACACGGAAGAAGCAGATAAGGTTGAGAACAATAGCAATAATTTCACAAGCAAAGGCAGCGACCCACCCGAGGAATGGGATGATAGCGAGCACGAGCGAAAGCAGCGCGGCGATTTGAATCTTCAGTGCCTGACGCACATGAAAACCGGCATACGGTGAACTGCTTGATGCAAGCAGAGTGATAATCACGCCGAACCATCCCATAAGATATGGAATGAGTGCGAACACCTTGTTTGCGGAAATGTCAGCGGAGTCAAATTCCGCCGTGTGGTCAAGAGGATCTCCGGAGTAAACCGGCGGTTGGTCTGCAACCGTGGTCAGCGGTGCGCCGCACTGAGTGCAGTGCGAGGCAGAGTCGGGAAAACTCAGGTGACAGTTGGTACATACTTTCATATTAATAGCCTCCGATATTTATGCGGAGCATCATAAACTCCGCATAAAGTATATCACGCAGCTGCAGACAAGTCAATACAAATTGATGCATCGAATATCCGGAGAAGAAAAGCAACCGGCGTTTATATTCCGCGCAGCTTTGCGGTTGGAATATATTTTTGAACGATTGAAAGGTATTCGCGCATTTTCCCTTCGCTTGCAGGGGAAAGTCCGGTGCCGATGAGTGCACCGGAATCGACAAACAATTGAAGGAAATAACGTTCTTCGCCTTTAAGCCACTGACCGATGCGCTCGAAATCGGCGGGGGAATGAAGCTCGTTGACAACTGTTGTCCGAAACTCATGCTCAACACCGCTGTTTCTTATAATATCAACGCTTGCAAGCACCGGGCCGATATCGATATTCCGAACACCGGTTAAAACGCTGTAACGCTCTGGGGCGGTTTTGATATCCATCGCAATGTAATTGAGAAGCTTGGCATCAATAAGTCTTTGCAGCAAATCGGGAAAGGAGCCGTTCGTATCAAGTTTCACGAGATAGCCCATTTCGCGGCAGCGCATTATGAATTCGGCAATGTCCGGCTGAAGCAGCGGTTCGCCTCCTGATATGCATATTGCATCAAGCAAACCGCGCCGCTTGCGAAGAAAACCGAAAATTTCTTCACCTGCAATTGTGGGAGTCAACGCAGGACTGATCACAAGATCCGAATTTTGACAGAACGGGCAGCGAAAATTGCACCCGCCCGTGAAAACAGTGCACGCAACCTTGCCCGGGTAATCGAGCAGAGTGACCTTTTGTATTCCTTTAATTTCCATAGATAAAATTCCTTGTTTAATGCCGAAACTGTTATTGTGGACGACACGGTCGGCCGATGTGTGTCGGCAGTGTTTGTATTTTAGACTTTGGGAGACAGAATTTCAACCTCAAAATAATATATTTTTCACTAAGCGGAAAAAACTGTTGACAGAGACAAGGAACGGAGCTATAATGTTAGCACTCAAAGGGAATGAGTGCTAACAACAAGTGCTTCCCGATGAGATGCCCCAAAGGGGCGACGATGATTCAGAGGAGTGTGAGAATATGACGGAAGTTTTGGATGTTCGCAAGATGCGCATACTTCAAGCGATCGTTGATGACTATATTCTCACGGCTTCGCCGGTCGGCTCAAGAACTTTGTCAAAGCGTGACGATATCGAGCTTTCACCCGCAACGATTCGCAACGAGATGAGCGACCTTACGGAGCTCGGTTTTCTTGAACAGCCGCACACGAGTGCGGGCAGGATTCCGAGCGAAAAAGCTTACAGACTCTACGTGAACTCCATTATGGACAAAGCAAAGCTGACCGATGAAGAATCGGAATACATCAGACGTCATCTGAACACACGCGTTAACGAGGTCGGCGAAGTGATTCGTGAAACGGCAAGAATGCTTTCGGGCATCACTAAATATACTTCTGTTGTTCAAACCCCGCAGATAAAAAACGCAAGGTTTAAGCGTATCAGTTTGATTCCCGTAACGGACGGAAAGGCATTAGCCGTTATTGTCACCAACAACGGGACGACTTCAAGCAGAATGCTTTCGGTTCCGGCGGGAGTGACTCCGCGCAGCATTGAACAGCTTGCGGAACTGATGAACGAGCGACTCGCAGGTTACAAACTTACCGATGCGCAGAATACGCTGCTTCCTCTTCTGAAGGAGGAAATCGGTGAACAGGCAGAAACGGTTGCGGCAATGCTTCAACCTCTCACAAACAGCCTGAACAAACAGGAGGTCGAGGTTGTCGGTGCGGCAAATATGCTGGATTATCCCGAATACTCCGATGTTGCAAAAGCAAAGTCGTTTCTGTCAGAGGTTGAAAACGGCAGCTGCATTCAACAGGTGTTCACTCAAAACAAGGACGGCGTTGAGCTGACAGTGCGCATCGGAACCGAGAACGATAACCCCGAACTCAAAGATTGCTCCGTTGTCACGGTAAATTATCGTGTCGGCAACGAACAGGCGGGTTCAATGGGTGTTATCGGCCCGACAAGAATGGATTACGGCAAGGTTGTTGCGGTGCTTAAATGCGTGAGCGAAAATCTGAGCAATGTTTTGAGTGATATGCTCAAAAAGAATGAATAGCCGCAACAGGCAGCAGAATAATGAAGGACAACGGCAGCAATGCCCGCGTCACGGAGGAAGTTATGGCAAAGGACAAAAAGAAACCCGTTCAGCAGG
>FR879719.1:0-18437 GCA_000435055.1 Clostridium sp. CAG:138 | reverse complement strand
GTTCAGCAGGATGAAAAGATGCCCGCAGAAGCACACGAAACCGTTGAACAGAATTCCGCAGAAAACCGAGCGGAAAATTCAGAGGACAACGGCGGTGTGACGCTTTCAAAGGATGAATTTGAACGCGCAAAAGCCGAAATAGAGCGCATGAATGCCGAAATCGAAACTTTGAAGAAAAGCGCGGACGAGGCAATCGGAGATGCTCAGCGTATCCAGGCGGAATTCAACAACTTCCGCAAGCGCAATGCATCGGTGCGTGCCGAAAGTTACGATGACGGCATCCGCGAAACTATAAAAAACATCCTTCCGGTGCTTGATAATTTCGAGCGTGCCCTCGCAACATCCGACGGTTCACCCTTTTCAAAAGGCATGGAACAGATTCAAAAACAGCTTCTCGACTGCCTCAAAAAGAGCGGACTTGAGGAAATAGAAGCCGAAGGCGTCTTTGATCCGAATATGCATGATGCAGTCATGCGTGATGAAGATGACAGCGATGCCGAAAGCGGAACAATAACAGCCGTTCTTCAGAAAGGCTACCGTGTAAAGGGTAAGATAATCCGCCACACGATGGTGAAAGTCAAATCCTGAGCACAGAACCCGGACACATGCGTTCCGTGTCTTAAAGCGGATCTGCATCAGTCAATCAAAAGCAAAAATCACCCCTTAACCGGGGATGAAATAAATTTAAAATCCCAAACCCATCGCGGTCGGTGCGGATTCTGTCAGCACCGTTGACGCCGCGGCGGACGGCGGCAATCATATCAAAACATGAACCGTTATTTTCCGCCGGAAAGAAAGGTAAATTATTATGTCAAAGATTATCGGTATCGACCTTGGTACGACCAATTCCTGTGTTGCTGTCCTTGAAGGCGGCGAACCCGTTGTTATCCCCAATCCCGAAGGCTCCCGCACAACTCCCTCTGTTGTTGCGTTCAAAAACGGCGAGCGTATGGTGGGTCAGGTTGCAAAACGTCAGGCTATCACCAACCCCGACAACACCGTAAGCAGCATTAAGCGTGAAATGGGCAGCGATTACCGCCGCACCATCGAAGGCAAGTCCTATACTCCGCAGGAAATTTCCGCAATGATTCTTCAGAAGCTGAAACAGGATGCGGAAGCTTATCTCGGCGAAAAAGTCACTGATGCTGTTATTACAGTTCCTGCTTATTTCTCCGACAGTCAGCGTCAGGCAACCAAGGACGCAGGCAAGATTGCAGGCCTTAATGTTCTCCGTATCATCAACGAACCCACTGCGGCGGCTCTTGCATACGGTATGGATAAGGAAAACAACCAGAAGATCCTGATTTACGACCTTGGCGGCGGCACGTTCGATGTTTCCATCCTCGAAATCGGCGACGGCGTGTTTGAAGTTCTTGCAACTGCCGGCAACAACCGTCTCGGCGGCGATGATTTCGACGATCGTCTTATCAACTATATTGCAGAGGAATTTAAAAAGTCCCACGGAATTGACCTTCGCAACGACCGCATGGCGAAGCAGAGGCTTAAAGAAGCAGCAGAGAAGGCAAAGATTGAGCTTTCCGGCATGGCTTCCGCAAACGTAAATCTTCCCTTCATCACGATGGATGCAAACGGCCCCGTTCATCTCGATATGAACATCACACGTGCAAAGTTCAACGAGCTTATCTCCGATTTGCTCGACAAAACAAAAACTTGCGTACAGCAGGCATTGCATGATGCGGGTCTTAAAACTTCTCAGATTGATAAGGTTATCCTTGTCGGCGGTTCAACCCGTGTTCCCGCAGTTCAGGATCTTGTAAAGAACATCACCGGCAAAGAACCCTTCAAGGGCATTAATCCCGATGAATGTGTTGCAATCGGTGCTGCAATTCAGGGCGGTGTCCTCGGCGGCGAAGTCAAAGACGTTCTTCTTCTCGACGTAACGCCCTTGAGCCTCGGCATTGAGACCCTCGGCGGCGTATTCACGAAGCTTATTGACCGCAACACCACCATCCCCACCAAGAAGAGCCAGGTATTCTCAACTGCGGCGGACGGTCAGACCAGCGTTGAAATCCATGTTCTTCAGGGCGAGCGTGAGATGGCACAGTACAACAAGAGCCTCGGCAAGTTCCAGCTTACAGGTATTGCACCCGCTCCCAGGGGTGTGCCTCAGATCGAAGTCAGCTTTGATATCGATGCAAACGGCATCGTTCATGTAACCGCAAAGGATCTCGGCACGGGCAATGAACAGAACATCACCATCACTGCCTCCACCAACCTGTCCGAGGATGAAATCAACCGCGCAGTCAAAGAGGCTGAGCAGTTCGCAAACGAGGATAAGAAGCGCAAGGATGAAGTTGAAACCCGCAACCATGCCGACACTCTGGTATATGAAACCGAAAAGACCATGAAGGAACTCGGTGACAAGATTGCAGAGAGCGATAAGTCCAGAATCAACGCCGAAGTTGAAAATGTTAAATCTGCTCTCAACGGCAGCGATTCCGAGGCGATCAAAGCTGCAACCGAAAAGCTGACAGAGGTATCCTATGAAGTTTTCGGCAAGATTTATCAGCAGCAGGCTCAGCAGAACGGCGGTGCGGCGGGCTTTGATCCCAACGCGGGTGCAGCGGGCAGCGGCAACAACGGCGGCAGCAACAGCAGCAACGGCAGCGATGACGGCGTTGTTGATGCGGATTACGAGGTTGTAGACAACTGATCCCGATTACTCTGATAATAAACGGCGGTGCGGCGGATGATTCCGGCCGGTGCCGTTCAAAGAAAAATTGTTCCGCCGCAGATGCATAAAATAAAGCATTGGCGGCGGAACAAAATGAACAGACCAAGCGTAGGGGCGCGGCAGCTTCTGTCGAGCCCCGAAGGCTTGCATTGCTGCCGAAAGCTTTTTTCGAGATTCGGACGCAATGCAGGTTGAATTATTATTTCATGGGGGAGCACCATGGCAGAAAAAAGAGATTATTATGAGGTTCTCGGCGTTGAAAAAACGGCGAGCGATGACGAAATAAAATCCGCTTACAGGAAACTTGCAAAAAAGTATCACCCGGATCTGAATCCGAACAACAAAGAAGCGGAAGTTAAATTTAAAGAAGCAAACGAGGCATATGAAGTCCTTTCCGATAAGGACAAGCGTGCGAAATACGACCAGTTCGGGCATGCGGCGTTTGATCCTTCGGCGGGTGCTTACGGCGGCGGCTTCAACGGCTTTTCGGGTGCGGGCTTCACGGGCTCCTTCACAGGATTTGACGATATTTTGAATTCAATGTTCGGAGGCGGCTTCGGCGGAAGAAGCAGGAGTGCGCGTGCAGGTGCGCCGATGCAGGGTGAGGATTTGCGCTACTCTTTGACGATAACGTTTGAAGAGGCGGCATTCGGCTGCAAAAAGGAAATTTCGTACAGACGCGAAGAAAAATGCGCCACATGCGGCGGCAGCGGAGCAAAACCCGGAACAAGCAAAAAAACCTGTACACGCTGCAACGGCACCGGCCAGATTCGAGTTCAGCAAAATACAATGCTGGGCACGATGCAGAGTGTTCATCCCTGTGATGTCTGCGGCGGTACGGGCAAGATTATTGAACAGCCCTGCGAAACCTGCCGCGGCAAGGGCAGAGTGAGCAACGCCATGAAGGTTGTTGTTACAATCCCCGCAGGCATTGATGACGGGCAGAGTATTCGCCTTGGCGGGAAAGGTGAAGCGGGTTACAACGGAGGTCCGGACGGCGATTTGCTTGTGACGATTCGCGTGAAGAGCAGCAAACAGTTTGTGCGTGACGGCTATAACCTGTACACAAACCTTACAATTCCCGTAACAACCGCTGTTCTCGGCGGCGAGGTTACTGTTCCCACTCTTTCAGGCGAGTTGAAATATAACATTCCCGAAGGAACCCAAAGCGGAACAACATTCCGTATGCGAGAGCAGGGCATACAGAAGCTGCGCCTTCCCGGCAAGGGTGACCTTTACGTAAATGTCACCGTTGAAATTCCCAAAAAGCTTACATCGGAACAGCGCGAGTTGTTCGAGAAGCTTGCGGAATCAATGGGCACAAGTACTCCTGCCGGAAAAAAACGGCGCGTACGGAAAAAATAATCAATAAGTTAACAACATCCCATCAGTTAATAAGATAACTTTTTAAAATACAAACAGGGACGGGCAGCCGTTAAGAACTGTCCGTCCCTGTTTTTTTGTTTGCCGATGCAGCAGACGTTTTCAGGTTAACCGTATGCTGTTATGCGGACTGCATTGCTTTGCGAATTATCAGGAGCGCATCAACGGATGTTATATCGCCGCTGCCGTCAATATCGCAAATGCTGAAATCAAGGCTGCCGGAAACGGGCGTTGCAATAATCCCAAGGGACATGCGAAGCACGGTGAGGGCGTCGGCAGAAGTTACAACACCGTCGCCGTCAACATCACCGAGAAGGCTGTATTCAGCGGTGACAGTGCGGTTTTCGGTAACGTTGACAAGGCTGCCGTTCCAACCGGTGAAAACATAACCATCATGCGCAGGTGCAGCAGGTGCGGTAACATTGCTGCCGTGTTCAACGGAGACTTCGGCGATCACGGAGCCGTCGAATCCGTCAACGAATGTAACAGTGTAAACATTGATTGAAAGGACAGCGTCAACCGTCAGGTCTTCGGCAGGCATGGTTTCGGGAACAACCCAACCGGAGAAAGTGTACCCTTCGGGTACGGTGTATTCGGGCACAGTGATTGCTGCACCGACAGCGTAGGTCTGTTCGGCATAGAACTCACCGTTGACGGTGTAGGTCAGCGTGTATTCGGGCAATGATGCGTTCACGGAACCGTTCGTTGTATGAACCTCAATATCTGTGACTGTGCCGCCGACAGGAAGATTAACAAATCTGTTCACATCAACGTTGACAGGAGTTGTGCCGGAGAACTCGGGGTTTACGGTCGCCTTAACGGTGAGCAGAACATTTTCATCTATGCCGTTGCCCGTCATGGGAGCGTCCGCACAGAGTGCGCCGACATAAATCGTGCCGGGCGTTGTGGTGAAGTCGATAACGTTCATGGAAGTGTTTTCGAGAATTGCACCGGGAACGACTTCATTAACGGTCAATTTTGTGCTGTCGTAACCGATATGCATTTCAAGAGTGTGCGCCTCGAACTTGCCGCTGACGGTGACGGGAATCTCGACCTGCTGACCGGAAAGCGCGGTGATTTCGGGTGCAGAGAAAGATGCCGAAACGGGAAGTTCTTCAATGAGGGTGCGGAGTGTTTCTTCGGCCGCGGTGAGAACATCATAATTGCTGACAAGAGCCTGCTGTTCGGCGGTCAGAGCATCATATGCCTGCCTTGCTTCCGCAATTGCAGAGGCACTTTCAAGGCTCACCTCTCCGATTGCGGAAATCTTTGCTATAACATCGCGAACAGGGGCATTCTGCTGATATTCGTCTTCAAGCTGCTGCAGAACCGCTGCGGCAGCATTTACGTCTTCCTGACTTGCATAAATCGCGGTTGCGGCACTCATGGCAGAGTCCGGAATTTCGATACCGTGTTCGTTAAGCGTTGCGATAAGCGTGCTGAGCCTATCTTTGTTTGCAACGGGGTAGAAGGATGTGTTGTCACTGCCGCCCATTGCATAACCGCCGCCGATATCGCTGCCGTAGGCAACGGTGAACTGAACGCGGACAACATCGCCGTCGGACAGATATGAATCTGAGAAGCCGACATTGGGGAACACATTGTTAAGACAGTACATCCAGCCGGAAGCATAGCAATAGTCGAATTCGCCGAGTTCATTTTCACTGTAGCGATCTTCAAGCGTTATGCCCCAAGACGAAAGCGCATCAACAAGTTCTGCGGGAGCGTTGACGGGAGAGACGGGGATATTGGGAATCGTGCCGTCCTTAATGGTTGCAAGATAGAAACCGCCTTCAACGCTGCCGGTATGGGATTCGGTGAATCCGAAGCGGTTAAGCACACGCATCAGTACCGCGGCAGCGCAGTCACCGGCATAAATATCGGTAAGCACGGGTTCAACGATGTAGCCTTCACCGAGGGAGAATGCTTCGATGCTGAAGATCGCCTGACCGACGAATTCGCCGTCTTCTGCGGGCTGATAGGTAATAGTGTATGTCAACTCAGCATCGCCGGCGGAAACAACGACGGTGTTTTCACCTTCAACAGTAAAGTTCAAAGTGAAGCTCGTCTGCGTTGCATCGTCCCAAGTGGGGGAGAGTGCATCGCCGTTGAAAGTTGCGGTCGGAGTGACCTTGTTGCCGTCGCCGTCCTTTGCAATAACAAAGAACGTGCGTTTTGCTGTCTTCTGGATTATTCCGTCAGACAGGGTTGTTTCAATGCTGTAATTGCTTTTCACAGCATCGGTTAAGGTTGCTGCGCCTGCAAAACTCATCGGGATGATTCCGATAAGAAGTGCGAGTGCAAGAAGGAAGGACAGAATTTTTTTCATTTTCTTTTCCCTTTCGTTTTATTTTAAACGGCCGGAGATGAATCACAGTCCGTTTAATTCTGTCGGAGCTTTATCCCGGAAGTTCATCATGATGATGTTCCGCCGGGATAAAGCGTGGTCTTTTCTGCGTTAAAGCAGATTATTCAATGCCCATTGCTTTGCGGAAAACGAGCAGTGCGTCAATGGATGTGATTGCGCCGTCGCCGTCCATATCGCAGATGATGCGTTCCGTTTCGTTTGCGGGAATGATTCCGAGAGCGATGCGAAGCATCAACAGAGAATCGGCAGTGTCAAGGCTGCCGCTCCCGTTTGCGTCACCGCGAAGCATAAGCGCTGCGTCAATGGTGATATTCTCTGCCGGCATGGTTTCGGGAACGTCCCAACCGAAGAAAACAAATCCTTCTTCAGGATTGTACTCAGGTGCATTGACTGCATCGCCCGCCGCATAAGTCTGTTCTGCATAGAATTCGCCGTTGACGGTATAGGTGACGGTGAATGTGGGCTGCGCTGCGTTAATAACAAGGTTGATAACGCCGTCAGGTGCGTGGTACTCGGTTCCGGGAACACCATCCCTGTTCTGATACATAAGTGAGGGATGGGAAATGATGAACATATTATCATCCGAAGTCAACGGAGCCGTTGAATAAACAGCATAGGCAGTTATATCCCGCACCGTACCGTTTGCATAATGCGCAAGCACCTGCATTCCCGTCGGATCAAAGGTTTCGCCGATGGTATAGACGGTTTTATCAGGCAGTTTGGCAATTTCAATGCGATCAACAACGCTTCCGACTGCCATCAGGTAAGCGGAATCGTTTTTGAAATAAATGGTTCCGTCGGCATCGATAATCGGGCTGCAAATCGCATACTGAGCCTGCGCCCCGTCGGGAGTGAACAAAACCGGAGCGCAATCGTATGTTGTGCCTTGATATTCCTCCTGCACGACGGCAGAAGGTTCGGTCTGGCCGGGTCTGTCTGCAATGACGCGAAGCATACCGGGAGTGAAGTTATCAAAGAAATAGACGTAAACAGTGTCGTCATCACCTGCATATGCAGTGGTAAGGACGCCGCTTGTCTGCGGATAACCTTTTGTGCGTACCGTATATGCAATGCTCATGCTTTCAAGGTCAATAACCGTGATGTTGTGTCCGGAGTATGCGCCGAATTGGGATGTTCCGGAAACACCGACATAGGCCCTGCCGTTGTAAACCGTCGGAGTGCAGGTACTCATGGCGGGGTTTGATGGGTCATCCGCATAGTTGAACAGCTTTACAAAGCTGAGCGAACCCTCGGTGAAGCTGCCATCCGCTTCAACATGAACAGCATAGAAATAGCCGCCCTTGGTTGTGAAATAAGCTGTACCGGCGGAGCTTGTACCGTTTTCATCATCGGGAACGAAAGTGACGCTGCTGCGTGCATCCCCGGGGTGAGGAAGGGTGATACTGCCGAGAACCGAACCGGAGGTTGGGTTCAGCGAAACTATCCTTGCGTGGCCGTCGGTGTAGCCGCTTTCGCCGTCATCAGTGTCAATAAGAACAAATTCATCGCACACATATGCGCCTGCCCAATAGAAGCCGCCCTTTGAAACATATCTCCAGGAAGCATGCTTTGTTTCGTTGCTGACATCGGGATCTTCGTCCGTTGCCGAAACGCATACGAAACTTGCATCGCCTGTTTCGCTCTTCCAAAAACCGGTGTAAATATAGCCGTCATGGTAAACGATCGGGCAGTTCGGCTGTCCGCCGTTTGAATCCGTGAAGAGCCAAAGAGAATCGAGAGTGACGGCATCGAATGCCTGAATTCTGCCGTTGGACAGCCCGACAAATATCATGCCGTCCGCATAGGTGGGAGAATTAATCGCGAAACTCGAACTAGCCGCCATGGACTTTGTGACAAGTGCCTCACCGCTCGTTTTATCAATTTTGTAGATATTGGTTCCTGCGTAAACGTACAGAAAATCATCAACAATGATGGGGCAGCTGCAGGCATTTGAGCCGTAACCGCTGCCGAACTGAGTTGCCCAATACAGCACGGAGTCGTTGGCGATCGTCGGTATGGGGTAGTCAACAACGCCGTTGTTAAAACGGTTGGCGCGGAAAGTAGGCCACTGAGCGTCAAGATTCGGGTCAAGATTCGGATTCGGTTCGGCAGCCGTCAGAACAGCATTGATTTCAATGACTTCATCGCTCTGAACAGGGATATAATTCGATTCATGAATGCCTGCAAAGCCGGCCTTTGTAACGGTGTAAGCATAACTTTCACCGGGGATAAGACTGTAGGTGCCGTCCTCGTTTTTAGGTACGGAAAGGCTCGTGCTGTTTGAAATAACGAAGGTTATCGCATCCGCAGGTTCCGTTACAAAGCGCACCGGTGTGGGCGCTGTCTTGGCAAGATGAAGCGTATAGGTGCTTTGCACGGAGGCATCGTCTTCGTGGCAGATGGTGACGGTGATGTCTTCACTGCTGAGCGCGGAATCAAGAGAAACGGAGACATTTGACGGGTCATCAAAACGTTCACCGTTTACAAGCAGATAATAACCGCCCTTGTTGGGAGCAGTTTCGCTCGCGGTGCTCTTGAATGAAGCAGAAATAATAACTTCGGGAATACTCAACGCAATAGTTGCATAGTAGTCGACCCTGTCTCTGTCATATTTAACAATGCTGCCGTTTTCATCGCGTAGCACAATATCGTTCACAATACCGTTCGCTTGGGTTTTTGCCGAAAGTGTACCGAGGCTCAACGCTCTTCTCGCAACGAACGTATACTCCTGATAGTATTCAACCGAATCAACGGTCTTTGTAAGTCGGAGTATCATCGTATTTGCGTAACCGCAGTTGGATGCAACAAACTGACCGCAGGCAACCGCACCTGCAGCACTTTCAACCGTTGAGTCAATTAACTTATCCACGGGAATACCGTTGGTTGAAGCAATGGCAGTCTGCTTGTCATACAATGCATGAATTTCATACGCATCGTCATTGCACGTAGCCTTCATAAAGAAGGAGGAGTTTGCATCCGAAACGGTGAACATGTATTCGTGTTCGGCGGAAGCAAAAGCCCTGTCGAGGGGATAAACACGGGTATTTGCATTACCGACGTTACGCGCAGTGTATGCGCCGACGGCTGTGAGCTTGTCCGTGCTTTCGGGTTCGGAAACGGTAAAATCGGTGCCTTCCGCCGCCGTGAATCTTGCGGAAGTATGGAAATACCGGTTCTTTGTTGCGATACAGTCATATTCTTCACCCGGAGTGAGAGCGTATGTGTTGACATACACACCGTCAACAACTTCACCGCATACCAAAGGTTGAATCACACCGCCGGCGGCATTAACAATTTCTGCTTCGGTTCCGGCCGGGATGATGACGTTGACGTCGGTCGCCTGAAGGCGCGTAATGTTCAGCGTGTAGGAAAATGTTCTTGTGATGTTTTCTTCTGCATTCACGGTATATTCAACCGTAACATCTACAGCTGTGCTTTCGCCGATGCCATTGAGAACAACCTCGCGCTGCGTATCATTGCCGTTCACGAGAATTCTGTAATCGGAAAGAACGGGGAAGGGTGAAATGACAACGCTTTCGGCAACGGTAGTGAGGGAGTATTCGCCGGTAAGGGGGGCAAACTCTATAGGAAGCCGTGTGCCGCTGCCGAAAACCTGAAGATCGGCAAGCGTCGGAATGCGCTCAAGATTGATTTCAAAGGACTGTATCTGAGTCTGTTCACCGACATAATAACGCGCTTCAATGTCAAAGCTGCGCTCAGTCATGCTGTTTTTTTCCCAAAGGTTCGTGAGCACTGTATAGCGGCTTTCCCAACCCTTGTTGTTTGCGGGAACGCTTCCGTCGGAATTATCCCTGCCGTTGATGTCAACATAGCAGGCATAAGTTTTAACGCTGTCTGAAGGAAGATCCGCGCCGCGCGTAAGGTACATATAGACATTGCCGTGGTTTGTGTCTTCAACTTTGTAAGTTGCGGTGTGAGTTCCGTAATCCTGCTCGCGTTCGTAAAGCTTCTCGAGTGCGCCGCTGTCGGCGTGGAAGATTATGTCTCCGAACCACTCGCCATAAGGAAGTGCAGCATCGATTGCGGAAGCAGAGTACTCTCCGCTTTCGGCATCGGGAGAAACGGTCACTCTGCCCTCAATGCGGTTGTGCCCGCCGTCGGAAACGGAATAGGTTGAAACACCTGCATAAGCCTGGGCGGTTGTTCCGCTGTAAATGCTCGCATTGCCGTAGGCGTCGGTAATGGTGATAACGGGGTTTTCAATTGTAATACCGTTTTGAGTAACATTAAAAACAACGTCGTATTTGTCGCCTTCGAGATATGCGGCATAATCCCGCATTGCGGAATCAAGCGCGGAGAAAAGCACCTGAGCCTGTTCTGCATTTGCATTGCGCAGGCCGCGCAGTGCATCGGCATAGGCAGTCTTTGCGGCGGGGTAGTTTAAAACGCCGTTGGCGGAATAATTGAAATCGCCCATAAGTGTTATAAGCGCAATCATTTCTTTTGAGGCAACCTCATTTTCGGCAAAACCTATTGCGGTTATGTCGGAAGCGGCCGCATCAAGATCGTATCCGCATTCACCGGTTGATTCGTCATAATCATAAAATCTGACGAAATTACCCCGGACACCGTCAATTGCGGTGATGAAGCCGCTTTCAATGCCGCTGAACGTGTGTCCGCTTGCTTGAAGAGCTTCTTTAACAGTTTGCCCGTGAGCGTAATCGACCCGAACGGGTTCGATTATCGTGGCAGTTGCGGTGGAAGCGGTGAGATAAAAGCTTCCGCCGGTTTGCAGCAGCTTTGCGGCAGCGGCGGATGCGGGAGCAAGGCACCCGAATGCCAACATGATGCAGAGCATTGCAGCAATGAGTCGTGTTGTTCTTTTCATTAAAAAACCTCCTTATGATTTAGTAATAAGCTGAATTGAATACAGCTTTTACTTATATATAAACACAGGCGATATATCTGTCGCGCAGCCGTCCGAAGAATGAGCGCGAACTCCTGTATTTGTCAACCTCTGATTCAATATACGTCTGCATATCTTCTTTTTGCTCAGCAGTCATTTTATGGTTGCTGAACACGGCTTCAGCGTTGAGCTCGGAATAGCGGGAATCAATTTTGCTGATATCAAGTCCGCATGCAGCCATGAACATGTTCAGGTAGCCGAACATAAGTGCAATGGCTTCGTTCGGTTCGGCATTGAGCATTTTTTTGAACGCTCGTCGAAATCGGATGCGGCGTACTGCAAGAAAAACAATCAGAGCCGCTGTGAGCAGAAGCAGAATCGGAAGGAATGCCAAAATCAGTGCTTTTGCAAGCTTTGTACTGTTAATTTTGTTCAGATTCTTTTGCGGACGCGCGAGGCGGATATCGGGAAGGTTATCATTCCGATAAGTATCCTCCCTGTCGTCTGAAGAATCCGGTTCGTTCGGAGCTTCGGTGTTATCGGAAGGATCCGATGAATCGTCAGTCCTTCTGTCATTACCGGAAAAAGCCGAATCACTTCCTTCAAAACCCGGAGTTGTTTCAAACGGGATCCATCCGATACCGTCGAGATAGTATTCAGCCCATGCATGCGCATCCGCTTCGGTCAGAACAACACGCCCCGAAACACTCCGTGCAGCAGCTGTTTCGGCATTGATATAATAGCCTTCGACATACCTTGACGGAACGCCGAAATATCTCAGCATAACGGCAGCACATGCTGCATAGTGAACGCTGTATCCGCGTTTGCCGACCTGAAGAACGTATGCGGCAAAATCATTCGTTCCGCAGTCAGTTTTGACCGTTTCATCATAGGTAATGTTTTCCTTCAGCGCGCTTAAAACGAGCGGCAGAATATCCGAAAGGGCAAGCGCAGGCGGGGCTTCGCCGAAAATTTCGGCCATTGCAGCAGTTGCTTCGGGAGTAAGAAGCAAACTTGTTTCATACACAAACTGAGCATAGGCGCGTTCGTCGGACAAGTACTTTTCAACGGAATCCCCGTTTGTATCCTTCAGCATTCTGCGGAGCTGAGGCGCACTCGGCACGGAGCTGCATTCAATGCTGAAATCTCTTCCGGTATTGTTCTTTCGAATACATGCGGAATCTCCGATGCGGTCTTCATCAAGAAGTTTTCCCGCAGCGGCATTATACGGAAGATACAGATAACGTCTGCATGCTGAAATCAGTTCAATATCAACTTTGCTTTTTGCGCATGCATTTCCGCCGTCAGCTCCAACAGCGGCTGCTGCGGAGCTCAATTGAGCTTGGGCAAAAAAACCGTCGGAATGAAGCCAGTAGAACAAGTCGTTGTATTTTGCAAGTTCTTTGTTTGGCAGCGATTCCCAGCTCGTTCCGGTGTAAACTTCTCCGACCATTCCACGAAAATAACCGCTTTGTATTGTTTCGGATGTTACAGCAATTGCGGGGGTTTCGGAAGTATTGCGTGCGCGAAGGGGAGAGAGCCGTCCCTCGGGCATGGAATTTGTTGTTTCATCGTAAACCGCACGGTGCAGCCAAATACCGAGGCTGCTGCTGAGTGCATTCAGCCTGCTGTCCGAACAAAAACTGCGCATGGGCAGAGAACCCAGAAAGACTGCCGAAGCAAGAAGCAGCGGAACGACGGCACAAGTGAGCTTTGCGCCCTTTTTTTGAAAATGCGGAACGGAGAGACTTCCCGCAGCAAGATGTGTTATTCCGCTTGCAATTATTAAAACCGCACCGACAGGTGATTGTGCAATGCCGCTTGCGGAAAGTACCGTGCCGAACAGAATAACTGCGTATGCAGCAATGCGTCTTCCGGCAGAAAACAGTTTGGCTGATGCTGCTGAAATAATGCTGCAAAGCAGAATAAGGAACGGCAATGTATCGGCAGGTTCGGATTGCACATCGAGATGGATTTTTCCTGTCAGCTTTATTAAAAGCGCAATGCAGTCATTAGTGAGTGCATCAAGTCCGCTGCGTATGCTCCCAAAAAAGAGTATGGAAAACAGGAAAACTGCGGCACAGTATAAAGACACTGCAACGGTTCCCCTCTTTCCGCGAAAAAGAAGTATGAGCACGCAGATTATCGGTGCTTCAAACGCGGTAACCGTAAACGCCGAAACGCTCAGCGAGTTAAAAATCGAAAACAGCAGGATGTTGAAGCCGAGTGTGAACATAACCGAACAGAGCAATGCTCTGGAAAAATCCCAGAAGCTTTGACAACATGCGCTTTTGGACTGCTCAATATGCAATTCGTCTCTTTTTTCTCTTTTAATCATTCAACTCAACCACAAATTTTATAATACGAAACCGGTTTAAAGGTCAACATCGGACAGTTCTTCAGCATAATTGTCTGAAGAGAATGCCGTAAACGTACCGTTGCCGCCCGCACGGCAGAGAAGCCGCTTTGTGTTTGCACCGGCGCAAAACTCCGCAGCAGAGTCTGAGAACTCTTTGCCGATAAACACGATTTTTCCGTATCCGCAGGCGCCGCGTTCCCTGACATATGCTGCGAAGGCGCTTTCCGAGGGTTCGCATTCGATAAGCCATTCGGCCGCAGAGGGAAGCTCATCGGAAGCATTCACGTCGATAAACTCAATTTGGCCGCATTGCGGGCGTGCAATTGTAAATGCGGTTCCGGAGTCCGACAGTGCGGAACAGACAGAGACTGCAACGTCACTGATTGCATCGCATTCAGCGGCTGTACATCCGGATACGTCCATGCAGATAAGCAGTGAACGTACTATCGGAAAGCTTGCGTCGCGCACGATGAGGTCATCGAATTTACAGGAGGCCTTCCAATGCACCTGTTTTAAAGAATCACCCTGTTCGTACGGACGGAGTTGAAAAACTTCGGAATGATCCGAACCGCGTTTGCCGGGTGCATAATCGCTGCTGTCTATATCATGAGAGAATGCATCGTTTCTGATGGCGTCAATATCGAACACTGTCGGCATAAATAAGCATTTTGCATCCGATCGCAGGGAAGAGCTGCTGCGTATTCTTTTAAAAAACAGTCCGAAGCAATCGGTAAGCTCTGTTCGCAGGATCTGCGGTGAAACGCTGCCGCAATGCATCGATTTTACAGAAAACCCGGTTCGGCTTTCCGAAAGTGCAGGGACGCTGCAACGAATGACCGAAATGCGGTTTTCTCCGTTAAGCTTGTTTAGCAAAATCAGAGTACAGCGCACGAACGGCAGCGGAATGATACTGTCATTGCGAAGAACGATTTCACAACGACAGCTTTCCCCGCGGGGACAGGAGGAAGAAGCTTTAACGGCAAATTCAACTTTCGAAGCGGCGAAACAGTTGAACGCAAAGCAAAGCGGGGGAATAAGCAGCACTGCTGCAAGCGGGAACAAAACAGCAAGTGACGGAAGCTTTAATGCGGTGATTGTGCAGCAGAAAAGAATCGACAGATACAGAACAGCAGCTGCAATGCGCCGCAGTGTGCAGCTTTGTGCAAAATCTTTTTTTACTGCAAAATCATCATCGATCCCCGCTGCTTTCTTTTCTTCGGGTTTGGGGTTATGCTTCATCTCCGTTTAAAATCCTTAACTCCCGGTTTTTTGTGTTCGGAAACAATTTCATCGGCAACATCCGTTTCGGTATACCCGCGCATTCGCGCTTTTGTGTTCAGAACAAGTCTGTGTGCACATACATCGCGGAAAACTGCGGCAACATCGTCCGCCGTAACATAGTCGCGGCGGGAAAGATAAGCATATGCTTTTGCGGCACGGCTCACCGCCAACGCACCGCGGGGGCTGATTCCGAACTGAACCGATTCGTGATGCCGCGTCTGCTCGGCAAGTTCGGCTATGTATTCGTAAACTTCATCGCATATGAATGTTTGTCGAACAACTTCGATTGTTTGCACCAGTTCATTGGCTGAGCATACGGCTTTTACATCGTCAAGCGGGTCGGAACGGTGTCTGCCCTGCAGTATTTCAACTTGACTTTTAATATCGGGATAACCCATGCTCAATTTGAACATGAACCTGTCCAGCTGAGAAACGGGCAGCAGTTGCGTTCCTGCCGACCCGATCGGATTTTCGGTTGCAAGAACGATGAACGGGGACGGAAGTTTATGGGTTGTTCCGTCAACTGTAACTTTTCCTTCCTCCATCGCTTCAAGCAGAGCGGATTGGGTTTTGCTTGAGGTGCGGTTGATTTCATCCGCAACAAGAAGATTTGTCATAACCGCTCCGGGCTTATACACAAAGTCGGAATTTGATTTTTCGAAAACCGAAAAGCCTGTCACATCGGAAGGCATTGTGTCCGGTGTGAACTGAATACGTTTGCAGTCAAGTCCGAGTGCCTTTGAAAAAGCAAGTGCAAGGCTTGTTTTTCCAACGCCGGGAACATCTTCCAGCAGTATGTGTCCCTGCGCAAGAATTGCAGTCAAAACCTTTTCGATAATTTCGTCCTTTCCGACGATAACTTTTTTGATTTCAGATTTAATGTTGTCTGTCAGCATTTATAATCACCGTTTATCATTAATTAATATTTTCATCGTGCAGACAATATCAGGCTATACGCTTTGAAAATCATACAGTCTTCCGAGCTTATGATCAGCTTTATACAATGCGATATGCGCAAGCATTGCCTGCTCCGTGGACATAAGGTTTCCTTCCGAATCGTTCGCAGAGTGCCTGTACACGCTGCCGGGGAGAAGAAAACTCTGCATTCCGTCAACAATGTTTTTACCGCCGCGCATGAAACGTTCATCGGTGCGTGGGTCGATACCAAGTGAACAGAGTGCAATAATAACCTGAGCTGTCGACTCGGTGTTTTCTGCACCATACGAGCAGAATGTGCAGTTTTCTTTCATTACAGCGGCAAGCCGTGCCAATGCACGGTCAACAGTGCGGGAGATCTCGCCGGGTGATATACCGACGGAAAGCGCGTTTTGGCTGCCGCAGTACGGGGCAAGAGCTTGAAGCGCCATTGCGGTTATATCAATGTCAAATGCACCTTTATCAAGCCCAAACCCTCCGCCGGGTTCTTCGGCAGCAAGAATTTCTTTAATGATGCCTGTTCGGGTATACCTGCTTCCGTCAGGAACCGCATAACTCTCAGAATCGAGAGTTATCAGTGCAAAAATGTATGCGTTCAGTCCTTGCGCGCCGAGTTCGCCGGGGTAGTTGTAGGTTCCGAGCTCAACAAGATTCACCGGTTCTCCGTTTTTATCCTCCGAAAATGCTGCCGGGTCACCGCCAAGTGCGAGCACCGTAAGAGCAATTCGGTGGTAGTCGGTTGCTCTGCCGAGGGATGAATCTTCGCCGAGTTTATTTTTTACATAAGCTTCAAGCGCGTGCAGGTAGGCTGTATAGCTATCCTCCGCACCGCCGACAGCACATGCCAAGGCTGCCCAGTCGCAAACGGAAGAACCGGCAGGGAATTCATCCGACGCATTAAGCAGACAGTCGCCTTCTTCAACTCCTGCAAGTTTCTTCATGCCCTGCGCAATCTGAAGAATGCGTTCGGACATGGGAGGCTGTACTCGTTCTTTATGCGGAGATGCACTGCATCCTGCGAATATGAGCAAAAACGCAAGCAGCAGGCTCAGAATTGATTTAATCTTTAATGTCATTATTTATCGCCTTTCTTTTTAAACCGGAATTTTCGGGTGAGCCCGCAGTACCGATGCAGATTTGCGGCACAAGCGTATGCGTCAGCATAAATACGCTTTGGCCGGGACTTCCTGCGGGAAGCACTTCGCGGTAAGTGTCATGGCATTTTGAGCAGCGGTACTCAATGAAACCATCCTCATCGTCAGTGGGTTCGACACGTTGAATGAGTTCGTAGTCGTGCTCAAGCTGAATGAATCCTCCGTCAATCCAAAGCCCGCAGTAACTTGAAAGTGAGCCTTCGGATCCGCCGGAACCTGTTGCGTCATATCCGCCGATATCCTTGCCGAGAGCAAGTGTAAACCGCAGACAGAGCTCGTCACCGTTGATTGGGTAGTATTCGGAAAGTCCGATTCCCGGGTACATGCCGTTTATACAGTACATCCAACCGGAACACCGCGTGAAGTCGAATTCTCCGATGCTGTCTCGGTCATGCTGATCCGTAAGAGTTATGCCGTCACGGAGTATCAGCTCCCAGAGTTCCGGAGGAATATCAACGCTGTATGCAATATCGCCCCACACGATGCGCCGCAGATAGAAATTCAGCCTCGGTGTTCCGCTGAATTGCGCTTCAATGCCATAGTCCTCGAACAGGCGCAGCAGCACTTCGGCAGCGTTTTCGCCTTCATGAACGGTATAATCATCATCAATAATGATGCCGAGCCCGAGGGTGGTTGCATCTATTGAAATATGGATGCTTCCGTTTTCATCTCCTTCACCGACGCGGTGATAGGGCAGAATGAGTTTTCGGAAAGTTGAGTTCCCTTCATCATCCCATGCAAGTATAGTAACAATATGGTCGATGTCGTCTCCGACATTCGGCGGAGTCAGCACAAGGTGATATTCAAACACCGTGCTGCCGGTCGGATTCGTTTGAACAACACCGTCAAGGGTAACAACGATATGGTTTGCGTATATAACATTGCCTTCCCAGGTGCGTGCAGCAACTCTTAGCAGGAAACGGCTGCTTGTGATCACACTGTCGTCGCCGTCGCGGTTTGTTGTTATCACCGGCGGATGTTCACCGACAACAGGATTGTCTTCATCGGCAGGCTGATTGCGGTAGGTGATATAAAAGCGCACAGCACCGCCGCAAAGTTCACTTCCGCGATAGAGATACATTGTGATTATGTACTCATTGTTTATCGACAACACGGGACGAAAATAACTCTGCTCATCCGGGTACAGCAATTCACCGTTGTTCACGTTGTCGTAACGGCCTTTAATATAAACTTTAAGTGAAAGATTATCTCCCCCGGCAGGGTATGCATAAAAAACAAGCGTGTCGTTTTCTATATCGGCAGGAGTATATATTCCACTGTAAAGATCCGTTGCAATATAGGGTTCTTCGGGTTCGGGAGTGTATTCACCACCCGGCTCGGGAGTGATTTCGCCGCCGGGCTCGGGAGTACCGTCTCCGCCGGGTTCGGGAGTG
>FR879718.1:37800-61240 GCA_000435055.1 Clostridium sp. CAG:138 | reverse complement strand
CCCGCGCTTTCAGCGTTACGTTCGACCTGCCGGAGGGCTGGACGGTCAGAAGTGACGAAGGTGTCTACACCGATTCGTCTTATTCCGATCTCGGTTTCTATTTGCTCGGGCGCAAGCTGCTCTATGATGAAAACGGAAATCTTGCCGGTGCGGCCGGATACGGCACATACGACCCGAACAATCATGCCGAAAACGTCACGCATGAAGTATATGGCTCTGTCGTTTCCGGACATGTTAAACTTGTCAACTTTGAAAATTTCCATTCAACAGTCGATAACTCAACAAACTGCATAAGCGCATATACCTCATCTCATCACGAATGCGCTCCTGCCATGTGGACTGTCGGAGAAGGTTTCCATGCCTTTGATAACCCTGCTGCCTGTGCATACACCGAGGAGAACCCTGTGTTTGTTGTTATTGAGCTTTCTCGGCTGTATGAGGACTCGGCAAGCCTTTCCAAGCGCGTTGCAGAGAGCATAAGGTTTGAATGACGGAAAAGGGAATTAACCGTAACCGATAACGAGCCTCCTTTCTTTTTCCGAATAAAACACCCCTGCCCGGGCAACCCGAGCGGGGGTGTTTTGCCGTGCGGCATATATTTGAAAAAAAGCGTTTAAACCGTTGCCAAAAAAAGAAAAGTGTTGTAAAATTGGCATGAATGACGGAATGCGCAAAGCATTCATTAAATCACGGAGGAATTACTTCAATGAACCCGAAATTCAAGAACAATATCGGTATCATGGTTCCCGAAATCCTGATGCCCGCAAAGAATGTTGACCTTACCAAATGGGCATGCGTTGCGTGCGACCAGTACACTTCCCAGCCCGACTATTGGAACAAGTGCGAAGAGATCGTCGGCGATGCTCCGTCCACCCTGCGCCTTATGCTTCCGGAGATTTATCTTGAAAAGCCCGGCGAAACCGAAAAAATTGCCGCGATCCGCAAGGCAATGCACGACTATATCGACAACGGCATCCTTCAAAATCTTGGCGAAGGTTTCGTTTTCACGCGCCGCAGCGTCGGCGGCAACACCCGCAACGGACTTGTTGTTGCACTGGATCTCGAGTGCTATGACTACTCCAAGGGTTCAACGACCCTTATCCGCGCAACCGAGGGCACGATCGTTGAGCGCATCCCGCCCCGCCTGAAGATTCGCGACGGCGCACTGCTTGAGCTGCCCCATATTCTTGTTCTTATCGATGATGAAAAGAAAACCGTTATCGAACCCCTTGCGGAAAAGCTTCAGAACAGCGAAAAGCTCTACGATTTCGACCTTATGCAGAACGGCGGACACATTGAGGGCTGGTTCGTCAACAATGAAGGCATGATCGAGGACGTTATCTCCGCGCTGAACGCACTTGTTGATCCCAACAAGTACGGCACCGAAATGCCCCCCCTGCTGTTTGCAATGGGCGACGGCAACCACAGCTTTGCAACCGCAAAAGCAAATTGGGAAAAAGTCAAGGCCACCCTCACCCCCGAAGAGCAGGCGGATCACCCCGCACGCTTTGCACTTGTTGAACTTGAAAACGTTCACGATGACGGCATCGTTTTCGAACCCATCCACAGGGTCGTTTTCAACGTTCATGTTCCCGCATTCCTTGAAGCACTGAAGGCGAAGCTTGCGGAGCAGAACAACGGCGAATGCGAAATCAACTTCTATGACTGCGAATGCTGCATGGAAAAGGCGGAGAAGGCCGCTCCCGAGGGCGCGCACGTTATTCCCGTCATTACCGAGAACGGCAAAGGACTTATTGTTGTTGCAAAACCCAATGCACAGCTTGAAGTCGGCACGCTTCAAAACGCTCTTGACGTTGTTCTTAAAGCAACCGAAGGCGCGACTATCGACTATATCCACGGCGCAGACGTTGTGAACGACCTCGGCAGCAAGCACGGCAACATCGGCTTCCTGCTTCCCCCCATGGAAAAGAGCGCATTCTTCCGCACCGTTGTTTTTGACGGCGCACTGCCCCGCAAGACTTTCTCAATGGGCGAAGCACATGAAAAGAGGTATTACCTCGAATGCAGGAAGATCTGCAAGTAAAACCTGCACTTTGAGTTAAATGCTCGAGTTTCGGAGCCTGCAAACGGCTGAACCGAAGACCGATTCATATTGGACCCGATTTACGGAGCGTTTTGTGAGGCGCTGCTTCACGGAATGCTCCGTTTGCAGGTTTTCTTCGCATTAATTAAAAACACTTTCTGTCAAATACTCTGTCAAAGGCAAGGTAACAAACAATGCTTGAAACAACATTCCATTCGCTTACGGCCGTGCTTATCGTGATGTTCATGGTCGCCGTGGGCTGGCTTTTCGGCAAACTCGGCTATCTGCGCCGCGAACACAAAAAGCTTATGACCAAGCTTATTATTTCAGCGGGTATGCCTTCTCTTGTTGTGAACACCGTGTTCGGAAAAATCGACCTTGACGCACTGCAAAATCCCGCACCGCTGTTTCTTTTGCCCGCGCTGAGCATGATTATAACTCTTCTGCTCGGCTTTATTTTTGCAAAGCTGCTTAAACCCGAGGCAAAACGGCGCGGCGGTTTTATTGCGATGTGTGCTTTTTCGAATTCAGTTTTTGTCGGGCTGCCGATGAACACCGGGCTTTTCGGCGATGAAGCCGTGCCGTACGTGATGTGCTTCTACATTGTCAACACAACCCTTTTTTGGACAATCGGGAATTATCTCATCTCTCGCTCCGGCGAAGGCGAAAAGCGCGGCGGATTTTTGCACAATCTTAAAAAAATCGTTTCCCCACCCCTGGTTGCGCTTGCTGTTTGCCTTCCGCTTGCGGCACTCGGCGTCAAAATGCCGCAGCCTGTTGTTAAGCTCTCCGGCTATATGGGCAATATCGTAACGCCGCTCGCGCTGTTTTATATCGGATATGCACTGTACGAATACGGGTTTAAAAGCCTTAAGCCCGACCGCTGCATGCTTGCTGTCATGGGAATGCGCTTTATCGCCGCGCCGCTTATCATGCTTGTGCTCTGCAAACTTTTCGGTCTGAGCGGAATGCCGAGCGGGGTTCTTGTTATCGAATCCGCCATGCCCGTTATGACGCAGGCCGTTGTTGTTGCGGCGGCAAACGATGCGGATGAATCATTCGTTGCTGCCGGAATGAGCCTTACGACTCTCGGCTGTTTCATCTTTGTCCCTCTTCTGATGCTGCTTATGGATGCCGTCGGTTTGGTTTAAAAGCATTTCCCCGCCGACGGAACACCAATGCCGCGGGACAGTATTTTTGTTTTGTGAACGGCATTTGATGAAAGGCTTTGCAATATATTATTTATGATGTTAAAATACAATCACTAAAGGAAGTTTGGAGGTATTGTTTGCCCACCGTCAATTTGGCATTTAACAACGTATTATGAAAACAAAAAAAACAAGCACTGAAAAAAACGCAAAGAACAGCGGTTTTCGCAGCCTGCTGCCCTGCGCAAAGGGATATCGGCTTCCCTCGTTTCTGACACCGATATTCATCGTTCTTGAAGTTACGATGGAAGTTTTTATCCCACTCCTTATGGCGGCAATAGTTGACGGCGGGCTTTACGGCTCGCCTGATTTCACCCTTCGGAAGTATTTTTCGGCAGAGCTTATCGCCGACAGAACCCGATTCGTGATTATTCTCGGCGGCATAATGGTGCTTGCGGCAATGCTGTCGCTTGCATTCGGTATGCTTGCCGCACGTACGGCTGCGGTTGCAAGCATGGGTTTTGCAAAGAACCTGCGCCGAAAAGTTTTTGAAAAGATTCTGTCTTTCTCTTTCAAAAACACGGACAGATTCTCAACACCCTCCCTCGTTATGCGTACAACGGCGGATATCAACAACGTTCAGAATCTTTATCAGCAGATGATACGCATATTTGTGCGCGCTCCGGTCATGATGGTGCTTGCGGCCGTTATGGCTCTGCGCGTAAATGCGGAGCTTTCGGTCATTTTCCTTGTTGCGCTGCCCATTATGTTCTGCACACTCATTTCAATGGGAATGATAGGCAAGCCGCGTTTCCGCATCATGTTAAAAAAATATGACAAGATGAACGCTTCCGTTCAGGAAAATCTTGTCGCCGCACGCGTTGTGAAATCTTTTGCACGCGAGGATTATGAAAAAAAGAAATTTGCCGCTTCCGCTGATGACCTTAAAAAGGCTCAAATTTACGCACAGAAGCTTTTCTCCCTGCTGCCTGCGATTCAAATGGGTATTATGTGGACCTGCGCCGTCATTCTGATGCTGATGGGCGGCAATCAGGTGTTTGCGGGAACGCTTACGAAGGGCGAACTTGTCAGCATGTTGACCTACACCAACCAGGTTGTAGGTTCCGTTTCAATGGTTGCAATGATCATCATGATGCTCACCATGACGCGCGAATCCGTGACGCGCATCAACGAGGTGCTTGACGAAGTTCCCGACATTACGGATAACGGCAGCACGTTCAAAGTCGAAAACGGTGAGATTGAATTCCGCCATGTTGATTTCAGCTATTCCGGAAAAAACGACAACCTCACGCTTTCTGATATCAACCTGCACATTCGCGCCGGTGAGACCATCGGCGTTGTGGGCGGCACCGGTGACGGAAAATCGACCCTGATGCAGCTCATTCCGCGTTTTTACGATGCACTTTCGGGCGAAGTGCTTGTCGGCGGAAGGAATGTTAAGGATTATTCACTGTATGAACTGCGCGAAAGCGTATCAATGGTGCTTCAAAAGAACATGCTTTTTTCCGGCACGATTCGCGACAATCTCCGTTGGGGCAACAAGGACGCAACGGACGAGCAGATTGAGCATGCCTGTCGCCTTGCATGTGCGCACGATTTCGTTATGAGCTTCCCTGACGGGTACGACACGGATCTCGGGCAGGGCGGTGTGAATGTTTCCGGCGGACAGAAGCAAAGGCTTTGCATTGCCCGCGCGCTGCTCAAAAATCCGAAGATCCTGATCCTTGACGACTCCACAAGCGCAGTCGATTCACGCACCGATGAAAGCATCCGCACCGCATTCCGCGAAAGTCTGCCCGGAACAACAAAGCTCATCATTGCCCAGCGCATAGCCTCCATAATGTATTCCGACAGGATAATCGTTATGGATAAGGGACGCATTTCAGATGTCGGCACTCACGATGAGCTTATGCAGCGCAGCGAAATCTACCGCGAAGTTTACCTGTCTCAAAACAAGGAACTTCCGCAGGAAGGCGGAACGGTCTCCGGCGTAAACAGCAGCTCTGACATAAAAGGAAAGGAGGCGGTCACTAATGCCTAAAATGCCCGGAGGAAGAGACAACCCCGCTGCACGTTTTGCAGGCAGCGGCCGCCCCGCAAATCCGCTCAAAACAATGAGCAGGCTGCTTAAGTACTACGGCAAATGCCGCTGGATGTTCACTGTTGCGGTTATTATGATCGCAGTCTATTCCCTTGCAACAATTGCCGCAAGCTACATGATGAAACCCCTTGTTGCCGTGTTGGAAGAAGCAGGCATCACGCCCGATGCGGCACAGGCAAAATACCTTGCCCTGCTTATCGGCATGGCGGGGCTGTATGTGCTCAGTGTTCTCACCAACTATTGTTTAAACTATCTGATGCTCAAATGCTCCGCAACGGTGCTTTGTGACCTGCGCAAGGATATGTTTGACAAGATGCAGAGTCTTCCCATAAGCTATTTTGATACCCATACGCACGGCGAGCTTATGAGTTACTATACAAACGATATTGACGCGATCCGCGAGCTTCTGCACCAGAGCATCACGCAGCTGATAATCTCATGCATATCCCTCGTCGGCATCGTTGCAATGATGCTCATTCTTTCCGTTTCGCTGTTTGCAATCGTTGTTGTTATGGGGTTTGTTGTGTTTTTTACAGTCAAATTCATCGGCAAAAAGAGCGGAAAGAATTTTGCCCGTCAGCAAAAAGCCGTTGCATCCGTGAACGGATACATTGAAGAGATGATGGCGGGGCAGAAGGTCGTTAAGGCCTTTAACCATGAGGAAGAATCCATGAAGGCATTTGATGTGCTGAATATTGAATTCTGTTCGGCAGCAACAAAGGCAAATACCTATGCCAATATCATGGGGCCGATAATGAACAACCTGTCTCATATTTTCTATTCGATAACGACCACCCTCGGTGTTCTCGGTCTTGTGACTTCCGGCAGCGTGCTTATTGCTTTTTTGCAGTACATACGGCAGTTTGCGGAGCGCATATCGCAGATTTCGCAGCAGTTCAATTTCGTTCTGCTTGCGCTTGCGGGCGCGGAGCGCGTGTTTAAGCTTATGGATGTTCCACCCGAAATCGATGACGGCGATGTTACCCTCGGCTTGAACGCACACGGCGAAAAAGTCTGGCGCGTTCCCAACGGAACCGAGTCGGGAGCAAACAATTCCGTGACTGAAGTTCCGCTTGCGGGCATGGTTGAGCTGCACGACGTAACCTTCAGCTATGACGGCAAGGTGAACGTTTTGAATGATGTTTCCCTCTATGCAAAGCGCGGACAGAAGATCGCGTTTGTCGGCTCCACCGGTGCCGGCAAAACGACGATAACCAACCTTATCAACAGGTTCTATGATGTTAACGAGGGTGAAATCACCTATGACGGAATCGATGTTCGCCGCATCAAAAAACGCGACCTTCGCGGAACACTCGGCATGGTTTTGCAGGATACGCACCTGTTCACCGGCACGGTTATGGAAAACATTCGTTACGGCAAGCTGGATGCAACGGATGACGAATGTATTCAGGCGGCAAAGATCGCAAATGCGCATTACTTCATCTCGCACCTGCCGGAAGGTTATAATACGATGCTCACTTCGGACGGCGCAAACCTGTCACAAGGTCAGCGTCAGCTTATCGCAATTGCACGAGCCGCCGTTACCAATCCCGAGGTGCTCATTCTTGATGAGGCGACAAGCTCGATCGACACAAGAACCGAACTGCTCATCGAACGCGGCATGGACAGCCTTATGGAAGGAAGAACGGTGTTTGTTATTGCACACCGACTCTCCACCGTTCGCAATTCAAATGCCATTATGGTGCTTGAAAAAGGCCGTATCATTGAGCGCGGCGACCATGAAGAGCTGCTCCGCCGCAAGGGCCGATACTACGAGCTGTACACAGGCATGTTTGAATTGAGCTGATTACTGCGTCGAAATTCGAACAGCTCCGTGTATTCAATGTATTTCGATTGATGCATTACACGCACGGAACGCAAATTAAAGGGAACCGTCGAAACAAATCGGCACGGTTCCCTTTTTGATGCTGTTGATTCAATTATTCCGAATGCGCATTGAAATTTGATGTATTAAAACCCGGTGTGGGAGGGTTAATCCATGCGAAGCCGCCGTTCATTCGTCGATTCGTCGATTCGCGATTCGTCCGTATTTGACCTTTCCGGCTTTGGGGAAAGATAATGCGGGCGATAGCGATAAAGCGTGCAGGTCATGCCTCCGTTTGAAAGCTTGCGCCTTTTATCCGCTCTTGCGCCGTATATGCGTTCAAAATCCGGATGTGATGCAATGATGTTCACGCTCCAGCCGTCAAGCTGCGAAAAAATGCCGTGCATTTGACGATAAAGCTCTTCCGCACTCTGTTTTTCAAGCAATCGCTCGCCGTACGGCGGGTTGCAGACGATCACGCCGCCCGTACGCGTTTCACGGAGCTTTTGGACGGGTTCAACGAGCCAATCGAGCATGACCCCAGCTTTTTTTGCATGTTTTTTACAGAGTTCAATCGAATGCGGGTCTATATCCCTTCCGGATATATCCACTGTGTCACGGCGAACACTGTCCCTCGCCTGCTCCCGCGCCGCGGCGAATGCGTTGTTCTGCAAAAAATGCCAGTCCTCAGCCGCAAACTCCCGATTAATTCCCGGCGCGATATTGTTTGCGATCATTGCAGCTTCAATCGGCATTGTGCCCGAACCGCACATCGGGTCTATGAGCGGACGGGTTTGCCTGTAACCCGAAAGCATCACTATTGCTGCACCGAGCGTTTCCGATATCGGTGCGGGCACATTGTATGTTCTGTATCCCCTTCGGGACAGTCCCGCGCCGCAGCAATCAAGAGCAACGGTGACTTCATCGCGCAGAATCCCGATTTCGATTATTATGCGTCTGCCGTTTTCCGGCAGAATTTTAAGTCCGTATTCACGCGAAAGCGAATCCACAATCGCTTTTTTCGCAATGCTTTGACAGTCGGAAACCGAAAAAAGTCTGCTTTTTGCAGATTTGCCGTTCACATGGATAAAACTTGTGCGCAGCAGGTAATCCTTCCAGCGAATGCGGCGCACGCCCTCGTACAGTTCATCAAAAGTTACGGCGCGGAACGAAGCAAGCTTCATCAGCACGCGTTCCGCAGTTCTGAGCCAAAGACAGGCACGCGCCATTGCAAAATGGTCTCCCGCAAAATCAACTCTTGCATCGCTGACGCGAAGCACCTCAATTCCAAGATCGCGCAATTCGCCCGCAACGACGGACTCAAGCCCGATTTTGCACGTTGCAAAATAAGTATCAGTCATACATATATCTCCGTTTATGTTGCTGCCGTAAACCGCCGGCGCACTGTCATTCCGCATCCGGTGCGCCGCCGTTGTTTTCGGACCCGCTTTCGGATTTGTTCACGGAATCATCTTTTGTTTTTTCGGCAGACTTTCTGCCCGAATTTGTCCGTTTTTTTGAAGCGAGATCCGCCTTGTTTGAGCCGGCATCGGCGTTTTTGCGGGAAGACGGCTTGGTTTTTCCGGACTTTTTACGTTCGGCTGCTGCTTTTTCCTCTGCATGAAGCTTTTTGAATGTTTCTTCAAAGCTGTCTTCAAGTTTGCACATTTCTTCCGGCTCGAACATTCCGTATACGCATAGATCGCTTTGAAGCTTCTCCGCCGCATTTTCCAACCTGCGCAGCGTTATATCATAATCCTTTATAAGTTTTTTTGCATTAACTGCTCTTTTGCTGTTCATAAAGCGGCATGTATAATCAATCGCCGCTGCATATGCAGGAACCTGCGAATTGGATAATGCCAACCCCAAATCATTATACAGTTCCGCAGCCGCTTCAACAATATTTTCGGCTTCCTGCCTGATTTTTTTGCTGCAATTGCAGAGCTTTTGCTGCAAGAGTGCATTCAGCCGCCCGAACGGTGCCTGCAAATGCGGACAATCATCCTCTTTTTCTTCGTCATCCGTTTTGTCGGGTTGATTTTCGGTTGAGAACAGTTCACCCGTTAAGAGTTTTCCCTTATCAAAAATCGTGAACCTTGTCATATTCTCTTTATCGCGGAAAGTCATGATTGCAAACCTGCGAACGCTGTCGTCACAACTCGGATCCAAAAGAATCTTGTAAAGCTCATGCATCGCCGACCGACGGTCACGCTCGTACAAAAGCATCAATCCGCCGATACGGAAGGGCGGAGGAGTTTTTTCTGCGCAATACCGTACGCACTCTTCAATCTCCTCTTGTGTAAGCTCCGGTTCGCTTTCGGTCAACATCCTGCCTGCATCTTCATTTCCGAGTTCGTTCGAAAGCACGGTCATGCAGCGGAACAGTTCGCCGCTCGGAACATCATAGGGTATGCTGACGTTTCTCAGAATGCCGTCCTCCTGCGTTTTTATGCACAGTTTGCGATAATAAGCAGCAACACTGTCACTCGGATCTATTCGCAGCTGTTTTTCAAAGAGAGTTCTGGCAAGAGCATAATCCCCGCTGAGGTAGGCTGACAGAGCATAGTTATGGATTACCAATTGATCGTACGGGTGCTCCGAATAGACCCTTTTAACGAGAGTCATCGCGGCGGAAGCATTTTGAATCTCCAGCATCACGGCGGATGCCCGCATCAGCTCTTCTTCATCCAACCCTTTCATTTTAAGGATGTTGTCTGCACACTCGGCTGCTTTGCGCGGCCTGTGAGCTCCGCTGTACAAAAGCGCAGCATAGCACCGAATCGTTAATCTCGATTTCCATTTTTCGGGAGCGGCCTCGTATTTTTTGATACCTTTTTTAAAATGCATCACAGCATAGCAGCTCAAAAGATACTTTTCGAACAGTTCATAGGAATCCGGGAATTTTTCAATTGCATCGCTGAGAAGTCCGTATGCCATATCGCCGTTCACGCGATCCTCCTCTGCTTCAATGCGTTTCAGTGTTTCTTCAAGCTCAACTTCACTGCTGTCGCGAACGGCAGGAACGGATTCCCTTGACTCGTTCAAAGCACAATTCGCCTCACATATATCAAGAGCCTCGTAAACAGCAATCAAGTCCTCATCAGTGTAGCTGTCCGGAACGTTTATCAGGAACTGCCTGTACGCTTTGCGCGCCGCAACATATTCACCGAGACCAAGGTAGCTGTAGCCCGCAATCATGAAAGCATCCTGAACATATTCATGACCGGAATTCAGGACGCACGAGGAATAAGCAAGCGACTCGGTGAACCTGTTCATCTCGTTGTATGTTCCCGCGATTGCAAGCATAACTTCCTCGTTTTCGGGTTCAATTGTTTCCGCACGCCGCATCAGCGAAAGGGCGCCGATATGATCGCCCGCATCGAGTTTGTCCGCCGCAAGCTTCATAACAAGCTCAACATTGCCGCTGATATCAATAACGTTGTCAGGTTTCTTTTTTGTGCTTCTCATGCTGCATATCCTCCACCCGGTTTTAAGCAGACGCCGAGTTGAAGCCGTTTCATTAAAGTCAAGCCGTTCGGCGAGTTTCCGATTTTTGTTGATTTCGGTTGTGTTCCGTTTTTGAGATCACTCATTTCCGCAGTCGTTTATCGCTTCGGCAAGATCTGCGGAAATCTCATCCGAATCGTTTCCGCCCGCCTGTGCCTCTTCAAGCAGAGCGCGGAGTTCATCCTCGTTAAAAACGTATTTCGTTTGGCAGAAAGAACACACAAGTTCCGCCTTGCCGTCGTTTTCAATAATATCTTTCAGTTCGTTTTCGCCGAGCGACATAATGACGCGCTCAAGCCTTTCCCTGCTGCAATCGCAGCGGTATGCAGGGCAGAGAGTGTCGGTAATTTCAAACTCCATGCCTTCGAAAAGGGCGTTAAGCGCGCTTTCGAGGGTCTCTCCGTCATCCATATGCTGTGACAGCTTTGCAATTTTGCCCGTCAGCTGTTCAAGCCGAATAATATCGCTCTCCGGACAATCGGGCAGCGGTGCAATAATCAGCCCGGCAGCGGAACGCACGGTCCCCTGCTGCGGCTCAACCCTTACGCCGAGATAAACCAGCGACGGCTGCTGTTCGCTTGTGTAAAAATAATTTGCGAAATCATCTGCAATTTCGCCGTCAATAAGCTCGCACCTGCCGACATACGGCTCCCGCAGCGACAAATCGCGAATAACGCGCAGCTCACCGCTGCCGCCGACAGCACCCGAAACATCCAGCTTTCCGAACTCGTTAAGCGGCAGTTCAACCTCCGGATTGGTGATGCACCCCTTAACGATTCCGCCCATATGCCCGACAACCGTTATGTTGCCCGCAGGCCCTCCGCCCGCAATTGTCGCCGTTATGCTGTCCGTTTCGCTTTTCAGCTGTGCACTCATCATGGAAACGGCGAGCAGCATTCTTCCGAGAGCAGCGGTGCAAACACGGCTTGTTCCGTGAATTTCTCTTGCGGTTTCAACGATTTCGCGTCCCGAAACGGCGATCACGTTCACTGTGCGGTTAAAAAGCAGACCGCGAATGATATTGTCGCGTTCAGCGTATGTGTTTTCGATGCAGTCGGAGGAAGCATCGCTTTCGTTCATCTTATTTTCAATTTCGTTATTCATAATGTTTTCCTTTCGCTAAAGGTCATTTGAGCAGGCCGCAAAGGTTATTTGCCGACTCTGCCGGGCTTTCTTGCCGTGAATTGCAGCCGTTCGCTTTCATCACGCGGCGGTTCCGTTGTGAATGCCGAAAAAACCCCGATATTTTCAAAGCCGATATTTTTAAGCCACGAAACAAGCTCCCTTTCGGAATGAGCACGTTGAATATGCTTTTCGGAAAATCGGGAATAAAGCGGTTCGCCGTGCGCGTCGTTTGCCGACTTCACAAAAAACTCCAGCTCCATTTCCACAAGCTTGCTCTCCGCATCATAGCAGTTTTGCCAGAAGTATGCAACGTCCGTTCTGCTGTCGCAATAGCCGTTTTGCCCGAGAATGTGCTGCAATTTATATCTTGACGAAACATCAAACAGCAAAATGCCGCCCGGCCTGAGCCCGTTGAATGCCGTCAGAAGGAATTTTTCAACATCCTCGCGGCTTGTAAGGTAATTCACGCAGTCACATGCCGCAATGATGCAGTCAACGGGACGATGCAATTCAATGCGGCGCATATCCATGCATATAAATTTTGTTTTTTGCCCGCACCGGCGGGATTTTTCAGCGGCAACTTCGAGCATGTCCCTTGAAATATCCGAACCGGTGACATCGTACCCGGCTTTGTTGAGCCGAAGAGTCAATGCGCCTGTTCCGCAGCCGCACTCAAAAATTCTCGCTCCTTTCGGAAAGTCGGTCGGCAGCAGCGATATTATATAATTCGCCCATGCATCATAATCCGTATTGTCCATGAAAATGTCATAGACCTCCGCAAATTTTGCATTATATTGTTCCATTGCCGACACCTCCCGAATTAATCAGCGAACACAAAATAATTATAAACCAATATAGCGGATTTTGCAACATCGCGAAACTGTGGAATGCACCGTTTATCGGTTAAAAGCTGTTTGCCGCAGGTATAAACCGCAGTCCTCCTTGAGTCCGTTTCGGAATCAAAATTGCAGAATCCGCAGATACTATCATGCAGCAGGCGGCGGAACAGCCGCCGAACCGCTCAAACGCGGTAAAAAACAAGGTACAGAAATACCGCATGATGCAGGAGGAATCCGAAATGACAGAAACAAACACTTCAGGAATAATCACTGCCGCGGCAGACATTATTGCTGGGGCATTCAACGCACTTCCGAAGCGGGTCTGTAATCAGCACAAATTTTCCGACTATGCCGACTATCTGCATGAAAACCTGCCTGCACAAGCGGAGTTGGACTTGCAACGTGAAAAACCGCTGAACCCTGCACCGCTCGTTTCCGTCGCAATTGCCTGTTCGGGAGCAAGCCGTGCGGCCGTTCGCTCAACGCTCGAAGCGCTCGGCAAACAAACCTATGCAAATTTTGAAGTTTGCGTGGTTTCGGAGCTTGCGCAGGCAGGGCTTACGGATTATGAAGGCATTCCGAAATTCAGGCTTGTGCTTTTTAACGGCACAGCGCACGAACAGCTGAAAGCCGCCGAGAAGATGCTTAACGGTGCATACTTTTTGCAGCTGCTGCCCGGAGATTTGCCCGCACCGGACGCGCTTCACATGCTTGTTCTGCAAACTCATTCAAATCCCGAAGCGGAGGTTGTTTTTGCCGATGAGGACTCCGTGATTGACGGCATTCGGCAAAACCCGATTTTTAAGCCCGACTACGGGCGCGACACATTGCGTTCCTTCAACAGCATCGGGCGGCCCATGCTTGTTTCCAAACGTGTACATACGGCTGTCGGCGGGTTTCGCGGCAGCACACCGGCCGAGCTTTGGGCTTACTGCATTGACTGTGCTTCGGCTGCCAAGCAGGTCATTCACATTGCAAGAATCGGGCTGACCGTTATCCGCGACTGCGACGGCAGCGAAATTCCCTGCACCGATATACTGAAGCGTGAATTCAATTCCCTTTATCCCGGCGACGGTTCGGGAAAGAAAAACCGCACAAACGGCTACTGCTTTGAGGGCAGCGTTTTGGGTACACTTCGTATGCGTTACCCGAGAAAACGCGAACCCTCCGTCGGCATTGTTATCGCAGGTGCGGACGGAGTTGAAAACCTTCAGCGATGCATTGACTCGGCGGAGATGCAGTCAACGGTTGATTGCAGGCGAATTATCATTGCGGACGACGGCAGCGGGGATGAGCGAATGCGCCGTTATCTTCAGGCACTCAAAAAGAACAGGGCAGCAGAGATTGTTCACGTTAACGCAGAACAGCCGCTGCCCGAAACGCTGAATGCATGTGCATGCAAAGCCGCTGCGGATTTGCTGCTGTTTTTAAACGGAAATATTGAAATTCTCTCCCCTGCATTCCTTCGCGAATTCACCGAACTTGCGCTTCGGCACGGCGCAGGTGCGATTGGCGGAAAAATCGTGAACGAAAGCGGAAACATCCTTTCCGCCGGCACCGTTATCGGCCTTAACGGCTGGGCACAAAGCCCTTATTCCGGCGAAAAGGATGATTTTGAAGACTTTTTAAAATGCAGTTTTCTGCACGTTCAGCGCAATGTAACCGCCGTCAGCGGCGCATTTATGGCAGTCAGCGGCGAAAACTTTTTCAGTTTCGGCATGTTTGACGAAACACTGTCCGGAGTGGGATGGGACACGGAGTTCTGTGTTCGGCTCATGCGAAAAGGTCTTGCAAACTGCTTCACTCCGTTTGCAAAGGCGCGGTTATCGGGCGGACTTCCGAATGATTATGCCAATGCAGGCAAAGCCAATCTTTTGCGCTGTTATGACGTATATCGCGAAACACTGCTTTGCGGCGACAGGTATTTCAACCCAAACTTTGATTATGCAAACCCCGTTCCGACTCTCGCCGCGGTCCCGTACCCACCGATAAAGCTGAATCCGCTTTATTCCGGCTGAGCTTCACCCGCAATCGACCGAAAACGCATCAGTTTTCGCCGTCATCCGCATTTATCAAAGCTTCCGCAAGGGTTTTATATTCCCCGGTGGGATCGGTTTCGGGAAGGGTTTCAACCTTTTTGAGGGTTCTGCAAATTTGCCTTGTGCGAACACCCACAAGCGTTTCAAGGTCATTATGCGCCTTTTCAAGCGATTTCTGCGTTGCTCTGAGCACATCGTCAAACTTTCCGAACTCTCTTTTTATCTGAGAGAGCAAATCCCAAACCTCGCTGCTGCGTTTTTGTATTGCAAGCGTTCGGAACCCCATTTGCAGGCTGTTAAGCAGTGCCGCCATGGTTGAAGGACCGGAAAGGTTAACGCGGAAACGCATTTGCAGCTCTTCGATAAGCCCGAGCCGCACCGCTTCGGCATAAAGCCCCTCCGTGGGCAGGAACATGATCGCAAAATCCGTTGTGCGCGGGGGATTTATGTATTTTTCCTTTATATCCTTCGCGCATTTCAGAAGAACTTCACGCAGGTTTTTCTGCGCAGCGGCAACATCCTCGCCGGAATCATACGCATCGCAGAGTTTGGAATAAATATCCGCAGGGAATTTGCTGTCAACGGGAAGGTAAACCGCTTCTCCGCCGTCATTCGGAAGTTTTATTGCAAATTCAACGCGCTCATTATTCTGTTTTCCGGCGTCAAAATTACATTCGTACTGTTCCGGCGCAAGAACTTCGCCGAGAATTGCGCCGAGCTGAATTTCGCCGAGCGTGCCGCGTGTTTTGACATTTGAAAGAACCTTTTTAAGATCACCCACTCCGCTTGCAAGCGTCTGCATTTCTCCGAGCCCCCGATAGACCTGTTTAAGACGTTCATCAACAAGCTTGAAGTTTTCGGAGATTTGCTTTGTGAGCGTCTCCTGCAATTTTTCGTCAACAACACCGCGAATTGCATCAAGCTGCTTTTCGTTGCGTTCCGTCATGAGCTTCACGCTCGTATCCATTGCCGCCAGTTTTTCCGTGCAGACCGTTTCAAAATGCTTATTGCGCGTTTCCGCCTGCTCCGCCTGTGTTTTCAGCAGAGTATTCTGAGCAGCAAGTCTGTCCGAAATCTGTTTTTCGAAGGAATCCTGCCCTGCGGCAAGCCTGTCGGAAAGCGTCTTCTGTTCGGAAGAGAGCCTTTCGGAAAGCGCGTTTTGTTCGGTATTCAGTTTTTCCGAAAACGCTTTCTGTTCTGCGGAGATTCTTTCTGCCGCCGCTGTCTGTGCCTCCGCAAGGCGGGAAGCGGTTTCGCGCATCGAAGAAGCAATGCTTTCATTTAAAGCATTTTTAAATCGTTCATAATCATTCTTTGTTTGTTCGTTGTATCGATAAAGTGCGTCCGAAAGCTCCTTCAGCCTGTCCTGAAGTCTGCGTTCAAGCTCCGCCGAGGCATTGCCGACGGAGGAGTTCATTGCGGCACCGACCGTATTTTCCAATCTGCGCTCAAGCTCTGCGCGTTCGCGTTTTTTTGCATTCAGCTGCCCAAATAAAACAACAGCCGAAACGATTCCCGCCAACAGGCTGAAAACCGTAATGATGAGCAGGGTAATGAATTGAGTGTTCGGCATACCTTATTCTCCTTTGTTTTCCTCTGTTTTGAATTGTTGTCCGCCGCACGGTTCGGTTCACCGATGCCGTTTATCGGCAAATTATTAAACCCGCAGCTCAACAGGCAACCCGTTCTGAGCCGCCCGCCGGCGCGGGTCATATAAACAGTCACTTGTTTAAGCTGAAGCGGTGCAGTTGAATGAATCGACCGCTCAGCCTTGGTTTTTAATCAGCCTTATCAGTCTTCATCGTCCTCCTGCGCGCGTCTGCGCGGTGCTTTTTTTGCGTTTCCGCCGTTCTTGCGCTTGTAAATTTCAACAGCGGCAAGGGCAATGATCGCGATAAGCGCAACTGCCGCAATAATGATAAGAATACTGTACCATACTTTCAGCGCACTTCCCGTTTTTGTGAGCATTCCGTCCAGCTTGCTGCCGATATTCGGATCGTCAACGACCGTGACCCCGCCCGTTGCCGGCGGTTCGTTCGGAACGGTGCCTTCGGCATCGATATATTTTGCGGTCAGATGCGCCTCAAACATGTGCGTGTTGCCCGAAGCGTCAAGAGCCGTCAGGAAGAACACAAGATCTCTTTCTCCGCCGACGTTAAGATCGATATTGAATGACTGTGCGCCGGAGTTGGGTTCAAGAACGGCAATCTTGTGGATTTCATAATCCAGTTCTTTTTCGGTCAGGACAACATCGGTGTAGGGAGTGCTTCCCGTGTTTGTGACGGTGAAAGTCAGCCCAATGATATTCTCTCGATTGAGTTGAGTGCGAACTTCCGCGCGGAACTCAAGGCCGAGAGTTGTCGGATCGATGTAAGGGCGAACAGTGTAGCTCTTTGTGTTGTCCTTAAACACAATGCCGGACGAATAAACGCCGGTGATGTTGAACACAACATAGCGAACGGCTTCGGGGTTTCTGACGAAATATTTAATGGTTTTCGACTCACCGATTGCAAGGCTGAAACCGCTTTGAACAACGGTTCCGAGATCGTCCGTAACGGTGAGCGAATTCAGGCTCTGATTGCCGTTGTTGGTCAGATACAGTGTGAATTCAACGCCGTCCGGTGTGGGGGTGCCGATTTCGACCGTTTTGGTGAGCTGCGCATTTATAAGGCCGATGGTAAGCCCCGAAAGCGTTACCGACAGGGCATTTGTTGACCCCTCGGGAACAAACGATACAGTCGGTTTGCTCGTTACGGTCGATGTGCGCATTGTGTATTCATAAGTGAATACGCGGCTCTCTCCCGGAGCAAGGCTGAATGCGGGAAGCATTGCCTGTGTACCGGCAACATTCTTATCAACAAGGATAATGCTGTTGAGATTCTTTGCGCCTGTGTTTATCATTGTATATGTCAATTTGACAATATCACCCGCCGAAGCAATCGATTTGTCAACGCTGCGCGAAAGCTTAAGATAAGCCGTATCCGCACGGGAAATGACAAGAGTCAACTCACGCGAACCTGCGGTTTGGGTTGCCGTATCGAACCATGCAATTGTAAAGCGCAGTGTTTCGCCGATTTGTTCCTGGGCAACGTTCATCGTGCCGGTAAATGTGCGCGATTCCCCCGCGGGAACATCGGAAGTGTTGAAAGAAACGCCGTATGTGTTGATTATTGAAACATTTGTGTACACACCGCCGCCGGGCTGAGTTGACGGCTCGGGTTCGGGTGTCGGCTCGGGTGCCGGAGTGGATTCCGACGGTTCCTTTATCAGGGAACCTGTTGCGGTATCATCCAGCCCCTGTCCCGCAGCACCGCCCGGGTTGCGAAGCGTGATGCTTACGGTGACCTGTCCGGGACCGGACAAAAATGCGGGGTTTGCCGAAATGCTTGCCGCGTCCGTTCCGTTTTTTGCGGGCAGAACGGTGATTTCGGCGGAATTGCCATGAACAGTCTGCGCATTTGCAGCGAACCCCGTTGAAACGGGAAGAACAGCCGCAAAAGCGATCAGTGCAGCGAACAAAGCGGTAAATATTGAAAATTTCCTTCGAGTCAATGCTTTCTCCTTATCCCGAACAATGCAGCAGGCACTGTCGGCTCATGCGCTGCGGACACAGAATGCTCCTGCTTACGCATGTACATAAAATATCAATCGTATTATACAGCATTCACCTCGATTTGGGCAAGAGTTTTTATTAAAATTATATTCAACTTGTTTTTGCTGTCTGTTTTTATCGGCTCCGCGATTCGGGCACGAGAAACCGTGATTTTGGCACCGAATGTGTCCCTTCGGCGGAAAAATGTGATTTATTCCCGCACTCATTGGCAAACGGGGCTGAATGCTGTATAATAGACAGCGGAATGGATACTCTCGGCGCACCGCTTGCCGGCGGCAGAATTAATGTGCAGTTTTCGGCAGTTCTTAAGCGTCAGCAGCAAAGCCTCGGTTTTCGTTGCTTCCGATATCGATTGTTTTTCGGGAATGCTCTGAATAATCGTTAATCAAAAATCAGGGGGTTCCGTTTTTCCAAAACTCAGAACGGAGGAATCACACACTATGACCGCAACAAACAACGACCGCCGCAAGCCCGGCTGCTCAGCCGCGGCAGGATCGGGATGCGGAAGCATTTTCGCCGGCTTTTCCAAAAAAACTTCGACATTCGTGCGTGTTGTCTGCTTTATTGCAGCAGCAGCTTTTCTGTTCTGCTTCAGCGGATGCAAGAGCAATAATAACGACAAAAACGGTGTTCCGAACGACAAGACCGCTGCAGTCGCATCCATCGGGGACGAAACCGTGAGCTACGCCCTCTATACGGCTGCCTTCGACTCATATCTTTCATACATGGAACAAATGGGCTATGATCCCGTCAGCAACGAGGAAGAGCTGCAAGAATTCCGCGATTGGGTGCTTGAATATCTTGTTAAGGATATGGTGGTTCTGTACCGGGCAAAGGAGGAGGGATTTAAACTTTCCGATGAACAGATCGCGGAATCCGATGCACAGGCGGAAACCGAACTTAAAGAGATATATGACGAGTATATGAAAACTGCCGAAGAATCCAATGCCAAGGACGATTCAAAGACTGTTCAGCAGTATTTTGATGCCGCCATTGCGGAGCTTTCCGAATATTACACCGGCAAAACCATGACCTATGATGAATACTGCGAGGAATATAAACTCGAGCTGCGCAACACGGCGCTTATCGAAGCGTACAAGGAGTATGTTTGCAAAGATTTTTCCGTGACGGATGCAGACATTGCCGATTGGTACGAAAAGCAGTTGAAATCGGATAAGGAGCTTTATGCCTCCAATCCCGAGCAGTATAAAGATAACGAAGAGTACTTTGAAAAATACTGCGGTATCTACGATGATGCCGCGCCCGCGCTTGTTGTTCCGGAGGGATACTCCCGAATCATGGATATTGTTGTTATTCCCGAAGGCGAACTCGGCGATGACTACAAAAAAAAGAACGAACAGCTTGATTCGCTGCGTGAAGAATGCACATCCCTGCTGTTTACGGATGCCTTAAACGGTGACGGCGCAAATTCCGAGCGAATTGCGCAGCTGATTTCGGACTATAAAACGCTTCAGGCTGAATGCGATGAAATGTACAATAAATTCATTGAGCCTTATCGTGCAAAAATCGACAAGGCATTTACCGAGCTTGAAGGCGGAGCGGACTTTGCTCAGGTCATGCTCAAGTATACAGAGAACGAATACGTTGCAGGCAGCGACAGTTACGGGGGCTGCGAAACCTTCCGCACAAAGGGGCAGTTGATTTCAACAAAACACAGCTCCTCAAAGGGTGACTGGAGTTCAACCGTCAAGGAGATTTATTCGCTGCTTAAGCCCGGTGAATACTCGGATGTGTTTACCGACACGGACGGCAGCCTGCATATCATTTACCGCGGTGCGGACGAAACGCCCGGCGAAGTTAAGCTTGCTGATGTGATTGACAAAGTAACGGCGATCGTCAAAGCGACAAGCGATACCGAAGCATGGGACGAGCTGCTTGATACATGGATGGATGACGCCGATATTGTGTATGACAAAGACCTTATCGCATCCGTCGGAAAAGACTATGTTAAAGAATAATCATTAAAGAGGAGCACCTGATGAGACTTGATAAATACCTTAAGGTTTCGCGAATTATCAAACGCAGGACCGTTGCAAACGAAGCCTGTTCCATGGGACGGGTAACGGTGAATGACAAAGTTGCAAAGCCCGCAGCCGATGTTAACCCGGGGGACATAATCAGCGTTCGCATGGGCGCAAAGCGGCTGACGGCCGAGGTGCTTGCCGTGCGCGAAACCGTTCGCAAAGAGGAAGCGGACAGCATGTACAGAATCATTGAAGACAGTTTGAATACCGATGCAGATTGACACCGCAGCCGGAAGAGGCCCGAAACAGCATGGATAAAACTACAGTATCCGCAATTCTGCTTGCAGCCGGTTCATCATCGCGAATGGGCGAAAACAAAATGCTGATGCGTTTTTGCGGCAAAACACCCGTCGAGCTTTGTGTTGAAGCTTTTTGCGGAATTGCCGATGAAGCCGTTATTGCCGTTTCGCCCGACACGGAGGAAATTGCACTTACAGCGGCAAATTCCGCGCCTTACCCCGTGAAAATCGTTCGCGGCGGGAAAACGCGGCAGGAGTCCGTATTCAATGCCGTCCGCGCTGCATCGGGTGCGATTACCGCCGTTCATGACTGTGCCCGCTGCCTTGTTGACAGAGAAACCATTAAAGCCAGCCTGCGTGCCGCAGAGCAATACGGCTGCGGCATTGCTTCCGTGCCCGTTGCGGACACAGTTCGTTTCGGCGATACCGGAGAAACGCTTGACAGAAGCAGGCTTCTTGCGGCACAAACCCCGCAAAGCTTCCGCAGAGATATTCTTTTGAATGCATACAGCAACGCCGTCGGCAGCTTCACGGATGATGCCGACCTTTGCCGCTCAACGGGAGTACAGCTGCATTTTTCTCCGGGCAGCAAACAGAATCTGAAGCTCACAACGCGGGACGATATTCCGTATTTTGAGTTTTTGCTTTCAAAACGCAGTGAGCGGAATCTCCCCTCGGGCAATGTGTCCGCAAGATCCTCTGCGGAGCCGCGCTCGGGAGATAATCCGATTTTACCGACAGCGGAGGTAAGTAATATGTTCAGAATCGGCATCGGCGAAGACACCCACCGCCTTGCAGCCGGGCGAAAGCTCATCCTCGGCGGCGTTGAAATTCCGTTTGAACTCGGACTGCTTGGGCATTCCGATGCGGACGCACTTGCTCATGCCGTGATTGATGCCCTCCTCGGCGCATGCGCACTCGGCGACATCGGGCAGCATTTTCCCGACAGTGATGAAGCATTTCGCGGCATATCGAGCCTTTTGCTTGCAAAAGAGGCCGCTGCACGCATTCGCGCAGCCGGATTTGAAACTGTGAATATCGATTCCGTGATAACGGCTCAAAAGCCGAAGCTTGCGCCCTTCCGCGAAGCAATGCGTGCAAACCTTGCAGAGGCTCTCGGCGTTCCGCCGGAAAATATCGGCGTCAAGTTTACAACACCCGAAGGAACCGGTCCGGAGGGTAATCTTGAATGCATCACCGTTCGTGCTGTTGCAGCGGTGCGGAAAGTGCGGATACAGTGCCGATACGGATGCAAACCGACTCAAGCTTACAACATGCAAAATGACTTTTGATTTTTCAAAAAAACTTTTCGTTTCAACCATTGCGGAGGACTGCGCTGCTGCTGCGCGGGAACACTCGCTGGGACTTGAAATTGCAGAATTCTGCTATGCGCCGAACATGGATACGGACAGTGCGGCACATTTTCGCCGCGTTTCGCAGCTTACTGCCGAATCGGGCTGCGGTCTGCGGCTGCTGCTTCACGCCCCGTTTGCGGAGCTTTCTCCGTGTGCAATAGATCCGCTTGTTCGCGACGTTGTTCGGCGGCGATTTGACCAAGCACTGTTTGCGGCGGATGTTATCGGAGCAAAACGAATTGTTTTTCACTCGGGATTCATACCTTTTGTTTACTATAAAGAATATTTCATTGACGAATCCGTTAAGTTTTGGCGTGTTTTTCTGAAAAACGCACCGAACGATATGAGTTTTTTGCTTGAAAACGTTATGGAACCCGAACCGGAAATCACAGCGGCGGTTGCCGAGGGAGTTAACGATTCGCGCTTCGGGCTTTGCCTTGATATCGGGCATGCAAACAGCCGCGTTTCCGAAACCCCGCTGACGCATTGGATCGACCGCTTCGCACCGAAGCTTATGCATGTTCACCTGCACAACAATTTCGGCGGGGACGATCTTCACAATCCTCTCGGCAGCGGAAATATTCCGATGCGGGAAACGATTGAATATATCATCCGAAAATCTCCGGATGCAACCTTTACGATTGAAAACATGACTGCCGCGCCGTCCGTTGTTTGGCTGGTTGATAACGGCTTTTTGAGCAAATAATTCATGATATGCAAAATATATACATTGGATTGAACTTATGAACGAAACCGAACTGAAAGCATTGCTTTCCCGCATTCGCCCCGCCGATTCAGCCGCAAAAGCTGCCGCAAAGGAAAGGCAGAGCAAGCTTGCAAAGCCTCCGGGAAGCCTCGGAGCACTTGAGGAAATCTCCGTCCGACTTGCGGGAATTACAGGGCGCGTGTGCAATCGCATAGAAAAAACACGCATAGTTGTGTTCGCAGCCGATAACGGAATAGTTGCCGAGGGCGTTGCTTCAACTCCGCAGAGCGTGACGCTTGCGCAGGCAATAAATATGACTCGCGGCAAAACCGGCATGTCCGCAATTGCGCGGGATTTCGGCATTGATGTTGAAGTTATCGATGTCGGCATAAATTCCGACAGTGTTCCCGAAACCATTCTTGACCGCAAACTGGGGTTTGGCACCGCAAACTTTTCAAAGCAGCCCGCAATGACGCGCAGTCAGGCTGTCGATGCCCTTGCGATCGGAATCGAGGCAGCCGAGCGTGCGCACAACTCGGGCGCGGATGCACTCGGCATAGGCGAAATGGGTATCGGCAACACAACAACATCCGCCGCTGTGCTTGCCTGCCTGCTGAATCTCCCTGTTGAAAGCGTCACCGGACGCGGAAGCGGGCTTACGGACGAGGGATTTGCACTGAAAAAACGTGTCATTTCAGATGCAGTCGCGCTGCACAAACCCAACGGAGCGGATGTTTTGGACGTGCTGTCAAAGGTTGGCGGATTTGATATCGCCGCAATGGCAGGGGCCTTCATCGGCTGGGGGGGGGTTGTGTTTTCTCCCGGTGGGGGGG
>FR879718.1:26127-37787 GCA_000435055.1 Clostridium sp. CAG:138 | reverse complement strand
TTCCCGCCGTTGCGGACGGACTGATTTCCGTTACTGCTGCACTTGCGGCAGTTCGGCTCTGCAAAACGGTGCGCGACTTTGTTTTTCTTTCCCATGCTTCATATGAAATCGGCTATCGTGCCGCGGCGGCGGAACTTGGCATGGAACCATGGCTTAATCTCAACATGCGGCTCGGCGAGGGCAGCGGTTGCCCTGTTGCGTTTCAGGTCATGCGCGCCGCCTGTGCGGCAATGAACGATATGGCAACCTTTGAGGAAGCCAGCATCAACGATAACTACCTTGAAGACATTCGAAACGAATCAGCGTTCTGCGTTAAGACCGTTTGAAAACTCGGGAGCGAAAATGAAAATACTCATAGTCGGCGGAAGCAAAAGCGGAAAAAGCATGGCGGCTCAGCGCATTGCAAGGATGCTTGCGGCGCGCGGCTCCTGCCCTGCGTACTATTGGGCAACGATGGAACCTTCCGATTCGGAAGACGAAAAGCGCATTGCGCGTCACCTTGAAGCGCGAGCCGGTTGGGGCTTTGAAACCATCGAATGCGGTCGAAATACCTCCGCTTTTTCCGCATCGGTTCGCGGAGGCTGCGTACTTTTTGACAGTGTGACGGCTCTGCTTGCAAACGAAATGTTCCCCCCGCCTGCACAAAATGCCGATTTTTCCGTTGATTTTGCAGCCGGGGAACGTGTTGCGGCCGAACTGTCGAAAATTGCAAACGCAGCAATGCATTTTATATGTGTATGCGATGACATTTTTCGTGACGGAATGCAATATGACGCTGTTACCGAAAGCTACCGCCGAGCATTGGCTTTTGTTTGCAGACAGCTTGCTTCCGAATTCGATATTGTGGTTGAAGCATCGTCGGGAATCACGCGAACTATAAAGGGAAATGCGTTGTTTCTTCGAGATGTTCCGACGTTCCGAACGCGCATACAGTGACTGTTTGTTTCTTTTTATTTTATTGTTATGAAGTTGTTTATTTACGGTTTTTTTATGGCATGGGGCATGTTTCTTGCAATCCCCTGTCCCTTCAGGCGCTGGGATGAAGCTGCACGCGGCAGAATGCTCGGCTTTTTGCCGCTCATCGGGCTTATTGTCGGCGCAATTTGGGCTGCGGCCGCTCGTCTTTGCACGGCTCTCAATTTACCCTCTGCCGTTCGCGCATTGATTCTTTGCGCTTTGCCGTGGCTTGTGACCGGCTTTCTGCATCTTGACGGGTTCATGGACGTTTGCGATGCTGTGCTTTCGCGGCGCGATCTTGAAACCCGGCAGCGCATACTGAAGGATTCCCACTGCGGCTCGTTCGCCGTCATATGCATGATTCTGCTCGCCGCCGCGCAATGGAGTCTTTTTTTCTCATTCGAATCTTTCGATTTCAAAGCATTGTTGACGCTTGCGGTTCTGCCCGCCTGCACACGCGCCTGTTCCGGAATTGCGGTTCAAACGCTGAAACCGATGCAAACGAGCCAGTACAGCGGAGCTGTTCGGAGCGCGGCCTCCGTCGTTTCGCTCTTTGTTCAGCTCGCACTCTTTCTTGTACTTCCCCCGCTGCTCTGCGGCAAAGTCGGTTTTGCGCCGATTGCGGCTGTTGCGGTATATTGGATTTGCATTCTGCGCGAAAAAAAGCAGCTCGGCGGCATGAACGGAGATATTTCAGGCTTTTCGCTTACACTTGCGGAGCTTGCGGGCATTGCGGCACTGCTTCTGTTTGGCCGCATGTGAACGGATTAAAGCAATTGAATCGATAAAAACAACTGAAACAGGTATTTATATGAACTCAAACGAAACATATGAAATTGATAAGTGCGGCGGGCTGACGCTGATTATCGGAGGCGCATATCAGGGCAAGCTGACCTATGCCGTGCAGCGGCTTGGGTTCAATGCCGCCGCTGTCCTCGACCTTGCCGCCGCACAGTGCCCCGAAGCAAATGTTTTCGATTCCGTTATCGGCGGGAACAGCAGTGTTTACATTCATTTTGAGGCATTGACTCAAAAAATTGCCGCCGAATATGCCGACCTTGACGCGGCAGTCAAACGGCTTGACGATGATTTTCTTGCACCGCTGTTCGCATTGTCCGAAAGAAAACCGACTGCACTCATTGCGCGCGAAATCGGCTGCGGCGTTGTTCCTCTCTCCGAGAAGGATCGTCTTTGGCGCGAGCTGCACGGCGCCGCCCTTGCAAAGGCTGCGGCAAAATCAGACAGCGTGATACGGCTTTTTTGCGGACTTCCCGAAAGGTTAAAATAGCGAAAGGAGTTTTTCAACAATGAAGCTGACTCTGATACGGCACGGCATGACCCGCGGCAACATGCTGCATATTTATTACGGAAGTACAGATTTGCCCATTCTTCCCGAAAGTTATACAGAACTTGAAGCACGTGCAAAAACGGGCTTTTATCCGACCGCCGAATGTTATTACACCAGCGGAATGCTGCGCGCCGAGCAGAGTTTTCGCGCTATCTACGGGGACACTCCGCACAGTGTGCTTTACGGAATGCGTGAAGCGGACTTCGGAGATTTTGAAATGCGGAATTATGCCGAACTGAAGGATGATCCTGCATATATCAAATGGATTTCAGGAAACAATGAGGATAACATTTGTCCAAACGGCGAAAGCGGTGCGCAGGTCACGGCGCGCGCACTTGAGGCACTGAAACCCGTCATTTCCGAAGGGGTTGATGCAGTCGTTGTTGCCCACGGCGGCGTTATCGGCGGCGTGCTTGCGCATTTTTTTCCGAATACGAACGGCAGATTCGCCTTCACGCCGGCACCCGGTGACGGTTATACCGTTGAATTTTGCGGCGAAAAGCCTGTTGCCGTTTACAAGCTTTCGGAACGGCAGTCACGCACATAAAAGTCACGAATGTGAAGCAAAAAGTGCAAAAAACCGATGCGGGATCCACATTCCGCACCAGTCCGAGCCGCAGCAATTCAATAGTTCAATTTGATTTTTTCTTTTTGATACTGTATCTAAAAGAAAAAATCGCACCCGTTCTTCAGCAGCGAACTGCACACGGCAAGGGAATGAATGCTCCTGCCAGGCGTCCCCGCGGCACATCGTCTTATCCGCTTAATGCTGCTTCCGTCAGGACCTGACATGGTTCACGGCAGAAAATTGCACGGGACCCGGCCGTCAACACACCCACTTTTGCCGTGCGGCAAAACCTCGAACGGGATGCGACTTTTTAATTATACAACATTCCCGTTGGCTTTGCAAGGGGAAAACGAAAGATTTTTTCACTTTTCGAATTATACAAAAAAACAGTTGCAAACCGTCCGGAAAAATGATATGATTATAATATGTGCGTTATTTTTTTGTGAACAAATGTATTGCGAATACCGAATGCGCGCCGTATTTTCAGTGCAGCACGCAAGGCCGATTTCGCGTTGAGTTCAAATTGTATTTGCGAAAAACAGAATTTAAATCCTTTTCCGCAAAGAGCGATTCGTTCAGTGCGTTTTCGGGTTTGTTTATTAAACAGTTTGTGAATCGGTGTTTGTATGCAGCACGGAGGAATCGATGTATCTTATTGCGAACGGCCGCCTTATCACGAGGGTTCCCGGGGATGAATTTTTCATGAAGGACGGCGGCGTTGTCGTCGTTGGGAGCCGCATTGCCGAAGTCGGCACAACGGCCGAACTTGTGTCAAAATATCCGCGTGCGGAGTTTATCGATGCATGCGGCGGCATAATAATGCCCGGTTTTATTGATGCACACACGCGTTTTTATTCGTCTCTGACCTGCGGATTTGATCTTCCCGTCAGCGAACGGGCAGAATACTATGAATTTTTGCATAACGGCCGCTGGTCCATCGACAGGCATCTCACGCTTGACCTTGTCAAAATGTCCGCATATGCTTCAATTGCCGAACGAATTAAAAACGGAGTTACGACCGTTTTCGACAGTCATGCAAGCTATTTTGAACCGACAGGGAGCCTTGGTTCGATTGCTTCCGCCGTTCGCGACTGCGGCATACGTGCCTGCCTTTGCTATGAAACAAGCGACCGCGACGGGAACGAAAAAAGCGAACTTGCAATTTCGGAAAACCTGAATTTTTATGACAGCATTTCCGCAATGAATATTCCGACAATACGCGCAATGTTCGGGCTGCATTCATCCTTTACGCTGTCGGATGCAACGCTTCGCAAATGCGTTGTACGCAACAAAGGACGCACGGGTTTTCACATCAGCGTTTCCGAAAGCCCGGATGATCTTTATGATTCCACGCAGAAATACGGCTGCCGCCCGGTTCAGCGATTGCAGAACGCCGGTGTGCTCACACCCGATTCGCTGCTTGCACACTGCACATATGTGGATGATGTCGGGCTTGATATTATCCGCCGAAGCGGAAGCAGCATTGTAAACTGTCCCGAATCGGATCTTTTTAACAGCACGGGATGCTGCCCCGTGTTCAAAATACTTGAAAAGGGCATTACTCTCGGCATCGGTTCCGACTCCTATGCAGCCGATATGCTTGAAGTTGCAAAAATGTCGCTGAGTGAACTGAGACACACCGCAGGCCTGCCGAACGCCGGGTTTCCGGAAGTTGCACGCATTCTTTTTGACGGTAACGCCAAGATTGCATCCCGCACGTTCGGAATCCCGATCGGAAGGATTCAAAAAGGTGCGGCTGCGGATATAATCATTATGGATTATATCCCGTACACGCCGCTGAGTGCCGTGAATACGGACAGGCATATTATCTTCGGCATGAGCGGGCATGAGTGCGTTATGACAATGGCTGCCGGAAGAGTCCTTATGCGAAACCGCAGGCTTACTTTCGCCCGTGAAGACATTCTGAGCCGCAAAACAACAGCCGCCGCAGAGGATCTTTGGCAGTCGGTGAACCAAGATGCGCAAAACAGACTGCTTCATGATGAGTAAACTCTTTTAATTTTTTTGATTCGGATTTCAAAAAGGGACTGCTGCAAACCTGACCTGATTTTGCAGCAGTTCTTTAAATGTTTAAGTGTTTATTTTTAATTACGGTTGTTCGGCTTTCAGTTCGGGTTCGAGCTTTCGGCATCGCCTGCCGGTGCTTTTGCGCGTTTATCGGCGCGTCGGTCATAGTACCTTGGTTTTTTCTTGAATTTTGCAGGTTTCTGCTGCTTTTTAAATCCGCCGCCGGGTCTGTCGGGTCTGTCCCCTTTTTCAACTCCGTCGAACTCGTCCTCGTGTTCAAGCATTTCGAAAGACTTTGAGCGCGGCGTCCATGGTCTTTTGTTTTGCTTTTTGTTAAATTTTCGGCCGCTGTCACCCCCTTGGGAGTGTTTTTGCACCCGATTGCCATTTTGCGCAGACTTTGCGGTTTTCTGAAAGTTTGAAGGTTTGGAGAACTTTACATGTTTTGCAGGCTTTGCGGCAGGCAGTTCTCCGTCACCCTTTTCCGTTTCATCGGAATGAAATTCATCGTCCGAATAAATATCAGCTCGGTCGTATTTAGGTTCATCAATAAACTCTGCTTCTTTTTCGGCTTCGTCTGAGGAGTCGGGTTTTGAAGCTGCCTGCTGCGGCATTCCATCATCATCGGCATTGCCGCAGCATGAACCGCCGCACTCATCGCAGCCGCAGCAGCGAACCCCGTTTTTGTTGACATAATTCAGCTCGTTGAACGGATAGCTCCGAACATCAAGCGTCCCATCGGCAAGCGTTACTTTGACCTTTGTCCTTTCGGTTATGACATTGTTTTCGATAACAACACCGCTTCCGTCAACCGTTACGCATTCGATGCCGACGGTGGGCATTTGTTTATGCATTATATCATAGCATTCCTGTTCGTATTTCAGGCAGCACATAAGCCTTCCGCAAATGCCGGAGATTTTTGTCGGATTCAGCGAAAGATTCTGGGACTTTGCCATTTTTATTGAAACCGGAATAAACTCCGTTAAAAATGAGCTGCAGCAGACGGGACGCCCGCATGCACCGATGCCTCCGCATTTTTTTGCTTCGTCGCGAACGCCGATCTGACGCAGATCAATGCGTGTTTTAAAAATGCCGGCAAGGTCTTTTACAAGCTCGCGAAAGTCAACTCTGTTGTCCGCCGTGAAATAGAAGCTGAGTTTCGAACCGTTGAATGCGTATTCAACATCAACAAGTTTCATTGCAAGCCCGTGCTCTTCAATCTTGCGCTGACAGGTTTTAAAGGCTTCTTTTTCTTTTGAGAGATAGTATTCATGCTGCTCTCGGTCCTCATCCGTTGCAACGCGGACAACGGGTTTCAGCGGAGCAACGATGCTTTCTTCCGCAATTATCCTCGGCGGCTCGGCAACCTCACCGAAAACAAGTCCTCTTGCGGTTTCAACAATTACATTGCCGCCCTTCTCTATTTCCAACTCCAGCGGATCAAAATAGTAAATTTTGCCGCTGTCCTTAAACTTAACTCCGATTACCTTGTTCATTATTTAAACCGTCCCAATTTTTCATCAAATTATTTAATGCATCCGCCGCATGCCCGAAACAGGCAAATCCTGCTCCGACAGATTAATCGGATATTGCCTCGGCAATATCTATTATCAGCCTGTCGAGAATCGGGTTCACGCCCGCATTCGAACTGAGCCGCATTTCCGCCTCTGCGATTTTTATGACTGCGGAATGAATTGCACCGAACGACAATGCACCGGCGGCATTATTGAGCCTCATGCCTCCCGAACTGCCGCCCGCAGCTCCCGTTTTTTTGTTTAAAACATCATGACATGCAGCAAGCATGAACCCCAGGCTTTCTTTTGCAGCCTGCCTGTCCCTGCCGATTGATTTTGCCCACTTGAACGGGAGCTTCCCTTCAAAAATATCAAGCAAAGCTTCAATCGCATTCTGCCTGAGTTTTTGAAAAGCTTCGTCCTGCATGAGCCGCTTCGCACGGGTCAGCGACCCCATGCTCTGCGCCGCAAAACGCTGCGCTTCCGACTTTGCGGCACCCAAGCGAATCAGCTCCGCACCGATTTCCGCCGCAGACGCCGTTCCGAGACGAACGATCTGGCAGCGTGAACGAATCGTCGGAAGAATGCGCTGTTCAATGCCCGTAAGCAGGAAAAACGTGCCTTCCGGCGGCTCCTCGAGCATTTTGAGCATTGCATTCACCGCACTGTCGTTCATCATATGGGCGTCGGTGATTACAACAACGCGGTTGTTTCCTCCGAACGCCTTTTTGCTGAGTTCCTGCCGAATCATGCGCATTTGTTCAACTTTTGCACCGCCGTTCAGCTCGTAAAAATCCGGAGAGAATTCCAGCATCTCCGTTTTTTCGCTGCCGAAAAGCAGCAGCGCGGCGCACTGACGCAAAAGCTCCGCAGTCGATGACGGTTCACCTTCCGGCGCGGTTTCATCACAATCCGCACTTGTGACAAGATAACCGTGCATCGCCCTTCCCGCACGAATCGTATTCTTCAGTTTCTGTACATTTTCGTTAATCATGAAAAATCATGAAAGATTCCGAAACCGCTCATTGCGCGTTCCGAATCAGCAAAACTCGGCCTGCGGAGCGATCTCGCGCACATGGTTCAGAAATTCTTCATCGGGATTGAAAAAAATCCTGTGCAGCGCATCGCCCTTTTTGTACACAACGGAATAAGCTTTTTCCGTTTTTTTGCATGAAACATTTGCGGAGTCGATAACCGACGAAGCGTTTTCACCCGAATACCTGCCGCCGTGAGCGCAGACGGCAACTATGTCACCGCCGCAAAGAGTTTCGATTGTTGTGCCTTTTGCACTTACAATGCGTTCGAACACTATTGTTCCGACAGGGTAAGGGTAATCCTCATGCGTAATCATATCGTCAAAACGCGGATCGTAAACGGTCTCCGGTTCTTTGTAAAACACAGTGTAGCGAAAGCCGATGATGCGAAGCCTGTAGATCGCATAGATTGCAGCAAGAACAAGCCCGATAAAAACATAGCGCGGAACATTCGAATCAAAAAGCTTTTCGAGATACATGACCACCGCCCCGACTGCGAAAAAGGCAATAATCAGAACGATGAAAAGAATAAGGTCACTTTTTTGCGATCCGCCGGATCTGTCCACACTCTGTTGATACATGCATAAGCCTCCACGGTTGATTTTGCAGGCAGCGCAGCCTGCCGCTATATTGTATCATTTCGCCGACATGAAGTCAACGGCTCTCGGTCATTGCGGAACGAAAGCCGCTCCTGCCGAGATATTCGCAAATTCTCCGAGTTTATATATCTTCGGATTTGGTATTTTCGTAAAGGGAATTATGCAGCTGTTTTTTCCGCAAAAAGGAAATCAACCCGCGTTTTCCGTGCACAGCAGCAGTGTGTTGACCGCATCCTGTGCAATGCGGAACATTTCTTCACCGGTTTTATGTTTGTTTTTGATGACAAGCGCAATTTTTTCACCGGCGGCAAACGCCGCACCGTCAATTGTTCCGACAGCGGCAAACAGCTTTGCGCCGTCCAACGGGGCATCGATGCCGAAAGTGAAGCGAACCTCCTCCGGATGAACGGTGAAATTCAGAATGCCGAGCTGAGCTGCGCGGGATTTATACAGTGCAATATCCAGCAGATTTTGAACTGAGCGCGGGATTTCACCGTATCGGTCGATAAGTTCATCCTGAACATCACGGAACGAGTCAATATCGGTAATCGCCGCAATGCGTTTGTACATTGAAATTCTGCCTGTTTCACGCGGAATGTATTTTTTGGGAATATGGGCATCTATCGGTATCTCCATTACGGTGTCGATCTCCGTCTTTACCGTTTCGCCCTTTGCTTCCTTAACGGCAGCATCAATCATTTTGCAGTACAAATCATATCCGACCTGAGCCATATGCCCGTGCTGTTCCGCGCCGAGAATATCCCCCGCACCGCGAATTTCAAGATCGCGCATTGCAATACGGAAGCCCGCACCGAACTGCGTGAACTCTTTTATTGCCGACAGGCGTTTATCGGCGATCTCGCTGAGAACTTTATTTTGACGGAATGTGAGGTAGGCATAACCGAGCCTTGCGCCTCTTCCGACTCTTCCTCGGAGCTGATAAAGCTGTGAAAGGCCGAATTTATCCGCATCATAGACTATCATGGTGTTTGCATTTGAAATATCGAGTCCGCTTTCAATTATCGTGCTGCAAATCAGAACATCGTATTTATAGTCCATGAAATCCATCATGGTGTTTTCCAGCCGGCGTTCGCTCATCTGCCCGTGAGCATAGGCAATACGCGCTTCAGGCACAAGTTTGCTCAGCGACTCGGCAAAGATATCCATTGTTTTGACAATATTGTAAACAATGTAGACCTGTCCGCCCCTTGCAAGCTCTTTCATGATGGCCTCGCGCACAAGAGCATCATTGTATTCAACAACAAAAGTCTGCACGGGATAACGCGCTTCCGGCGGGGTTTCAATAACGCTCATATCGCGTATGCCGCTCATGCTCATGTGCAGAGTGCGCGGAATCGGGGTTGCCGAAAGGGTCAAAACATCTATATTTCGCTTCAGATTTTTTATCTGTTCCTTATGATTGACACCGAACCGCTGTTCCTCATCGATGATCAAGAGCCCCAAATCCTTGAATTTTACATCTTTTGAAAGAATGCTGTGTGTACCGACAAGAATATCTATGGTTCCGTCCGCAGTCTGTTTTTTTATGCGTGCCTGTTCCGCAGGAGTCCTGAATCGGGAAAGCAGCTCGACCTTTATCGGGAAGCCGGAGTAGCGGGAGCAGAGCGTGTTGTAGTGCTGCTGAGCAAGTATCGTTGTCGGAACAAGAAATGCGCATTGTTTGCCGTCCATCGTGCATTTGAATGCAGCACGCAGCGCGACCTCGGTTTTGCCGTAGCCCACATCACCGCAAAGCAGCCTGTCCATGATTTTGTCCGATTCCATATCGGCCTTTATCTCCTGAATGCTTGTCAGCTGATCCGGAGTTTCGCGATAAGGAAAGCTGAGTTCCAGTCTCTGCTGCCAATCCGTATCCTTCGAAAAGCGGAAGCCCTTGCGTCTTGCGCGTTCGCCGTAAAGTTTCACAAGGTCAAATGCAAGTTTGCGCACGCTCGCCCGCGTTCTTGCAACGGTTTTCTGCCACTCGCCGGAGCCGAGTTTTGAAAGCTTTTGCTTTTCCTCCTCTCCGCCGATATATTTTTGCACTCTGTCCATCTGATCCGTCGGAATGAACAGTTTGTCGCCGTCACGGTAGCAAAGCTCGATATAGTCACGGGTTTTTCCGTCAACCGTCAATGTGCTGACGCCCGTGAATCTGCCTATTCCGTGTGCTTCATGCACGACGAGATCGCCGACGCTGAGATCGTACAGCGTCAGCCTGTTATGCGGGTGCTTTGTCGGTTTTGTCTCCGGACGATATTCCGAACCGAAAAGCTCATATTCCGAAACGACCGCAAGCCGAAGCTCCGGATACTCAAACCCGCGCGGAATCGTTTGCCCGGTGATAATTATTTCGCGTTCAACGATGTCCCTGCCGAGTTTTTGAGTGACGGGAGCTTCTATTCCCAAATCGGAAAGAATATCATGCAGCCGTTCCGCATGTCTGCCGGCATAAAGCAAAACGGAGAAGCCTTTTTGCCGCCAAAGGCCGATGTCGTCGCGCAGAGCCGTATCCCCCTGCACATAACGCGAAATCTGCCGTGAATCGAATTTTACAAGAAATTTCGGCTTTATCAGCTGATAACTCCTTGAAAACGCAAAAAGCATTGCGGTTGAGCTTCTGTCCAGCGCCGCCATGGTGACACTCGGAGCATTCAAAAGCCCCGCCTGAAGCTCATGCCCCTCCCCGCTGTGCAGAACATCCGCAAGATTATCCGTGAAGCGTGAGAAAGCGAACCTTGCGCTTTCTTCAATGCGGGAGGGTTCGTCAAGAATAATCAAGGCGTCCTCCGGCAGATAATCAAGCAAGGTTATCTCGTTCCGCACAAAAAGCGGAAGCAGTGAGAGAGCGTTCTGCGGAATTCCGCCCGCACGCAAAATCTCTGTTTCCGCCGCATAATGCGCTTTTGAGCGCAAAGCCGCAATGCCCTTTTGCCGCATATCCCGATCCAGCGGCAGTTCCGTTGCAGGCAAAATCTCAACGCAATCCGTATTTTCGGTTGAACGCTGGTTAAGCGGATCAAACTCGCGCATTGTGTCTATTTCATCATCAAAGAATTCAATGCGGACGGGATTTTCCGCCGTTATCGGAAAAATATCGATACAGCCGCCGCGCAGGCAGACCTGTCCCCTTCCCTCGCACATTTCCTCGCGTGAATAACCCGCATCGATAAATTTTTTCAGAAGGGACGCAGGTTCAATTACCATGCCCGTTCGAACCGTCTGAGTGAATGCCGAAATCACGGAGGGCGGTGCCATGCGCTGCATAACGGCCTCGATCGGCGCAACTATTAGGCAGGGTTCACCTTTTATCAGCCGTGCTGCCGTTCGCAGTCGTTTTGACGTCAATTCCTGTGACTGAACATAGCTGTGGGCATTGAGCGGCAGTTCCCTTGCCGGAAAAAGCACCGCATCGGGATAATAGCAGCAAAGTTCCTCGTGCACCCTTGCCGCTGCCTGCTCGGACGGAACAACAACAAGCATCGGCCGCTTTGCTTTTGAAAACAGAGCGGCTTCGATATGGGTTCGCTGTGCTTCGCCCAATCCAAAGACGCCGGCGGGACCCTTGCAGCCGCAAAGACCTGCTTGCAGCCGTCGGAACTCTTCCGAGTT
>FR879718.1:19217-26107 GCA_000435055.1 Clostridium sp. CAG:138 | reverse complement strand
AACTCTTCCGATTTATCTAAAATTGAGAACAGCGGGTTGATTTCGGCGTTCAGTCCCTTCGCTTCTGTCTCTCTGTTTGTCATGTTTGAATTAACTGCCGTATTCTCCATGCGTTCACCCACTTTGGTGCGTTTAATAATATCCGTTTTGAAAATCAGCCGTTCCGATTATCGGAATCAGGAATTGCCTCTCCGACAAGCCGAACGGTGAAAAGCGCACACTGTCCGTTTGCCGTGCAGCGCAGCCTTGCATTCCCGCCTGCGCAAAGTGCGGCATTTCCGCTTTCCAACTCAAAAAGAAGCATTGTTTCGTTCGCGGCGGGTTCAAGATCAAGTTCCGTTCCGCTGTCAACAAACACCAGCTCGCCTTCCGCCGCACCTTTGCGAAGCATAAGGTTCAAATCCCGCGCTTTGCCGACGCAATGGGTTTGAATTCCGCCGTCGAATGCATACACGGTTGAGCGGGGCAGCACAAGCTTTTCGCTGCCGTTTGCTCCGTGCGACAACCGCATTGTGCCGCTTACCGATGCAATCAGCCTGTTGTAATCGGGCAGCGATGTAAAATCCGATTCTTCAAGTTCGACCTCTGCCGTGCTGATGCGAAAAAGAAAATTCCGCTCAGCGTAAAGAGCTCCCTCCGGCGCAATATAAATCTCGGTTGTTCTTCCGCCGCTCCAGAGCGATACGGGCATATCGGATGCCGCAATAATCCTCACGCCGCAGGAATCATACTTCGCATTATCCACGTTTATTTTATTCTCTTTCTGCATATTAAATTTCCCCTTCCGACACAAGTGTACAAGCTGAACAAATATAAACTCAATGCAGCCGAATATGCCCGAGAGTTCGCTGCCCTCGGGTTATTCCGCCGTGATTTGCGATAGGTCGCCGCAGCCGACAACAGCAGCCGCAGTACCTTTATTCGCTTTATTCATATTATAGAACATCTTCCCGCTTATTGCAAGCACCAAAGCATTTAAAGGCGCCAGCTTGCAGGCTGAAGCAAGCTTTTGTTTCGGCTTCGGCTGCTGTTGACTTTTTTTCATGCAGTTGTTATACTTTCAGTGCAACAAAAGGGCGGGTTCATTCATCCGCCCGAATTTCGGAGGAAAACAACCCAATGAAGGCTTCAACATCCCGCACCGTTTCCGCAAAGGTTCTGCATTCCATCGTTTCTGTTCTGCTTGTTTTTGCGATGATATTCGTTTTTTCCGCATGTCAGTCCAACACAGTTGACCCCAACGAAACGGTGGATATCGGCGGCGGTTCCGAAGGAGAGCACAATACACCCGCTCAGACCGCAGATCTTTCCCGTTTGGTTCGCATTTCGCTTACAATCGATGCAACGCGCGCATACAACAACGCGTCTCTGCCGCAGAATATTAAAGACGGCCTTCAAAATGAGGGTATGCTTATTACAAACGCAATGCTGACCCTTTCCGAAGGCAAGACCGTTGCCGAAACTTTCTCGCTGCTGCGCACATATGACATCGTGATCGTGTCTGAAAGCGGAGCGGCAGGAACCTTTGTTACAAGCATTCAGGGCCTTGAAAACGGCGCGTGCGGAGCCGCAAGCGGTTGGCTCTTCCGCGTCAACGGCGAATTTCCGAGCGAGGGCATAGACAGCATCGAGCTTCACAACGGGGACAAAGTCGAATGGCTGTTCTCCTGCGACGGCGGAACGGACGTCGGCATGTCTTTCGCTCAATAACAAAATCAATGCCGATCGCTCCTGCCCGTGCCGCATCAACTGCTGCGGTTTGGTTTTTCTGCTGTGGAAAACGTCGAATTTGCCGCCCTTCCCGAAAAAAATCCCGCACACTTATTCGCTGTGCAGGTCAGTTATTGCGCGGGTTCTGTTTTGTTAACAAAAATGTTACATTTCAAAAGGGCAAAATCCACATTTGCAGCCCTTTGCAATGTTGAAAAGCAGCAAGCGGTCTGGTATAATAAGAAACATGCGGACAACACTCGGCTTGATTTTCGCCGTGCTTCTCCGCAGAGTAAACGAATGGATTTCAACATTATGAATAAAAATAGTTTCAGATACAAAAACAAACGCCGCACCGGAAGGCTGCGTTCCTTCCTTTCCCCCGCGTTGGCTGCGCTGATGGTTTTTTCATCGCTTGCAGCCTGCACACTGACTGCATGCAAAAAAGATGATTCTCCGAATGTCATTGTTGATATTCTGCCCGTGACAAAGGCGCCGCTGCCCTCGGTTGAACCTGCAACCGCGCCGGCTGCCGAAACTGTTTCACCCACGGCAACACCCGCACCTGCCGACACGAATGCACCGATGAACACAAATGCACCCATTGACCAAACCGTTTTCGACAACTGTGCATTTGTGGGCAATTCCACGTTCGAAGGGTTGTATAAATACGGTGTCATTACCCACGGCAAATTTTTCACCCGCGTCGGGCTGAACATTCTTTCCGTATACACCCAAACAACGACCACGGGCAGTGTGCCGGTTATTGATGAACTGAATACGGGCAGCTACGAAGCCGTCATTCTGATGTTCGGCGAAAACGAACTCGGCTGGCCGAATCTCAACACTTTCATCGAAAAGTATTCCAAATTTCTCGATGACATATGGCAGCGTCAGCCCGGATGCGAAATTTTCATCATGCTGATTCCGCCGGTTTCGGCAAAAGTCAGCAGCACAAGCACAACGGGAGTCACGAATGAAAACATCCAGCTTTACAATGCGCAGCTTGTTGATCTTGCGGCGCGGCGCGGCTGTCATTACGTTTCCGTTCCCGAGGCACTCGTTGACGCAAACGGCTGTCTGCCCGCGGATGCATCCGGCGACGGGATTCATTTAAACATGACCTACTCAAAATACTGGGCGGATCATATCTGCCGCACGGTTGCAGCCGTGCTTCGTCCCTGACGGCGGCAGGCCAGAAGGTTAAACATAAAAAAGAGATAAACAAACGGAGGACTTACAAATGAAAAAGGCAAACATTCTCAAAATTGCATCCGCATTCGTTCTTGTTGCGGCAATGCTCATCTTCTGCGCATGCGGCAAGGATTATTCAAAGCTCAAGCTTGATGTAAACTCAATCGGAGTCAACCTTATCAACAATTGCAGCTTCCAGGTAACACCCGAAGCAGTGCCAAATGCGGACGCAGCGATTTCTCAGCTTAAACTTGACGAAACGAAGCTTGCAAAGAATGCGGACGGAAGCTTCAGACTTTTCTATTCCGTCAGCGCTTCCACTCCGGAAGTTGTTATAGTTATCGAAGCGGTTGATGCCGCAGCAGCCGAGAGCATCAGCAAAGGCGCGGTCAAAGAGTGGATCGATTACAATGCCGAGGCATACGCAAGCTACGGCGCGGATCAGGTTCCCAAACTTGAAAACGCCGTCAATCAGACGAACGGCAATTATGTTTTTGTCATCGTCAGCAATGATGCGCCCGCTGCACAGAGCTTTCTTAATGCGCAGATTGACGCTGCATTAAAAACAGCTTAACGCCGCAAAGCGCAATGCACCGTTACCGCACGAATCGAGTTTGCGGATTCACTCAAAAGGTTCAAATCCGCAGCTCGATTCAGTTTTCATTATACGGAACAGCAACGAACGAACCCATAACCCGAAATAATTATGAATAAAGACTGCAAAATCAAGGTAAAACGCGGCACACGCAATACGGTCGGCTCTGCAAACAAACTGCTAATCGTTCTGTTTGCGGGGTTTATTTCAGTATTTTTCCTTCTTATTATGTTTTTGCCGAAGCATGAAGGCGAGCTGAGTCCGAACGAACGGCGCGTGCTTGCCTCCGCTCCGAACACAAGCCTCGGCAACATTTTGAGCGGCAAATTCTCGGGCGAAGTTGACACATGGATGGAGGATCATTTTCCCGCAAGGAATGCGTTTGTTTCGATTTATTCGCACATGAACCTTTACTCCGGGCGCAGCATCGTTGAAAAAGTCACTCTGGGCAAGAATAACCGCCTGTTCAGCGCACCCGTTCAAAGAGATGATGAAACGATGAAAACAAACGCCGAAAAAATTTCCGGCTTTATAACAGAAAACGATCTGAACGCCTTCACCTTTATCATTCCTTCCGCAGGCTATATGCTTCCGGAGGAGCTTCCCGCCGTTCACCGTGAATATGCCGATGAGCAGATCATCGATGCGCTGAATTCGGTGTACGGACTTCGGAACTGTGCAAAAAGCATTTTTGCCGACAATGTTTTCAACAATGCAGGCAATGTTTCCGAGCTTTATTACCGCACGGATCATCACCTGACGATGAAAGGTTCATACATTGCTTATTGCGCAATTGCAAAGAACCTGGGTTTTGAGCCTTTGGCCGAAAGCGAATTTGAAAAGCATTCCTACAGCTTCTACGGCACGGCATACGGGCAAAGCGGTCTTTGGGAGATTCCCGCAGACGACCTTCAGACATGGATCGGAAGCTATGACAGCGACCTGAGCGTTACCGTTATTGACGGCACGGTTGAAACCGAACATCGCGGTTCTCTTGACACGGATAAACTCTCCGACGATGTTGTTGATAAATATGCCGCATACCTGTACAGCAACCACGGCATTACAAAAATCGTGAATCCGAACGTTGAAAGCGGCACACTGTTTGTGCTTAAGGACAGCTACGGCAATGCGATAGTGCCGTTTTTGGCGGCGCATTACAACACAATCATAATGCTTGATACCCGCACGATGTACTACAGCCCCACGATGCCCGCGCCGAGTGAGCTTGCAAAGGAATACAACGCAAAAGATTTTGTTGTTATTTACGGAGTCGATACCGTTGCTGCCGGCAATATCGATTGGCTGAGATAAGCCTTTATTTCGTTTTTCACACAACATATTAAACAGCGACCTCCCCAAGATCAAAAATCGACGGGGAGGTTTTTTTCATATGTTTTCGGTAAATTTATTGCCGCACAGCCGATGATAAGCCGCTTTTGTACTTTCCGCTTCCGAGAGATTTTTATAAATATTTTTCTCTTAACAGTTGATTTTTGGTTTTATCTATGCTATAATAGTAAATGATGGAAGAATGCGTTGGCCACCGCTCTTTCCGTCTGCCGATAAAACGCGGACAAAAACCGCGCCTGCGGCAAATAAACAGAAAGTGACCGCCTCAGCTGACAGAAAGAGCGAACCGTTGAAGTCCGCACGCATTGAAACGTGCCGACGGAACGGAACGCTCTTATTTGTTTTTTCGGGGAGCAGGGGCGGGCGGCTGCCGAATACGAGAGGCTGCCGTGAAACACCGAACGGATTATTTAAAAAAAAAGAAAGGAAACAGTTTAGTGTCGAAAAAAAGAACATTTAAGGAGCTTTTGCAGCTGCTTCCGCAAAAGGAACAGCCCGAAGACAAAGCCGAAAAGGAAGCAGCGGAACCTGCACTTCAAGGAAACGAAGCCGAAAATGCTGCCGCTGCCGTGCAGCATGAAAACGCATATGCAAAACTCGGCAAAGCTTTTATAAACAGGCTGCATCTGCCGAACGAACTCATTGCGAATGCAGCGGAAGTCGAAAGCATTGTGAACAGGATAATCTCCGTTTGGGAGAAAGTCGAAGCAAAAACCGCTGATTCTGCCGCCGAAGAAAATGCGGAGGAATCTTTTGAAGACGCTGCGGATGCAAATGCCGAACGTCTGCCGCTTCCTCTCGCAGGCGGCCTTGCGCAGGCACCGGAAGCGGATTATGAAACCATGAGCGCGGAGCAGTTCCGAACACTCCGAAAGCAGCTTAAGCGCGCCGCCATGGACGGGCGCAGGATACGACTTTGAGCGCGGATAAAAGCCGAGCAAAACAGATTTATTAAAGAAAGGAAAACAAAATGAACAAAACCACCATCAACACCACCGCAACCGCAGCCGTGAACGCTAAGTTCCCTGCGAAATATTATGACAGGCAGCTTCTTGAAAGCGCAAAGACGCGATTTGTCCATGCGGAATTCGGACAGAAACGCCCCATTCCCCGCAACAGCGGAAAATACGTAAACTTCCGCCGTTGGAACCTTTTCGACCCCGAAACCGCAATATCCGGCCTTGTTGAAGGCGAAACTCCCACCGGGCAGACACTTTCACAAACGGATGTTGAGGCGGAAGTTAAGCAATACGGTGCATATGTTGAAGTCAGTGACCTGCTCGACCTTACGGCATATGACGAAGTTATCAATGATTCCGCCGAGCTTCTCGGCGAACAGCTTGGCACGGTTGTGGAGTGGATCACACGCGATGCAATGTGTGCAGGCAGCAACGTTCAATATGCCGGCGGCAAAACAGGCAGAAATGCCCTGACGAGCGAAGACAGGCTGACGACGACCGAAATTCGAAAAGCGGTGCGAACGCTGAAAAAGAACAAAGCGCGCCCCTTCTGTGAAGGCGGCAGGCAGCCGCATTTCATCTGCATCTGTTCGCCGGAGGCCACATATGACCTTCAGAACGATGAGATGTGGAAAAACGTTTCGACTTACAGCAATTCCGAAGCTATCTACAGCGGAGAAATCGGAAGATTGTTCGGTGTTGTGTTTGTTGAAAGCACTGAGGCCAAAGTATTTTCTCAGAGCGTTCACAATGCCGTTAAAGCGGCTACGACCTCATCAAAAACTTTTGTGCTTAAAAACACGCCCACCGAAGCGGAGAAAGAATATCTCTCCGTCGGCGGCAACACCATTCATATCGGGAGCAATGAATACACGCTGGATTCCGAAACCCCGTATGATGCGGATACAAATACCGTTAAGCTGACCGAAGCCGCCACACTGACCGCAAACAGCATCGTTTGGAGCGATGATGCGGCAAAGTCCGACAACGGGAACCGTGCGGCTGATGTTCACTGCACACTGGTATTCGGCAAAGACGCTTACGGTGTTGTTGACCTTGAGGGCAGGGGGGCGGTTCAG
>FR879718.1:0-19188 GCA_000435055.1 Clostridium sp. CAG:138 | reverse complement strand
GCTGATCGTAAAACCGCACGGGAGCAGCGGCACTGCGGATCCGCTCGATCAGCGCGCAACAGTCGGTGCAAAGGTTGCCGCATATGCAGCGGTCATCCTGAACGACCTGTGGCTTGTCCGCATTGAGCATACCGTTTCCTGAAACAAAACAAACGGTATCAATGATATATTTTGATTGTATCAGCCGATACCGCGGGGTTTCCGAACACAAGCCTCAAATATTGTCGGCTCCGTGTTCGGAAATCCCTTTCCACCGTTTTTTACCTTCAATACAGAATTAACAGCAAAAAAGAAAGGAACAAAATAACAGGTATGGTAAATCAATTGACGGGAAAACGCCGCAAAAAAGCATTGAACGATATCGTGCCGATTAACACCGCCGCTTCGACCGCAGCTTCCGGAGATTCGGCAGCCGAACTGCGGGGAATGAAGCTTGCAGCCGTTCGACCGCGACAAAAAAGCACGGCAGGTTTGCGCGGAATTGCCGCCGCCAAACCCAATACCGCGGAAACAGCTCATGCGGCAGGCATTTTTCACCCGCAGAAAGGCACGGTAGGTTTGCTTTCTTTGAGCGGCGCAGATACGGGAAATCACCCGAACGGTGCAAACAGCCCGAATTCCGTCGGCATTAATGCCGTCGGCGGAAATGCTGTTGGCAATTCCGATAATTCAAGCGGATCCGACGAGGGAAACGAAAACAGCGGAACCGGCAGCAGCTCCGGCAGTTTTGAAGACTATTACATGCGCCTGCTTGAGACACTTCACGGTTACGGGGTTGCACTGACTCTTCCGACACTTGAAGAGCTTTACTCTCAACTTGAACAATTTCTGCGCCCTGCCGTGGATTCCGCAATCGGCAACCGACGGGAACACGGCGAAACGACGCTTGCGGAATTGGATGCGGACGCATACTCTCGCGGGATTGGCGGTTCAACCTACCTTTCCGGAATGAAGCGGCGCGAATACGATGCTGTTGCGGCCGATATTGCAATGCTTGAGGCCAATTATAATGCTCAGCTTGCAAAATATCTTTATGAAGCAACGCAGGAGCTTGCGGGCATTCAGCAGAGTTTTGCCGAAATGCAGCTTCGGCACAGGCAGGACATGCAAAAGCTCCGCGCACAACAGGCAGGAAGAGGTTCCGGAAACGGAAAAAGCGGCGGACAAGGTGGAAACGGGAAAGGAAAGGGCAAGAGCGGCAGCTCCGGCGGCGGCAGTTATCCCGAAGGAAGCGGAAAGTACTATAACTATTATTGTGCCTATCTTTCCCATCTTTCCGCGCAGAATCTCGATAATGTTTTCTTCAGCAATTCTTCCGAATGGACGGCAATAAGAGAACAGATGCGGCAAAGGCTCGGAAACGAGCTGTACGAGCTGATTATGAACCGCTTTGTTCCGCAGGGCAAATGAGAGGAGGATTCAATGAGCGAAACAAGTTTTATCAAGCGATTTGATATCACTCTTGACCTTAAACAGCCGGGCTGCGGCGGCGATTTCAGTGTTGTGGACGGGGACACGGGCAATGTTGTTTATCTTGCGCTGACCGATGCGGGCATTCCCGTTTCGGTTGAAGGGCGGCGAATAATCGCAGCTTTTTCAAATTCACGCGGCAAATACATGCAGGACAGCGCAGAGAGCGGCGGCGGTATAAGCATATCGGATGACAAAGTTAAGCTTCAGCTCCGCCCGCAGTCATTTGCACCCGGCATTGTGGAATGCGAACTTCAGATCTACAGCGGCGGAACCGAAAATTCAGCAGCGGGAGCAACTGTTTATGACAGTCTTGTTACAACCGCAAAATTCAATTTTTCTTGCCGCAGCGCGATTTACGATGCTTCAACTATCGAAAGCGAGCCCGCCGCACCTCCGCTTTCCGCAGTTCTTTCCGCAATCGGAATTGCAGAGGGGGAACGCGTTAAGAGCGAAACCGCGCGAAATTCCGCCGAAGCCGAACGCGCGGCAGCGGAAAAAAGCAGAGCAGCCTCCGAAAAGGGGCGAATACTGTCCGAAACCTCCAGGGTGAATGCCGAAAACAGCCGAAAAACCGCCGAAGCCGGAAGGGCGCGGGCAGAAACGACCCGCGAAACGAACGAAACCGCGCGTAAGCAAAATGAAGCCTTGCGCCTTTCCGCCGAAAACAACCGAGCCGCAGCCGAAACCAATCGCGCAAAAGCCGAAGCGAAACGCAGTGAGGCGGAGAACAATCGCATTGCAAACGAAAACGCACGGAAAGCAGCGGAACTTGAACGTTCGGCAGCGGAGACAGAGCGTGCAGCAGCAGAAACGGAACGCAGCAGAATCTTTCGGGGGGAAGTCGAACTTCCGACCGCTGCAACGCCGAACGATGACCCGGTTGATTTTGCGGTTGAAAGCGGCTGGTACTTTTATAAAGGAGGCATACTCGTTGTTTCCGCCGCGCTCTCCGGCAGCGCAGGCAGCGAATACGGAACGATCGAGCAGGCCGCACTTTTGACCGACGGCACAATAATTCACCGCACCTGCACCGTTTCGGCAGGTGCGAAAAACTGGAGCGCATGGGCTTAATTCAACAGAATAAAACAATAAAAAGAAAGGAACCAAATCATGAAGAATGCAATCGATTTTGTACGTTTTGCACTTTCTCACGCAAAACGCGAAACAATCCCCGCAGGAGCGCAGATTCCGCTTGACATTGAGGAATGCGGAACCTCTCCGTGGGAGTATCTGTTCGGAACAACGGGAAACATCGTTACTCAGGATCTGCTTAACAGACGGTTTTCGGAATATTACAGCAAACGCGGCTGGACCCGTGAAAGGTTCGACCGCGCAACCGAAAACTGGGCCGCACGCCGAGTGACGGTTTGCGACTGTCAGGGGCTTTTGGATGTTTTTGTCGGAGTTGATGTCAACGCGCATTACTGCTATGCCGCATGGTGTACCGAAAAAGGCGAAATTTCGGGCATCGGCAGACCATACGTTTTGGGCGAGGCTGTGTTCATTCAGGGAAGCAGCGAAAGAATGACCCATGTGGGCTATGTTTGCGGCTTTTTGAACGGTGAACCGTTGATCGTTGAAGCACGCGGTCTGAATTTCGGCGTTTGTGTTACGAAATTTTCGGACAGGCCGTGGACACACCGCGGGCTTGTTTCGAAACAGCTGATTTACACCGAAAACTGCTATGATGAGCAGATCATTCTGACCGTTCGCAGACCGATGATACAGGGCGATGCCATAAAACATTTGCAGACGGCACTGAACGCATTGGGGTACTATTGCGGCAGCGTTGACGGCAAATGCGGCAAACTGACCATGAGCGGCGTGAATGAATTTGTTGAAATGCACAGTCTTTATGCGGGCAACCCCTGCTCCGACCCCGGAGCGGCATGAAGCAGTTTCGGATTCACAAATGATGCCGAATCCGGCGGCACGAGAATGCGGAGCATCAAAACCGCATTAAATTCAGCAAAAGAAAGGACGTGAGATAAAATTGCAGGAATTTTTCACATGGAATTCATTGCTCACAAGTTCGGGCGCAACGGTTGCAACCTCGGTTGTTACCCAGCTGATTAAGGAAGCACCGCTGCTGAAAAAAATACCGACAAGGCTTTTAAGCTTCGGCATTGCGCTTTGCATACTGATGCTTGCACTCATTTTTGACAAGTCACTGTCACTCGGCACGGCGGCAATCTCCGTTATTAACGCTGCTGTTGTGGCACTTGCGGCAAACGGCATGTTTGACGCCGTATCGAGCGGAATGGGCAAGCCGGGTTCCGGACAGGGCGGAGATTCCGAATCCGCCGAGCCCAATCTTCCCGACATTGCCGACAATTCCGACGGCAGCACCGCTGACACGGATGTATCGGATGTGCATGTCAACGCTTCTGCTGCCGCCGAGCCTTCTGCGGAGGCACACGAACTTTACGACAGCTGCGGACGTTGCTCAAAAAGCTGCCTTGAGAGTGGTGAAAACTTCAACTGTTCGGAAGATTTTTCGGATTTTGCGGATTTAGGCCTTTGAACGGGTTTTCGAATCCTCTCGATTCAGCGTAAGAATGCCTATCACGGCGGCGGCAAGCACAAGAATCACGCCGCAGCCCTTCAGCAGCCCCATCGCCTCACCGAAGACCGCCATGCTTGTGAGCGAGGCGAATGCGGGCTCAAGGGTATTCAAGGCGGAGGCGCTGACCGAGCCGAGCAGTTTTATGCCCGCAAGCAGCAGACGCAGACCGACAACATAACCGAGGAATGCTTCAAAAAACAGAATTATCCACATTACGCTGTCTGCCGGGAGGCAGAACCTTCCGAGGATGAGCGCTGCCGCAAGGCTCCACAGGCAGGCGGAAGCGGTTATATAGAAGTTTGAAACAGGCGTTTCAAGCGAGGCGTACGCACTTTCGCGGCCCGCAATAAAATACACTGCGTACACAACGCCGGAGAGCAGCGCAATCAGCACACCGCCGACATTCACGCTGCCGCTGAACGAAGCATTTGAAATAAGCGCGATGCCTGCAAGCGCAAGCAGCGGCGAGATAAATTTCACGGCGGTGATGCGCTCCTTTTTTGAAACGAGCGTGATCAACATTACAAACACGGGATAGGTAAAGTTCAGGACTATCGTCATTCCCGCAGGTATGCGCAGATAGGCATAAGTGATGAGCAAAAGCGTTCCGGCAAGTGCACCGCCGCCGAAAGCGGCAAGCTGAACAAGCTGTTTCCCGCTGACGTCAAGACGCTTTTTCCCGATAAGGCAATTAAAAAGCGAAAGCAGGCTTGCAATGCCCATGCTGTACAGCACAACGCATTCATTCGTCATTTCGCGTGAGGCGTCCGCAATCAGAAAATCTGCGCCTCCGCGCGGAAACAGTCGGGCTACGAACGATGCGGGCAGTCCGCCGTTCAGTGCGGCATTGGACAAAATAGGGGTTATTCCGTAGCATGCGGAAGCGAGCACGACGCAAAGCACGCCGAGAATATGTTTACGTTTCATTTTCAATGTAAACCGACCGAATACGCCGCTTTCCGCGTTTCGGCCGCCTTTCGATAAAGTTAAAAGCCGCAGACTGCCCGAAGCGTACAGCCCGACGATTTTGATTATATGGTACATCAACGTTCGGAAATTTTCAACCTTTTTAAGCAATGCTGTCCGCACGGCAATCCGCGCACCGGCGGCAGGCTCGGCGGCAGCTTTGTTTTCCGAAAACCCAAATCGATTGTTAATATTCAAAAAGCAAGGAGAAAAACAAATGGAAAACACAAAAAACGGGACCAAGCCCGCAGACTGCCGCCGAAAAAACGCGGCAGCGGAAACAATAATCATTGAACAAAACGGCACAAACTCCCCGTGGGTCGGCTGCATCAACTCCGTGAACTACAGAATTGAACGCGGCGTCCCCGTTGAAGTTCCCGCCGCCGTTGCAGCTGTTATCAAAAGCGGCAAAAGCGTTCGGAGCACAGCCGCACGCATTTCAAAGGCATACGAATGCAATGCTTGCTCCGGCGGAGTGCGTCTGAACGGCGGCACTTGCTCCGACAGAGTTTTTTGACAGGAGGCACGGAAGGATATGACCCTTAACGACATTCTTACCGCCGCACTTGCTCAGCTTGACCGCGGACACGATGCACAAACCCTTGAAAACTACCGTGTGAGGCTGACGCAATACGCCAACGACGCGCAACGCGAACTTGCAGATGCACTCGGGCTGTTCCGCACGGATAAAGTCCGTACTTCGGCAGGCATCGTTGACACAAGCCTGCTGCCCCGCCGCGTGAAACGCATTGAACGCGTTGTTCAGCTCGGCAGAGCTGTGCCTTTCAGGTGCGGCGACCGAACGAATACACTCCTGCTCCCGTATGACACGGCAGCCGAGATCACTTATCGGTACGAGCCCCGAACGCTGAACGACAATTCAGACCGAAGCGACCTTGACGACGGCCTTTTGGGGCTTGTTGTGAACTATGTTGTCGGGCGCGAACGGCTCGGCGGCGATGTTTCGACACAAAGCGGCGGCAACATTTATCTTGCGATGTTTGAAGCGGGCAAGGCCAAGCTGCGCGGCTATATACGCGACGATGATTCTTTCCGCATTGTGAACCGCTACTGATCCGCCGCAAAATGCTTAACAGCAATCAATAATTGAAAATTGAGAAAGGAACCGACAAATGAGCATTCAAACCTATTCCGTTGACAGATTCATCGGCCTGAATCAATCGGGCGACGAGAACCTTATGTCCCCCGCCTGCACGCCCGATGCGGCGAATATGTGCACCGACGGCGGCGAACTGCGTGTTGCATACGGATTCACACGGCTCTTTGAAGCTGCCGTGCCCGGCACGCTCCGCATTGACTTTTTTGCACTTTATCGAACGAACAGTGCGGAAATACCGGTCGTTATTGCGGGAGGTGTTGTTTATGCATACATTGAAAACGCATGGACACCCGTTTATACCTATCAAAGCACGCGCTCAAAACCCATATACGACTGCGCACAGGTTCGCATCAACACAACGGATTACCTTGTTATCGCCGACGGGCAGCACGGCATGATTAAATTTGACGGCAGCAGCGTCACCCAATTCGGTTCGGAAGAAAACGCATCAAACATTCCCGTTTCGTTTCTGACGATGTACAGAGGAAGACTGTTTGCGGCCGGCGATGCGGCCAATCCGGACAGGCTGTATTATTCCGTTCTTCCGGGCAGCGGACGCACCGTTGAACAATGGGGTGCGGTTGAAGCCTCTCCCGCCGTTGAGGGCGGTCATGTTGAGATAGGCGCACTCGGAGGCGACCCGATCGTTGCAGTGCGTGCGCTCTCCAATCAGCTGCTTATTTTCAAAAAGAACAGCCTTTACAGGCTGTTTGGGGACAGACCCTCCAATTACACCGTTGAACATATCGACACGGAAATACCGCAGACCAACCATGCCGCCGTTGCCGTGTACGGCGATATGCTGTATTTCGGAACGCAGAACGGATTGTATTACTACAACGGAGTCACTGCACGTCCCTGTGCGGATATGCGCTGCATAAAAGCCTATATGGCAACGGCGGAAGTTTCCGGCTGCCGCATAAAAATCGTTCGCGACAGGCTGTATTTCACTTTTCGGCGCAGCGCAAGGGACGAAATGATCGAATATGACCTTTTGGAAAGGCGATATATGCGCAGGAACGGTTTCGAGCTTATCGACATGGCGGTTTCCGGCAGCAGGCTGCTTTTTATCAATTCAAAACGTTTTGTTTACCTTTTTAATAACGGCATGGACTATGACGGTGAACCGATAAATGCCTTTTGGTGCACACCGCTTACAGACCTCGGAGCCAAGGCCGCCGTCAAGAATCTGCGCAGGCTTTATCTGCGCGGCAGCGGAGGCACGCTGAAAGTGACGGTTGAAATTGACGGCAACACATACACCTGCCGCAAGCAGCTGCCCGACAGCTGTTCAAAAGTTACCGAAATTCCGCTGAAAAACGGCGGAAGATGCTTTCGGCTGAAACTGTCGAACGAGGCAGGCGGAAGTTTCACCCTGCGCGGCGGACTTGAGCTTGAAATAGGAATAGGAAAGAGGGTGGATTGACATGGCACTTGACATGCGCGCATTATACTATGTTGCTTTGCCCACGGAACGCAGCGAAGCGGACGATGTTCAGCGGCACGAAGAAGATATTAAGGCTAACGAAAACTGCTTAAATCAAAACTTTTCCGCGCTTGCGCAAAAAATATATGAGTTTGAAGCGCGGATCGCCTTGCTTGAGGCTGCTGCCGCATCCAATACGGGCAAAACCGACACCGGCGTTGAAAGCAGCGGTATTTGAGAGATATTTACGTGTTCTCACCGGATAATTCCCGTTTTAATTACAAATCGCATACGCCTGTCGCAGTGTGACTTTTGCGGCAGGCGTTTTGGGTTTGATTAAGTTAAAATATATCCGAGTGAACTGCTCGGAATTATTGACAATATCCGAGTAAAGTGGTATGCTTTGCACATAATAAAAGTGCAGCCCGTTCGAGGTCGATAAATTCGGTGTTAACGGGCGCAAACAAGGTGAAAGGAGTGCCGCACGCGATATGAAGCTGTCTACAAAGGGTCGTTACGGACTTAAAGCAATGGTTGATCTGGCCACCGAATACGATTCCGGAGCAAGGCTTTCCATTGCGCAGCTTGCCGAAAGGCAGGGCGTTAGCGCGGCATACCTTGAACAGCTTATAGCCTCACTGAAAAAAGCCGGGCTTGTGACTGCGTTGCGCGGCGTTCAGGGAGGATACGTGCTTGCCCGTTCGCCGGAGCTTATCAGCGTCGGCGAGGTGCTTAGAGTTCTTGAAGGCAGCACGGCAATTGTCGATTGCGTCGGCACAACCGGAACGGATTGCAGCAACGTCTGTTCCTGCTCCGCACGCCCGCTTTGGCTGAAATTGCAAAGGCGCATTGACGACGTTTTGAACACAACCTCCGTCCGCGACCTTGCGGATGATTACATTACTCAAATGGAAAGGAATCAAGACAACAAATGAGACGTGTATATATGGACAATGCGGCAACCACCGCGCTCAATAAAGAAGTTCTTGACGCCATGATGCCCTATCTTACGGACATTTACGGCAATCCCTCCAGCCTTCACACATTCGGGCAGGAAGCGCACAAGGCAGTTGCGGACGCAAGGGAAAAGGTTGCCCGCGCACTGAATGCGGCGGATGCCGAAAAGGAAATCATTTTTACCGGCTGCGGCACGGAATCCGATAACATGGTTCTGCGCGGCATTGCGGAAAGGCTCAGCAAAAAGGGCAAACATATCATCACCACCGCCGTGGAACATCATGCGGTGCTTTATACCTGCCGTTACCTTGAAAAGCAGGGGTTTGAAGTTACCTACCTTCCCGTTGACGAATTCGGCAGAATCACGGCCGAGCAGGTTCGCGAGGCCATTCGTCCCGACACGATTCTTGTTTCGGTCATGTTCGGCAACAACGAAATCGGCACGCTGATGCCCATTGCCGAAATCGGCGCAATCTGCCGCGAGCGCGGCGTTCTGTTCCATACGGACGCAGTCCAGGCAGTCGGACATGTTCACATCGATGTTCAGGCAATGAACATTGACATGCTTTCACTCTCTGCGCATAAGTTCCACGGACCGAAAGGTGTGGGCGCACTCTATGTCCGCAAAGGCATATTGCTCCCCTCCCTGCTTATCGGCGGCGCACAGGAACGCAACAGGCGCGCCGGCACCGAAAACGTTGCGGGCATTGTCGGTTTGGGCAAAGCTATCGAGCTTGCCTGCTCATCCATCGATGAAACAAGCGCAAGAATGACCCGTCTCCGTGATAAACTCATTGCGGGCATTGAAGCACGCATTCCCGAGGTTCGTCTCAACGGGCATCGCACCGAAAGGCTGCCGGGCAATGTCAATTTCTCCATCAAGTACATCGAAGGCGAATCCATCCTTCTCATGCTCGACCTGAACGGTATTGCGGCATCCAGCGGCTCCGCCTGCACAAGCGGCTCACTCGACCCGAGTCATGTTCTGCTTGCGATCGGCCTCCCGCACGAAATTGCACACGGTTCCGTGCGACTCACCCTTGGGGACGACACAACCGAAGAAGATGTTGACTATGTGCTTGATGTTCTTCCCCGCATCGTTGCAAGGCTGCGTGAAATGTCGCCTTTGTATCACGGCTGATCTGATTTAAATCAAAATCTGTAGAAAAATAAATAACCCGAACAAAGTTTCAATCGGAGGATAAATCAATATGTATACCGAAAAAGTTATGGATCACTTTGCACATCCGCGCAATATGGGCGAAATCAAGGATGCAAACGGCGTCGGCATGGTCGGCAATGCGAAATGCGGCGATATCATGCAGATGTTCCTGAAAGTCAACGATGACGGCATTATTGAGGACGTTGGCTTCAAGACTTTCGGCTGCGGTGCGGCTGTTGCAACCAGCAGCATGGCAACGGAACTTATCAAGGGCAAGAGCATTGACGAAGCTCTCAAACTGACCAACTCCGCCGTTGTGGAAGCTCTGGAAGGTCTTCCCCCCGCAAAGCTTCATTGCTCCGTTCTTGCGGAAGAAGCTGTTAAAGCGGCTGTCGATAACTACTATGCCCGCAAAGAAGGCAGAACCGACAGCGAATGCAACTGCGTTTCCTGCGGTCACGACCATGAGCATGATCACGATCATGAACATGAAGAAAATGCCGAGGACTGATTTTTGAACAGTCCGAGCAACCGTTGATATTACTCTGAAATTCACATGCGAGCGAACGATCTGCCGAAAAGCGCATTGTTCGCCCGCGCTTTTCATATTTTTTTCAGTGCCGCCGGCTTTCGCCGAGTGCACTGCAAAATTCAAAGTGTTATAAATACTCGGAAGCAACTGAACATGCTTGATTTCAAACCGATTACAAAAGAGCTGCTGATTCGCGAGGGCCGCAGCCTGCGCCGCAGCCGAATACAAATCTGTGACTATACTCCCGGCTGCCTCTACATATGGCGGCATTATTATCATATGCGCTGTGCGGAAGCGGACGGAATGTTTATTTTTGAAAGCGGAGACGGTTCGGGCTTGTATTATAACTGCCCCGTAGGCACGGGTGATTTTTCCGCTGCCGTGCTTGAAGCGCGCGATGATGCCGAAAAACGAGGCATTCCTCTGCGTTTTTCCTGCATTCCTTCCGAATACGTTGATGTGATTCAAAGCATTATCGGCCGAAAAGCCGAAATCGTCAGTGACCGCGCTTCAGCGGATTATCTCTATCCGTATGAGCAATTCTGCGGTTATAATGGGAAAGCACTGCACGGGCAGCGCAACCATGTAAACAGATTCAAAGCCGAACATCCGGATTTTTCTTTTGAAATGCTGACGGGCGAAAACCTCCCTGAAGCGGAAAGCTTTATGCGCCTCAACCGCGATGAATTCTATAAAGGCAGCGAAATTTCCGCAGACGAGCTTGCACGCATTGACGAATTCCTCCCCTGCATTTCCGAACTCGGCATTTCAGGCGGAATGCTCCGTGCGGGCGGCGTTGTTGTCGGGCTCACGGCGGGCGAAATTGTAGGCGATACGCTGCATGTGCATATTGAAAAAGCGCTCCGTGATTTTTCCGGCGCATATCAAACGCTTGCAATGTGTTTTGCGGAAAGCATGAAACTTCCCGGAGTAAACTTTATCAACCGGCAGGACGATACCTGTGATGAGGGTCTGCGAAAATCCAAACTGTCCTACAAACCCTGTGCGCTGCTTGACAAATTTACGCTGGAGTTTTGATGGGAAACCATATTGGCTTATTTACAAAAAGGCTTGAAACTATAGCTCTTTTTTGTTAGAATGATATTTAAGCGGCGTTTCCTTAGTAATTATCCCTATCCGAGGTATTTTTTGGGAAATTCATTCGTTGCCGTGGTTGAATGCATTCATCAAAAAAGATTGGAGAAAACCAATGGGATTTCTTGAGTATTATCTTATAGCCATTAACGTTATAGGCTTTATCCTGTTTGCAATTAACACCTGGCTGTATACTTACACGCCCGAAGGACAAATCGACAAATTTCTGACTATAGCTTCCATCTTGGGCGGTTCCTTGGGCATAATCATCGCCATACTTATTATTGACAGGAAGGCACTAAAGGGAAACATGATGTCGCGTGTATTTGTTGCCTGCGTTTTCGTGATACAGCTGGTGTTGTTTCTTGTTCTGAAAGGCGTTCACGGGGAAAGGCTTACTCTTGCTTTCTGGGACTTTTTCCATAAATATAGATTATTCTTGTTCTACCTTATTGTCATTAATATAATAACTTTTATAGTGTTTGCCCTGGATAAGCGCGCTGCTGTCAAAAAGCGTTCAAGAACTCGGAATATCGTATTACTGGGGTTATGCTTCATCGGCGGCTCACTTGGCGGGCTTGCGGCAATGTATCTATTTAAGCATAAAACCAACAAAAAAAACAATGATTTTTTCACGGTCGGGGTTCCGTTGATGATATTGATGCAAGCAATTGTTATTATCTATTTGATGAACTTGAAATAATTAACTGAACGGAGTAAATTCTCATTCAACTCTGTTGGAGTTTGGGAAAGCTGCTTTAAGCGACTTTCTCAAAAACTTTTGTTGAAACGATTGCCGTTTCAATTCGCTGTACCGCAACCGTTTCAAATGTTGTTGTCGGGCTCACGGCGGGCGAAATTGTAGGCGATACGCTGCATGTGCATATTGAAAAAGCGCTCCGTGATTTTTCCGGCGCATATCAAACGCTTGCAATGTGTTTTGCGGAAAGCATGAAACTTCCCGGAGTAAACTTTATCAACAGGCAGGACGATACCGGTGATGAGGGTCTGCGAAAATCCAAACTGTCCTATAAACCATGTGCGCTGCTTGACAAATTTACGCTGCTCTTCGGCCGACGATCCGAAACGCTGATGCCGCACGCCGAGTCTTTTTACGGTATAATTCTATTTCAACGCTGCACTTGACATTCTGCACTCGGTGATATAGAATAATATGGATAATACGGTTAACCCGACAGAGAAAGGTATGTTAACAATGTTTTTGTTTGATGGAATGTCTGCTGAAACCGGCAACGCGATCTCCGGATTTTTCAGCCAGTTCGGTCTGCCGCTGATTCTTATTGCGGCACTCATCATCATGTTTGTGCTCTCGGCGCGCAGCAACAAAAAGCGTCAGAAGCAGTATCAGTCAATGCTTGACGGGCTCAAAGCCGGCAGCCGTGTCCGCACGATCGGCGGCATCTACGGCACCGTCACCGCCGTTAAGGGCGATGTTGTCTTCGTCAGCGTCGGGCCCGACAAAGTTCGCCTTGTTTTCACAAAGCAGGCAATTGCAAGCATCGAAGATTCTCCCGTTGAAGCAACCCTCGACGGAGAAATCGTCGATTCTTCCGAAAAGAGATAATTCTCAACCCGTTTCGGATTAATATTTCGATTTTGCAGGCAAAACTCTCTGTTGAAAGCGGAGAGTTTTTTGTGTTCTCTTTTTGACAAAAACTGTTGACAGAATTCGAAAAGCTGATATAATATAGAAAAGATTATTGACTTTCGGAGGCGTTGTCATGACATGTAAAATCCCTACCCTGGTCAGAAAATTTGCTGCCGAATTTCTCGGCACAATGATTCTTGTGGTTTTCGGCTGCGGGGCAGCTCTGCTGTTTTCCCCGACCTTTCCGCTGACGACATTGACCGTTGCGCTTGCGTTCGGTCTTGTTATCATTGCAATGGCTGCCGCAATCGGAGACATTTCCGGTTGTCATATCAATCCTGCTGTTTCGCTTGCAATGCTGCTTGACGGGCGCATGGGTATCGGCGAGTTTTTCACATATCTTGCGGCACAGTTTCTCGGCGGCATCGCCGGCGGAGGCGTGCTTGCGCTGATTTCAAACGGCAATGTGCAAAGCGGACTCGGTTCAAACGGCTACCTTGAATCGACATCAAGCCATATCAGCATTCTCGGTGCTTTCGTAATCGAAATTATTCTCACGTTTGTTTTTGTTTTTGTTGTTCTTCGTGTTACGAAAAAGGCGGAAAACGGAAAAATTGCCGGGTTTGTTATCGGGCTTACGCTGACACTTGTGCACATCTTCGGCATTCACTACACCGGAACCTCTGTCAACCCCGCAAGAAGTTTCGGCCCCGCTTTTGTGAGCGCACTGCTCGGCAATACGGCTCCGCTTAAGCAGGTTTGGCTGTTCATCGCCGCTCCGCTTGCAGGCGCAGTCATCGCGGCTCTCGTTTACCGCTTTCTCTATTGCGGTGAGAGCAAAAAGTCGGAATAAACCATCACAAACGGCCTTTTCCGTGAACCGCCGAAGCTGCGAATAACCGGAACATTAATACTCTTTTTGTTTGCATTTTTCTTTACATGAGCGGCTGCCGAAATTTGAAAACGTTCGACAGTCGTTCATTTTAATGCTTTAGATTATCAGACCAATCACTATGAGCTTTATGAATTCTTACAAACATCTCGAAAAACTTTGCGGGGAGATTATGCGCGATGAGCGACGTGTGTCCGCATACATTGACGAGATGACCTGTACCCCTTTCGGCCCATCCCTTGTTGCAGGGTGGAACAATGACCTAAAAAAATTGAAGTATTACCGCCATATCAGAAACTTGATTGCGCATGAGCCTGATTGCAGTGAAGATAGCCTTTGCTATCTTCGCCCCAATGCGTTTTTGCTGCATTGCGGGGCTCAGTATTTATCAAGCAATCCTCCTCCGTGTCATCGCACCCGTAATACATATCCACGAAGCTATCCGGTTCATCGGTGTCATCATCAGTACATGAATCGCCGTAAAGGCCGGACATGTCCGGAAAATCAATACCATCATCTTGCACACCGAACAGAACGATATGAACATTGACTCCGTCCCAGACCACCTTGCGCACGATAGTGCGTATGGCGGCGCGTTTCTGCTGAATGGTCATTGCGTCGATTCCGTCTTTGAATGCAGTCAATAGCTGACGCATTACATCAAACTCAATATCGCTGAGTGTGTGCTGAGAAGTCAGTCCTTCCAATTCCTGAATACGGGAGTCTAACAAAGTACACTCCGAACCAAGCTGTTCAATTCGCTTTGCCACACGGTTTCTGGCAATACCATCATTCAGATCAGCAAGTGAATCTACAAGTCCATCCAGTTTCTTTTCAAGATCGACCTTTTTTTGACGCATGGCGGCAAGCTGTTCTTCATAGTCCGCTCTGTTTCCGGTATAGAATTTGCGGCTCTGCTCCAGCTGGCTGATAAATGTTCCGTTATCTTCCGCAAGCATTTTGATCTGCTCGATTATCGCCATATCAATGGTGTTTCCATTGACATTTTTGCTATTGCAGACTGCCCGCTGGCTTCGCTCCTTCATCTTGCACACATAGGTGTAGATTGGTTTGCCATCTGCAGTCATGCGCTTGCTGAGCTTCGGATACATTCGGCTTCCGCATTTGCAATACAGCAGTCCGGTCAGCAGGGCTTCGTTACTGCGGGGTTTTCGGTATGCTTTGGATTTGTTGCGTTCCAGCGATTCCTGAATTTTAATCCAAGCCTTTCCGGGAATGATGCCCGGGTGCAGACCGACAGCAACGATCCATTCACTTGGCGGCAGGTATTCGGTGGTCTTTCCTTTTTCCTGGTTCGTGCGGTTATAGGCCATAATACCATGAACGCCGTCAAAAGCACTTATGTCCGAAAACAAATCCGCATCAACTTTCACAAAATAGTCATAAGCGTCTTGGTCAGCAATAACATAGACCGGATTCTGCAAAATCGCCTTAATGGAAAAACGAGTGAAATATTTGTCGTTCTTTGTTTTGATGCCTCGTTTCATCAGTTCCGATTCGGTAATTGTCAGCGAATCCGTTTCTGCATATAAATCATAGATCGTTTTGACTATGTCCGCTTCTTCAGGAATGAGTTTCAGCTTGCAGGCCCTCTTAGTTTTGCCGTCCACGGTCACAGTTTTTACGCTTTCCGAAGCATATCCGGTCGGCGTCACTCCGCCAAGCCATCTGCCGGTCTTTGCCAGTTCGTGCATATTGTCACGGATACGCTCGGCAATCGTTTCGCGTTCCAGCTGCGAGAACACTGAGGCAATATACATCATGGCACGTCCCATTGGAGAGCAGGTATCGAACTGCTCCTTGATGGAAACAAAAGAAATATCCAGCCGCGCCAGTTCCTCGATAAGACCGGCAAAATCGCTGATATTTCGGCTGATACGGTCAAGACGATAGACGATGATTGCCTTGAACCTTCGCTTTCCGGCATCTTCCATCATCTTCTTGAAGTCCGGACGGTTCAGATTGCCGCCGGAATAACCTTCGTCTTCATACACGATAATTCTATCAAGCGCAGCTTCTCCAAAATGCGCGCGTACATATTCTTTACAGAGCTCGACCTGATTGCCGATGCTTTCACCCTTTCCGGTAAATCTTGATTTTCGTGAATAAATCGCTATACAGTCATCGTTTCTTCGCATCCGGTTGTCCCCCTTGCATCGTTATGTTCTGAATACGATTATATCATAGAGAATTATCGAAGTAAACATAGATCGGATGAAAGAAATTAAAAACAACCCTTAAGTGGGCAACCGGTCAACGCCTTTCGCAATAAAGGGAAAACAAAAGCGACCAACCTGTTATGGCTGATCGCCTCGGCACTGTTTTCCTTAAGTTATTGCGGCACGCTGAAAGTTGAAATCCAAATTTCTCATAAAATAAACTGTACCGAAAATGAATGAAAATCAGGTAGTCATTAACTGAAATTTCGGTTTCATACCGTAACGCTGCCTGCACCAGTCGAATACTTCTTGCCGCGTTCAACACAGGAGACAGAAATATCACTCAGTTGGCCGCAGTATCCAAGACACAGAGCTCCATCTTTAATCTTCTGGAAGATCACGGTTTCGAACAGCGCAGCTGGACAGCCGTCAATGCATCCTTTGTTACGACTTATGCATATACCGGCAAGTACAGCGCGAAGCTTAGCGCTTCCGGCGGAAATGCATATGTGACCACCACCGCCTCGGTGACATCCGGGCAGGTATATACGCTCTCGGAATATTTCACGGGCGGAAACAACGCAAAGATTCAGGTGCTTGACGCTTCAGGGACGGTTATAGCGGAAAGCGATCCCGTTCAGACTCCCGGAACCACCGGTACCGACTGGTCAAGAGGCGTTGTAACGTTCACTCCGGAGACAAGCACGGTGACCGTGAAGCTCCTTGCGCACTCCGGCAACGGCACGATTTATGCGGACGCTGTACAGCTTGAGGTCGGTCGGACTCCAAATCGTTACAATATGCTTGAAAACTCGGATTTCAGCGACGGCCTGACTCACTATACCACAAATAACCTTGAAAGCGATGACAAGGTAATAACCGGATCGCATTCTTCACATCCCGAAGCCTTTTCTGCCAAGGTCTTCAGATTTGAAGGCAATCCCACAAAAGTAAAGAGCATTTCACAGACCGTAACGGTAAGCGGCAAGAAGGGTGACAACTACTCCTTTGGAGGATGGATACGCACCGAAGCCCCTGCATATGTGGAAGGCTACAACAGCAATAATGAGATAAACCTGATAACGATCAGCGTCGAGTTCATCGATTCCAGCGGAAACACCGTAGGAGACGCCGGCGTGGCACGCTTTGATGCCAATACGACTGACTGGCAGTTTGCATGCAGTTCAGCTGTCGCGTCCGAGGCGTATTCAAAGATAAGCATAAGCGTGACCTTCACGAATGGGCGAAATATGGTCTATACGGATGGGCTTCAGCTGTACAGGGAGACGTTCTCACAGGCATATTCCTATGATGAAAACGGGAACCTCGTAAGCTCTGTCTCCCTTATAGGTCAGGAACCAAAGCTAACCTATGACAGCAGCAATAACGTTATATCCTCGACCGATCCGTTGGGCAATGAAACGACCTATACCTATGACGGAAAGCACAATCTGCTTACCTCCACCAGCCCCGGCGGTATAATAACTACCAATGTTTATGACGCAAACGGCAACGTGACCGAGACCAGGCTTGGGAGCAGCACGACATATATCCGTTCGCAGACATCGTATAATTCAGCATCTGCTCTCGCAGAGTCAGTCACGGACGCGAGGGGGAATTCCGTCACATATACCTATGACAGCAATACAAGGCAGCAGACGGGCATAACCGACGCAAGGGGCAATACGAGCACCTACAGCTATGGGAACGCGGCTTCCATGCTGCGCCTTGCAAGCTTCACCGGCGACGGCGTTGGCACGGTGAACTATGGCTATGATTCCTACGGCAGGCTAAACAGCATAACCCGTGGCAGCACGGCGTACAATTTCACCTACGATGAGTGGGGAAGAACGGTAAGCACCGGGGTTGGAAATACCGCGCTCTCCACCAATGTCTACGATGAATACAACAGGCTAAGCAGGGTGCAGTATGGCAACGGCTCGGTTGTCTACTACTTCTATGATTCGCTTGACCGCGTTTCGGCGATAAACAAGGGCAATGCAACTATGAGCTGGATGGCCTATGGGTTCATCTATGACGGCGAGGGCAATCTCTACGAGCTGCGTAACTATGAGACAGGCAGAGCGACCTTCTTTGAATATGACCATGCGGGCCGCTGCATGGCGAGCACGGAGAAGAGCTTCACGGGAACGGTTGAAAATGTGACCTATGGAGCGACTGTAGCTGCGTATAGGTATAAGTATGATGAAAACAATCAACTTATACGGCTGACGCAAACCATTAACGGGACGACCTGGAGCACCGAATATACCTACGACACCGACGGACGGCAGCAGCTGATAGAACTCAGCAACGGAAAGACGATTGAATACGCTTACGGTGCAACGACCGGGAGACCGGACTATATAACGCTGCACCTTGATTCGGATTATGTAGTGGACTGGACATATAAGTCCGGAGCAAACGGCTCAACTACAGCCCTTATCTCGACCTATACCAACGGCAGCGACGCGAGGTATAACTACAATTACGATGCCAACGGCAATATAACGCAGATCTGGCGCGGCAGCGTAACATTTGCCAACGCTTCCGAGAAGTATTCGTATGTTTATGACGAGGCCAACCAGCTTATCCGCGAGAGCCTCTGTTATGGTACCGGCAACAGCAATAACGCTACCATAACCTATGAATACGACAGCTGGGGCAACCTGCTCAATAAAAAGATTTACGCGTATACAACGGGAACACTCGGCGCGGTACAGGAAACCGTTACCTATACCTACGGCAATTCCTCGTGGCAGGATCAGCTCACCTCCTATAATGGACAGAGCATAACCTATGACGCGTCAGGCAACCCGACAAGCTATCTTGGCGCGGCGCTGGCATGGGAGGGACAGCGGCTCAAGTCCTATACCCCCTCGTCCACCGGCTCGGGACGAGTAAATGCGTACACCTATAATTACGACGAGAACGGCATCCGCACAAGGAAGACCGTTGGCAACACCGTTACCGATTATTATTATAACGGAAGCTTGCTGATAGGCATTGTCCAAACCACGACGAACAGCGACGGTAGCACGGAAACCTCCATGCAGCGCTTCAGTTACGATGCAGATGGCAAGGTCGTGGGCGTAAACTATAACGGAACATATTACTATTACCTCCGCAACGCGCAGGGCGATATAGTCAAGCTGATTGACAAAACCGGCTCAACGGTAGTAGAGTATACCTACGATACTTGGGGCAAGC
>FR879717.1:45995-69236 GCA_000435055.1 Clostridium sp. CAG:138 | reverse complement strand
AATAAACAGTTTTGCAAGAAATTTCAGCATTTTTTGAATTCAATGCGTGTTCTTTTTATTAATTGCATTCATAATAACAGTCATAACCTCTTGAGTGCCGTCCAATGTCGGGTCCGCTTTCATATTTGCGCGATAGGTCTCACGAGAAGCATACAGTTCGTTTACCCTGTCAACAAGCACTTCCGGGGTCAGCTCCTCTTGCGGAAGAACAGCCGCATAACCCTTTTTGCGAACATATTCCGCATTCAGGATTTGATCGCCGCGGCTTGCGCCGAGGGGCAGCGGAACAAGCAGCGCGGGAATGCCGAGCGCGAGAAATTCAAACACGGCATTTGCACCTGCGCGGCTTACAACAAGTTCGGTCGCTGCAAGCAGATCCGGCAGTTCTCTGCTGATATACTCATATTGTCTGTAACCCGGGCAGTCGATGCTTTCATCCAGCTTGCCCTTCCCGCAAAGATGAACAATATCGAATTGCTTTGTAAGTTTCGGCAGTGCTGCCCGAACTCCGTCGTTCAATGCAGCCGCTCCGAGACTTCCCCCCATAATAAGTATAATAGGTTTTTTGCCGTCAAAACCGAGGAATTGAAGTCCGCGCTCACGCTTGCCGCTGAAAAGCTCGCGGCGAATCGGCGTTCCTGTATGAACTGCGGCGCTGCGCTTCTTGCCGAGGTGCTCCAGCGTGTCCTCAAATGTTACGCAAATCGTGTCGGCAAATCTGCCCGCAATTCGGTTCGCAAGCCCCGGAGTATAATCCGATTCATGACAAATTACTGTTGTTTTTCCTTTCGCGGCAATAACAACCGGCACACTCACAAAACCGCCCTTTGAGAACACAACATCGGGCTGAAGCGACTTCATCAGCTTTTTGGATTGAGATATTCCCTTAAGCACTTTGAACGGGTCTGAAAGGTTTTTCAGCGAAAAATAACGACGGAATTTTCCGGATTCGATAGCATGAAATTTGACATCACGCTGTTCCGAAATCAACTTCTCCTCAATGCTTCCGGCAAGTCCGATATAATGAATTTCGCACCCCTGTGCGCGAAGGTACGGAAGCAGCGCGATGTTAGGCGTCACATGACCGGCGGAGCCGCCGCCCGTCAGTATAATGCATTTTGACATAAATTCCCCTTTCTGCCCGCTGAAGGCAGCTTATTCTCCCGCAGACGGAAGCAATACTTCCGGCGGGCTTGTATATATATTACTGTTGACAGCTCATTTTGGTGCAGCTGCATCATTCCGCATTTTTCTCCGCTTCAAGCCGAGTTGATTCATCATGCCGCACAATTCGCCTGTTGAGCACCGCCGCAACCCCGAGGGACAACGTGTCAACAATCGGCTGAACCCACATGCAGCCGTACAGCGGAAACAGTGCATCCATCATGAAATAAAGCGGAATATCGAGAACTCCCTTGCGAAGAATCGAAACCGTTATCGATTCCTTTGCTTTGCCCATCGCCTGAAATTTGATTATCAGCGGGTAGCAAAGGCTCATCAGCGGCATTGCAAGCACCATCCTGCGCAGGAAGGCTGCCGCATATTTCACCGTTACCTCGTTTTTGATAAACAGCGATGCCAGTCCCGGCGCAAAAATTTCATATATCACAACGCAAAAAAGCGCAAATGACAGTGAGATGATGCATCCGAAGCGGAACGAATCCTCTGTTCGTTTAAACTTTTTTGCAGCATAATTGTAGCCTATCAGCGGCAGCATGCCGTTGGCAACGCCGATTGAAAAAAACAGCGGCAATTGATCAAGCTTTTTCGTTATACCGACGGCAGCAACCGCCTCATTGCCGTATTTTGCAACAAAATTCATCTGCGCCGAAACGGCAACGACCGTCAAAGCATATTGCAAAGCGGACGGTGCACCAATGCGCAGCACCGCGCCCGCATGTTCACGCGAATGACTGAGCAGTGCGGGATTTAATCCCAAAACGGTTTTTCCGCACTGTTTAATGATGTAGCAGATAAAGAATGCAAGCCCTACCGCATTCGAAATTGCGGTTGCCGCACCCGCACCCGCTGCGCCCATGTTCAATCCCCACGGAAGAACAAAAATCGGGTCAAGTGCAATGTTCACAATGCATCCGAGAATCGCGCCGAAGCTTGCAGCCGCTGCCGCGCCCTCCGAGCGAACAAGGTTCGTCAGCAAAGTTGTCAGCACCGTCGGCACCGCACCGAGCGTCAGTGTGTAAAAAACATAACCCTTTGCGTATTCAAGCGTCATACCGCGCGCGCCGCAGAGGAGCAGGATCCGTTCATTGAAAAGGCCGACCGCCGCACCGAAAACGGCTGCACTCAAAAGCCCGCCGTAAAAGCAGAATACGGATACCTCCCGCGCCTTATCGGGCTTTCCCGCACCGAGCAGCCGCGCAATAAGGCTTGCGCCGCCGATGCCGAAAAGGTTGCTGAGAGCTGTGAGCATCAAAAACGCAGCATTGGCAACCGTGACCGCCGCCGTTTTGTCCGGATCGTTCAGCAGGCCGACAAAATAAGTATCCGCAATGCCGTAAGCCAATGCAACCATTTGGCTTGCAATTGCAGGCAGAATCTGCATCAGCACCGCTCGCTTCACAGGCAGACTGCCGAGCAGTTCACTTCTGTTCAGTTGTTTTTTCATCCGAATGCCTCCGAAGCAAATTTTACATTTCAATCTGTTTTTGTCTCCAGCATGAAAAACGTATCAGGTAAGCATATGCGGGATGCGCCGGCTGAAGCATCATCATTTTAAAACTGCGCAAAACGCTGAACCCGCTGCAAACCTCCGCATCGGGCATCTGCGTTTTCGGACTGTTCATTTTTCCGAATTGTTCTTTCGCTGACCGGCAGCTGCTTCAAAACAGACCCGAACGCGCTTATTGTTCTTTTTCCTTATCCGTCATCAGCGGCACCGAAAGAATATTCACCGGCATTTCCGGATCGTATTTATCCAAGCTGAGCGAAATTATTCCGAGGAAAGTTGCCATATCGCCCGTGCCGACGCCGTTCACGCCCGATGCGATGCTGATATTGATGTTTCCGTTAAAGGTTGTTACTCCGCTGAGTTTGAAGCTTGTGGATCCGCTTGAAACATAGAATTTTGCAGCAACAACGAAGTACTTTTGAAAGAACTCCGCATTATATGTCGCCTCTGCGTCCGCGCGGGCCTGAGCGCCCGGAATAAGCGGCAAAACTTCGGTTTTAAACGTTTCCTCATCGCGAATCACAACCGGCTCTCCGTTCTGCTGTCCGTCAGAGTTTATGCGCAGGAATTGCGCGGAAGAAGCATTCAGAAGTTCGTTGTAAATATTCGGAGATCCCAAAACTTCGTTTGCATCCGGAGTCGGGTTTGCGAGCCGTTCATTCCCTCCGCAGCCCGCGAAAGCACAGGCCGCAAGAACGGCCGCAAGCATAAAGGTGAAAAGTCTAATGCTTTTTTTCATGTTTCTATGTTCCTTTCCGCCCCGTTCGGGGCTTTGCCGTTTTCGGAATGTTCGAAACGATTCGAAGCATCCCGCAATCTCAATCCTTTTGAGTCAGCTCACCCACAAGGTTCGTCTGCATCATATTGCGCACGCCGTCAATGCCGCTCGTGTGTCCGAGAACCCACATGAGCTTTGTTATTGCCGCCTCCGTTGTCATATCACCGGCAGAAATGATTCCGAGTTCCTTCAGCGGACGGCTGACCTCGTAAATATCGGGCGTGCTCTGTTCATACAGGCACTGCGATGTCAGAATTACGGGAATATCGTTCGCCATCAGCCTTTCAATTGCCTTCAGATGATTGCGGCGAATGCTGTGCATTCCTCCCAAACCGAAAGCCTCCACAACAACTCCCTTAATGTCGCAGTCGAGGCAGCAGTCAAGCAATTTCGGGCTGAGTCCGGGAATAAGCTTTATGAGCGCAACCCGCGGATCAATGTCGGTTGAAAAGCTGTATTCGCTGCGAACCTGCGGACTGTGCAGCGCAAGCATTCTGCCGTCGCTTACGGTGCCGATATATGGGTAATTAATCGATTCAAACGCATTGAGCGATGTTGTGCGCGTTTTTACGGCGCGGCAGCCGAGCATCAGCGAATTGCCGAAGCAGATATAGACCCCGCCCGTGAGCGCCGTTGCCGCAATGATTGCATTTTCAAGGTTTCGCCTTCCGTCGGAGTCCGGATAAACCGCAGGATACTGCGCACCGGTCAGCACAACGGGAATCCGAATCCCCGCAAGCATAAAGCTGAGCATGCTTGCAGTGTATGCCATGGTATCCGTTCCGTGTGTCAAAACAATTCCGTCACATTTGTCCGCATATTGGTTTATCGCTTCCGCAATGGTGATCCATTCCTCAGGTTGAATATTGGATGAATCCATGCTGAAAAGATCAACACAATGAACATTGCCGAAAACGCTGCACTGCTTTGCACCCTCACAAGTGCTGCCTGCGCAATTCGAAGTTTCTCCGCGAACAAGGTTCAAAAGCTCCCTTGCCGAAAGCTCGGGCTTAAGCCCGTTATCGGTCGGCACACATGCAATTGTTCCGCCGGTGGATATAAGATAGATATTTTTCATTTTGTTAAAACCGTCCGGGTTTAATGTTCCGTGCGCATATCGGCGCACAATTTCCCATCCTTATCATACCGCATTTTGCGCTTTTCTGCAAGTGCAGAGCAAAAGCCGATTTCGAACCCTTTACGTTCGGCATCGGGTTCGCGGGCTGTTCACTTCCCTCGCAGCCCGTGAACGTACAAGCCCGCAGACATAAAAGCGAACAGTTCGGCTTAAAGCTGATTATCAAAAATTAAAAGCGTCCCGTGTTGTGCGGAACGCTTTTTGATTTCAATCTCAGCTGCAATGCTGTTTTTTTCAATTTCGATGCCGACAGCAAAGCTGCCTTTAGATATGCGGCTTATTTGATTACATCGCAGTGCATGTAGGGCACAAGCACCTCGGGAATACGGATGCTGCCGTCGGCCTGCTGATAATTCTCAAGGATCGCCGCAACGCTTCTTCCGATTGCAACGCCGCTGCCGTTAAGTGTGTGAACAAGTTCGGGCTTGCTCTTTTTATCCCTGCGGAAGCGAATCTGCGCTCTGCGCGCCTGGAAATCCTCAAAATTGGAGCAGGAGCTTATTTCAACGTATCTGCCGTAACTGGGCATCCATACCTCGATATCATAGGTTTTTGCAGAGCTGAAGCCCAAATCGCCCGTGCTGAGGCAAACAACGCGATAGGGAAGGCCGAGACCCTGCAGGACGCGTTCCGCATCATGCGTAAGCTTTTCAAGCTCATCATAGCTGTCTTCGGGCTTTACGAACTTCACGAGTTCAACCTTGTTGAACTGATGCTGACGGATAAGACCCCTTGTGTCCCTGCCCGCACTGCCCGCTTCGCTGCGGAAACATGCACTGTAAGCGCAATATTTGATGGGAAGCTCCTCACCGTTCAGAATATCGCCGCGGTGAATGTTTGTAACGGGAACCTCTGCCGTCGGGATAAGGAAGTAGTCCGTGCCCGCAACCTTGAATGCATCATCCTCAAACTTCGGGAGCTGACCCGTTCCCGTCATGGAAGCTCTGTTGACCATATAGGGCGGAAGAATCTCCGTATAGCCGTTTTCGGTATGTACATCAAGATAATAGTTTATAAGTGCACGCTCAAGCCTTGCACCGAGTCCGCGATAGACCGTGAACCTTGCACCCGTTATCTTGCCCGCATCCGCAAAATCAAGAATGTTCAGCGACTCGCCGAGATCCCAATGCGCTTTCGGTTCAAAATCAAACTTTGTCGGTTCTCCGAACCTGCGTACCTCCGCATTGTCGCGATCATCCGCACCGTCGGGAACGCTGGAATGCGGGATATTCGGAATTTTCATCAGAAGGTCGTCAAATTGTGCGTCGATTTGCGCAAGCTCCGCATCAAGCTCCTTGATATCATCCGCAACAAGCTTCATTTCCGCAAGCAGCGCGGAAACATCCTGTCCCTGCTTTTTAAGCACGGGAACCTTTGCGGAATCTTCATTACGTTTCGCCTTGAGCTGTTCCGTCTTTTGAATTACTTCGCGGCGTTTTTCGTCCAGTTCGAGAATGCCGCTGACATCCGCCCCCTTGTTGCGGCGCGCTTTCATTGCAGCAACAAGCTCCTCCGGATTCTTTCTGATTCGCTTAATATCTAACATTGTTTTCTCCTTGTGGCTTTGCGTCCGTTGTTTTTTAAAGTTCTGAATTATCTGCTTTTTTAAAAACAAGAATATTTTTCAAAAAGCTTAAACCGGCTTCTCGGGTTTCGGTCGAGTTTGGGCGAAACCCGAGCCTCAGTTATCAGTCTGCGGTTCTCCCGCAGCATTTTTTGTATTTTTTGCCGCTGCCGCAGGGGCAGGGGTCGTTCGGTCCGATTTTTTTCGCAACGCGGAACGGTTTCGCTTTTTCCGGGCTGCCTGCATTCGTTGCCGCATTCCTTGCAGGATCACTCGCCGCACCGGGCTGCCTCGGAATCATATCAGGCTGCCTCCGTTCGGGAACCCTGATTACCGGGTGGTACAGGTTCATAACCGTCTCGTTGCGTATCTCGGCCGTCATGGTTTCGAACATATCAAAGCCCTCGTTGCGGTACTGCACAACGGGATCCTGATTGCCCATTGCACGCAGTCCGATACCCTCGCGCAGCTGATCCATTGCATCGATATGATCCATCCAATGCTTATCAACCGTCAGCAGCAGGAACCGGCGTTCCACTTCGCGCATGTCGAAACCTTTTTCCTTCAGCAGGTTTTCGATAGCCGTATATCGTTCGTCCGCAAGCTCGGTCAAAAGCTTCAGCATTCCGCCGTGAGTCGTTTCCGCCGTAATGCGGTCCGTCGCCTTGATTCCGAACATTCTGAAGAACTCGTGATCCAATCCGCCGTAATCCCAAACATCGCGCTTTTGCTTTTCCGGGCAATAGAAATCAACAATCGACAGAATGGCTTCGTCACGCATCTGCGCAATTTCCGAATGAACATCCGCACCCCTGAGCACCTGCCTGCGCTGAGTGTAGATTATCTCGCGCATTTTGTTCATTACGTCGTCAAACTTAAGAACGCTCTTTCTGATTTCGTAGTTATGGCTTTCTACGCGCTTCTGAGTTGTTTCGATCGCCTTTGTCAATGCACCCAGTTCAAAGCCCGTGTCCGCACCCTCGGGAAGGAAACGGCTCATAAGGCTGCCCGCACGATCTCCGCCGAATCTCAACATCAGCTCGTCATCCATTGCAACATAGAATCTTGTTGCACCGGGGTCACCCTGTCGTCCGGCTCTGCCGCGCAGCTGGTTGTCAATACGCCTTGACTCATGCCGCTCCGTACCGATTATGTACAGACCGCCGACTTCAACAACTTTATCGTGTTCGGCATCGGTAACAGCCTTGTGTTTTTTGTAGATTTCGTCGTATTTGCGCCTTGCTTCAAGTATCGCCTCGTCCTCGGTCTCCTGGTGGCTTGTTGCCCACTCTATCATATCATCGTCATACCCTTCGCGGCGCATTTCGCGCTTTGCGAGGTATTCCGGGTTTCCTCCCAAAAGAATATCCGTGCCGCGGCCCGCCATGTTCGTTGCAATTGTAACATTGCCGAACTTACCTGCCTGCGCAACAATATCCGCCTCTTTTGCGTGCTGCTTTGCGTTCAGAACTTCGTGCCTGATTCCGCGTTTTGTAAGCAGACGGCTCAGGTATTCGGATTTTTCGACCGAAACGGTGCCGACAAGAATCGGCTGCCCCGTTGCGTGCGCACGAATGATCTCTTCGATAATGGCGTTGTATTTTTCCTGCTGTTTAATGCAGACAACGTCGTTATAGTCCACACGCTTTACAGGTTTGTTTGTCGGGATTTCAACAACGTCAAGGTTGTAAATGCCCATAAACTCCGTTTCTTCGGTCTTTGCCGTTCCCGTCATGCCGGCAAGCTTGTGATACATGCGGAAAAAGTTCTGATAGGTTATCGTTGCACTCGTTCGGTTCTCGTTTTCAACCTTAACGCCTTCCTTTGCTTCAAGTGCCTGGTGCAGGCCGTCCGAATACCGCCTGCCTATCATAAGGCGTCCCGTGAAGTCATCAACAATAATGACCTGTCCGTCCTGAACAACATAATCTTTATCAACGGTGAACAGTGCGTTGGCTCTGAGTGCCTGTTTGATATAGTGGTTTATCTCCGTATTTTCCGCCGAGGAAATATCGTCGATGTTGAAATAAACCTCCGCCTTGCGCATACCTTGTTCGGTAAGGGCGACCGTGCGCGCCTTTATGTCGCACATATAGTCGCCGCTCTCCTCCTGTGACATGCCCTGCATAAGCTCCGATTTTGTGAGCTTTTTAACGTCTTCGCCCCGTGTCAGCCTGCGCACGAATTCATTCGCACGCTTGTACATATCGGTGGATTTTTCCGCTTTTGTGGAAATGATAAGCGGCGTCCTTGCCTCGTCGATAAGAATGCTGTCCACCTCGTCCACGATTGCGTAATTCAAATCACGCTGAACAACATGGTCAATCGAAACGACCATGTTATCGCGCAGATAGTCAAACCCGAACTCGCTGTTTGTGCCGTATGTAATATCGCAGTTATATGCGGCAACACGTGCCTCGGGCGACATATCGCGCTCAATGCAGCCGACGGTCAAACCAAGGAAACGATGAATTTTGCCCATCCATGCCGCGTCACGCGCAGCAAGGTATTCATTGACGGTAACAACATGCACGCCCTTGCCCGGGAGTGCATTAAGATATGACGGCAGCGTTGCAACAAGTGTTTTGCCTTCGCCCGTTCTCATTTCGGAAATTCGCCCCTGATGCAGCACGATGCCGCCTATGAGCTGAACATCATAATGCCTTTGCCCGATGGTGCGAACGGCAGCCTCGCGAACAACCGCAAAAGCTTCCGGCAAAAGCTGATCAAGCGTTTCGCCCTTCGCCAGTCTTTCACGGAATTCCACCGTCTTGTGACGCAGTTCCGCATCGGAAAGTTTTTTTATTCCGTCCTCAAGTGCATTTATTTTTTTAACAAGAGGCTGTATTTTCTTTATCTGCTGCGCACTCGTGTTGCCCAACAGTCGGTCAATAAGGCCCATTTGTATACCTCCGTGAGTTTTTTCCTTTAAATAACAGTATTCCCATTATAAATATTTATTATATCCCCGAAAGAGCGAATTGTCAATCAAAAAGGTTTTCCGTACTCCGCATTTGCCGCAAATTGTTTCGATATATTCTTTCCGCAGTCGCTTTTCATCCCTTGTCCGCTCGCTTCCTCCCCCGTTTCGGGTAAAAAACAGGGAAAGCCCGCAGTGCGGCAGCTTTCCCCTTCGGTTTAATTCATATCACGCTGTGTTCGCATTCAAACAGTTTTTATTACATTTGAATTGCCATGCGCATCACGGCAAGTGCCTCCTCAGCGGAAAGCACTCCGTCGCCGTCAATGTCACCGTTTGCAAGTGCAGCAGCGGTTGTGGGTTCGGTGCCGAGTGCGCAGCGAAGCAGCATCAATGCATCAACAACAGTCACAATACCGTCTCCGTTAACATCTCCGACAAGGGTAATGATTCCTTCCGCCTCACTGTTGTCGGTGTAGAAGAGTTCTATCACATCACCGTCTGCAAGCGCATTCGTGCCGGCAGCGGGCTGATCACCCTCACCGTTCAGCTTGTAGAACCATCCGCAGGCCTCACCGTAGGTTCCCACGGAAAGCGTAACCCCGTTCACATCTGTCACGGAGCGAAGCAGATAACCGTCGCCGTCGAAAGTGCAGCCGCTTGCCGCAAGTGCAGCCGAAATTGCATCCCAAACGGTGCTGTCCGCATCACCGGACGCAGTAAATGTGAATTCTGCAGGATTTGTGAATCCCGCAAAGTTCCTGCCGTTGATGCGAACGGTTGCGGTGATATCCTCAACCGTTCCGCTGCCGGACGTTCCGAGAACTTTGACCGTGACCGAAACAGGCTGCTTAAAGAAAGCTTCGAAACGGGCATAATCGGAATTCTCACCGAATTTCTCCCAATACTTTGCATACTTCGTATATGTGAAAACACTGTCTATCGTAACAAGAGTATCGTATTCCGGTCTTGTCAAAAGCAGGTTCTCGCACGTGATAATTGAAGGATGGCTTGAGCGGAATTCACGCCACGGCTGGTAGGACATCGGATCGTATCCGGGCAGATCGTCAACATCGATGCCGCCGAAAGTGATATTCACCGCACCGCGAATATAGTCAAAACCGCCGTTCTCGTTCAGTACCAATTCGGAGAAAGGTGCAAGGTTTGCCGTGACACTGTCCTTGTTCGCATTTTCGCCCTTTATTCCGTTCCAATACACTTCCTCGGTGCAAGCATTCCGCATCACCTGCTCCGCTTCGGCAAGCTCCGCCTCCGTCAAAGGCAGGATGGTGAGTTCAAACACGCGGGATCCGAGAATTTCCTCCGTGTTCCTGTCCTGAACGGAAATCCTGTATTGAACCGTGACGGCAGGGCTTCCGGGCAGCGGACGATAAACAATGCCGTGATAGCCGTAGAACTCAAATGCATCCGTATTCATGCTTTCCATCAGCACTTTTTGATTGGAACGATCCGTAAGAATACCTGCATCCTCAAGCGTGCTCGGGCGGGGAAGCTGAATATCGTTCATCAGCGCATTCATATCCACCGTTTGCGTCTTGTCAACAAAATCACGGATAAGCTCCGGATATTGCAGCAGTGCAATCTCGATTTCATTCGGCTGTTCGGTGCTCCCGCCCTGCCATGTCAGCACGGGCATTCCGCCGTTGATGCCGTCCGTGTCGTTGTTGAACGCTTCGCCGAGGATTGCCGCAAACTCCGCAGAGCGCATTTCCTCAGCTGTTTTTGATGCATACTCCGCCGTCGGAGTTCCTTCCGTGGAAGAAACGCCGTTTGAAGCGGTGCCTTCAAGGAAATATGCGTTTTGCAGCGCGCCTTTAAGAACGCCTGCAATGCCGCCGATTCCTGCTTCGGGGCCGGTTACGCTGCCGACATTATAAACATTGCGAACGATTGCGGGCGCGTGAATCTGCCCCGCAATGCCGCCGATGCCCTTGTTGGTTGTGCGGTCCTGTTTTGCAGAAAGCGAACCGGTGTTATAACAGTTTTCAACCGTGCCGTAAGTATAGCCGACAATGCCGCCGAGGCTCAAGGTTGAAGCATAGCTGTTTGTCGTGTTTGAAATTGCAGCGTTGTTGACGCAGCCGCGAACGGTGTTGCCCGTCATTGCCCGTCCGACGATACCTGCCGAACTGCAATAGTTCGCACTTGTTGAAACGGACCCCGCAACAAGGCAGTTTTCAACAAGGCCCTTGCTTGTGTTTGCAATGCCGCCGATGTTTGCATCGCTTGCAATGTTCACGTTTGCGATTATGTTTTTCACCACGCCGTCGGGACCTATGCAGTCAAGGATTCCGTCTTCTCCCGCAATTCCTGTAACGGCAAAGCCTCGGCCGTCAAAAGTTCCGTTATAGCCGGAGTTGTTGTCCGCATAATCATAAATGCCGAACGCGGTTCTCGCTTTTCCGTTAAAGTTGATATTTTGAGTCAATACGGCATTTGCCGTGCTGTTGCCCGCATTCACGAATTGTGCAAACCACTCAAATTCCGCCGCATCGGAAATCATGTACACGCCGTTTTCCTCCGCCGGCTGAGTTACGGTTGTGCCGTCCCACGCTTCGCCCGCATACGTCAATTCAACTTCAATAACCGCATCCGCGGAAGCCGTGAAACTGCCGTTTGCCGTCACATAATTCGCCGCCGAAACCGTATAGCTGTAAACTTCGCCTTTCGGAAGCACAAACGCTCCGTTCTCATCAGCCTGCATCTCGCCGCCGGTCGGATGCGTCAGGGTGACGCTCGCTTCCGCAGGAGTAACGGAAAAACTAATCGTGCAGGTCTCAAGCTCCGTCATCGCACCAAGCTCAATGCTCATATCTCCGGAGACAGTGAATTCGCCGCTCTGCATTTGATAGCCGAAGCGGGTAAGGGTATAGGAATAATCTCCCGCCGCAAGTGCATAAACGCTGCTGTTCGCCGTCGGAGTTTCGATATTTCCCTCCGCATTGCGCACCGTCAGCACCGCCAGCGGATCAACATTTTCAAACGTGACCGTGCCAAGGCTCTGCAGCGCAAAGTTTTTGAACCAAACGCAGTCGCTTCCCCTGTCGCCGGAGCTGTCTTTAACATAAGCAAGCGTAACAACACTCCCCGCAGTGACCGTCTGAGAGTAATTTGTCCAGTCGATCTCCCCGCTGAGAGTTTTTTCCGTGCTTCCGTTAACGGACAGATAGTCGTAGCGTGCTTCCGAGCTTACCTTGTAATCAAACGAAAGGCGCGCATTCGAAACAGCTTCTCCGAACGTTATCGTGATTGTGACAACGGATGATTTCATGCCGCCGTTGGCGGATTTTATTCCGTTTTCACCGTCGGATACGAACTCCGTGCCGCTTTCGCCGGTGAAATTCGTGTTATGGCTGTATTCAACGGATGCAGCATCACCGAGCGGATCGAAAACGGCATCGGGAAAATCGCCCGCTGTTTTCGCCGCGGCAAGGTTCATCTCGCCGATTGCGGCGAAAGGAACTGCACAAAGCAGCATCAAAACCGCTGCAAACAGTGCAATTGTTTTCTTCATAGCAAAAATACCTCCGAAACTTCCGATTTTTGCGCCGAACAAATATGCTCCCTGCAAAAAGCTCTTAAGCCAAGACCTGTTCTGCGAAAAAGCTGTTCGGCAAACCTCTGATTTTAATATGAGCACGGTGGAATCAACAAACTGACCGGAAAGGCCGCACACGGAATCAAAAAACAGATTCCGCTGCGCACTTGAAAAGTTCTTGCGTGTGACTGAAATTTCAATGTTTTGAATCAGTTTCTGCTTTGCCGAAACCGCACAAAAAATAAGCCATACGGAGATACCGCCCGAAGCTTGCGCTTTATGCGGTGCAAGTATCCTGACTTGTGCTGCGGCAATTGATGTTCACCCGTATTGATTTTCGGCACAAAAATCGAACAGCAAAGCGGAAATTTTGAAATCCGCAAAGCAGCTGCGAACAACCGTCCTGCTGAACACAAAACGTTTTCGAACCGCTCTCCCGAGCCGAATTTTTGAGCAAAAACCATACGAATGAATTCAACGCCTGCGGATAACGCCTGCCTTCTCACGGTTTGAACACCGTAATGGCGAACTTTTGTTCCCCCGAAAGACTTTCTCAAAAAGGACTTTCAAAAACTTCGGTTCGGCGCACCCTCACACTCACAGTGCCGGTCGCGTGGGCAAAATGCCTCGTTCATTTGAGTCGATGCCTTATCAACGCCTGTTCCGCACGACAACTCCCATTGAAATGTCGAAGATTCGAACCTTTAATGAGTTCTTTTTCCGTTGTTCCGAACGTTGATCTTTGCAGCAATCGATTACATCGCATAGCTGATATTTATTTTTAACAGAAAGGATATCCCCCTCTGCGACTCGTATTGTAGCAGAGTTGCGGCAAAAAGTCAACACATACCGAGCAAAACTGCCGAACACTTTTTGTTCGTTTACCGATTCGGACATATTTGCGTAAAAAACATGAAAACATTATGTTCCGCACCGTTCCTTCCGCCTGCGGCAGCAGTCAAAGAATCGGGCAGTTTTTTTTCATATTTCTTTCAAAAGTTCTTGCCGCCGGCGAATTATGTGCTATAATTAAGCAGCACGCCGAACAGTTCGTGCTTTTGCATAAAATGAATTGATTCAACAGGCTGTTTTCAAAAAGCAGCCTCGGTTCGGCGTTCGGTTTGGGTAAAAGCGGTCATTGCATTCACCTTTTGCTTGAAATGTGAATACACTGTTTTCGTGCCTGCGGAGCAGGCGGTTTTGCAAACAGATTGGCTGAGTTTGAAAGGATGATAACATAAAATGAAGATAGCAGTACTTTGCGGCGGCAGGAGCAGCGAGCGGGATGTTTCGCTTTCCACAGGAATTCAGGTTGCGCGTGCGCTGCGCGAAACGGGGCACGATGTTGTGCTTGTTGATGCATGTGTGGATTTCCCGCTTGATTGCAGACCCGAAGAGGTTTTTGAAAAAGCACTGCCGATCGAAAATCATGCCATCGGTGCAGCCGCGCCGTGCGTTGAAAGATTTTTTGACCGTGCATCGGGTTTTTTCGGCAAAAACGTTCTTGAAATCTGCAAAAGTGCGGATATTGTTTTCAATGCACTGCACGGTGACGAAGGCGAAAACGGCAAATTGCAGGCAGTGTTCGACCTTTTGAACATTTGCTACACCGGTTCCGGTGCGCAGGGCTGCATGCTTGCAATGAACAAGAGCCTTTCAAAGCAGCTTTTCCGCACGCACGGAATTCCGACCCCCGAAGCGGTGATTCTTTCCGAATCGGACAAATGCCGCGCAGCCGAGCTCTGCGAAAAGCTCGGTTTGCCCTGCGTTGTGAAGCCCGCAAGCCTCGGCTCAAGTGTCGGCGTTTCAATCGTCCGCACGAACGATGAATTTTTCACCGCGCTGGATTCGGCTTTCAGCCTTGAAAACACCGTTATCGTTGAAAAATACATCAAAGGGCGCGAGTTCGCCGTCGGTATCGTCGGCAGCAGAGTTCTTCCCGCAATCGAAATAATCCCGAAGCATGGTTTTTACGATTATAAAAACAAATATCAACCGGGCTGCACCGTTGAGATCTGCCCGGCGGATATAGATTCGGACACCGCCGAACGCATGGCGGAAGCAACCCGCAAAGTCTTCCGTGTTCTCGGTCTCGGCGCATATGCACGGGCCGACTTTATGGTTGACGAAAACGGTATTTATTGCCTTGAAGCCAACACCCTGCCCGGCATGACGCCCGTCAGCCTGCTTCCGCAGGAAGCTGCGGCCGATAAGCTGGATTTTCCTGCTTTGCTTGAAGCGATTATTAAGGAAAGCCTGCTTTTGAGAGCAACCGAGCGGCGGCATTGACACAGGCTTCCCGATGTTTAAGGGAAGCGGATATACTCCATTTTATAAAAAGTGAGACAGCATACAGCATTATGATTAACCTTACAATTTCCGAAGCCATGACCGCCGCGGACGGTCAGCTTGTTCACTGTGAAGACCCCGCATACATCGGGGATATGTTTATTGAGGGCATCACCCTCGACAGCCGCAAAGTTAAACCCGACTGGCNNGCCGCAAAGTTAAACCCGACTGGCTGTTTATCGCAGATAAGGGCGAGCGGGCGGACGGGCACGATTATGTTGAATCCGCACGGCGCAGCGGTGCCGCCGCAGCGGTTGTGGAACATGAACTTGACATTCCGATTCCGCAGATCCTTGTTGAAAACAGCTTGCGCGCAATGCAGCGCATTGCAGGCTACATACGCGAAAAGAGCGGCGTGAAGGTTATCGGCGTTGTCGGCAGCGTCGGAAAAACAAGCACGCGGCAGATGCTTTCCTGTGTGCTTGAACAAAAATTCAGCGTTCTCAGCACGGAAGGCAATTTCAACAACGAATACGGACTGCCGCAAACGTTTTTCCGTCTCGAACCGCATCACGAGCTTGCGGTTGTTGAAATGGGCATCAGCCACTTCGGCGAAATGGACAGATTGGGCGCAATTGCACGTCCCGATTACGTTGTTTTCACCAATATCGGCAATATGCACCTTGAGAACCTTATCGACCGCAGCGGCGTACTTCGCGCCAAAACCGAGGTTGTGAAGCATATGCCGCATAACGGCAGATTGTTTTTTAATGCGGCGGATGATAAACTGTGTGAATACGCAAAGACCTCACCCATCCCCGTAAAGTTTTACGGCATGGACGAAAGCTTGCCCGTGCATCCCGAAAACATACGCTTCATTGATGCGGCGGAAACCGATTTTGTGCTGAATTATTTCGGAACACGAATCCGCGTTTCAATGCCCGCAGCGGGGCTGCATATGGTTCAAAACGCCGTTGCCGCCGCCGCTGCGGCACATGAACTCGGGCTGACTGCCGAGCAGGTAAAAGCGGGCATTGAAAGCTTCAGCCCTGTCGGACATCGCTGGCGCGTGCTTTTTGCCTGCTGCCTCCCTGCCGCAAATGCAGCTGCAAATAATGCAGATGCAAATTTCGAGGCAAGCTCCGCTTCCGCCGGCTCCGAAACGTTCACCGTTATTGATGATTGCTATAACGCCGGGCCTGATTCCGTCCGCGCCGCGCTCACCGCTCTCGTTTCGGCTGCAAAACCCGGCTGCCGGAAAATCGCAATGCTCGGAGATATGCTCGAATTGGGCGAAAACTCCGCCGCACTGCACAACAGCCTCGGCGCATATTGCGCCGAATGCGGGCTTGACGCGCTCTTCACCGCAGGCGACCTTGCGTCAGATATTGCTCTCGGTGCGGAAAATGCAGGAATGCGCAACGTTTTCCGCATTTCGAAGGACACGGTGTCAACTGCTCTGCTGCATTTTGCAAAGCCCGGAGACACGGTGCTTGTAAAGGCTTCACGCGGGGCACATTTTGAAAACATTGTTGATGAACTCGGCAATGCAAATCTCACAAAATGAGTCTGAACCGAGCGGCTGTGATTTGCCGTTTGTTTTGAATTGTTTTGAACTCGCGGAAATATTTTTATCAAAATCAGAATTGCATAAAAAACGGCCTTCGCCAAAAGAGTTTCCCTTCTGCGAAGGCCGTTTGCCGCATATGCTGCGGCACTGTACCGCTGAATTTCAATCAACCGTGACTCTCAGCTGTTGAAAGCCGATTATTCGATCGTAACCGTGCTTGCAGTCGGAAGTTCTTTCTGTTCCTCCTTGGGGAGAACAATATTAAGAACACCGGATTCATATTTCGCCTTTACATCCTCAGGCTTGATATCTCCGACATAGAAAGTGCGGCTGCATGTGCCGACATAACGTTCACGGCGGATGACACGCCCCTTCTTATCCGCTTCATCTTTGTCAAGATCTTTGTTTGCGCTGACGGTCATATAACCGTCTTTAATCTCAACCTTGATTTCGTCCTTATTGAACCCGGGCAGATCAACAGCCATTTCGTAGCCGTCTTCTTTTTCGCGGATATCAGTCTTCATAAGGTTCTTTGCGTGCCTGCCGTACAGCGGATTCCTTCCGCCGAAGAAGTCACTGTCAAAAAGATCATCGAACATTTTTTCATTAAATACTACCGGCAACATAGTTAATTTCCTCCAAATATTGATTTTTGATATATGTTAAAGCTTTGCTGCACGGAAAGTTGTTTCCGTGCTCAGGCATTGCTTGCAGAAACGAGAAGCTTTTTCAGGCCTCTTTGCCCGAAGAAATGCAGGCGCATACGACCAAGCTGATACCCTGCAGAATCAGCACCAGTCCCACGGTTAAACCGACAGCCGCAACGCTTATCCACGGATTCATCATGCATATAATGCCTGCCGCAGTAAGCAGAATGCCAATTGCAAGCACCCAACCCCAAGCACGCACACCAAGCGCACGCAGGTCAAAGGCACTTACAAATCTGCCGATACCCGAGAACAAAAGCCAAAGTGTAAACAGCAGGGGCAATGAAAGCAGCGTGAACCATTGGTTGAACAGGAGCAGCAAAGCCATTATAACGGTCAGCACTCCGTTCAGCAGCAGCCAGCCCGAACCCAACAGAGTTTTGCTTGTTCCGGCAAACACGACTATTTCCGCAATGCCTGCCGCAAGCATGAAAAGCCCAAACAGAATCCCGGCGGATACCACCGCGGCATCCTGATTGCAAAGGCAGAACACACCGCCTGCCGTCAGTAAAATTCCCGCTGCAATATCAATTATGCGGATAGCTTTTGTACTCATTATCATTACCCCTTTTCCTTCAGAGAAGCATCTCCGTAACATCCGTCCGTGCTTCTCTTCTCATTTCTGATGATTATATTTTAATCTTTTCTCTTGAATCGACAATACGCTGCGGATATAATATTATCGATTTCGTTTGTGCATTCCGCACAAACAGAAGGGATACAGGATTTGATGAATGAAGCCCCGTTTGGAAGCAGTGAAATCGCTGTTTTATTGAACGATTTTTTGTTAAATGATGATATAGCCGGACTTGCAGCCGACGTTGGTCGCCTGCTCGGTTATCCGCTGCTTGTAATTAACGACACATTTCATGTTGCAGCGTCATACTATCCTGCGAATTTTACCGATTCCGTGTTTATAAATGCTGTTAAGCTCGGCGAAATCACATATGAAGCGGGTGCGCTGATAAGCCAAAGTGAATCCCTTAACGGCGGCTGTGCCGACTACATAAAGCTTTCTGACAGCCCTTTCCTGCGCAGGTTTGCCCCGCTCACATGCTCCGGGGTGCGGCTCGGCTATCTGATATGCGTTGACACGGACGGCTGCATGGCGGACATTCCGCTGCAAACATGGCAAACAGTCGAAAGAGTTCTGGCAAAACAGCTGTTTATCGAAGTCAGCCGCATCGACAAACCTCTCGAAACAGCCGAAGAGCTACTCATGCATCTGCTCGACGGCGGCTTTCCGTCAGCACCATATTTCAAACTGCAAACTATAAATACCTACCTCGCGGATTTTCATCCGGCAGCTTTTGCGCTGATCGACCTTTCTGCTTACCACAGCAAGTACCTCGGCAAACGATATCTCAAAACGGAGATTTATTCCTGTTTTTCGGACTCTCATGCTTTTGTGTATCATGAAAATATTTTTATGTTTCTTCATAATAACTACAGTCGAGCCGAATTAACCGCAATGGCGAAAGAATTTCAGCTTAAAATCATCGTTTCAGACGAGATTGAAGATCTGTTTGACTTGCCTTCACTTTATCAGGCCGCACACGATGCTCTTGAATTGATGACATACGGACAATTCAGCTGCGGCAATGTATGCAGCGTTTCACAGCTGCGCACACCGCTTATGCTGAAACGGCTTGAAGGCAATGAAAACATTATTCCGCCGAAACTGCGTGAACTTGCAGCGCATGACAGAAAAAAAGAAACTCAATACTGCGAAACGCTTTACACATACCTTACATGCAGCTGTTCGCTCAAAAAAACATGCGATATGCTTTTTACGCATCGCAACACCATACTTTACCGCATCAAACGTATCCGTGAGGATTTCGGAATTCCTTTGGATGACCCCGCCTCCCATACGGAGCTTTTGATCGGGACTTCTCTTATTTTACTTAAAACAAAGGGCCCCTTTTTCTTCCGCCCCGTTGATACACCGAACCGCATTCCCATGCCCGACACGGAATGCTGAAGCTGTTGCCGAGAGTTTTTTGAGGAGGTTTTTAAATGAAGGAGAATCGAAAGTTATTAAAAGAAGTCATCAAAGGAATTAAGCGCGACATGACCGATGAGGACGTGCTTAATCTTCTTGCGGACAGCAAGGTTTCGGAAAATCCGAACCGTGAAAAAGATAAGTACACCGTCGGGCAGCGTGCTGCCGATGCAATTGCAAAGTTTGCAGGAAGCTGGGCATTTATTTTTTCGTTTGCCGGCCTTCTCATTCTGTGGATGCTTGCGAACGTGCTGCTTGCTGCGAAAGCGTTCGATCCCTATCCGTTCATTTTGCTGAACCTTGCCTTATCATGTGTGGCAGCAGTTCAAGCTCCCCTCATAATGATGAGTCAGAACAGGCAGGAAGAAAAGGACAGGCGCAGAGCCGAAAACGATTATAAAGTTAATCTTAAGACCGAAATAATGATAGAAGACCTTTACGACAAAGTCAATGCGATTTTTGCTCTTCAGAAGGAACTTTCAAAAGAACTCCGACTTCAAAAGGAAGAATCAAACCCTGCCGCCCGTCAAACGCAAAATACGATGACACCGCACACTCAAAGCATTGACCCGGAGAGCACAACTGCAATCGAAGCAGTTGTGCAAACAGCCACGGATAACAGCTGAAGACATCCTTTGCCGAAATCGTTTTACGTTAAAATTCTCGGACAGCGTCCTGCCGTCCGAGAATTGCTTTTTGTTTTTTCAATAACCGAATCGAGATTCCGAAACCTATCAGGTTTTATCCGCATTTCTCACAAAGTCATTGCGGAACGAAGAATCACAAGTGCATCACCGATTTCGGCTCTGCCGTTGTTATTCATATCCGCAGCGTTCAAGTCAAGCTCATCACCGTCGGTAAGCTGCATTGCATAACGTATAACGCATAACAAAACAATGCGTCCTCATTTGCTCAATTTCACGTTCATCACGGGCAGGGTGGGTGCAATGCCGCAGCGAACAAACTCCTCGCGTATGCCCTCCTGCAAATCGTGGTATAAATCATAATAGTTTTCGGTTCTGCACCAGACGCGGACGGCAAAATTCTGTTTTCCGTCCGTGCAGTCATTCAGGCGGATGAAGGCCGCGGGTTCGTTCAAAGCATATTTCTGCGCCTTAACAACGCGTTCGATTGCAGCATGAACGGCCGAACTGTCCGTGTCGCATCCGGCGGAAACGATGAGGTCAACGCGGCGCGTGTCAAAAGCGGAAGCATTTGTGATGTTTGCATTTGAAAGCCCCGCATTGGGCAAAACAACGCGCTGATTGTCGAATGTTGTGAGCGTTGTGTAAAACACACCGATGCTTTCCACCGTTCCGTTATAGCTTCCCGTTTGGATAACATCACCTACATGGAAGGGTTTGAACGCAAGAATCACGATTCCGCCCGCAAGGTTGGAAAGGCTGCCCTGCAATGCAAGGCCGACTGCGATTGCGGCAGAGCTGATTATTGTTGCAACCGAGGCGAGAGGGATTCCCAAAATGCCTATCACAAGCACGATTATCAGCGCATACAGCAAAAAGCCCGCAAGCCAGCGCACAACGCCGCGCACATCGGGCACGATTTTTTGAAAGGCGCGGCTTTTTTCATAGCGTTTCAAAACAGCTTTTGCAATTTTAAGCCCCAAAAGCAAAACAATGATTGCCGCCGCAAGCCGCAATCCGGAGGTCATTGCAAAATTTCTGACAATTGCCCAAAGTTCATGAAAAATGCCGCCGTTTGCGGCTTTGTCCGCATCAAATAAAAACATTACTGTTCCTCCTGTTTTTTCTTCAAAAGAATTATAGCACCTCCCGCCCGTTATTCAACAGCGGCGCCGCCCCGCATTCAAATATATGTTCGGCCGTATGTTCGTCGCACGGAAACGCAAAAAAGCGGCTCCCCCGCTGTATTGAAGAACCGCTTTCGTATTGTTTAATATTGTCCGTTCAATTACTCATTTCCGTGTTTCGTGTCTCCCTCCCGTTTATGCCGTCGCCCTGCCGATTCGGTTTGTGCGGCACAAAGGCATCACACGGCAAGCTGCCCGTTCTCATCCTCAATGATTCTGAATATCTGCACCTCGTCGCCCGTCACGGCATCGAGATAAACCGCATAATCATTGCCGCCGAATCGAACTTTGTATTCATAGCAGAGCTTTTCGGTTTGGTCATCCTGCGGAATGAGCGCAAGGTTCGTTTGCACTATCTCAAGCCCGGGCGCAAGGTTTGTTCGAACATCCTCCTCCGCCGCAAGCACAGTCGGAAAGCTGCGCTCGGTGTGACTGAAAAGGTAATTTCTCGCATCCGCACCGACTATTTTTTTCGTGGTTCTGTCTATCCAGATCTTCACAAGATCATTATAGATTATCACATTGTTTCCGCCTGCATTTACCGAACCTTCGGCCGAACTTCCCGAATCCGATGTTTCTGCGTCAATGTTTTCCGTTGCGGCATAGCTTATCAGCACCGCACCCGGATAATACTGCGCATAGGTTGCCCGCATTGCGGGATAACCTTTCGCCGCAAGGAAGTCAAGTCCCGCCGCATTCAGCGCGTCCGTCTCGGACTCGTTCGGCGCATCCTGCGAGTATCCCTCCGCCGATGTCATGAACCAGAGCAGCTCGCCCCCGCGCACCGTTATCGAAAGGTCAAATTCACGTCCGTCGGCAAACTTTCCCGAAAAATCATAGCTCGGAATTTTGCCGCCGGAGCAGCTTGCAAGTTTCAGCTCCGAAGGTTGAGTTTCGCTCCCCGCTCCGCCGAAAAAAGCCTTTGCACGCCGATATGCTTCCGCTTCATCGATCTCAGCACCCGAAAGCCCCTGCGGCTCGCGTTTTTCCGTACTTTCGGAAAACGGGCCGTCGTATATAAGGGTCGGATAGCGCGAATCGGCTTCATCCTGTCCGGCGTTTGAGGCGTTTCCGCCATGCTCCGCGTTCGAATTTTCGGATTCAAAGAAATCCTCCGCCGCAATTGCAGCAACGGGAATATCTCCGCTGCTCAGCTTCATTTGCAGTTCCTCGTAAATACTGCCGCTTGCCTCAAATAATGCAGCAAGCTGTTCTCTGTCATCATTCGAAAGCGGCGTACCTCTCAGCACACGCCCCGCAAGCCCTTCCGAATAGTCCGATATGCGCACAAGGAAAGCGTTCAGCTCCGCATTTTCAATATGGGACTGCGGAATCTGTGCCATCAAGCCCACGCATATTCCGCTCTCGTGCCTTATATCGTCCAGCGTTGTGCAAAGCGTTGCGGGCGCTTCCGAAATCAGCAGTTTCGAAAGCATGATATTAAGGTTATAAACAGATTCCGTAAGCTCATGATAAGCTGCACGGTACATGTTTTCCGCCGTACGTCTGTAATTTTCGGCAAGAGTCTTCTGCCTGTTGCCCCAAACGGCCGCAATTATCACCGCTGCCGCCAATATCGCCGGAATCAAATACAGAATCAGCGTTCGGAATCCTCCCGAAGCGGCTCCGCGCATTCGCCAACGGTCGAACCCGCCGCCCGAACCGCCTCCGTTCGTTCCTTTCTTTACTGCCTCGGATTGGCGTTCCGCATTCGGTTTTGCTGCTTCCCGCAGTGCGCTGTTCTCATTGCCTTCCGCCGAAAATGCATCGCTGTAAAATTCCTCCGCGCGCGGCTCATTCGTAAACTCCGCCGCCGCGCCGGGTATGACCCGCCCGAATGCTATCGCCTCCTGCATCGGGTTAAGTGTTTCTTCTCTCATAATTCAACGTCACCTTTTGACCTTTTTCTGTTCAAAGTTCGGCAGTTTTTCAGCAAAAAGCATGAGCCCCGATGCGCAGCAGAACGGGCCGTGAGAGCATCCATCTGCTTGTTGCGGTCGCAGGATTATAATAATACAAACATCCGTTGCTCGGATCCCAGCCGTTCATTGCGTCCCGTGCGGCACGGATTGACTCATCATCCGGCGCAAGGTTTATCTGTCCGTCGCTCACGGCGTCAAACGCACCGCTTTGGTAGATAACGCCCGCAATCGTGTTCGGAAACGATGCACTGCGAACGCGGTTCAGCACA
>FR879717.1:41760-45982 GCA_000435055.1 Clostridium sp. CAG:138 | reverse complement strand
ACCCCCCCCCCCCCCCCCCCCCCGCAACCGCAACTTTTCCCTTGTAGGGTTCCCCTCTTGCTTCGCCGTGAACAAGGCGCGCAAGCAAATAAAGGTTTCCGTTTGAGGATGCGGCCGAACCGCCGCCCGTTGACGAAGGCAGATTCAAGCCCAGTGCTGCCGCCGTTTTCTGCCCCACAATTCCGTCCGCCGTCAGCCCGTTCCGCTTTTGGAAAGCGCGCACCGCCGATTCGGTTTTTGCGCCGTATACGCCGTCAACCGTTCCGCTGTAATAACCCCAGCTGCGCAGCCTTGTTTGAAGCTGCCGCACAAGGTCGCCGCGGCTTCCGCGCTTCAATGCCTCCGCATTTACCCCGAGCTGCGGCAAAAGCAGGCCGAGCATTGCGGCAATCAGTACCGCCGCCGCAATTTTTTTCAATTGTTTCATATCAAAAATCTCCTGAATTTCATTAATCGGCAGCGTTTTCGGCGTCACTGTTTCATTTGCGGTTTCACACGGAACCCCGTTCCTCGTCGGCCCTTTATCCGAAAAGACTGTGCCAAAACTCCGCAATCAGGCTCCGAAAATGCACTCTCCCGTCCGTCGGACAAGCCGGCGCGCCTGCATCGGGTTCAACCGTTTCCCTGCTTTCTTCAGCATGTTCATTCTGTGCCGCATCCGCACCGTCGGGAACGCTGCCGCCCGCTTCACTGCCTTTATCATCTATTGTTGCACCGTTCAGGTCAGCTATGCACAGCGGAGGGAACATCAGGCACCACCAGTTTTTGCCGCGTGCTTCGCCGAGCAATATGCGCAGCGCGCGATACTCTCCCGCAGGATAGACCGTTTCCCCGTATTGTTTTTCCGGAAAATCGAATTTGCCGACGGCAAGCTGCGCATCGTATTCCGCTCCGCACTTTTTCAGCGTTCTGCGCACCGTCTGCAAAATTCCGTCCCCGTGTGCCCGAAGAATGCTTTCCGCATCCGCCGCATCAAAAGCATCCGCCGCGCCTGTCTGTTCGCGTTCGTATTCAATCACCGCATCACGCACCGCAAGCTTTACCCTTTGATCCTCCGTCGAATCGCTGTTTGCAAGGATATGAAGGCGAAAGACCGCGCCGTCCCGTTCCGCCGAATAGATATTCGAACCTTCATCCGCCGCACCTGCGGCAGGCCTGTCCGAAATGCCGCGCACGGAAAGCGCAATGATCGGCAATGCCGTGGCGGCAAGCGTCACAATAATTGTGCACAACGCAATTGCCGAACAGAATCTTCCGAACACAACCGCGCTCCTTTTTCCGTTTTTTTCCTGTTTTTTCATTTGAAAATCCTCCTTGAACGAAATTATCTCCGTGATTTCAGTATTGACAAAAGCGGGTTGAATCATGCATACTGAACACATCGGTTCGTGCCGTGCGGAAAGATTCTGTTTTTTATCGAATCCTCCCGTTTTTGCCGAACGCAGGAAAAAACCTGTTAAAAAGTTGAAAATATTTTTCCCGAAAGCATTTTCGGTGATTAAATTTGATTAAAGAAAGGCTTATTGCATGACAGAACAAAGAATAATCCTCAACGCACCCGCAAAGATTAACCTGACCCTTGAAGTGCTGAAAAAACGCACGGACGGCTATCACGATCTCCGAACCGTCATGCACAGCATCGATGTTTGCGATACGGTGACCGTTGAACTCTCGGGATCAAACGACGGCGGCATTATTGTTGAATGCACAACTCCGCTTCCGCCCGTCAATACTGCATTCACCGCAGCACGGCTTTTTCGGGAAAAAACGGGCTGCGGCGGTGTGCGCATTCAAATAAAAAAGCGTATTCCGTCCGAAGCGGGTCTCGGCGGCGCAAGTGCGGATGCTGCGGCGGTGCTTCACGGCATGCAGCAGCTTTTCGGCAGCATAAGCAGAGACGAGCTTTATGATATTGCAAAACGCGTCGGTGCGGATGTTCCGTTCTGTCTGCACGGCGGCTGTGCCCTTTGTGAAGACATCGGTGAAAAGCTGACCCCCGCTCCCTCTGCCGCACTCCCCCTTCTGCTTGTTCGCGGTAATCGCGGCATTTCAACCGGAGCGCTGTTCCGCTCCCTCGACCTCGGCAAAAAGCCCGCACGCACCTGCAATCCGAGTTCCGCCATGCTGAACGCACTTGAACAAGGTTCGCCCGCGGATATTGCCGCAGCGCTTCAAAACGATTTGCTGCCCGCCGCAGTCGGCTTTGCGCCGGAGATTGATTGTTATATTGCAGCAATGCGGAATGCAGGCGCACTCGGTGCCTCAATGACGGGCAGCGGTTCTGTCGTGTTCGGAATATTTTCGGACATGGATTCGGCGAAACGCGCAGAAAGAGCATTTGGGGACTGCCCGGTTCATATCGTGTGCGAAACAATGAGTCGGCAGCCGTTTGAGGCGCATTAAAAACGCAAACTTGTTATGCAGGGGCTGCATCGGACATTAATCGGAATTTGAACGGAGTTAAAGCTTTTGATATGCAAAAAACAGCACCTCAAACAAGGTGCTGTTTTTTTGGCGCGCCCAGCAGGATTTGAACCTGCGACCTACCGGTTCGTAGCCGGGCACTCTATCCGCTGAGCTATGGGCGCATCCGTATCAAGTTCAGTGCGTTCTTCAACGTACCTGCTTATTATACTCATTTGATACGGCATTGTCAAGGGTTTCAGAGATATATTTTAGCAAATCGATATTGTCCCGCCGATCGAACCGATATCCCGCTCATGCACCGATGAGCTTTTGGTCAAATGCAAACAAAGCTTCGTTAATTTCATAGATATTATAATTTCCGTGATTTATAAAATACTCAACAATGATATCGAACTTATTCGAGCGTGACAGGGCGAATCCCGCTTTCATGAGCATTTCGCGCACCTCCGCAATCGGAAGTTCAAGCGCAAGCGCAAACGCAACTGCTGTTGTTTTTGAGGGTTTATAAAGCCTGTCCGAACGAATTTTTGAAAATAGCTTCCTGTCCACATTTGCCTTCTTGTAACATTCTGCATCGGTCATTCCCGATTCATCGATTTTCCGAAGGAGCATTTCCGAAAAACTTTCATCGATTTGCTTCAATGCATCTTCAAGGGAAATTGCGGGCGCATAATCAAACATCGGCGGAAACATTGCCGACGTTTCTTCCGCCGCTTCATCGGGTGCCGGCTCTGCATCAGCCGACGCAAAACGCTCCGCGCCGTGCAAAGAGGCTTTGGACTTAAGTCGGGGCAGTCTTCGCCTTGTTTTTCCGCCGCGCACGAACCGCGCTTCATCCTCATATGCAAACCGTCCCGGGGCGGCACCCGTCGGCGCACATGCCGAAAGTTCCTCTGTGTCGGTTGTATCGGTCAGGAAGCTGTCATTTATGTATTTCGCAATATCTCTTCGCAGGCCGTCTTCAAGCGGAAATTCCGAGCGGTTGTAAATCACAAGACAGACGAGCATCTCATTTTCGGCAAGGAAATCCCGAATTGCATCAACGGCAATTCGCAGCGCGATTTGTTTCGGGCAGCCGAAAATTCCGGAAGAAATGAGCGGAAAAGCTATCGATTCACATCCGCGTTCCCTTGCTGCTTCAAGGGCATTCAAATAACATGAGCGCAGCAATGCCGGTTCGCCCTCTTTTCCGCCGAACCAGCGCGGACCCACGGCATGAATCACATATTTGCAGGGAAGATCATATCCCGCCGTGACCTTAACTTTGCCCGTTTCGCAGCCGCCGAGCTTTCTGCATTCCGCAAGAAGGCCCTTTCCCGCCGCACGATGAATGCAGCCGTCCACCCCGCCCCCGCCGAGAAGCGAGTTGTTTGCAGCATTCACTATTGCGTCAACTCTCATTTCGGTTATATCATTTTCAACAATTTGCAGCGGCATGGCAAACCTCCTTTTATGGAATTGGGTTTATTTGCTTTTCGGCCCTTACGCATTGCAGCGTCTGCTTTATCTGCGACGTCATTATACTACCATACAACGAAACACATTTCAATAACAATCCTCCGACATGCGGGAAGTTTCCTCCGATCCGCTTTAAAAGCTGCCGCATTATGCTTTAGAATGACGTGTGACGAAAAAAACATGCGCTGTTATGAAGCAGCTTTCGGCGAAAAAAACATGTGCTGCCGCGGAGCGGCTTCCGCAGCACTGCATGCCGTGCATTTTGCGGCTGCTTACGCAATAGAATTACGGAGGAAAAAATCAATGGAAACACAAAAGCCGAAAACTTACGGCTACG
>FR879717.1:19133-41669 GCA_000435055.1 Clostridium sp. CAG:138 | reverse complement strand
GGCATTCCGCCCGAATGCATTTTCACGGATAAACAGTCCGGCAAGGATTTCAATCGACCGCAATACAGGCGGCTTGTCAAAAAGCTTCGCCCCGGTGACCTGCTGTATGTGCTGAGCATCGACCGACTCGGCAGGGATTATGAGGAAATTGGGCGGCAATGGCGCATTTTGACAAAGGAAAAATGTGTTGACATCTGCGTAATCGACATGCCTCTGCTCGACACGCGGCAGGGCAAGGATCTTATGGGAACGTTCATTGCGGATCTCGTGCTTCAAATTCTTTCATTCGTTGCACAAAGCGAACGTGAAAACATCAAAAAGAGGCAGGCGCAGGGTATCGCCGCCGCAAAGCAGCGCGGGGTTCGGTTCGGAAGGCCGGAAAAACCCCTCCCGGATGATTTCGGAGAACTCGTGCTGCGTTGGGAAAGCAAGGATCTGTCATTTGAAGCTGTTCTTCGAATGTGCGGCATGAGTCAGGCAACGTTCTATCGGCGTCTGCGCGACTTTCGGAGCGAGTCCGAAGAACCCCGCGACGATTCGTAATGAATTCACAATGAAGAAGGAACCTTTATCAAAAAGTGTACTTTCCGACAGCGGTTCTGATATAACGATTATACAACCATAAACAAGTTAAGTCAAGCGTTTCGACACCGTTTCAGTGAATTTTTTCAGTTTCACTTCTCCCGACCTGATAAATTGACAACCGAATATTATCGAAATATTCTCTCTCAAAAAGTACACCTTTTGAAGCAGGGTTTTGATTACTCGCACCTTAAATCCGAAAGGGGGAACACATTTTGACCAAGAGAACCGTTGAGAGTGCCTGCGGCAATTGTCGTTTAAAGGGCAGTTTGCCTTTTATTGCCATGCTTTTGGGTGCGCTCATACTCGCTGCATCGTTCCTTTTGCCGTTCGGAACGGCAAGGAAGGAATATCGTGAATGGCTGTCCGCAGCGCCGGACAGGATTTACGATGAGGAACTCAACATGACCCGCAGAGGTGCAATCAATCTTTCGCTGATTGAACTTGCACGCGCATTCGGCAAAGCGGGCAATTTAGACAGCAGCTTTTCAATGGGTACCATTATCGCTGCCGCTGTATTCGCTTTACTGACACTTCTGTTCGCCGTGCTTAAAAAGCCGATACCCGCAATCGTTTTCACAATGCTTGCGCTCGGCGCGTTTCTGCTGATTCTGAAGGATTTTGACCTTCGCGGTACATTTTCCGAAAGCAGCAGCTATAAGCTCGGCTGCGCATGTTGGTTTGCGTTCATCGGAATTGCAGCCGAAATGTTCGGCTCAATACTGACGCTTGCCGAGAGGGCAAAAATGAAAAAACTGCACATAGTCGACGGCAGTGCCGCAGCAAATTTTGCCGGTGCCGCCGATGAATCCGAGAAAGGAGAATAATAATGAGTGGATTTTTTAAAGGATTCTTCAAGTTCCTTGCAGTGCTTGTCATTGCTGCCGCCGTTGTTGTCTGCGTTATCGTTTTATGCGTGTCGAAGTCCCAAAAGGACTCTGAGCCTTCGGGATCATCGAACAGCGCACAAACCGAGACTGTCCGAACCGAAAAGCCGCGTACTTCCGATAAAACGGAGCAATCCGGCAAGGATGATACGGACAGCAGCAAGCCTACGGAAAAACCGGCTGCTTCCGACGGTGTTGACCCGGATTTTAAAGCTGCAATGGACGAGTATGAAGCCTTCATCGATGAGTACGTAACATTCATTAAGAAGTACGAAGAAGAGGGCAAACCCGTATCCATGCTTGCCGACTACACAAAGATGATGACCCAATACTCCGAATTTGCCGCAGCAATGGCTGAGTATGAAAGTGAAGAGCTTTCCGATGCCGATGCGGCATATCTCATTCAGGTTAACGCCCGTGTACAGGCAAAACTGCTGACATTGAACTGAACCCTGTCAGCGTTATCACACACAAACGACCATGCAGCTGCGTTCCGAACCGATTCGTGCCGCAAATCACGAATGCCGGGGAACGCAGCCGCAAACATCATTAAAACATATCAATTAAACGGAGGAAATTAATCATGTTAAAGAAAATTCTCGCAATGCTGCTGGCACTTATAATGATGCTCAGCCTTACCGCCTGCGGCGGAAACGAACCCACAGACAACGACGCCGAACCCGATGACGGAAAAAAACAGGAGCGGGTGACCGAGGAACCGGAGGAAACAGAGGAGCCGGAAGAGACGGAAGAACCGGAAGAGACGGAGGAACCGGAAGAAACCGAAGAACCCACCGAAGAACCCGCCGGGGTCAGCGCAGATTTTAAAGCAGTAATGGATGAATACGAAAAATTCATCGACAAATATGTGAAGTTCATGAAGAAGTACGAAAAAGAGGGTCGTCCCCTTTCCATGCTTTCCGAATACACCGAGCTGCTGACCCAATATACGGAATTTGCCGAAACAATGGCTGCCTATAACGGGGATAATCTGTCCGCTGCGGATTATGCCTACTATATAGAAGTCATGGGCCGTGTCAGTCAGAAATTGCTTGAGTTGAACTGAGGCTCCGAAACGGACTAAACCGGCTTTTACAAGCAAACAAAAGTAACCCCGCCTTATTCTGCCCGCATGAGCCGAGCTGCTGTGCGGGCTGAAACGCAGGCGCAACCAATCAAAATTTAATTAATCAATCGGAGGAAAAATTATGTTCAAAAAAATTATCGCAGTCCTGCTTGCAGTACTTATGATAACAGGCCTTGTCGGCTGCGGAGGGGAAAAGCCCGAAGATGAAAACAAGGGCAACGATAAACCCAAAACAAGCGATACCACTGATGCGCCCGTTGAAACCGACGAACCCGAACCCACCGTTGACCCGCATGATGTCGGCGAAAAGCTTGCTGAGTTCAATCCGACGGGAACGGTTGAAGAAACGGTTCTGTTTGATAACGAAATCTCAAAAATAACTCTCAAAAGTCTTGAATATACCGACTATGAGGCAATCTTCAACCTTTCAATCGAGAACAAAACGGACGGAGAACTCGACTACAGCTGCGGCTCCGTCGGGTATTGTGTCAACTCCGTGAACGGCTACATGGTAAGTGAAGGATTCATGAATTGTCAGGTTCCCGCAAACACGACCCAGGACGAATCCTTTGATATGTCTTTCTACTCGCTTAAGCAGTACGGGATTTTTGAAATAGCGGACTTTGAAATCGGTTTTTCAATTACGGACGAGGAATACAACAAGACGTATACGGGGCCGCTCGCAGTCAAAACATCCATCGCAGACGGCTATGACTACAGCAAGCACAGCTTTGCAAACACGGCCGCAACGCAGGCTGCGCAGAACACCTATCATTACAACATCGATTATTTTGCAGCTGATGAACTGTATAATGAAGGCGGAATCCGTCTCGTTACGGAGGTATTGTACACCAATGACGAAAATGAGCAGTATTTAATGCTCGAGTTTGAAAATAACTCCGATATTGCAGCAACGATTAGCATTTCGCAGCTTACGGTCAATGGTTTGCTGATAAACGACAGCTCTTGCGCTGTTGAAACCCCCAACCCCGGCAAACGCACCATTATTAAAGTAGACACACGAGACATGCTTGCAGATCCCGCTTGCGCAAGCGCACTCAATGCTGCACGAATGAACACCGTTTCCTTCAGTGTTGAAGCCTATGATGAGAATTATAACACTATCGCCGACGGTAAAACGGTTTCAATGAAGACTTCGGATGACACAGCTTCCTTCGATTCAACAGGAACTGAAGTTTTTAACAGTGACGGGATCAGCATTACTGCAAAACCTGCAATCGACCCAATCAGTGAATATCGCTCTGATATTATCGTTGCTCTGCTGTTGAAGAATAACAGCGGTGAACAAATTTCGGTGGAATATATTCGCGACACTCTCAAAATAAACGGAATTGCCTGCGATAGCACTATTTATCCGAGCGACACGCCCAACGGCACAACTTCCGTTTTCTTTGTCGAAATCGATGAAAGCTTTCTTGAGGAAAACAGCTTAAGTGCTGCTTCTCAAATCAGCTCAGTTGAATTCGAACTGAAAATCAGCGATTCCGACGGCTCGGTTATCAGCGAACCGACGATTAGCATTCAGTTCTGATTCAGCACGTTTCAATCTTGCGGGAAGGAGGCTCTCCATGGCAAGACAAACGCGCAGCGACTGCACCGTCGGCGCAGTACGCCGTGAATCCGAGAAAAAAGGCAAAAAGCGGTAAAGCCTTAACCGCACAGTCTCCATCGGGTTCACCCCGTCGTCCGCATCACATCGGCTTGACGATGTAATGCAAAAGCGGCTGCTGCATAAGTCCCAAAACAAAACCGGGCAACTCAAGAAGGGTTGTCCGGTTTGCTGCATTCGCGCATAATTAATTTGCATAAAACCCAACGAAAAGCGTATTAATTGTAAGAAACGAGCTGCCTTTCCGATAAATGCAGCAGCCGATTTGCCGGAACGATTCGGCATTTCGGACGGCAGGAACAGCCGCAGTGCTCGGGACGAGGTTAAAGTGCTTGACTTAACTTGTTTTTTATTGTATAATTATTATGTTAGGATTGCTGTGGAAATATATATATCTGTGCCGGGCTTTAGTCGCTCGCAGTTTAAATCCGAAAGGGGGAACACATTTCGGTCGAGAAAACCGTTGATTGGTCTGCAGCAGTTCAACCGATCGCATAACGATGTTTGCCAAACAATCCGATTTTGCCGCAGTAACGGTTGAATTCAAAAGCAAAGATTTGTCCGATGCCATTGAACCGAACCATGCCGGCATTATCACATCCAAACGCCCGTGAGTCCGCGATCTCCGCAGTTTCATACCGCAAATCACGGACGCAGGGAACGAACTGCAACTACTCTTGAGAAGTACCCATTGAACGGAGGAATTAACCATGTTTAAAAAAACTCTCGCAATGCTGCTGGCACTTTTAATGATGCTCAGCCTTGCCGCGTGTGTCATAAACATACACGACGGCGATCCTGATGACGGCAAGAAGCAAGAGCAGACAACCAAAGATCCCGATCCCACCAAAGACCCCGAACGAACCGGTGAACCGCAGGAAACGGAAGATCCTGCCGATGCTAAATTCGATGAATTCAAGAAAACCGCGACCATCGAGGAAACCGTACTCTATAATGATAACGGTATTGTAATCACGGCAAAGGATCTCACCTACGAAGACAGCGGAGTAACTCTCAACGTGCTGCTTGAAAACAATCGTGATGAAGAGCTCAGTTTCTCATCCGTTAATAGCACCTCGGTGAACGGGTACATGCTGTACGGAGGAAATCTGAACTGTGACGTTGCCGCCGGCGAGAAAGCTGACGGAGAAATGTATATCAGCTACAATGAAATGAGACTGCACGGAATTTATGAACTTGCTGAGTTGGGACTTCAATTCACAGTTGAAGATTACTCCGATTTTAAAGCGGAAACCGATTTTGTTATTCTCAAAACTTCCGCTTTCGACTCATACACGTTCAACCCCAACGGCTTTCAAGATGCTGTAACAAGCAATGCTGCAAAGAACGAACTCGACTACAGCGTTGATTTTTTCGGCACCGAGGAACTCTATAACTCTTCCGGAATCCGCCTCGTTTCACAGACAATGATTTCCGAAGATCAGGGAACGATGATGTATCTTGAATTTGTAAATGATTCAAGCGATACAGTTCTCATAAATATCAACCGCGTTGCTCTGAACGGACTTGTTATCAACAGCAGCTACCTGGCGGAGTCGGAACCGATCCGTCCGTCAACGCATCGTGCCGTTACTGTAAATCTCACCCCCTGGCACGAAGAGGAATACCGCGGTATTCTCGGCATCACCGAAATCGGCTCCGTTTCGTTTGATCTTATCCTCGAAAATACTTATTATGATGTCATAGACAAGGAGCGTGTCAACATAACCGTTTCCGATGCTTCCGCTTCATTCGATAACACAGGAATCGAAGCATATAACGATTATGGGATTCGTCTTGTGTTCAAGGGGTTCGCTAAAGATCCGTACGGATTAACCGATCGTATCAGTGCCTTGTTTATAGTCGAAAACACAGGGGAAGAAGGACGAATTGTTGGTTTTGAGGGTGAGTATGTCTCGATAAACGAATTACTGTCAGGTGCCTATGGCAACTCGCAAATCCTCCTGAACGGAGAATTTGCGATTCTTGACATCGAAATCACCAATGAACTCGATATCAGCGACTTTTCCGAAATTACAGGGCTGGAATTTGAGCTTGTCATTCAAGATGAGAACTACCGTCAAATCAGCGAACCGACAATATCCGTTCAATTCTGATTCTGTCCACTTCAATGTTTTAGAAAGGAGGTTCTCCATGGCAAGACAAACGCGCAGCGACTGCACTGTCGGCACATTTGAAAAAAAGAACGGCCTGCCCCCGGGCACAATCCGAAACAAAGACGGGCGAGATACTCGCAGCGACAAATTGATCGGCACCATACGCCGTGAAGGCGAGAAAAAAGGCGGAAAGCGGTAAAGCCTTGACCGCACAGTCTCCATCGGGTTCACCCCGTCGTCCGCATCACATCGGCTTGACGATGTAATGCAAAAGCGGCTGCTGCATAAGTCCCAAAACACCGCGGTGCATCGGCGAAGCCGATGTACCGCGCAAGCCCCCGACAAATTGCCGGGGGCTTAATTAATCTGCTCGGTCGATTTCGGTTTTTGAAAAAAACGTCTCGACTTCACTTTTTTCAGGTTGGCAGCTCTTAATAGCTCTTTGCAAAATATGTCATTGCCTTTGCTTTTTTGCCGCAGCAAACACAGGTATCGCTGCCGATATCGTCGGCATCAAAGGGCATGCAGCGGGTGGTTGCGCCTGTCATTTCCTTAATTTTATCCTCACATGCACGGTCACCGCACCACATTGCCTTTACAAATCCATTTTGAACACCCGCATTAAGCTCGTCCATATTCTTTGCAACGACAGTATGCGCAATACGATTTTCTTTTGCGCGGTTATACATATCGTTCTGCACTGTATCAAACAGCTGTTTGAGCGTGTCTGCAAGGCCGTCGATGGAAACGAAGAGTTTTTCGTGCGTATCACGGCGAACAAGAACAACCTGATTGTTTTCGATGTCCTTCGGACCGATTTCAAGACGAACGGGTACGCCCTTCATCTCCCACTGGTTGAACTTCCAACCCGCGCTCTGGTCGCTGTCGTCGAGTTCAACGCGAATACCTGCATTGGAAAGCATTTTCTTCAGCTCATATGCCTTGTCGAGAACGCCGGGCTTATGCTGTGCAATGGGCAGTATGATGAGCTGCACGGGCGCAATGCGCGGCGGGAACATAAGCCCGCGGTCGTCGCCGTGAGTCATGATAAGGCCGCCAATCATGCGGGTGCTGACGCCCCAGCTCGTTGTGAAGCAGTATTCATGCCTGCCCTCGCGGCTGAGATAAGTGATGTCATATGCCTTTGCAAAATGGTCGCCGAGATTATGACTCGTTCCCATCTGCAAAGCTTTTCCGTCCTGCATCATCGCCTCAAGGGTATAGGTTGCTTCCGCTCCCGCAAATTTCTCTTTTTCGCTCTTTCTGCCGCAGATAACGGGAATTGCAAGCACGTTCTCCATAAATTCACGGTAAACTTCAAGCATACGCTCGGTTTCTTCCTGTGCTTCCTCGGCGGTTGCGTGCGCGGTGTGGCCCTCCTGCCAGAGGAATTCGCTCGTGCGCAGGAAGGGGCGGGTGTTCTTTTCCCATCTTACAACGTTTGCCCACTGGTTATAGAGCAGAGGTAAATCACGGTAGGACTGGATCCATTTTGAATACATTGAGCATATGATAGTCTCACTCGTGGGGCGAACGCAGAGACGCTCCGCAAGCTTTTCTTCACCGCCCTGAGTGACCCATGCAACCTCGGGCGCAAAGCCTTCAACATGGTCCTTCTCTTTTTGGAGCAGGTGTTCGGGGATGAACAGCGGGAAATACGCGTTTTTATGCCCTGTCGCCTTAAAGCGCGTATCAAGTTCATGCTGCATAAGCTCCCACACGGCGTAACCGTAGGGTTTTATGACCATGCAGCCCTTAACCTCGGAATAGTCAACCATGTCGGACTTCAGAATGATATCCGTGTACCACTGCGGAAAATCTTCGGTTCGGGACGCGATATGCGTAACGAATTCTTCTTTTTGTTTTGCCATTGAAATATTTCCTCCGTTGTTATTAATATTTCCGTTAAGAATAATAAAAGCATCTGACTTTTGCTTAAAAAAAGCACCCGTGCGAAAAAATTCACAAGGGCGCGTTAAGCACTGTACCACCTTATTTCGCGAAATGGCAGCCACTCCGCCTCGAAAGTTGTAACGCACTTCTGCGCAGAAAATTGCGGAACACTGCAAGCCGCAAACGGCTCAATGCACTTTACTTTTCCGTGCTCATGGGCGGGATAACCGAACGCGGACATCTGCTCGCACCTAATGCAGACTCTCTGTGCTCCGTTGAGCGCGGTTTTTGCCCATTCATCGCAAAAAATCAATTGACAGCCTATTATAACATTCACCGGAGGCCGTGTCAATGCAGAAAAATGCAGGATTCGGTATTACTTAAAAAAACATTAAGCTTCCGCACCTGTCCGCATTTTATTTTCCGTTTTCGGGCTTTAAATATATCTTTGTTTTCCCTTCCGTTCCTGTTATAATTACCTTAAAATGAAGTTCGTCCGCATTTGCGGTGAAACAGGCAGGATATTTATGAAAAAGCTTGCAATCGGAATTCTTGCGCATGTTGACGCAGGCAAAACAACATTATGCGAAGCACTGCTCTACCTCAGCGGCGCGATAAGAAAGCGCGGCAGGGTCGACAGGGGTGATGCATACCTCGACACGCACACGCTTGAAAAGGCGCGCGGAATAACGATATTTTCAAAGCAGGCAAAATTCAATTATAATAATACAGAGTTCACTGTGGTTGACACGCCCGGGCATGTTGATTTTTCTGCCGAAGCAGAACGCGCGCTGAGCGTACTTGATTACGCGGTGCTTGTTGTAAGCGGCACCGACGGAGTTCAGTCCCATACCGAAACCCTTTGGCGGCTTTTGCGCAGATACAGCATTCCGACATTCATTTTCATCAATAAAACAGACATAATGCCGCGAAACCGCAGCGAACTTATCGAAGAGATTCAGCGGCGGCTTTCGGAAAGATGCATTGCATTTGAACCCTGCGAAGGTACAGACTCCGAATTCTGCAAAAGCGAAGCTTTCTTTGAAAATCTTGCTCTTGCCGATGATGAGCTTTTTGAAAAGCATTCCGCGAAACGAATTGTCGATGCGGACATTGCCGCCGCAATTTCGGAACGGAGGATTTTTCCCTGTTTTTTCGGTTCGGCACTGAAAACGGACGGTGTTTCCGACTTTATCGCCTGCCTTTCGCTTTATTCCCGCGAACGCAAATTTAAAAAGGATTTTGCGGCAAGAGTTTATAAAATCACCTACGATCCGCAGGGAACGCGCCTGACACATATCCGCCTCACGGGCGGAAGTCTGTCCCCGCGCACTGCCGTTGCCTATACCGCGCGAAACGGCGAACGGCTGACCGAAAAAGTTGCCCGCATAGTGTTCTGTTCCGGTGCAAAATTCACTCAAACCGAACGCGCCGAATGCGGCGATCTTGCGGCCGTTTCCGGACTTTCCGCAACGTACCCCGGGCAGGGCTTGGGCGATGAGGATTCCGCACTTCCTCCGCTGCTTGAACCTGTTCTGAGCTATCGAATCCTTCTTCCCTCCGATTGCGATGCGCGAACATTCCTTCCGAAACTCAAACGGCTGGAGGATGAGGACCCGACGCTGAAACTCGACAAAACCGATAATGTGCACGAACTTCAGGCAAGGCTGATGGGCGAAATGCAGATTGAAATTCTGAAAAAGCTTATTTCGGAGCGGTTTGGCGTTGAAATTTCGGTTGATGACGGGCGAATTTTATACCGCGAAACGATTCTTGCCCCTGTTGAAGGTGTCGGGCATTTTGAACCGCTGCGGCATTACGCGGAAGTTCATCTGCTGTTGGAGCCGCTGCCCGCGGGGAGCGGGCTCGTTTTCGCCTCCGCATGTGCGCCTAATTCACTCGATTCGGATATTCAAAGGCTTGTGCTGGCGCATCTCCGCGAAAAAATTCATCTCGGTGTGCTGACAGGTTCACCGATAACGGATATGAAGCTGACCCTCGTTGCGGGGCGGGCGAGCCTGCACCATACCGAAGGCGGCGATTTCCGACAGGCAACCTATCGCGCCGTACGGCAGGGATTGATGTGCGCGCAAAACATCCTGTTGGAGCCTTTCTACTCGTTCCGACTTGAACTCCCGCGTGAAAACCTCGGCAGAGCAATAAACGACATTCGCGGCATGGGCGGCAGTTTTTCCGCGCCCGAAGAAGGCGCCGACTGCGAAAGCTGCGCATTCTGCGGCACTGCGCCCGTCTCCGCCATGCGCGGCTACACGCGTGAGCTTGCGGCATACACACGCGGCAGAGGGCGGCTCGGCTGTGAATTTTCGCACTACGGGCAATGCCGAAATGCCGAAAGCGTAATCGCGCAATTCGCCTATGACCCGGAGCGTGACCTTGAAAACACTCCCGATTCCGTTTTCTGCTCCCACGGCGCAGGAGTCATTGTTAAATGGAATGACGTTCGGAACTATATGCATATTGATACCGGGCTGAACCTTACAGGCACTCCGCGCCCGAGCGACTCCGTGCCGCCCGAATCGGATAATCACCGTGCCGTAAACCCGAAAGTGCTTTCCCGCAATTTGAACGTTGACGAAAAGGAGCTTGAAGCCATTATGCTCCGTGAATTCGGCCCGATTAAGCGGCCGGAGTACAAACGCCCCGCGCAAAACGGCGATTCGGATTCAAAATTTAAAAGCTCCGAGCCTGCCGAACCCAAAAAGAAGGATTACCTCATCGTTGACGGATATAACATCATATTCGCATGGGAAGGGCTGAGTAAGCTTGCAAAAAGCGATATCGCCGCCGCGCGAAAAAAGCTGATGGACATCCTAAGCAACTATTGCGCATACAAAAAGAACGAGGTCATACTCGTTTTTGACGGCTATAAACTGAAGGGCAATGCCGGAGAGCGTTTCAATTATCATTCTCTGCGCGTTGCATACACAAAGGAAAACGAAACGGCCGATATGTTCATCGAGCGGCTGATATTCGAAATCGGAAAAAACTACTCCGTTCGCGTTGCAACGGGCGACGGAATGATTCAGCTTGCAAGCACGCGCACCGGCACTTTGCGCATGACGGCGCGGGAGCTTGAAGCAGAGGTTGAAAGCGTGAACGAAAAGCTTCGCGGCATCATGGCGGAGCTGAAGCGCGGAGAAGCAAAAACAAAGCTCAGCATTCCGCCGCTGCCGAACGGCGAAAATGAAGACTGATGTATAAAGTCCCCCGCGCGGCATATGCGGCGCAGGGAAAAGCTTAAGCAGGATTCACTGCATTCGGATATACCTGCCCGCTGTCCCCGCATATCTGCCCGCTGTCCCCGCATAATCGAAGTTTTGCGGAAACTTTGCTTGATTTTTTCCTCCGACAGGTATATACTTACAGTTGAACGGAGGAGCTGCGACGCAAACCCCGTTTGCTCCGCCGTTTCTGTTTAAATGATTTCAAAAATCCGACCCTTTTCGGGTCAGTATCAAAAGGAGAGAAAGTATGCCTAAATTCATTACTGTGGAAGAAGCCGTAAAGCTTATCCCCGACGGCGCAACCGTTATGTTCGGCGGCTTTATGGGCTGCGGCAACGCCCACAAATTCATCGATGCTCTCTCAAAGAGCGGCGTTAAGGATCTGACCATGATCAGCAACGATGCATCAATGCCCGGCGGCCCCATGGGTGAGGATTACTACGGCGTTGCAAAGCTCGTTCACAACAAGCAGATTAAAAAGCTCATCGCAACCCATGTCGGCCTCAATCCCGAGGTTGCGACCCAGTCCATGGTTGACGGCACTCTCGAAGTGCAGCTCATTCCGCAGGGTTCCCTTGCCGAAATGATTCGTGCGGGCGGCGGCGGTCTCGGCGGTGTTCTCACCCCCGCAGGCGTCGGCACCATCGTTGAAGACAGCCCCTATTGCCTCGGCAAACAGACGATTGACGGCCGTGATTATTTGCTCATGAAACCCATCCATGCCGATTTTGCCGTTATTTGCGGTGCAAAAATCGACAAGGCGGGCAACGTTTGGTACAAGGGCAACACCAGCAACTTTAACCTTGTTATGGCAACCGCGGCAGACACGGTTATTGCCGAAGCCGAAGAGATCGTTGAAATCGGCGAAATCGAACCCGAAAACGTCCGCACTTACGGCGTATTTGTTGACTATGTTGTTGAAGGAGGCAAACTTTAATGGATAAGGCTCAGATAAAGGCGTTCATCGCAGCGCGTGTTGCAAAAGAACTTAAAGACGGCGATGTTGTCAACCTCGGCATCGGTCTTCCCACCCTCGTTCCCGCATATCTTCCCGAAAACGTTCACGTTATCCTTCAGAGCGAGAACGGCACCATCGGCACCGGCCCCGTAACGGACGAAAACCGCGATCCGTTCCACGTTGTTGATGCAGGCGGCAGCCCCTCCGCAGCAGCACCCGGCGCATGCTTCATCGACAGCGCCTCCTCTTTCGCACTCATTCGCGGCGGTCATGTTGATGCAACAATCCTCGGCGGCCTCGAAGTTGACGAAGAGGGTTCCCTTGCAAACTGGATCATCCCCGGCAAAAAAATGCCCGGCATGGGCGGTGCAATGGATTTGCTCGTCGGCGCAAAGAACGTTATCGTTGCAATGGAACACACCGCAAAGGGCAAGCCCAAAATCCTTAAAAAATGCAAACTGCCCTACACCGCAGTTAAGTGCATCACAAAGATCATCACCGAGATGGGCGTTATGCTCGTAACTCCCGAAGGTTTGCTGCTTACCGAATACAATCCCGAATTCACCGTTGAGCAGATTCAGGAAGCAACCGAAGCAACCCTTATCATTTCCCCCGAACTGAAGCCCATGGCATAAGTCGGTGCCGAATGCACCCCGTGTTTCGGAATGCATTCGTTATTGTGTTCAAATTGTATTAAACAAGAACATCGACCGTTCCAAAAATCGGAACGGTCGATGTTTAAATTATATCCGTATCAGTTTTCAGCGGTTTATTGTCTTTCCGACCCGACTCACTCCGCATCCTCACCCGCGAGCTGCTTTGTGCGTTCGGCAAGAATCAGTCCTTCGATAATTTCATCCATATCGCCGTCAATGAACTGCGGCAGTTTATAAATTGTCATGCCGATTCTGTGATCCGTAACGCGTCCCTGCGGGAAGTTGTAGGTTCGGATTCTTTCGCTTCTGTCGCCGGAACCGACTTGACTTTTGCGCGCCGATGCTTCTTTTGCCGCAGCTTCCGCGCGATACATTTCATAAAGGCGGCTTTTAAGCACCTTCATTGCCTGTTCTTTATTGCGGCCCTGGCTGCGCTCATCCTGGCTTTGAACAACAAGCCCCGTCGGAAGATGCGTTATTCTTATCGCGCTCTCCGTTTTGTTAACATGCTGCCCGCCTGCGCCGCTTGAACGGTACGTGTCTATGCGCAAATCTCCGGGATTGATTTCAACGTCAATATCCTCCGCCTCGGGAAGCACCGCAACCGTTGCCGCGCTTGTGTGAATCCGCCCCTGAGTCTCCGTTTCGGGCACTCGCTGAACCCTGTGCACTCCGCTCTCGTATTTCATTCGGGAATATGCACCGCGGCCGTTGAGACTGAACGTGGCTTCCTTAATCCCGCCCATTTCCGTTTCGGCAATATCGATGAGCTCGTATTTGAAATTATGCCGCTCGGCATAGCGTTGATACATGCGCATCAGCACTGCGCCGAACAGTGCCGCCTCATCCCCGCCCGTGCCCGCGCGTATTTCCATAATAACGTTTCGTTCATCGTTTTTATCCTTCGGAAGCAAAAGAATTTTAAGATTCTCCTGCTGCTGCGCCGCTTTATGGGAAAGCTCCGCAAGCTCCTCTTCCGCAAGGGTTCGCATCTCCTGCTCGGTTTCTTCCGAATCGAGCATCGCCCTGCAATCCGCAATGCCGCGCTCCGTTTCAAGGTATTCATCGTAAGCGGTAATTATCGGTTCAAGCGTTGAATGCTCTTTAACAAGCTCACGCCATGCGTTCATGTCCGCCATGACCTCCGGGGAGGCGATTTTTTCCGCAAGCTGCTCATAATGCAGCTTCATCTGTTTAAGTCTGTTCAGCATATCCTGTTATCTTTCATATGTTTGGGCAATTGTTCAACCCCGATTCAATCTTTTTTCAACAACCACCACGCGATCGTTTCCGCAAATGTCCGAAAGCACGGAAACAGCTCCGTCATTCGCAAAAAGCTCTGAAACCGCCGCGCCCTGATCGAAGCCTGTTTCAAGCAGCAGCACGCCGCCGGGGTTCAAAAGACATGAATAACCCTTCCGAATGCGCCTGTAAAACTCCAATCCGTCCGCACCGCCGTCAAGTGCGATCATCGGTTCGCGCAAAACCTCCGGCTGAAGTGAGTGTATAACATCGGTGCATATATAAGGCGGATTAATTGTTATAATGTCGAACCCGCTTGCCCGCTCTTTTGCAAAGGGCAGCGCGGCCTCGAAAAGGTCGCCCTGTCTGCACATGCAAAGCTCCCCAACGCCGTTTAATTGAATGTTTTTTTCCGCAACGGAAACAGCCTCGGGGCTTATGTCGCAAAGCAGCGCGGGAACTCCCGTCCGCTTGGCAATTGAAATTCCTATGCAGCCGCTGCCCGTGCAGACATCCAAAAGAAATTTTACGGGTGCAGTTGTGTTCCTTCGTTCCGCAATGATTTTTTCCGCTGCTTCGGCAAGCGTTTCCGTGTCCGCACGCGGAATCAGCACGTTTTCGTTCACCGTGAACGGCAGTCCCATGAACTCCCACTCGCCGATTATGTATTGCAGCGGCTCATGATTTTTTCTGCGCATTATGCAGCTTTGAAGCTTTTTCAGCGCATCGCCCGGCATTTCATCCGCAAACTCAAACGTGTACAATCTGCGTTTTCCGAGACAAAATGCCGCAAGCTGGCGCGCTTCAAACTCCGCATCTTCAAGGCTCGTTTCAATGAGCTCCTTTCGGGCAAGTGCAACGGCATCGCGAATTGTCATTGCGCCTCGGCCGCCGTTTCCGCTTTTGCTTCAGGTTCCGCATTTTCGGTGCATTCAGCTTTTTCGGCTGCCGCCTCTGCGTTTTCGTGCGGCTCCGCTGCATCGGCGGGTTGCGGGTTTTCGGGTTCATCCGCAAGTTTATTATAGTAATCGCAGCTTCTTTCACCCATTGCAATATAAAATGCCGCAATTGCAACCTCAAGCATATCCTCGGTGGGTTCTTTCGTTGTGATAAGCTGCAAGCCCATGCCGGGAGCGCGAACAACTTTTGCAAACCAGCCGTCACTCTTTGCCGCCGCATGCAGCACCTCATAGCTTATGCCCGCAATGAGCGGAATGCAGATTATGCGGACGCCGAAGCGGAAAAGGAATTCAAGAATGCTGTTCTGAATTTCAAATTTGAATCCGTAGATGAACACGGCATCGATAACGGTAAGAAACAGAATCGATATCGCCATCACAAGGAAAAGATAATTCGTTCCGCAGCGCGGATGCAGCCGGCTGTATTTTTTCGCGCGGGCGGGAACAAGTTCATCCTCCGCTTCATAGCAGGCAATTGTTTTATGCTCCGCACCGTGATACATAAAAAGCCGCTTCATGTCTTTTATGCAGGAACAGCCGAAAAGATAACCGATATAAATTCCCACGCGCAAAACACCCTCGACGAGCGAACGCCAAAGGCTCTTTGTCTGCCCGAAAATCATCGACGAAATCAGCTGCGGAAGAAGCACAAAAAGCCCGACAGCAAGCGCAACGCCAAGCACAAGCGCAACTGTTATTGCGATGTTTTCAACGGATTTTCCGAAAGTTTTCGCAAGCCATTTTTCGAATTTTGTCGGCTCCTCATCCGCAAACGCATCTTCGCCGTACATTTTTGCGGAATCCATCGTTGTGGACATGCCGGTTGTGAGCGATTCAACAAGCGCAACAACTCCGCGAATTACAGGCAGGCCCCAAAAAGTGCCCTTCTGCGCTTTTGAAACCTGGTTTTTGTAACTTGCAACAATTTTTCCGTCCGCGCGGCGCACTGCCATTGCAATACCCTTGTCGGATTTCATCATAACGCCTTCCATAACGGCCTGACCGCCGACAGCGCATTTTCTCATAATATCACACCTTTCTTCATTATATTTCGTTATGTTTCGTTAGTTTTTTGTTAAGTTCAATATTTAGGAACAAACACTCCGAATAAATTTCGGCGGGGGAGCAAAGATTATTGCCCCTCCGCTTTGCGGTTCTTCCCGGATTTATGCCTTTGTCCAGCTTGTGCCTTCCTTCGAATCCTTAAGCGTAACGCCTTTTTCTGCAAGCTCCGCACGAATTTCGTCCGCACGGGCATAGTTTTTGTTCTTTTTTGCCTCTGCGCGTTCGCGAATGAGTCCTTCAACATACCGAACAAACTCATCCGAATGCTCTTCCGCAGTGTTCGTGCCGCCCGAAAGCAGATTAAGTGAAAGCACCCTGTCAAAATCCGCAATAATTGCACGTTTTGTCGCGCCGTTCACATCCGAATCCTTCAGAAGATCGTAAAGCACCGTCAGACCGAGTGAAGTGTTCAAATCGTTGCCCACCTTTTCGATAAAGCGGCGGCGGTAATCTTCAAACTGTGCCGCATTCGTTTCGCCCTCTTGAGGTATGCCCGCAATGCGGTTGAGCAGCCTTTCGTAAGCAGCTTTTGAATTATCCAGCGTATCGTAGCTGAATTCAAGCGGCTTTCTGTAGTGGCTTTGCAGGCAGAACATTCTGTATACAAGAGGGTCGTAACCCTTTTCCTGCAAAACGGAAACCGTCAGGATATTGCCCTTCGACTTGCTCATTTTGCCCTCACGGTCATTCAGGTGCTGAACATGGAACCAGTGGCTGCACCACGGATGCCCGACGGCCGCTTCACTCTGCGCAATTTCGTTTGTGTGATGCGGGAAAATATTGTCCACACCGCCGCAATGCAGGTCGAGATACTCGCCGAGATGCTTCATGCTGATTGCAGAGCACTCGATATGCCAGCCGGGATAGCCGACGCCCCACGGGCTGTCCCATTTCAATTCCTGAGAATCGAATTTGGATTTTGTGAACCAAAGCACAAAGTCTGACTTGTTGCGCTTGTTTCCGTCCTCTTCAACATCGCTGCGCACACCCACAAGCAAGTCATCCGACGAATGCCCCGTGAGCTGATAATAATCCTTGAGTTTGGAGGTGTCAAAATAGATATTTCCGCCCGCTTCGTATGCATAGCCGTTCTCAAACAGCTTTTCGATAAGTTTTATGTATTCGGCAATGCAGTTCGTCGCAGGTTCAACAACATCGGGAGTTTTGATGTTCAGTTTGCGGCAATCGTCAAAGAACGCATTCTCATAGAATTTTGCAAGCTCCATAACGGTTTTGCCCTCGCGCTTCGCACCGGAGACCATCTTGTCTTCGCCGGTGTCACCGTCGCTTGACAGATGCCCAACGTCCGTTATGTTCATCACACGCTTCACATCATAGCCGATATAGCGCAGGAATTTTTCGAGCACATCCTCCATGATATAGGAGCGGAGGTTGCCGATATGTGCAAAATGATAAACGGTCGGGCCGCAGGTATACATGCTGACCTTGCCCGCCTCGCGCGGCACAAACTCGTCCACGCGCTTTGTGAGAGTGTTATATAAATAGAATTTTTCCATGTTCTCATTTCCTTTCAAGAAAAACTTAAAAAAGTTTTGCTGCCGCACAGCTCAGTCAAGCAGCATATCGTTCTGTTTTATCCACCCGAGCCTGCGCATTATTTCGCTGAAAAGCAGAGAAAGCGCAGCGGGAGCAGCAATATGCAGCAGCAGCACGCGAAGCAGTATCGACCACCACTCGCTGCCGTTTTGAAGCATTGTCGTAAATGTTCCTATCTGACCCACAAATCCGCAGGTACCCATGCCGCCCGAAATGCCCTCGTTCAGCATTTGGAACACCGTTGTTCCGAACGGTCCGAGGATCGCGCTTGCAAGCGTCGGCGGAACAAGGATTGCAGGATGACGCAATATATTCGGCACCTGAAGCATTGATGTGCCGAGTCCCTGAGAAACAATGCCTCCCCAGCGGTTTTCGCGGAAGCTTGAAACAGCAAAACCGACCATCTGGCATGAGCAGCCGATCGTTGCGGCACCCGCTGCAAGCATAAGCCCGGTTTTAACATCCGGTGCGGCATTTGCCGTTACAAATATCATGGAGGCAATTGCGGCACTTGAAATCGGAGCCGTCAGAATGATGCCCATAACAACGGAAACTATGATGCCCATCGGAATCGGGTTCAGATAGGTTGCTTTGCCGATTATGTAACCGAGCCACTTCATAAATGCACCGAGCGGTGCCCCGAGAAGCACGCCCACAACGCCGCCCGTCAGCAGCACCGCAATGGGAACAAGAAGAATATCAACCTTTGTTTTGCCTTCAACAAGCCTTCCGATTTCGATTCCGATAACGGCAGCAATATAAGCCCCGACAGGACCCGCACCGCCTGCGCCGCTTGTATAACCTATCGCTCCGACAACGACCGCAGCGCAGAGCGTCAGAGCTTTCGCACCAAGCCCGACAGCAATCGCCGCGCCGATCGCACCGCCGACAACAAAGCCGTTCTGTGCAACCTTCACAATCGGGTCAAGAATGCCCGAAAGTGCGGGAATACGCGCAAATTGCGCAATTATCGTGCCGATGAGCAGAGAGGCGAAAAGACCCTTTGCCATTGCTCCGAGAGCCTTAATAAAGTACCTGTCCGCATAATGCTTCACGATGTTTCCGAAGCTGCGTTTCGTGTCTGCACCGCAGGGAGCTGCCGTTTCTTCCGAAAGAGCGATGTTCTCGTTGTTTTCCATTGCTTGCCTCACTTAATTCAAGTTTTTTGTGTTTATATCCGCAGGACTTCCGCAAAAAGCTCCGCCGGATTCAGCCTTCATTCAAAGCTCAATCGATTGCGGAGCTGTTCCGCGAATTACTTTTTAACGTCGTCTATTGTGGGTTCATCATCGTCAAACTCGAACGCCGCTTTGGGTGCGCGGGGCACGCCGCCTCCCGGCTGCTGCTGAGCTTCGCGTTTTGCGTTCTTGTCAACGTATTTGCCCGTCCAGATGATCGCCGCAACAAACACGGCGCAGAGCAGACCGAACAGAATCATGCTGACCGTTTGCAGCTTGCCGAAACCGTCCAAAGCGGAAACGACGCCCGCCGCAATCATGATGACAGCCGCTGCAAGGCAGCTTATGCGCATTGCCTTTTTGTGTTTTGCTTCCATGCCCTCTTTTACAAACTCGGCATCAAAGATTCTGCCGCGGCCGGAAATTGCGGAATAGAGCAGATACAGACCGATAACGAACATCACAATGTCGAAAAGGCTCACCGATTGGCGGTTGACATTGAGCTTTACAGTCTCTTTCAATTCGCTGCCGTTGGCGCAGGATGCATTAATGCGAATCTCGCCGAGAACGGAGGATTTCACAAACAGATAGCCGTTTTTTTCGTTGATTTCATAAGTGAATTTATCTGAAGATGCCGGCGTTTCCGAAAGGTTTCCGTCCTTATCCTTTTCAAAAAGCTCAACGGTATATTTAACCGTGTTGTCTTCGGCCGTGTCAGCTTTCGGTGCGTCCGGAGCAGTTGTAGCATCCGGAGCAGTTGTAGCATCCGGTGCGTCTGTCGCATCCGGTGCGTCTGTCTCCAAAGCATCGGAACCGCCGCCGGTCTTATCGGTCAAAATTTTATACATATTGTCTTCATAGCAGAAGAATCCGACCGCTGTGTTGACGTTCACCTGAATCGACTGCACATTTTGCGCAAAGGTAAGCTGCCTGTCGGCATATGCAACGGTTGAATCGTCCTCTGCATTGATACTCGGCTGTTTGCCGCTGCCCATCATGCAGCCTGTCAGCGCAAGACAGAGCGCAAGCACTGCTGCGATAAGAGCCGCAATGCGCACATTGTGTTTTTTGTTTACTGATTTCATATTGTAAATCCTCCTGTATTCTGCCTTTCAGACATTTTAATTTTTATGTTTAATGCCGCATTCGTTCCGTCTCTTCGCGGCACGGGGTTCACTGTTTTGTTTCCTCCGCATTTACACAGCGCATGAACTCATCGGAAACACGCATTGCTCTGCAAATCGCCAGCGCATCACGCGGCGGATTCACATCGCTTGCAACGCGATACAAGCCGTAGTCCATAAGCTTCGGCAGCACGGAAGCCCTCGAAGCATCGTTTCCCGCCAATGCTGCATCGAGCACGGCAGGTTCAACGTTTTTGAGCCCGATGACCTGATAATGCATGGGCGCACAGCACGCAACATCATCGAAATGCGTTGTTATCAGCGCAAAACAGCCGCGTCGATTGTTGAAATACTTCACTGCCGCCCGCACAAGCGCCGCACCTTCGTGCGGGTTCGTGCCGCGCGCAAACTCATCAAGCAGAACGAGTGCAGTGCTTTCGGTTTTTATTTCGGAAAGAATGCCGTCAAAGCGAATCATCTCCCCGCCGAAGCTCGAAAGTCCGCCCAAGCTGTCCTCCATATCCTCACAGAGCAAGTGTATGCCGGCAAAATGCGGCAATTCGGCTTCCCCGCAAAAAACGGGGAAACCGCACAGCGCAAGCAGCACGTTCAGCGCAAGCGTTTTGACCGCAACGGATTTTCCGCCCATGTTTGCGCCCGTGATAACGGTTGAACCGGATAAAAGCTCGATGCTGACCGGGGTAAACTTTCGCCCCGACGAGTGCAGTGCATCGGCTGTCTGCGGGTTAATCATTTCGTTAAGAAGAACCCGCTGCCCGTTTGCATAAACCTTCGGAATGCTGCCGCCCCTGCTGCACATAAGCCTTGCTTTTGCAAGCGCAAAATCGAACCTTGCAATGCATTTAATCACCTGCTCCGCCTCGTTGGAATATGCAGCAAAAGCTCTTGTCATTTCCGTGCGGATGCGCAGTTCTTCGCTCTCCTCCCTTGCGGCAAGCAGAGTTCTTTCCGCTTCAAGCGCATCCCGCCCCTCGACAGGATCTCGGCGCAGTTCGGCATCAACCCGTTTGCGCTCGCGCCGAATTTTCGCAAGCTCTGCGGATGCGCTGTCGCTCACGCGAAAAGTCATTGCACGCATTCCGTCCGGGTCAACTATTGAAAGCGCATGCGGCAGAGGGTGAATATCGATTTCGTTCAGCCTTTCGCCGCAGGGAATCTTCGAAAATGCCTCCGCAAGCGCATCAAGCTTTATCAAAAAACGTTTAATTTCGAAGAATTCAACGTCTGTAAGCGTCATTTCGCGGCTTCGCGCGACCGAACGGCGAACATCTTTAAGCTGCATGAGCGCACGCTCGGCGGCGGACAGTGCCTCCCTTGCGGCATCGCTGCGGATCGTTTCCGCAAGCAGGCGAACGTTTTCCAGTTCGCGGCAAAGCCGCGCATTCTCTTCACACGGATACGCATTGGTATGCCGCGCAAGCTCCTCTCCGAAGGGGGAACAAGTCTGCAAATTTTCAATTATGTAGGCAAATCCTATCGCTGCCTGCTGTTGTTTGTCAAGCATAGTCTTATAATGTCAATTTGTTTTTTATCATTTATTCGCGAAAGCGCAGGAATATCGATTTTACGCGCACGGGTTTACTCCGCTGCCTCGCAGCCGAATTCGCTCACAACATCAAGCACCGGCACGCGTCCGCCGAGACCGCTGCACATGGCATCGTAAAATTCCGTTTTGTTGTAATGACTGCCTTTTGCGGAAAACGGGTTGACCGTCACCGCAAGCAGCCGCGTTTTGTTCAGAACGGTAAATCTTGCACCTGCACGAACAAGTTTTTCATAGTTTTTATGCGAAAGCAGCAGCCTGCTGCCATCCTCGCAAATAATCTCAAGTCCGTTCAGCGCACGTCCCGCCGCAATAAGCGCATTTGCAGCCGAATCCGGCACCCCGCCGCGCATCAAAACAGCCTCTGCGCCGCCTTTTCGAACAAGTTCCGCCGCGCGGGAAAACTCCGAAAACTCCGTTTGCTCTCCGCCATGAGTCCCGCTGCCGAAAAACACGCCGTATTTTTGTTTGCATTGACGCACATCTTCCGTCCGCTCCGTTTGTGGAAGCATCATAAGCTCCGCCGAAAAGCATGTGTCTTCAACAGTTTTTCGAATATCCGGGGAATAGCTTGCGCCCGAACACAGTATTGCCGCATCGCTGACAGCCGGCATCGCAAGCGATTTTCGGCTCAGCGCACCGTCGATAATGACCTTTGCCGCGCCGAGTTCAAACATGCGTTTTTTAAGCCGCGCAAGCTGCGCCGTCATGGACGGACCCGCAAGCTGAATAAAGCCGTCACTGCATGCACGAAGGATAATGACCTCTCCCATAGGCGTCGGCATTCCTGTT
>FR879717.1:0-19111 GCA_000435055.1 Clostridium sp. CAG:138 | reverse complement strand
CGGCATTCCTGTTGTGTCCAGTATTTCCCGGGAAATACCGCTGTTCATGCCGTTCTTTTGCGCATCATTTCCGGAATCGGACAAATTTCCGCCCGCAAAAAGCAGCTTTTCGGCTGTTGCAATAATTGTGCCGTCGTAAACGAAAATTTCGGGCTTTTTCGTGTTCGTCACAAGGTCGCTTCGCTCCCCGTCCCTTCCGATGGATGTCAGCGCAATGCTCTCGTCCATCCTGCGGCAGTCCTTTATCAATCGATTAAGCACCGTTGTTTTTCCCGCATTTTTGCACATGCCGATGAGCGAAACGGAACTATAAGGTTTTATAAGCTCATATAACAAAGCCAAACTCCTCCAATGGTATTATAGCATACCTATACCGAAATGAACAAGGGCAAACGTCCCCTGTGAGCACCTTGTTTCATATATAAGTTTTTACATGCTCCCGGGTATGTCTGTTAAAATTTTTTCGCATTTTTGCAACTTTTGCGTGCCCACAGCATATTCTTGCAGAAGGGAGGGCGGCGATATGGTAGGATTCATCACATTACGCGGAAGTTTAAGCGGATCGATTCGGCTGACAACAGTTGGCAAAAGCACCCGCTTTGTTCTGAAACTCCGCGAAAAACCCCCGCGCGGCGGATTTACCGTTTATCTTATTGACGGAGAAGATTTTGCATCATTTCGGTTTTCCGATGACTCCGATGAGTTCAGCGGCACAGCCTTGTTTTCATGCGTTCGTGCCGCCGTAATTGCAAACCCCTTCGGAGATTTTATCGCGGAAGGCAGCATCGGTGCGGTGCGGCATGATTTGCAGTCCGTTAAGGCACGGATTCGTGCAGCAACCTTCTCGAAAGAGCGAAATGCAATGCAAAGGAACCGGCACGACAGCATTCAATGCACAGCCGATTTGCAAATTTCGGGACATTCAGCCGAAAACAGCAAACACCTTTCCGCCGCCGTTAGCGGAAGGGCGGGCGGCACAGAACCGGGGAAATCGGGGCAAAAGAGGCGTGACATGCGCCCAAGTGAAAAAAAAGCGATCGCTCCGAACTCTGCTCTGCCGCCGAACGGTTTGCAGTCCGCAAAATCTCCCGTTACGGAAGGAATCCTTGGCAAAGCGAAAGAATTGTTTGCGGGAAGCGGAATTTCCGCAGCAAACGGCAATCCCGCCGAGAATTCGAATCCTGCCGTTCACCGTTCCGATTTTGATGCGGATATCGGTGCCCTTTGCGAAAACTGCGCCCGCTCGGACGAAAGCGCGGCCGAAAACCCGTTCCCGCAGCTTTTTCCCAACTCGTATTGGAAAAAACGCCAAAACGACCGCCGTCTGTTCGGCAAAGCTCGCGTTCGCGGCGTAATGTACGGCATCGTCGCCGTGCCGAGTGCAAGCCGCCGCCCTCCCGCAGGTCTTTGCGGAAACCTTCGCCGCGTTCGTTCAAACAGCGGCAGTTGGTTCTGGCTCGGTATACGCCGTGAATGAATTGCATTTTTCGGAACAGCGTTTGCTTACTTTCGGCCTTTGTGCCGCTTGTGCGAACAGTCGGTAATCATAATTGCCGTAACGGTTCCTTTTACAGCTGTTCCGTCAACCGCATTTTCAAAAAAACGTTTATTTCCAACAGGCAAAAAACGGCAGAAATCTCCGCAGCTGGGAGCTTTCTGCCGTCTGTTTTTAAAAATACGGTGATGAAAAAACCAATTTAAGCCGAAGCCTTCCGCAGGTTCTCAATCTCCCCCGCCGCCCCGTTCAACTCTTCCGCCGTGCAATCCTCGCCGAGCATGAAAATTCCGCGTGCAATGCACATAAACGTTTTTTCATCACCGAACGGCCGCCCGACTGCGGTGTTCAAAAGGCTTTGGACAAGGCAAAGTTTTGCCGTGCGAATTTCCGGCGGCGCATCGATTATGCGGCGAACATCATAATCCTCCGTTCGTCCGCACGGTGCGGCGCAGCTGCTGCAATCCGGAACAAGCCTGTGCTTCTCGGCATGGATTTTTTCAACAGCCTCGGGAAGTTTTGATTTCAGCAATTCTGCCTGCGTCATCTCCGCCTCGGTTTCGCCGACCGTATCCGCCGAACAAACCGCCTCGGCAAACTGTTTCAGCAGTGAAAAAGCCTTTATCAGCAAAGCGAAAGTTCCTTCATTCGTGCGTGAATTCGAATCCGCCGCGCGAACAAGCCCGACAGCCGCTCCCAAAAGCTCCCCCGCACAGGGGACTTTGAGCATTGCTTCGACGGCCGTTGTTTCCCTGTCATTTCTTTCAATCTGCATTTTTTGTCGCTGCCGCTCCTTTACAGAAAATCATTCATTGCTCGCTTCATCGGCAATTTTATAATATGCATCCGCGTGTTGAAATCATGAACACTTCAACGGGCAAAGACTTTCCTGCTGCCGCAGCTGCTTTTTTGACGGCAAGTTCAATGCCCCCGCAGCAGGGAACTTCCATCCTTGCAACCGTTATGCTCTTTATTTCGTTATTGCGAATAATTTCAGTCAACTTTTCGGAATAGTCAACTGAATCCAATTTCGGACAGCCGATAAGAGTTATTCTGCCGCGCATGAATCGCTCATGAAAGTCCGCAAACGCATATGCAGTGCAGTCTGCGGCGATCAGCAGCTCCGAATCATCAAAAAAAGCCGCACGAGCGGGCGCAAGCTTTATCTGCACAGGCCATTGGCCAAGGCATGAATTCGATTCTTCCGCTCGTTTCGATTCTTCTTCCGTCCGTTCGGATCTTGTTCCGAATGCAAACACGGGCGTTCTTTTTCCGCCGGCCTTCAATGTGCGCGCCGCCGTCCCCGGACAGCCGCAGGGTGCCGCAATCGAGTTATGCGCCGTTTCCGTCTGTTTGTCCGCAAGCATTTTTAAACGCATTTGATTTTCGCGAACAGCCGCTTCATCATACGGAACCGCTTCGCGTTCAACAAAGCTTATCGCTCCCGCAGGACAGGCGGGCAGGCAGTCTCCGAGTCCGTCACAGTAATCATCACGCAAAAGCCTTGCTTTTCCGTCAATCATTCCGATTGCGTTTTCATGACATGCCTCCGCGCATTTGCCGCAGCCGCTGCATTTTTCCTCATCAATAACAACAATTCTTCTTATCATTCCGAATCTCCCTTCTCGTGCCGCATCTTCTTTCGGATTTGCTTTCCGGTGTGCCGCCTGTTTCGCTTTATTATAGCATAATCAAGGCAAAAAATCCGCTGTTTTCCGTGAATGCCGTAAACATTTCCCTTTTGCTGCCCACTTTTGCTGCATCTCGAATTTTTTCTTGCCAAGTCGGTCTCGAGATGTTAAACTAAAGTAATGTATTTGGCGCATAAAGTCAAAAGCGGATTCACTCCCGTTTTTCAAAACGATCTCTGTGCGAAAAGTTTTGAGCAGCGGTTTGAACGCAGCAAAGGAGGATTTATAATGGATAAGCGTATAAGCAAAGACGAATATTACCTTTCGATCGCGGCAGCCGTTGCAAGACGATCCACCTGTCTTCGTCGTCAGTACGGAGCCGTGATAATTAAAAACGATGAGATAATTTCCACAGGATACAACGGCGCGGCACGCGGCGAACCTAACTGCTGTGATACGGGCGAATGCTGGCGCGAAGCCAACAACATTCCCCACGGTGAACAATACGAAAAATGCGTTGCCGTACACGCCGAGCAAAATGCAATAATTTCTGCCGCACGCCATGAAATGCTTGGTTCGGTGCTTTATCTTGCGGGATTTGATTCCAACGGTGAGCTTGCTGCACCCGCGCCCTGTGTCATTTGCAGCCGACTGATAAAAAATGCAGGCATTGCAGAGGTCGTTTCCCGCGGTGCGAACGGGGAGCCCGTGCGCACGCAATACAATCGATATGACTGATTATTCTGCCTGTTATGTTAGTTTTCGCATGAGGTACACAAATGAGAATAATTAATCCGTCTTTTGAAATCATCAACCGCCCGAACGGGCATGAAGTGCTGCGGCACCTTGAACTTTGCGGACGAGTCTGCTATAAATCCGAGGATGCAATATCGGACGAATCCGCCGAGCGGCTTATCCGCATGATGCTTGAACGCGGGCATGAAAGCCCGATTGAGCATTTCGGCGTGAGCGTTCGCATAATTTGCGACCGCGGAGTTTCCCACGAGTGGGTTCGGCACAGGATTGCCAGTTTTTCTCAGGAAAGCACTCGATATTGCAATTATCAAAAATCAAAATTCGGCAGCGAGCTGACATTTATCCGTCCTTATTTCGCCGAAGAGGGTTCAAAGCTCTTTGATATTTGGAAAAGCTCCATGCAGCAGGCGGAAACGGCGTATTTCGAAATGCTGAACTGCGGCGCAAAGCCCGAGGATGCGCGGAGCGTGCTTCCGAACAGCCTTAAAACGGAGTTCATCTGCACGATGAATCTGCGCGAATGGCGGCACTTTTTCCGTTTGCGCTGTGCGCCCGCCGCACACCCCGCCATGCGTGAAATAAGCATTCCGCTGCTGCACGAATTTCAAAAAATGATTCCCGTGCTTTTTGACGGACTTTGCTGAATTTTAATTTGAGTTTTTTCGGATAAATCCCGTTCCGATAATTAAACAACCAAAAACTGCGCAGTGTTCCGAATAAACCCACTCGATTTGATTCAAGCGGGTACGGGTCCGCTGCGCAGCTTCCGGCTGCATATCGTTCACTGTTCGGACGTTCGTGTCCTTTATTCCGCATTCGGCGCGCTCTGCGCGGGCACGGAAAGATATGCATCGATGATTTCGCCGACATCCGCCATGCTGTGCCAATACTCTTTAAACTTTTCAGTTGTCACAAAATCATACTTAAACTTTATGACATAGCCTTTTACCGCATCAAAGAACGCTTTGCTGCCCAGCTTTCCGTAAATTGCATACAAGAGTCCCGCTCCTTTATCATAAATATCGGAATAACCCATCGGATCCTCATCATTCCAATAATACAGCGACTTTGTCAGGTCCGTTGTATCGTCCGCATAACTCATGTTCGCATCACGCCCGATTCCCGCAACACGTGCAGCGCTCAGCTTAAGTCTCATCTCCGTTTTGAAGCCGCTTATATCAGCGGTGAACTCCGGCGGATATGCTTCATCGTAAACAAATTCGCAAAATCGGCAAAAGCCCTCATCAAGCCACGCTTCTTTCACTTGGTCATTGCCGACAATACCGTAAAACCATTGGTGCGCAACCTCATGACAAACGGAATGATCCATTGAGTAAACCGTTGCGGCGGCCGATTCGTCCGTTTTAAAATCCAGACCCATTTTCTCAAAATCATCAAGCGAAATCTCCGGCGCTATCATAACAAGGGTTGGGTATTCCATTCCGTTCACCCCGCCGGTCAGCCCGTTAAGAACAACACTGAGCGTGCTGTAGGGGTACTCTCCGAACTTTTCCCCGTAGAGAGCGAGCGATTTCGCTGCAACATCAAGCACCCTGTTCGCCGTTTTCGGAAGCGCGGAATCATAATATACGGTTATTTTCGTGTTTCCCGTGTCTTTTGCCAGTGTTTCGAAGCTGTCGCTTGCGCAGAATGCAAAATCGCGTACGTTTTTTGCGTGATACATGCCGTCCGCTCCGAGCTCACCCGTTGCAGCAATCTTGTATCCCTCAGGAACATTTATTCGGACACTGTAGTTTGCAATGTCCGTATAAAACGCGTCGCCGATATCAACATACGGTTCAACTGCATAGGCTCCGTTTTCATACACGGCGGGTGTGATTACAAAATTGCCCAAGTTGAAAATGTTTTCCTGCCAACCGAAGCGATTCTTTATGTTCGGAATCCGAACGCTGTATCGAATTTCTATCCTGCAGCGTTCGTCCGCGGCCAACGGCGAGGCAAGAACAGCCTTGAACACGGTCCCTTTAACGTTTTCAAGCTGTGACTCACTGCCGTTCAGCTTTATGCTTTGAACAGCTGCACCGCCCCCGTCCGCACTGAATGCTTCGGGATAGATGTTGAAGTATATTTCCGAAAGATTTTTTCCCGCCGGGTTCAGATAATCCGTCGTTTGTTCAACCGTGAGCATATGCTCATCCGTTGAAAGGGTAACATCAAGCACAAAACTGCTTGCTTTTTGCTCGTTCTCATTCACCGAAAGCGATTCGGGCACGCTTGTCGGCAAAACCAAATCCGTCGGCACCACGCTTGTCGGAAAAACCAAACCCGTCGGCAAACCCGCCTGCGTCGGTTCGGCGGTAAACTGTATCGGGTCTTTTTTTCGCCCGGAATCAACTCCGACTGCGCCTTTGCAGCCCGAAAAACATACGGCAGCGAGCATTACCGCCGCTGTCAATACCAGAACAATTTTTCTCATTCAAGCACACTCCCTCGTTTACTTAATCACCGACCGTACACGAAAATTCCGTTCGCCTCTCCGATTTAATCAGTGACTGCTTAAGTTCTGCAAAGAGTGTATACCCCGATTATTTCCGAAATGTTTCCGTCAGCGCTCCAAGCCGATATATATTATTTTATTCTCATCGTCAAGCACAACATTGAGGAACAACCCGACCGTTTCGGAATAATAGCGTGAGCCGTTGTATTTCCAGTCCGGCAGTACATCCAGCGTGCTGTATTCAAGGTATTTTTCCATGAATTTCAGGCGTTCGCTTTCCGAATCCGCAATAGATATTTCTGCGCTGAACCGAATGCTGAACGCAACCACTTTTTGAGTCCCGTCCTCAACGGCCGCAACGACCTCCTGTGCGGGCATCACATAATCTTTATTATAGCAGGTGTATGTTTTCACGTGTTCGGTTCCGTATGCATCGCAATATGAGGCTTCGTTCAAAGAACACATGACTGCAATTTTCATTTCTTCCAAGAACGGCATGGCAGAAAGAAAATCGTCCAGTGCCGGAATCATTTCCTCCACGCCACACTTTTCCGCTGTCGTTTCGTAGGCTGTGCCGCAAAGATATTCTTCCGCACCTTTCAAGAATTCAATCTCACTGCTCCCGATTGCAATTTGAGGCAGTTCATCCATTGTAAATTCCCTGTTCAGGAGCAATTTATCCGATATTTTAAAATAGATTATCGGTGCCGCAGCAAGTCCCGCAACAGCCGCTGCGGCAAGCAATGCTGCCAAAAGCCGCAACGCATGCTTTTTCATTCAGTCACCTCCAAATCAAACGAAACGCAGGTTCCCCTGCCGAGTTCGCTTTCAAATTTCAACTCTGTTTTAAAAAGCGTGCATATGCTTTTGCAAATGGATAATCCGATTCCGTAACCCGCTGCGCTTCTGGATTTGTCCGCCTTATAAAAAGGCTCGGCAGCGCGGCGAATTTCTTCTTGAGTCATGCCCCTTCCGCTGTCCGCAACGCCGAAGCGGCAGCAGTTACCGCTTCTTTCGATTTTCACAATTACTTTTTGCCCGTCAGAAAATCTGAACGCATTTTCAATCAGATTGCGCAGCAGGGTCAGCAGCAGATTGTAATCACAAAGTATCTTTATTCCTTTTTCACTGTTGATATCCAAATTTTCTCCGTTTTCAAACATCTGCCGGATTCCGCGCTCAATGCGTTCCGACTCAACGGGCTCAAGTGTCGGTTCCGTTTGAGAAAGCTTCAGCATTCGCAGCATTTTTACCGAAAGGTTTTCCATTCGCTTTGCGTTTTTAAAAATTCTGTCCGCATACATGAACTTGTCATGCTCATCAAGGACATGCGTTCTCAAAATATCCGCATACCCGATAACGGAGGTCATCGGCGTTTTAAGCTCGTGCGAGAAATCGGCAACGAAAGCCGTCCTGTTTTCAAGCTGCTGCTCAAGCTCGGCAACCATTGCATCAAAACTTTTGCTCAGTGAGCCGATTTCATCCCCGGAATCAATCTGTGTACGAAGCGAATACTCTCCCCCGCTGATTCTGTTTGCCGTTTGAGCCAACCGCTCCAAAGGCCTTGTTATCCGCTTTGTTATGAAGAAGGCAGCAAGCCCGGAGCAGAGTAAAACAGCCGATTCAATCAGCAAAAATGCAATGTATTGGCGTTTTCTTTCGGCAAACACATACGAAATATCATATCGCATGATAATGTTTAATTCCGTTCCGTACGAACTCAGCGTTGCATTGAAACAATTGAAATACCCATTTTCATTTTTTTCAACGGAATATGAGTTTTGCCGAAGAACCGGCGCATCTCCCTTAAGATTTGAAAAAATAACCTGCCCGTTTGAATCGATAATTTCAATTTCTTCTCCCGTTGCATACGCAACCATCTTATCAGCGTACCGCGCAAGCTCGGTTTTATCCGTTTTTCTTCCGTTCAGCCTGTCGGCAAGCAGTTTGCTTTCAAGTGCATAGCAGCTCATTTGCTTTCGCCTTGAATTCTGTGCAACGGATTCCGCAAGAGCCGCTCTGCTGTTGGTTGCAAGCAGAACCGTTCCGCCCGCCGAAAAAGCGGCGAATACAACAAGAGTTATTATTATAATAACTTTTTTTGAAAGACTCATGTTTTCTCCCGAATGATGTATCCAAGCTTATGTACCGTTGTAATCTCATTTTCGAGTCCGAGTTTTTTTCGAAGCCGCGTGATGTGAATATCCAGTGTTCGTGTATCGCCGCTTTCCCCGTCATTCCACACGCGCTCGTAAAGCGCGAAGCGCGAAAGAGCAACACCCTTATTCCGCAGGAGAAAATGCAGCAGCTCAAATTCTTTAGGCGTCAATGTTATTTCTCTTCCCGCTTTTCTGACAATATGTGCTTCCGCATCGAGTTCAACATCCCCGACGCGAAGCAGGTTGTTTTTGTAGCCGTGCAGACGCAAAATGTTTTCGGTTCTCAGAAGCAGTTCCTCAATTTCGAACGGTTTAACAATGTAGTCATCCGCACCCATGCGAAATGCCTTCCGCTTGTCGTCCAGTTCCCCGCGCGCGGTTATGAATATCACCGGTATTGAATACTCATTAATATATGAAAACAATTCGTATCCGCTGATCTGCGGCAGCATAATGTCCAGCAGGCAAAGCTCAAATTTTTGCGTTTCCAGCAGATTTGCACCCTCCTGCCCATCAAAAGCGGCAAAAACGTCATACCCTGCATTTTTCAGCGCGAGCTGTATCAAAGCCGAAATATCTCTGTCATCCTCAACAACCAGTATTCTTATCATCTCATCCTCTGCCTCTTTTTCGGAATAAACATGATAAATTACTCTTCATGTTCAAGCCGCACTTCAAAATTCATTCCGCTAAATCAAAAGAGCAGCGCAAAGCGCGCCGCCCAAGTCATCGTTCACAATGCGCCGTTCAAAATATGGCGGCGGCACAGAATCAATAGTGCGGAATATCCGTCTCAAGTTTGGAATAGTCCGGTGTTGCGTGGGGCTCCTCCGGCGGATCGACATCAACAACGGTAAGCCTTGTTATGTACCATCGCCCGTCAAACTTATCGACAGTGATTTCGTAGCGGCACGCAACCCAGCTTGGAACCGGGTCGGTTGTATCGCTGCTGTAAGGAGTTGCCTGAATGTTCGGAACACGCTCAACGACCTGCAGCGTTGCCTCTTTTGACCACGGCCAAACCCGGAACTTTTCGATTTCCAGCCTGTGATCATATGAATCCACTCGATATAGCGAATACTTGTTTCCGTTCACCGCTTCATCTTCCTGAAGCCAGCTTTCGGTAAAATGCTCTGTCAACTCGGCTTTTGATTTGTTCCCGAGAATGCAGTCGGCGCGCATCTCCATTCCTTCGGTCACAATAATATATATATTGCTGACATACATTGCCTCCATAAGCGCAGCGTAACAAAGCGTTACAACAACCGACGCAATAAGAACAAAGCGCAATATATACCAAATGGATCTGCGTGCAACACCGTACTTGCTGCGATCTGCTTTTTCAACATCAGTGTCAGACAAGATGACGGATTCTACTTTTTTAACGTCCGCATCTGTAAGTTTTTTTCTTTTCGGCATAATCCGAATCGTCCTCCGTACATCCCGCTTATGCACTGCTTACGCAGGCTTTCGGGAAAATCATGCAGCCTTTACTGCAATTATAGTATAGCATAGCAATGCCGAACTGGCAAGCTTTTACGATGCGGCTGTACGCTCGGTTTTCCGTATCCGCTATTATCCGACAGAGTCAGCCCAATTCATCGTTATAAAGCTTGTCCTTGTCAAACGTGCCCTCGGCAAAACAGGGAACCTGTTTGCAGGCGCGAAACAAAGCTGCGCTGAAACGCGACATCACCTGCGGAATCTGCTGCCGCTCCATCGGACAGTCATCGAAAACAAGCAAAGTCTTATTGTGTAATGTCGATTCCGTTCTTTGTGCTGCGAATATGCACCGTGCCGTTCGAAGTCAAAAAGGTCCGACACCCCTTTGCCGTCAAAAGATCCAAAGTCTTTTGTTCCGCAGGATTCTTATCGGAACACGTTATGGCTGCATATTTCATGTTAACTTTTGAAAAATAGTCTTCAAGCTTTGAGTTATAAACGCCGTGATGCGGCACTTTCAAAAAATCACAAGGTTGTACCCTTCCCTGTGAAAGCATATCGGCAATACGCTGCTTTTCAATATCGCCCGCAAAAAGAAAGCTGTTTCCGAGATGTTCGAGACTTACGACCAACGAATCGTTATTGTCTTGGTTTTTTGCATAATCTTTGCCGAACGTGCCCACGATGTTCAGCTTTATGTCCGAAACGGTCAAATCAACCGAGTCGGATACAGCTTCTGCGCTTCCGCATTTTCCGTTGGCTTTCGCTTCCGCCAATGCATTTCTGTATGACATATAAGCGTATGCCGTTGTGTCGACAGGAGTATAATCAGGCTCAAGAAGCTTCGAAACTTTATATTTTTTCAAAAGAGTCGGCGCACCTCCGATATGATCCTTGTCGTAATGTGTAATAATCAGGTAATCAATGCTGTTGATACCGAGCGCATCCATAGCTGCCGAAATCTCCGCACCGTCATCCTCTTCTCCGCAATCAACAACAATGGATGTTGTTCCGTCGGTAATAATGCTGCAATCAGCCTTGCCGATTTTGAGAATTTCAATCTTTAACGTATCTTTTAAGGCTTCATTCACATCGTTCTTGGGTGTGCATGCCGCGAACAAGCAACAAAAAAGCAGTGCGGCAATCATCAAACAAGCACAAATTTTGGTCATAAACTTTTCTCCTTCAAATCAATTTTCGATAAGCCAAACTTCATCCAGCCATTCAAGTCTTCCGTTGAGCCAAGTCTGCAGGTTTGCAACGCCAAGGCTGAAATTTTTCTTCCATAATTTATAGTTTGCATCTTCGGCTTTTGCAAGATACGCTGCCTGCTCCGGAATCAGAGCCTGAAGCTCCGCAATCACCGTTGTGCGATAACAGGTATATCGTTCCGTCAACAGCTCACGGAATTCATCCTGCTGATAAAGTTTTTTTATCCACGGGCAGGATGAATTAATAATCATAAAGTCTTCATATGTTCCGCTGCCCGGGCAATCCGTTGCATCGTTTCGTTCCTCATCCGCATTGCTCCAGTTCACGATTCCGTAGGCAAGGTCAAAATCCCACAAAGCAGTCATGTAAAGTTTATTGTCGTCGCGCTCTTTATACATCCAACAGCTTGTTTTCAAATTGCCGTCTATGTTTTTGCTGATTTCCTGAACTATCACAAAATCGACCCATGAATCTTCATCGATGTATTCAGTATATTGTTCCGAGCTGAATCCCATCACCGAGTTATGGACCCGCTGCATGTAGACGTTCAGATATTGCAGCACCTCACGCCTCAGTTCAGTATCTTCAATTTCAGGCTCCTCCAAGACAAAATAATCCTTCACCTGGTTCGCCTGATACGGGCAGTCGAACACCTGATCCTTTTTGTAGTTCACTCTTCCGTGAACGTTCTTTTCAATCAGATAACCGCCGGTAATATTGTCTTCATCCGCTTCGGCAATGTTGATTTTGTTTTTTTCAATTGAAATTCTTTCAACCAAAATATATATGCCGTTGTATCTGCCGTTGAGATAAACATCAACAAATTCGCATTTCGGAACATAATCGATACCAATCAAATCCTGATATGCTTTATAAGTAATATAATTCCGCATCAGGGTTGAATCGGTGTAACTCGCAACAATTGCATATTTTTTTGTTTTCGGAATATCGAGCAGTGAAGCCTTTTCGTCAAGCTTGATTGAGTACGGCTTCTTATCATAACCCCATGACGAGTTCCCGCGCCCTTTAACCTTGCCGCTGCCGTTATAATTACCGCTTGCAAACGTTTTTGTTCCGAGCTGCAGTGATATTTTTGCGTTGACCCATTCATCCTTTGTTACGGATTCAAAATCGCAGTCGATGCTTATATCCAGTCGCGGCAGCGCATCCGCAGTTGCATTCACGCACGCAGCCGTAAGTTCCGTCACGGCAATTTTTGCACCCTTTTTCACCTTGTATGTAAATTTCACCGAGCCATCCGTGAGTTTTTTTACTTCGGCTGCCTCAGAATCATTCCCAAAAAAATATGAATATTTGCTGTTATATGTCCAGCCGGCATCAAATTCTGCCGTGAATTCCAATGCTGCGGTTTTTTCGAACACAAAGAACGCCTCGTCCGGGTGTCCTTTCAGGTGCATACCGTCGCCTTGAGGCGTTATGTGAACGCCGTCGGAAGTGCGCGGCTCAAAATTCCAACCGTCACCGTCATAATGCTTTTCTATCGCCGCTTTAATAACAACACTGTTTGTATCGGCTGTCTCGATTGAGCTTGCAAGTTTTGCGGAATCTGTTGTTCGGATTAAAGTTGCCATCTGAGCAAGCGGAAAAAGCACAGCCGTAACTGCAAGAATAAGAGCAATTGCTTTGCGCAGAATCTGTTTCATCCGTCCTCACTTTTTCTGAAGAAAATTCAGACCGAAGCATATTAATTATTCATGCAAACAAATAAGTTCCGCCGCTGAGATGCCCTCCGCCGGTTCAAACCTGCCGTGACACGCACCGTATTTATCCCACGACTTTCCCGATAACCCGCAGCTCATAGGAGTATTTAATCTTTATCGGCTGATACTTCGGGTTGAGTGAAATCAATCTGACGCTGCCGGATTCGGAATCAAGTTTTTTGCAAAAAGCTTCTCCGTTAAGAACAAAAATGCCTATTTCACCGTTTTCAAGTTCCTGCTGATGATGCACGTAAACAATTTGTCCGTCGTTAAACAGCGGCGTCATTGAATCCCCGCTTATGCGGACAGCAAGGGTTGCTGCTTCCGGAACATTTTCGTCAACATCAATCAGTGTGTAGGAGTCACTGTCAAGAAAAACGCCGGAACCTGCCGATGCCGGCATATCGTAAAGCGGTATCTGCCGCCTTATCCGAGTGATTTTTGCCTGATGCGAAAAGCTCGGATTCTCGCGCAGCATTGAAATATACTCGTTCGCGCGTTCCATTCCCACGCGATTCAAACCGTAAAACGGATCGTCGCTGCACTCTTTGCTGCGAAAAACCCTATGCACATCTGACACTCCGTAAATTCCGCACAGGGAGATGAACTGCTGTGCATCCGGCAGACTGTCGCCGGTCTCCCATTTGCTGACAGCGCGGTTCGTTATTGGGTCCCGATTAAATAAAGTTGCACATTCAAAGCTGATTTTTTGCGCAACCTCAGTTTGGTTGAGTTTGCACGCTTTGCGAAGCTCTGCCAGTTTCCTTCCGAATTCACGATTTCCGTTCACTTTTCCCTCCGCAGCCGGCCGCGATTCAACTCGTGAAACGCACCTGTAATTCCTTATCCGCATTATAATGCATTTCGCATCCGATTGCAAGAGATTTTTTTAAAATTTTTCTCTGATATTGAGAAATCGCCTCTTGACATCTCTGTTCAAGAGTATTATCATATGTTCAGTCGCCCATTAGGCGATTAGTACGAGCTTGCAGAGGTGTTGCGATATGTGTGCCACGATACTCCATGTTGATATCAATAATTTTTATGCCGGAGTTGAAATCCGAGATTGCCCATCGCTTGCAGGGCTTCCTCTTGTTGTCGGCGGGGATATTGAGGCGCGGCACGGGATTGTTCTTGCAAAAAATAATATTGCAAAGAGTTTCGGGATTCAGACCGCAGAAACCATCGTGTCTGCGGTTAGAAAATGCCCCAATCTTTCGATTGTCCCCGCGCATTTCGAAAAATACGAGCAAGCCATGCGTCAAAGCCGTGAAATTCTCATGCGTTTCAGCGACAAAATCGAGCCTTTCGGAATGGATGAAGCGTGGCTTGACGTCACGGCTTATGCCCCGACCGTCGAAGACGGCCGCGAAATTGCGGACAGGATTCGCAAATGCTATCGCCGCGAACTCGGTCTTACGGCTTCAGTCGGGGTCAGTTTCTGCAAAGTTTTTGCCAAATTAGGTTCAGATATGAAAAAACCGGATGCAACCACGGTCATCCCGAAAAACGGTTTTAAGGAAAAAATCTTTGCGCTTCCGGTTGAAAGTCTGCTTTTTGTCGGTAAGGAAACAATGCACAGGCTTAATCTGCGCGGCGTTTTTACGATAGGCGACCTCGCCTGCACCGATCCCGCTCTTCTTTGCGCATGGCTCGGCAGCAGCGGTGCAGAGCTTTACCGTTATGCCAACGGACTCGATGAAAGCCCGGTGCAGAATTACGGAATTGAGACGGCACTGAAAAGCATCAGCAACAGCAGCACTCCGCCGCACGACATCTGCTGCGCGGGCGATGCGCTCCGTATGCTTCAATCACTCGGCGAAAACGTCGCCGCAAGGCTGAGAAAACACAAACTCAAAGCAGGCGTTGTTGTTCTGCATGTTCGCGACAGCACTCTTTCAACGTTTGAGCGGCAGGTTCGGCTTCCGCGCCCAAGTTGTCTCTCAATCGAACTGCGCGATGCAGCGTTCAATCTGCTTTGCGAGAACTATGATTGGAAACGTCCGATACGCTCACTCGGCATACGTGCATGCGGTCTTGTATCCGCAAATGAGCCGATTCAGCTCTGTTTGTTTGACGATTATGAACAAACCGACAGGCAGCTTAAAATTGAAAAAACTGCCGACATCATACGCAAAAAATACGGCAGCGGCAGTTTTGTTCTCGGCACGTCAGTATCAACACGGGAAACTTCTTTCATGCCGGAAAGAAAATTCAATCCGCTTCGCCGAACTCAGTAAGCTTCAGGCAATCAAAAAGAAACGATGAGCTGCATCTTGAACCTCTCCTCGCCAAATACAGCATGCGGAATGTCCTTCGGCATGATGAGAGTTTCACCCTCCGTAAGGATGAAAACATCCCCGCCGACGGTGAACCGTCCCGTACCTTCAAGCACAGTCACCATAGCGTCTCCACCGGCAGCGTGTGTTGAAATTTCTTCACCTTTATCGAAAGAAAACAGTGTCATGCTGACAAGATTGTTTTGAACGAGGGTTCTGCTCACAATCTGTCCGTCGCGATAGTCAACGAGGTCCTTGAGGCAAAGTTTTGCCTGCTTGTCAATATTCTTGTACATTCAATTTCTCCTTAATTCATTTTTTCCAATGTTAATTCATGATTCCGAAACCTCTCCCGACAACTTCCTTGGTTTCAATTACAGAAAACAGAGCCTTGGGATCGTTTGCTTTGACGATTGCTTTCAGGGCGGCAATTTCGGTGGTTCGAACAATGCAATAAACAATTTTGCGCGGTTCACCCGTATATGCACCCTCTCCGTTCAGGAAAGTCACGCCGCGCTTCATCTCGTTGAGAACATGCGGAGCGATTTCATCCCACTTTTGGCTGATTATAAACACCGTCACTGTATGATTAAACCCGGCCATTGTGTAATTCAGCACGGCGGAAGAAACAAATGTTGCCATCAGGCTCAGCAGTGCGGGTTTAAGCCCGAAAAACACGCCCAACGCAGCCATAATCACGATATTATAGCAAATGCAAATGTTTCCCATCGGAACCGAAAGGCGGCGGCTCAGAATAACGTTCAAAATATCCATTCCGCCCAATGTTGCGCCGCGTTTTACAACAGGAACACCCGATGCTCCGATAAGTGCCGCGCCGACAATGACCGAAAGTAATTCTGAGTTTTCACCCAAATCAACTGTAAAATCGCGCACAAAAGGCAGCGAAAACATAACAGAGTAACACATTGTTCCGATTGCACTGAAAACAATGAATTTAACGTTCACACGTTTTGCGCCGATTATAAGCACCGGAATGTTAAGCACAACCAGCGTGACCCATCGAGGAATACTCGCAGTGTAGTCAAGCAGAATCGCAATGCCGGTAATTCCGCCGGACAGCATATGGTACGGTGTGTAAAACGCATTCAAAATCAAACATTGAACAAGGCAAGTCAGAACAACGATGCAAAGAGTTATTGCGTCCTGCACCGGATTAAACGCCGGATCATACGGGTTAAATGCCTTTATTGATTTTGCTGTTTTCTCCGCGCTTTTTTTCAATCGTTTGCCTCCCGTTTGCCTCTGTTCCGTGCAGCGCCGTTTGCCGCATCGGCTTCGTCTACAGCTTCAGTTGTAATTGTTTCAATTATATTTGAAGCTCCGCCGTTTGTCAACATGCGCCGTCAGCCGACGACCAATTTGTTCGTTTTCTTCAGGAACTTTGCGGGAATCGCCCTGTCCAAACGCCACGTGATGTTCATCGGGCAGCTGCCCTCGTGCTTAACGCAGCAAGCCGTGCCGAGATAGGTATACGCCTCCGCGCCGCAGATATTTCCGCAAGCTCGTTGTTCAGCGCGGTATTGATAATTTGTTCATACAAACCGGGGTGCAACATTCTTTTCACTCCGCTTTCTTTCCGTTTGGATTGCCTCGTTTTGCGTTGATTCTGTCGATCTCTTCTTTGATAATATTGCCGAAGTCCTTCTCGTCCAGCTCCCTGCTCTCGTTCGCCGCTTCGGATTTATCTGCAAACGCATCAAAGATTTCCTGCTTGCTTTCCAGCAGGGCGGTGATTCTTTCGTCCACCGTATCCTCACACAGCAAACGGTACACAAGCACGTTTCGCGTCTGTCCCATTCGATATGCCCTTGAAATCGCCTGATTCTCGGTCGACGGCTTGAACTGCGGTTCGCACAGGATAACAACGCTTGCGGATTGAATGTTGAGCCCCGTCCCGCCCGCCTGGATTTGCGCCGCAAGAACGCTTCCCGCGGGTGCCTTGTCGAAGTCGTCAATAATATCCTGCCGCCGTTGCGGCGTGACCGAACCGTTGATCGGCCCGTAGCACCGTTTTCCCAGCATTTCGGTAATTTTTTTAATCGTATCGAGGAAAAATGAGAACACAATGACCTTTCTTCCGTCGTCCTCCGCCTCCTCAATAATCTCCTTCATGCGCATCGCCTTCGATGAATCTTTCAAATCATCAACGTTCCACGAAACACGCCTTGCCGCGGCAAAGCCCTTGTTTAAAACAGCATCCTCATACACCGCTTCCTCAACGCTTGTCATTGTACACCATTCCATGTTCTCGATTAAATCCGGCAGCTCCTTCAAAACATCCTCGCGCTTGCGGCGATAGTAAACGGGGGCAACCTTGCTTCTGAATTCCGGCGCGGACGAAAGGAACTCCATGCCGCGGACGGACGACGCAACCGTCGGCTGCAATATTTTGATAAGCGAAATCATTTCATCAACCTTGTTTTCCAACGCCGTGCCCGTCATGAACAGGAGCCGTTCGGTATGGTCGCTTAGGTTGGTCACGTTTTTTGTTCTCTGCGCTTCAGGATTTTTAACGTAATGCGCTTCATCCACCACCAAGAGCGAAAATTTAAACCCGGCGTCGAGCTTAAAAAATCCCGTTGTTTCATAGGTTGTTACCGCAACGCCCCCGGTCTTGATCCAGGATTGCAGCGCCTCGGCTCTGTCCGCCCCGTGAACCTTCGTTACGGAAAGGCGGCTCATTTTTCGGATTTCACGACACCAGTTCGTCAACACACTCGCAGGGCAGACCACAACGAAATGCGTTGCGCCCGTGTTTCGGAGCGAGACCATCGTTGCAATTGCCTGTATCGTCTTTCCGAGACCCATTTCGTCACCCAGCAGCACGCGCTCCTGATGCAACGCATATTTCACGCCCCATTCCTGATAGCGACGCAGTTCGCACAAAAGACCGTCCGGGAAAAAGCCCTGTTCCTGTATTTTTCGCGCCAACTCTTCCGGCAAACCGTAAACCGCGTCATCCGTGCCGAGAATGCCCGGATTGATATCCTCCAGCGTGTTGAAAAAGCGAATGGAATTTTCCGAAAAATCCGCCCACGCCGCAGAACCTGTTTCCGCCTCAACATTTTCAAGCGCCGCGAGTATCTCCGTCGCCTTGCTGAAATACGCGCCCTGCAACAGCTCGCTCAGCGACTCATAAGCGTCGATTGCCTTCTGCTTTTTCAGCTTCGAGCTAAACATCCATTTCAATCCGCCCGCCGCCATCTGCAAATCTTCAATGGCGTATTCGATTTCGCGGCCGCAATTTTTAATAAGCTTTTTGACCTCGGCGCCGTACTGCCCGCCGCTTCTGTATTTTGAAATCGCCAAAACCGCTTGCGTTGCCGCCGGGGTTTTATTGTCCTCGCTCAGTTTGATTTTAACGCTCTGCCTTGTGGCAGAAACAATTTTCTCCGCAGTCTTTTTGATTGAATACGCCGCCTCGTCGCTGATACCGCTTATGGATGCCAACGAATGCACCGACGCCCCCATGATATCCGCAATGCTCTGATAGCCGTTATCCCGCAGTGACTTGACCCTGAATCCGCGCCTGTCGCGGTTCAGCTCCTCAACGGGAATATCCTTCAAAACGCGCATGACCTCCTGCGCAACAAGCGCGTCCGTCGTCTCCTTAACGGCTGCACGCAGCCCGTTAAAAGTCTTCTCCGCCCGCCTCAATTCTTCCAAAAGTTCACGATGTTTTGTGATTAGCCTTTTTGCGTCCCTGCTATCAAATTGTCTTGCCATTGCGAATTCCTCCAAAAATGCAAATCGATATGAGTATTGTTGCTTGTTGTATTTTACGCCTTTTTCGTACACAAAACAAGAGGCTGATGGGAATTTGTTTTCGTTAATTAGAAACGGAGAATACAATGCGGAATTAGGAATTAGGAGTTGGGAATTAGCAATGGTGAGGTCAGCAGGGTGAGGTCAGCACATCGGTAAGTGGATAGTGTC
>FR879716.1 GCA_000435055.1 Clostridium sp. CAG:138 | reverse complement strand
ATTGCCATGCGGTTGATTTGACGATAACCAAGATTGAGAAAGGAACAACGCAGGACGCAGGCGTATGTGTTCTTCTTGGAGAAATAGCGGGCAGTCCCGGTGAAGAAATCGAAACGGAAGTCGTTATCGAGGGCGACTATGAAGCAAACAGCTTCGACATGGCTCTTGAGTACGATGCAAGCGACATAGAAGTTCTTGAGATAACGCCGGGTCAGGTGATTCAGGAAATTGTCGAGAACGGCGGAGAATTTGATCTTCAGCAAGGCAGTGGTACCGGCAGCGGCGGCTCGGGCAGTCCGGACGCAAGCACGGGCACGATAGACGCAAAAGCGGAATCCGGCGGAATGGCGTTCGGCGGAAACGGCCAAATCATGAAGATGAAGGTCAAGATTCCCGAAGACGCCGAAGCCGGTGAAAAGAATATGGATATGACGGTCAACGACCTGTCGAAGAACAACAGCGACGGCACGACAGAACAGGTTCCGCATTATGACGTGACAGGAAATTCCGCCACGGGCAGCATAGGCGGCGGCGGTTCGGGCGGTTCCGGCGGCGGTTCCGGCGGAATCGGCGGCGGAGGAGGCGGCGGTGTCGTAACGGATCCCACGACTCCAATACCCACGGGAGAGCCTACGCCGACGGGAGAACCTACGCCCACTCCGACCCCCAACCCGAACGCAAGCTTCTTTGTGACCTTTGTCGATTGGGACGGACGGACAATTGCAATTAAAACCGCAAAGTACGGCGAGGCAGCGACTCCTCCGCCCGATCCGGAGAGGGAGACCTTTATCTTTGTCGGTTGGGAAGGTGACTTCTCATGCGTTACGGCAAATACGGCCGTTCTCGCAAAGTACGGCCCGATTCCCAATTCCGGCGATGCCAGCGGAGACGGCGCGGTCAACGCTGTTGATGCCCTTGTTGCCATGCGGTATGTTCTCGGAGTTTCAACCGAGAACCTTACGCCCGAACAGATCGCCGCCGCAGACTTCAACGGGGACGGCGCAGTGAATGCCGTTGATACCCTGCTCATCATGAGATTCTCGCTGGGATTGATCGAAGCCATCGTGAAGGAGCCCGTGCAAGACGCCTGAAAATTCAATCCGTACGGGCAGAAAACCGAACAACGTAATTAATTAACCTATACCGGGCGGTTTTACGCCGCCCGATATAAATAAAAA
>FR879715.1 GCA_000435055.1 Clostridium sp. CAG:138 | reverse complement strand
CAACCTCGACCTCGTTGAGGTTTCCGGCGGCGGCGAAACTCCCACCGAGAACCCTGTTACCCCCGTACCTCCCACTACGATCCCCGAACCCACGCTGGTTCCCCACGATGTTACATTCTCCGCTGCAGCACCTGCAAGCGTTGCGGCAGGCGAAGAATTCCAGGTTGCAGTGAACATCGGCGGTGTCATCGACTACGAGGCACATGTTCTCAACCTCCGTCTTGACTATGATACCGATGCATTCGAGTATCTGCACGACGAGCCCGGTGCTGTCATGAACCAGATGATTGAAAACAGCGGTACCGCAATTCTTGATGGCTTCAGCATTCCCGGCAGCATTCGTTTCGGCGCAATGATGCCCAATGCCGGATTCACCGCATACGGCACTCTGTTCACTCTCACTTTCCGTGCGAAGGCTGACGCTGTGAACGGCGAACACAACTTTGATCTCAACGTTGTTGAGTTCAACAACTTCCCCATGGGCGGCACTTCCACTCCCATTGAACACACCGATGTTGATGCGATCGTTGAAGTAACCGGCGGTTCCACTGTAACCCCCACCCCCACCGAAGTTCCCACGCCCACTCCCGGTCCTGGCAGCGACTTGGATGAGGCAATGAACGTTGCAGGCGGCACCCTCCACTTCACCACCGACGGCGATTATCCCTGGATCGTTGAAGAAACCTGGGGCAAGAGCACCAACATCAACGTTGCAAGTTCCACCTCCACGGTTTCCACCACGGTTACCGCGGCAGCAGGTGACATCCTCCAGTTCGACTTCCGCTCCTTCGGCGAAGGTTCGGGCAACACCGTTTGGGATGGTCTCCACCTCTTTATTGACGGCACCGAAGTTGCAAAGTGGAACCGCGTTGAAACCTGGACCACCTATGCAGTTGAGCTCACCGCAGGTGAACACACCATCACCTGGACCTACCAGAAGGACAGCTCCGTTGATAAGGAAGGCGACTATGCAAACGTTGACAATGTATACGTCGGCGCACCCGTAGTTCCCACCTCCATCGAAGTTGAAAACGTAACAGTTCCCGCCGGCCGCAGGGCAACCGTTGCTTACACGGTTCTCCCCGCAGAGGCATTCAACAAGAACGTTACCTTCAGCATTGCAAACACCGCAATCGCAACCGTTAACGAAAACGGCGTTGTTGTCG
>FR879714.1 GCA_000435055.1 Clostridium sp. CAG:138 | reverse complement strand
AGCGTCGTGATCCCGGAGGGCGTGACGTACATAGGCAGGGAGGCGTTTAGGGGATGCTCAAGCCTTGCAAGCGTCGTTATCCCGGAGGGCGTGACGAGCATAGGCGCTTCGGCGTTCTGTTACTGCTCAAGCCTTGCGAGCGTCGTGATCCCAGAGAGCGTGACGGGCATAGGCAGGGAGGCGTTCCTTGGCTGCTGCAGCCTTACAAGCGTCGTGATCCCGGAGAGCGTGACGAGCATAGGCGATTCGGCGTTTAGGGGATGCTCAAGCCTAACAAGCGTCGTGATCCCGAAGGGCGTGACGGGCATAGGCGATTCGGCGTTCTTTAACTGCTCAAGCCTTGCGAGCGTCGTGATCCCGGAGGGCGTGACGTACATAGACGATTCGGCGTTCTATGGCTGCAAGCGCCTTAGAAGCGTCGTGATCCCGGAGGGCGTGACGAGCATAGGCAAGAAGGCGTTCGAGGGCTGCTGTGGTTTGAAACCTGAGAACGCGCCTGCGATAAGCGTTTCGGTATTCTCTGCGATGAAGCTCGGCGCTCAAGCGGGTTATGGTTTCCTTTCCGCACGGGAACGGTTCACAAACCCCGAGATCGCCGGCGGATACCGGAAATACTGCATTTCTCAGCGCAAAAAGCTCCTGCCGCTGATTTTCCGGGACGACAACACGCGGGTTATGGTTTCCTTTCCGCACGGGAACGGTTCACAAACCCTGAGATCGCCGGCGAATACCTGAAATACTGCATTTCTCAGCGCAAAAAGATCCTGCCGCTGATATTCCGGGACGACAACGACGAAGCGCTCCGGTTCTATATCGACGAGAAAAAGGTCACGCTGAAGAATCTCGACGGGGATTATCTGATCCCGGCGCAGCAGGCCGGCGCGGAGAAATGCGTTGCCGCGCTGCTCAAATGGAAGGAGGAGCAGACCTCGGAAACGCCCGCCGCAAAAAAGGCGAAACCCGCAAGAGCTGAACAGCCCGCGCCTGCGGATGAGCCCGCGAGCCCGCTCGAAGCCGAGTATGCCGAAAAATACAAGGCGATATATGGCGATTCGCTGCTTAAATGGATGAAGCTCTACGGCGTTACGCTGCCGGAGGTGCTGCTTGAGGACGGCACGAAAGCGCCGACAGTGCTGCTTAAATACATCATCGTATCCTACGGCGGTATCAACCCGGAAGCGCCGAAGTTCATGCCGGAGGCGGACGCGGCGGCGAAGCTTCTGCGCTACGACTCCTTCTGCGATGCGCTTGCAAAGCTCAGCGGCGATCTTGACTGCGCGGCGTATCCGACGCTGATCCCGCTGCTTTGCCGCTACGGCAACGCGAAGCAGATAAAGGCGATGATCTCCGCGCATAAGAACTGGAACATAAAGACCGAGTTCGGCGGCAAAAAGATCGCCGTGAAGGATGCGTTTACAAAGCTCCTGATGCTCAGCGACACGCGCGAGGCGGCGATCTTTTTTGAAAAGAACGGCGGGCTCGACAGTTATGCAAAGCTGCGTGGAATGACCGCCGAACAAATAAGGGACAGCTTCCTCTTCGATTTCGGCTTTGATGAAAACGGCGTCCGCCGATTCGAGCTCGGCAATACCGTGCTTGAAGTCAGGCTGCAGAAGGATCTTAAGCTCGATATGTTCGATACGAACAAACAGAAGGCAGTTAAAACCGTCCCGAAGACCGGCGCCGATCCCGCGCTGTATCAGCTCGCGAAGGACGAGATCGCGGATATGCGCTCGAACATCAAAAAGGCTTATACGATCCGCAAATGGGAGCTATTTGACTGCTATATCGAAAAAACCGTGTTTTCGCCCGAAAAATGGAGCGAAAGCTACCTTAAGAACGCGTTCCTGCACGTGCTTGCGGAGCTGCTTGTCTGGCAGCAGGAGGGAAAGACCTTCACATGTTCGGACGGAGGTCTTGTAACGGCGGACGACGCGGAGTATGCGCTTTCCGATAAGCCGATCATCCTTGCGCACCCGATGGAGATGGACAAGGAGGACGTCGCCGCGTGGCAGCGTTATTATACGGCAAGGGGCCTGAAACAGCCCTTCGAGCAGGTCTGGGAGCCCGTCCGCGAGGCTTCGCAGATCAAGCCCGACCGCTACGCGGGCATACCGATCCCTGTCGTGTACCTCAGGCACGCAGAACGCCGCGGCATAAGCTGCGATTGGTACTATGTGAATGATTACAGCAACAGTCGCTACCTTGACATCAACGGATTCAAAGTCAGCGCCGAGGAAACGGCCGAGCAGGACAAGCTCCAGATCGCGTCGATAAAGCCAAACGCCTGGAACCGCCGGACGAATATGGTCATTTCCTACCTTGACCGTCTGACCGTGTACGGCCGCGTCCGGAATGATGATGTCACCGTTATGGACCTGATGGACGGCTTTACACTCGCTCAGATCACGGAGTTCATCAAGACCGCGCAGGAGGCGAACGCCGGCAACGTCACCGCCGCGCTGCTTGAATACAAGAACAATACCTACCCGGACTTCGACCCGATGGCGGAATTCACGCTGGAGTGGTGAGCTGTAATATCACGATGCTAATCAGAAGGATGAGTATTTCATCCGTGCGGTTCGTCGGTTTATGGAGATGGATACGCTCACGGCTCCTCTACTGAAAGAACTGATCGACAGGATCGAAGTATCCGAGGTCCAAGGCAAAGGCAAGAACCGCACCCAGCGGATCGTGATCCATTACCGTTTCGCAGGTTACATCGATCTTGAGAGAGATTATCTTGAAAGCAATATCGTACAGGATAGGGGTTATATTGGCTCCTCGTCAGCATCCGTATTCGTCGCAGTCGGGAACGGCCATGCTTTTGAGGAACTTGTTATTTGCCGTTATCGGTGAATTGGCGAGTGTATAGCCCTTTTCTTTCATGAGCCTTGCCTTGAAATCAAGAAACTCAGCCGGAACGTTCAAGGATGAAGCGGCCTGGGAGAAAGACTGACCATCATCCAACGCGCCGAAGAAATCATCGTCGGAGATCAGGAGCTCCGATGCGAAGAGGTTCGCTTCCTTCTCGCAGCGGCTGCTTTCGTCGAAGAGTGCAAGCTCATGGAAAGCGTATATGCCGGAGTCGGCGTGCAGCATAGCGTGCCCGAGCTCGTGTGCGGTAATTATGCGCTGGATCATGTATGGAAGATCGGAGTTGACCGTTATGACCTTGATGCGGTTGCTTTTGACGAAGAACCCCTTTATCGCATCCTTGCCCTTGCCCATAGGGGAATAGCATACCAGTATGCCAAGGAGCGAGCACAGCGAAAAAGGATCCGTCTCGCCGCATTTCGCTTTGAGCTTTGCGACAGAACGAACGATGTTATCGCATGCCATTATCTTCACCCCTTTCGCATAGGTTATCCGCCGATATTATACTGCATTCTTTCAGATCTGCAATACAAAAAATGGTACTCACTTACCGACTGGACAATTATATCCGAAGATCAATCCTGATCCTTTTTGCCGAACTTCCTTCGCGCCTCTTCCTTGCAGGTGATGTATGCCTTCATGACGGCTTCAAAGAATGCGTCCTTCTGCTCCTGTGAAAGCTCGCCGCCTGCAAACAGAGCTGTATTGGCGGACAGAAGCTCATCCATATTCTTTGCTCCTGCGACTCCGTAACGCTCTCGAGCTTCGGCGATGTAATCGTCCTTTTCGATATCGGCCATCGGATTCTCGCATTCATCATCGGAAAGGAATTTGACCGAAACACCTAACGCCTTCGCCAGCTTCAGCATAGAAGCCGGGCGGGGCTTTTTTTCGCCCTTCTCATATGCGATCACGGAACGAACCGATAAGCCGATCTTCTTCCCCAGCTGCGGTTGAGAGATTCCGAGGGATACCCTCGCTTCCTTCACTTTCTCAGAAAAGGTCTTCATTGGAACACCACCTTAAAATTATTCACAAAAGTTCAATGAACCCCATTGACAATAGTTCAACGCGGTGATACAATCACGCATGAACAATGTTGAACTATCATGCATATTATACTTGAACCGCAGCCCCGTGTCAAGCGTAAAAGCAAAAAAGTTCACCGGTTTATTCGAGGGAGTCCCTGCAAGCATCGCCTTTGTGTTCACAAAGTCTGCATGCGTGCAATTGTCCTTGCAAGCATGGGATTTGTGTCCCCAAATCCGCTTGTCGAGGCGAGCCCCAAGCCCCTATGCCGCACAGCGGGAGAAGGAACGATATTAACGAGGAGGATTGAATGAGAAACAGAGAGTACGACATGCACCTGCGGCTGAACGAAGCGGAGTATCGCAAGCTCGGTGAGCTGGCACAAAAAGCGGGCGTCACTCGCTCTGTTGTGCTGCGAAAGCTCATCATGGGTACGGAGATCAAGGAACGTCCCAACGTCGATTTCATTGATCTGATAAGCACGATCGACCATCTGTGTATTAACGTGAATCAGATCGCGCATCACGCAAACATGCAGGGCGGTATCACCGCGGAAGAGGCTGCGGAGGCAAAACGGCTTGTAATGGAGATCAGAAAAAGGCTTTACTGGAAAAAGGAGATATGGATGTGAAAAAGAAAAACAAGAAGGCTGTGCCAGCATATGCCCCGCAGATCAAAATGGTCAAGCAGGTTAGGGCCATGCTCAAAACGACGAAGGATGGGATTGTCATGAACACTCTACAGAATTACGTAACGATCCTTCAGCACGATCCGAAGCTGTACGACACCATTCACCTTAATGAGATGAGCGGCAGGGTCCATATAACAAGAGATCTTGGCTGGGCGAGGGACGAGAACGGTCCGCTGACGGATACGAACGTCAATAACATTCGGTTCTATATGGACAGGACCTACGGTATCTCCGCAGAAAAACAGGTGGTGTCCGCCATTGATATAGTCGCAAACGAAAAGCGGTATCACCCCATCCGCGATATGCTCTTTCCGCCTCTGTGGGACGGAAAAGAGCGTATACGGTATGTGCTCCATCATTTCCTCGGCGCGGAGGTAAACGATTTCAATTACGAGTGCATGAAGCTTTTCCTCATGGGAGGCGTAGCCCGCATATTCTATCCCGGCTGCAAGTTCGATTACATGCTCTGTCTGATCGGCGACCAGGGAGCTGGTAAATCAACTTTCTTCCGAAAACTCGCGTTGCGTGACGAGTGGTTTACAGATGATATCAAGCGCCTTGATGATGAAAATGTCTATCGCCGACTGGAAGGGCATTTCATAATCGAAATGCCGGAGATGAGCGCCATAGCAAATACCCGTACTATCGAAGAGACTAAAGCTTTTATTTCCCGCTCGAAGGATACCTACAAGGTCCCGTATGACCGTTTTCCGAAGGACAGACCGCGCCAGTGCATATTCGGCGGAAGCTCGAACCGTGTGTCATTCCTTCCGCTCGACAGGTCCGGCAACAGACGCTTTCTGCCGATACTAATCGACATGTCAAAAGCGGAGGTGCATATCCTCGAAGACGAAGCCGAGAGCGAGCGTTACATCAGGCAGCTATGGTTTGAAGCGATGAACATCTATTTCCTGCACAAGCCTCCGCTCAAGCTCCCGAGGGAGTATGAAAAGGAGCTTGCCAACATACAACGCACTTTCATGCCGGAGGATGACCGTCTGGGGATGATGATCGGTTTTCTGGAAAGGACAACGGCTGCGACCGTTTGCTCCCGGATGCTCTACAAAGAAGCGTTCGATAGAAATGACGAGCCCAATAAACGGGATCTGCAGGAGATAAACGAGATAATGAACGCGGGCATCGCATCAAAAGAAATCGTCGGCTGGAGGAGGCTTGATAAGCCCGTGCGCTTCCGCGAGTACGGCACACAGCGGGGCTGGGAGCGTATCACAGATGACCTTGGATTCACCGAGATACAGTGTGAATTACCTGAGGGTCTATTTGATGATAAGCCTTTCTCCCAGTAAGCCAAAGGGGTTATTCCTATGTTACTGTAACTGTTACAAGCACCAAAAAAGATTTTAATGAGGTATATAGGTAAAGAAAGGGTTT
>FR879713.1 GCA_000435055.1 Clostridium sp. CAG:138 | reverse complement strand
GTTTTCGATCACAAAATCGTTGATGTTTGACATTGATTTATCCTCCTCGTCAATCAAAATTCAAATCTCCGAGCTCCTCAATGAGCTCCTTCCTGCGCTCATAGAACAGCAGCTCTTTATTATGTGCAAAATATTCCTTGCAGCCGTAGCGGGAAATGAAGCGCGAGGAGTGGGCGTTGATCGTCAGCTCCGTGACAAGGATCAGCAGCTCCTGTCCCTCGCCGAAGACTTCTTCAAGGAATGCAAAGGCGTTCGACAGCTTTTTGCCCGCGGCCTCGGCGTTCTTTTTCAGCGCGGCAACGCGGGAATCGAAGTCCTTTTTCATCAGAGCGAAGGCCGCCGTTCCGGACGGTCTATCGTTCCGTTCGATCAGCGCGGCTTCCTCCTCAAGCGCCGCCGCCGTCAGATTGAGCGTGTGGCGCTTTTCGGCGGAGAGCGACGAGGAAGCCTTCCCTTTTTCGATCTTTGCACGAACGGCAGAAGCTTTCTCCCCAAGGAGCTTTACCGCGTCCGCCGCGGAATTCGAAAGGCCGGCGCGCACTTCCTTCAGGCAGGCAAGCAGCGCGCTCAGCATATCCTCCTCGTTCGCGACGGCGCGCATGCCCTCGTTCACGCCGTCGAGGATCAGCGACAGCAGCGCAAGGCGTTCATCAAATTTCGCGGCTTTCGCCCGCCGCTTTATCTCCTCGGAAGCCTTGCCCGACAGGATCTCGCCGATCTGGTAATCGGACTTGTATTTCATATAAAGATCGTAGTAAACCGCAAAGTCCCGCGCGATCTTTTTATTCTGCAGATACTGCGAAACGAGCGCGTTATCGACCTTGAGCCCGTGCTTTTCGTAGAGCTTTATCATGTCCGAAAGGTCGCTCCAGCCTCGCGCGGTGACAAAGCTCTTGCCGTCCACCGTGCTTTCGATCTTATAGAAATCCGAATGCTTGACGTCCAGATAGGAGATTATCGCGGGATGGACGTTCGAAAGGTAAGCATACTCCTTCCAAACGCCGAAATCGGGCTCCACGTCGATGCGCTTGAGCCTGTCCCACGTGACGATATCGAACTCGCGCACGGAGTTGTTGTACTCCGGCGGGTTGCCGGCGGTGACGACGATCCAGCCGTCAGGCACGCGGTGGCGGCCGAAGATCTTGTACTGCAGAAACTGCAGCATGGAAGGCGCAAGTGTCTCCGAAACGCAGTTGATCTCATCGAGGAAGAGGATGCCCTCCCGGAGCCCTGTCTCCTCCATCATATCGTAAACCGAGGCGATGATCTCGCTCATGGTGTATTCGGAAACGTCATACTCCCGTCCGCCGTAGTTCTTTTGAACGATGAACGGAAGGCCGAGCGCGGACTGGCGGGTATGATGCGTCATGGAATAGCTGATAAGCCCGACGCCGAGCTCCGAGGCGATCTGCTCCATGATCGCCGTTTTGCCGATGCCCGGAGGGCCCATCAGGAATACCGGCCTCTGCTTTTCGATCGGAATAGCGTACCCGCCGAATCCATCCTTCGTGAAATACGCCGTCATGGCGTTTTTGATCTGTTCTTTTGCTTCTTTGATGTTCATTAGACTATCCTCTGTCGCTCAGTGCTGTTCCTTCCATTCAAGCAGCAGCGCCTTGCACTTTTCCGCGCCGGCCTGCAGAGCGGGAACGAAATAATCGGTATCGAAGTTCTTCGCCGTGACCTTTTTCTCGTCGATATAGAAGGAAAGGGCTTTGGCGTCGTCCAGCTTGAAAATGAATGCTATTAGCTTTTTGCGCTTGGACATGCAGATCTTTTTATACTTTTCACATTCATCCGGGTCGGTATAGAACTCGCGCGCGGAAAGGAAGCCGCAAGCAGCCTGAACGTCGAGCTTTTCATCTATGAAGTATTGCAGCGGCATCGAAGGGGCAATTATCGTGCAAAGTTCATCACATTCGGCGAACGCTTTTTTACCTATGGTTTTCACGCCCTCCGGGATCACGACGCTTGTTAGGCTTGAGCAGCCAGTGAACGCCGAATCGCCTATGCTCGTCACGCTCGCCGGGATCACTACGCTTGTTAGGCTTGAGCATCTCCAGAACGCATCCTTGCGGAAAGGAAACCATAACCCGCTTGAGCGCCGAGCTTCATCGCGGAGAATAACGAAACGCTTATCGATGGCGCGTTCTCAACTGTCAAACCCCGGCAGCCAAAGAACGCCCGATCGTTTATGCTCGTCACGCCCTTCGGGATCACGACGCTTGTAAGGCTTGAGCAGCCCTCGAACGCCGAATCGCCTATGTATGCCTATGCTCGTCACGCTCTCCGGGATCACGACGCTTGTAAGGCTCTTGCAGTACTTGAACGCCGAATCGCCTATGCTTGTCACGCCCTCCGGGATCACGATGCTCGCAAGGCTTGCGCAGTCATAGAACGCCCAATCGTTTATGCTCGTCACGCCCTCCGGAATCACGACGTCGGTTTTGCTTCCCTGATAGCTGTAAAGAACGTTTCTTATAATAACAAAGCCGTTTTCGTCCGCAAGCTTTTCACATCTGAAAAAAGCTCTGTCTCCGATCTCCGTCACACTCTCGGGTATCACGACTCCTGCAAGGCTGAAGCAGCCATAGAACGCCGAATCGCCTATGCTTGTCACACTGTCGGGGATAACGACGCTTGTAATGCTTGTGCAGCACGAGAACGCCGAATCGCCTATGCTTCTCACACTATCGGGGATCACGACGCTTGTAAGGCTTGTGCAGTCCGAGAACGCCATCCCGCCAATACTCGTCACGCCCTTCGGGATCACGACACTTGCAAGGCTTGAGCATCCCCAGAACGCCGTCCAGCCAATACTTGTCACGCCCTCCGGGATCACAACGCTTGTAAGGCTTGTGCAGCCCGTGAACGCCATATCGTCTATGCGTGTTACACCGTCCGGGATCACTACGTCCCCGCCGGGGCCTTGGTACTTAATGAGCACTCCGTTTTCGATCACAAAATCGTTGATGTTTGACATTTGTTTATCTCCTTTCGGTCTTCTTATATTTCATTCTTCCGCAGCACGAGCTTTATCGCCCACGGCGGAACTTCATAGTTGTTGATCTCGTTGTCGATAAATACGAACGCCGTCTCGTAGCCCGGCTTTTGCGCGGGAAACGCGCCGAAGCCGTCGGTGAAGTAGATCAGCCCCTTGAGATTTGCGAACTCCTTTTCCGCGATCAGCTTGTCCGCGTACTGAAACACCGGGCGGAAATCCGTGCCGCCGAGACCGCGGATCTGCATGGTTTTAATGTACCGGTCGAACTCCTCACGGTTCGCTATCTTCGCGTCCTCCTGAATATCGGCGTCGCACTGGATGATATGGACGTTGACCTTTGAAAAGAAGCTCTCGCTCTCCATAAGTATGTTATAGGTCTTCTGCAAAAACTTCTGCACGAGCTCGCCCGAGGTGGAGCCGGAGGTATCTATCGCGATCACGAACTCGCGGATGCGCTTCACGTCCTTGTATTCGAGCGGCTCGATCAGCGGCATTTTATCATAAAGCTTCAAGCCGTAGGTGTAGTAGACGTAATCGAATTCCTCGTCGTTGATCCTCATGACCTCGCCCATGACGGCGAATTTCTTCAGGAAAGCCGCGTAATCGTACTTTTCACGCGTGACCTCCTTCAAGTTCTGCGTCAGCGCGCCGCTTTCGAGGCCGCGCTGCTTGCCGAAGGTCTCCATGTCCACCTGCATGCGTTCCGCGATATCCTGCCAGACCTCGGCCATCGCCGCGCGGGATGAAGCAACTGACGCTTCGTTTTCGTTGTCTTCCTGCTCATCGCCGCTTCCCGATCCGCCGGAAAGGGAGACGCCGAGCTTTTCTTCCGCCTGGTCCCCGCTCATGTACCAAAGCGAGTGCGTATCGGAGTGGAATAGCTCCGCGATGCTCTTGAGCCTTTCGCGGTCGGCCCACCCGTCGCGCAGGAAGGCATAGATCTTTTCCGCGGTGACAAGCTTCAGCTCACCCTTGATCGCGTTGATGTATTCCGCCTGTTTCCCTTCCGCGCCGGTGCTTACGCAGCGCAGACCGAGCTCGGTTATCGTGTTCTCGACGGCTATGTCGCAGGCGACGTCCCAGTATTCCCGATCGAGGGACGGATCCATATACATATGCTTGAATACGCAGTGCATGACCATGTGCAGATAGTCCCGCACAGGGACCTCCTGCGCCTTCGCATAGCGTTTCAGAACGAAGCGCGGATCGTAAACGATGTGCTCCCCGTCCGTCATCAGCCCGCCGCAGTCCGCCGGGATGAGCCGGAACTGCCCGAGGGCGAGGTCGAGGAACCGCAGGTTCACGAGCAGTGTGTTCCTGGAAAGGTTCATTATGCTTTTTGCAATATCAAGCAGTTTTTCTTTATTGTCGTCCATATAAGTTCCTTTTTCTGCCGCTCGCCGGCAACGCCCCGTTCGCGGAGCATGGATTTATCCGCAAGCTATCTGTTCAAAAGCTCCTCGAGCCTTGCAATGTCGTCGTCGCCGAAAAGCTCCGGAGCGATGAAAGCCCGCCTGCAGGCGCGCTCGAAATCGGCGCGGCTGACGTTCGTGATACCCATCTTCAGTATCTCATCCGCAACTCTTTGAATATGCTCGTCAGTAAGGCCGTTATAGCCGGCCTCGTCGATCGCGCCGAGCATCCACGGTTCAAACGGTCTCACAGCGTATCCTCCTCTTCCGCGTGCGCGGCAACGGCGTCCTTCAGCATCTTCGTGTATTTTTCCACGGCGTGCGCAGGAGAAACGAGCTTTATCCTTCCGAAGAACTGGAATATCCATGCGTAGAAGGTCGGGCTGAGGCTGACCTCGGCGGTGAGGAGGAATGTCGAATCGTCGACGCGCTTTGTCTTCGCGTCCTCGCCGAAATGATCCAGCACGGAGTTCATGGCGGCTTTGTTGCACAGAAGCTCGACCCGTGTGCGCTCCGCGTCATAAAGATTGAAGGCCTTCTCCGCGAACTCGGCAATGCTGTACTCCTTCGGCTTCGGCACGGCGGGCTCGTCCAAAACAGTGGGCGTTTTCAAAATGCGGTCCACGCGGAAGGTTGCGACCTTGCCGTGTTTATCCGACCAACCCACCATATAATAGCAGTTGCCGTTCCAAGTGAGCGTATACGGGCTGAAAACGTAGGGCATGCCGCCGTTTTTCAGCTCGCGCCTCTTTGCCGCAGAGAACTCAAAATAGAGGAAGGATATCTTCCTCTTTTCATTTATGGCTTCGTTTATCGCGTCGACAAAATAATAGATGTGCTCGTTGTGCGGCTTTATCCTTTCGGAAATGGTGATATTCCTTTTAAGGCTCGCCGCGGTGTTCTTATCGGTAAGCTTAAGGAGTTTGCCCGCAAGCACCTTGCTCTTTTTTTCGGTTATGAACTTTGACGATTCGACCGCGTCGATCAAAAGCTTCAGCTCGGGAAGCTCGAAGAGGCGGTCGGATATGAAGTATTTATTCTGAGATGATTTGATCGTTTCAATGCCGTAACCCGCCGAAACGAGCGCGGCGATGTCGTTCTGTATGGTGATCCTGTAGGACTCCATACCCCAGCGCTCCTTTAAAAGCCTTTCGAGCTGGGCCGTGGTAATGGGGTGCTCCGGGCTCGATTCGTCCCTCAATAGTTCCAAAAGCCGCAGGAGCCGCAGCTTGCCGTCGTTTTTCATGTTTCGACCTCCTTTATTGCCGTCTTACCTGCATATTATACCATCCTGTTGTAAAAATGCAACATCGACCTGTCGCATTTTTGCGGCAGGACGGCACTCGGGCAAAGCGAAAGCCCCGGGAAATGCCCCGGGGCTTAGCCGTTCGGATGTTTATTGCTTTCGGTGTGATCGCTTAATACTCTTCGCCGTCCTCTTCGTCTTCGAAGTCTTCGTCGTCGGTCTAAATGTGGATCAGCAGTTCCTTGGGGCACTTTTCATCTCTCGTCGAGAGCCTTTTTCCGTTGGAATAGTGGAAATAGTTCTCACCATACCCATCAGGATAACTCCCCTCCACAAATTCAGGGTCACAATAATTAAACCGCACGTCGACCTGGAACATCGCTGTGCTGCTTTCATAATCGTATCCCTGATATTGATCTATCGCTTTCCCGATCGCCGCGTTAAGGTCATCCGGGATCGGAACGGGCACTTCTCCGTTCCATTTACTGTCATTGCGTGAAAATGGATCCCAGGGAACATCGCCGGAAACGATCAACCGGCAATCGTCATCCGTTCCCCTTTCGCTGATCCAGGGTTCATCCATCCAAACCACGCCCCAAACAAACGAATAGCAGGCGTTCTTTTTCCCCCTGACGTCGAAAATAGCTTGACACCAATTAGCCATGCTGTCCTCCTTTTCGCATTTTTGCGAGATGTGTATTTGCCCGGTTTCCCGTGCTTGACACCATTGTAGCATATATATATATATCAAGCACGTTTTTTCAAAATCCCTGCCTCTGGAGGTGCATTTTTGCGACAGCAGAAGGGTAGGCAAAACGAAAGCCCCGGGGATGCCCCGGGGCTTTGCCGTTCGGATCATTACAGATGTCAGCATGCCGGCTTAATAATAATCTTCTTCATCAAAATCATCTTCGTCATCCATGGGTTCGACCGTCACTCCGCCAAACCGATCAATGAACTGCTCTTCCGTTATGATCTTAATGCCAAGCCCGTTTGCCTTTGCGACCTTCTTTGACGCCGGATTGGTATCGTTTGTTATGAGATAATCCGTATCGGTGCTGACCGCGGACTGGAAGCTGCCGCCGGTGCACTCGATGTAGTGTTCCAGCTCTTCGATGCTCGCATATTTGCGGAGCTTTCCCGATGCGGAGAAGGTCACCGCCCAGCAGGGGGCGAGCTTTGACAGAATATTTCTGACTTTTTCCGATGAGTCGCAGTCATAGTCATCGAAGTCTATGTCGACGGTCTCGTAAGTTTCGGGTTCTATGCTTGCATCTCCGAAATCCGCGCGGCGTTCCTTCCCGCCAGAAAGCCGTATCATTTCAACATTCAGCATGGACTCTGCGTGGTCATAGCACCCCGCGATGATCTCGCCGTTTGATTCGGCCTCGATCTGTTTTTTGTTCTTCTTCAAAAAGTCGATCAGCTGCGCGTCATAGGTGCCATCCAAAAACCTTATGCAGCTGTTTACAAAACCTCCCGTGAATGCGGAGTACGGATCATCGAAGAGATCATCATCGAAGAGATCATAATAGGAGTCCCGGCTTTCAAGGATCCTGTGCGACAGCAGCAGCGCGAACGATCCCTGCCCGGCCGTCTCCCCGGGATGAGCCTTGATCCAGTCGTCAACGGTTTTCCCTGAGTATGAAATAATAACAAAGCTTTCTCCGTCCGATAAGTTGGTGAAATATTCCGTACCGGTCTTCATAACGGTTTCCTCCCTGCCGCTGTTCGCGGACTGTGTAGTTGTCCGGTTTCCCGGGCACAAAACATTGTATCATAATAGTACATATATATCAAGCCCGTTTCCGATAAAAACCCGCCTCCGCAGGCGCATTTTTGCGACAGGAAGGATTATTCTTCCGGGGAGCTTCCGCCTATTTTCCTGCAATCATTGACAAGCGCCCGGTTTCATGCTATAATTCCCTTATGATCTAATATATAAGGAGCTTCATATGCCCAATATGAACACGCCTCTGCCCGGGATAACTCCCGGGAACCGTCCAAAAGTGCTTTTCCTCGGGAACGGTATCAACCTCTGTTGGAACGGCACAAAATGGTCCGATATCATTTCCGGGTATGCGTCTGAAAGCGGCATAGAATATGATAAGGCTGTATTTGATAAGCTTCCCGCTACTCTGCAGATAGTAGCCGCAACGGGCGATCACATAAACAGCAATATGAGCAGCATGGCAGAAACGCTCCTTTCTGCGGAACTGTGTGATGAGCACAGATCGTTTCTTGGCGAAGTGCTTGCCCTTCCTTTCGATCAGATCATTACTACCAACTACACATACGAGCTTGAAAAAACCATGGAGCCGCGTTATTCCCGCGGAACAAGCAGGTTCAGCACGTTCTATTCCGTAGATAAGATCAGCAGAAGCAACGACCTTATGCTGCACCGATTCACAAAGCTTCCTTATGCGGGAGCCGACAAATACGTTTGGCATATCCACGGTATTGCGTATAAACCGAGCTCGATCATCATCGGCCATTATTACTATGGAAAGCTCGTATCGCAGATCCAGAGCTACGTGGGAAAGATGATGAGCCGATACAAAACAGCGGAAACTACTTCCGAAGAATACAAGCCTTTGAGTTGGATCGACTACTTCATGCTCGGTGACGTATATATGCTCGGCTTTGGTCTCGACCCCGCAGAGTTTGACGTCTGGTGGCTCGCATGCTGCAAAAAGCGCAATTCCCCAAACAGCAAGATCTGTTATTACAGTAAAGAGACCGCGCGGGAACAGGAGCTCCTTCTTAACGCTTATGGGCTGAAGAAGGTGAGCATCGAAGCGGACGGTTATCTGGAGTTTTACCGTAAGGCTTTGGAAAAGATCAAAACAGAGTTATAAAACGAGGGCCAACTGCCCGATGAAAACGGAGTCTATATGCTTAAAATCTTTGTTACAGGCGATAACCACATAGGCCTTAAATACGCCAGCCACGAGAAGGCTCAGGCGCTTGCTGCGAAGCGTATGGAGGCTTTCCCCGCGATGGTCGATGCGGCAAATCGCGAGGGCTGCGAGCTCTTCGTAATTACCGGCGACCTGTTCGAGAACACCCGCGTACCGAAAAAGGACGTTGTAAGCATTGTGGAAACGCTTGCCAGGTTCAGGGGAACGGCAGCGGTCCTGCCCGGGAATCACGACTTTTACGATCCCGAAGCGAAGGTCTGGCAGTATTTCACCGAGGCCATAAAGCAGTACGACAATATCATGCTGCTGACGGAGTATCGCCCCTACCGCGTCAATGCCGGCGAGTACGAGGCGACGCTGTTCCCCGCCCACTGCACGAGCCTGCATTCCGCGCCGGGCGAAAACAACCTCGGCTGGATAAAGGAAGCGGACGTCGCCTCCGAACCGGGATACCGCATCGGTATCGCCCATGGAGCCGTTGCCGGCGAGACTATAGATAACGAGGGCGCATACTTCCTTATGAAAAGGGAGGAGCTCGAAGCTATACCAATGGACGTGTGGCTCATCGGGCATACGCACGTTCCGTTTCCGAAGTCGCTTACCGACGATCTCGCACCAACCGACAGGATACTGAACGCGGGGACACACGCTCAGACAGACGTTAACTGCAATACAGAAGGGCTTTGCTTCATCGTGGGAATTAAAGAAGACCGAACTGTATGCGCAAAGCGATTCGTTTCGGGCAATATACGTTTTTACAGGAAGAGCATATCCCTTCGCGCGGGCGAAGCGATCGAGCAGATCGAGCGCGAGCTCGCCGGGCTGCCCGAGGGCAGCGCAGTCGATCTAATACTTGAGGGAGCCGTGACCGCGGAAGAATACGAGGCTCTGCCGGCAGATGTTGAAAGGCTGCTTTCCCGTTTTACCGAGGGCACGTACAGCATCAGCGCGGTTTCAAAGCTCATTTCAGAGGAGCTGATAGACGCAGAATTTCCCGAGACTTCGTTCCCGGCCATGCTTTTGAAGGCGCTCCTCGGTGAGCCGAAGGAGGCGCAGCTTACATACGAGCTGTTAAAATCGCTGAAGGAGGGCAAATAAATGAAGCTGAAGAGTATCTCATGCGATCAGTTTGCCGGTATACGCGACAGGAGCGTGGAATTCGGCGACGGCGTGAACGTTGTGGTCGGCGCGAATGAAAGCGGCAAAAGCACGCTCGTGGGGCTTATATCACGAACCCTCTTTCAGAACGTCAAGCTTGACAAGCGTTCGAACAAGGACTTTATCGAAAAGTATTTCCCCTCCGCGAAGCGCGGGGTTTCACTCGCAGGCGACTCGGTTGACGGAAAGCTGCGTTTTGAATCTGACGGCAGGAGCTATACCGTTTCAAAGGAGTGGGGCGCAGATCCTCGCTGCTCGCTCTCGACCGAGGATGGGATAATAAAAGATCAGGATTCCGTGAACGAGGCTCTGAAAGAGGCCTTGAAATACGGCGAGGGCGTTTATAAGGAGCTGCTGCTCTCCCCTCAGCGCGGCACTGACGACGCGCTTAAAACGCTCCTCGATTCGCCTGACGAGCTTGACGCAAAGCAGGATATTCTGAATGCCGCTTCCCTCGCTTTCCTTGAAACGGGCGGCGTAACGACCGACGCGATAGAGGAAGCCATTGATAAAAAGATCTCCGAGCTTTCTGGTAAGCATTGGGACCTTGAAAGAGGCGTGCCGGTAAAGAAGCTTGGCGGCCGCTGGGCAAAGGAGCTCGGCAAGCTTCACGAGGCGTATTATGCGCTTGAAGACGCGAAAGCGGTCATTGCCGAGAGGGACCGCCTTGAACGAGAGGCTGACAGGACCGCCGAGGCGTTTTCAAGGAATGACGAGGCAGCGCGAAAGGCCGAGAAGGAATACAACGATCTTAACGAATTCGCAAGCCGGCTCACGCTGATGAGCGAGCGAAAGAAAGCGGTTTCCCGCCTCGAAAGCGATCTTGACAAATTCAACCTCGTCATAAACGAATGGCCTCAGCTCGAAGCAGAGCTTATAAAGGCGCGTGCTCTGAAGGATGAAAAGGAACGCCGAGAACTTAAGGATAAATACGACAAAGCTGTGATGATAAACGCCGAAATCTCCGATGCGGAGACCGTTATCAATTCTACACTCTGTCCGGATCCGGCGGAGCTCAGTGCTGTTCGCGCATCGGAAAAGCGTATCGCCGCGCTTGAAAGCAAGCTCTGCGGTATGAACGTCTCGGCTGTGATCCGCATGTTTGGAGGGAATACCGTTGAAGTACGCTCGCTGCGGACCGGCGAGCTATTGGACCTTTCCGGCGATGAAGTCACTATCACCGAGGCTGTGAACGTGACCGTCCCTGGAGTGATGGAGATGCGTCTTGCTCCCGCGGACGTCGATACAGTCAGTATCGAAGCCGATATTACCAAGGAGCGCGACAGCCTCAATGCAGCATACGGGAAATACTCCGTAAGCAGCATAGAGGAAATGGACGCATTGAGGAGCCGAGTCAATACCGCGAGATCGAATGCCGATACCGCACGCATACGCCTTTCCGCGATCCTCGGAAAGAACACGTTCGCGGAGATCCGGAGCGCAGAATCAGACGATGTTCCCGTTCGCGGGGCGGATGAGATCGAAAAGGACATAGTTTCCCTCTGCGGGAAAGACGACGTCTCACGCTTCATAACCGAGAGGGAGACCAGGCTTGACGGCTATACGAAGGAATACGGCAGCATTTCCGAGCTGAAGGCAAAGGCCTTCGATACCGCGGCGGAGCTTGAAAAGGCAAGAAGGGCAGCCGAGGAAAGCGCGGATATCCCCGATGAATTAAAGGAAATCAAGGATCCCGAATCCAAGCTTGCCTATCTGAAGAACGCAATGGAGTTCCGGCGAGGCGAGCGTGAGAATGCGCTTAAGGACAAGACTGCCGCCGAAAGCAGGCTTTATACCCTGATAGAGAATACCGAGGGCGATCCCGCAGACGAGCTTGAAACGGCCCGGCGTGACTTCGATGAGAAGAAGCGCCTGCTCGATCACTGGCTCAATATCAAGCGCGTATTCGAAGAGCAGAAAAAGGGCGTCAGGAACGAGCCCATGCGCGATATAGCCGAGAGTCTTTCCGGATACCTTAACATCATTTCGGGCGGCAGCATAGCGTCGGTTTTCCCCGATCCTTCAAAGCTCGGCATGAATATTTACAGCCGCGACCGTGTGATGGATCACGGCAAGCTCTCGGAGGGCACGAAGGAGACCGTCTCGCTCGCTTTCCGCCTTGCCGTGCTCGATCATCTTTTCCCGGATGGCGGAGGTATTATGGTGCTCGATGACCCGTTGACCGATATGGATAAAACGCGCGCTGAGCGCTCCTGCGAGATAATAAAGGAGTGCGCGAAACGGCACCAGGTCATATTCCTCACCTGCCGCGATGAGTACTCCGAAATGCTCGGCGGGAAGAGGATAGATCTCTGATGCAAATACTGATATAGTTAAAGCCCCGGGAAATCCCCCGGGGCTTTGTAAGTATTATTGTTTTATCAGTCTCTTTTCGCTCCCGCAGAAGACTATCTCCGGCATCAGCGGGCAGCCTCCCATGCATAGCGCGCGCTTTTCGCAGCCCGGGCAGGCGCCGCGCATCCTATCGCGGAACGCCTCGAACGGTGCGCTGTTCCAGGCGTCCTCGATGGAAACACCGTCGCCGAGCTGCACCTCATAGCGCTTCTGCTGATCGAACGAGCAGGGCACCATCACCATATCCGCTCCGATGTAGCAGCTGTAGCGCCCGCCCTCGCAGGTATCGAGTGATTCCGGCAGCACGTTTTTGCAGAAATTGATCGCGCCAGGGACGTTGCAGGAATCCATGCCGACCTTAAACGGATGGCGCGCGTCGATCTCGCCGAAAAACTCCGCAACGCGCGGGTCCGCAAAATCGAGCATGTTCTGCTTCGTGCCCTGACCTGCGGGCTTATGCAGCAGGAAAATCACGGCGTTTATGCCCTTCGGGAAATCGTTGTTCTTGAGCCTTTCGATCGCCTCGTCGATGCTGTTTTTGCCGAGGACGTAGTGGATGTTCGTCTTCACGCCCGCTTCGAGCAGCAGCCGGATCGCTTTAAGGGTGTACTCGCTCCGATACCAGCTCACGGCGACGGCGCCGCAGTATTTTTTGCAGATCGCCGCAAGCTCCGCCGTCATGCCGTAGCCGGAGGTGGTGAAGTTGGGCACAAGGATATTCTCCCGGCTGATCGCGAGGAGCTCCTCGAAATGCTCGTGCTGATCGGGGTCTCCCCTGCCGCCAAGGGCAAGCTGATTGCAGCGGCCGCGGCACTGCTCGGCGATCCATCGGAAGTTTTCGACGGTCATGTTCGGCTGCTCGACTAAAAGGCCGCTCTGGTAGCAGCCGATGCCCGCCTTCGCGCACAGCCCGGTCTTGCCGTGGATGCAGTTCCCCATCACGCCCACGTCGATAAGGTGCGGGAAAGACGCCATGAAGGGGTCTATGCCCGTGTCATGCCCGTTTTCATCGAGTACGCCCGTGCGGACGTACACGCCGGTCTCCGTGTCGAACGCCGAGCGGAAGCTGTATTTTTTGTCGTTGATAATGTAGCGCATTTCAGCAGAGGACGAACTCCGCATATGAATCCGCTGTTCCGTTTTCAAGGTCGATCTCGCTATGCTCTATACCCTCGCAAGCATCCGGTCCATAGTCGCTGCACAGGCGCTTTGCCAGTGCAAGCAGATCCGCCTTTCCGCCGTTCCAAGCGTACCGTATTTCGGAAAATTCGCAGCCGAAGCTCTCTCCCTGACGCTCGGATGAAGGCGTGCGGATATAAGCAAGCATTTCTTCAAGCGCCTTCTCCTGCTCATCGCCGGAGGTCGTGTTCACAATCTCTGCCATCCGGCACAGCTCCTCATCGCTGTCGGCGATCAGATCTGCATACTCGCCCCATGCGTAATACTCACGGTCAACGGTGATCTTTGCAATATCGCCGACGAAGGAAATGCGCGAAGCTGCAAGCTCTATAAATTTTTGCTTCTTGGCCTCGATCGACGCCAGTATGCTTCCCGGCGGGCAAGCTTCGTCTTCGCTCTCATCGCCCCATTCTTCCTCGTCCTCATCTTCCTCATTCTCCTCATCGTCCCAAGCCTCATCGAATTGCTCCGGTTCGGAATCCTCATCGCAAGGAGACCATTCAGTGCCCCATTCATAATCTTCGTCCTCTTCTTCATCAAAAGGAATAAATACGGCGTGCATAATAGCCCTTGCCAGTTTTTCAACGTTATCGATCTTAAGAGGATGACCGTTTCTGCGTTCCTCTTCATTTGCATTTAAAAGGCCGGCAAGATCTTTCGTAAAGGCGCACTCGCTGACTTCGGTTCCATCGTTACAAAACTCATAAGGGTCCGCGTGAAAGCTGACCTCATTACCGCGCTTATCCACGATCCTTACGGTAACGGTAAAGCTCGAGCTCGATGAATTGGTCACAAAATCCGTTCTGATCTTCATATTGGTTTCCTCCCTGCCGCTTATGCGAAATGTGTTTTTGCTCGGTCATCCCGTGCACTCAACAATTGTAGCATATTTATACATTAATTTCAATCGGCATTCCATCAAAAAACCGCCTCCGCAGGCGCATTTTTGCGACAGCAGAGGCGGGATCGGTTAATAATTTGCAAACTCAACGGGAGGCGTCGAACGCTGTGCGGGTTATCGGGTCGTAGCCCGTGCCCGATTCCTTTATGAGCTCCGTCAGCTTATAGGGAGGGAGCTCGATCCCGTATTCATCCCTTAAAAGGTTCTCGAGGTCTGCTATAAGTATGCTCCCATGTCCGCGGACTATCGAGCGCAGGAAAGCGGGCAGCGACGGACGCTCTCCGCTTGAGCAAAAGAGCTTAACGCCGCCCATTCGCTGATACGGGAAGCCCTCTTCTCCGCTTGCAAGCACGGAGGAAAGGAAGTATTCTCCCAAGCCCGAATGAACTAGGGGCGAATCGAACCCGGAGCCTAAAAGGCTCTTTACCGTGAAATACTCGCCCCTCCCTGCGTGATCGCGCACGGATCGGCAGAAGTCGTCAAGGTCTTCTTTGGTGACGCCCATCTCGTTCAGCTTCCCGATGCCGATGAAACGGTTAGGCTCGTACTCGGTTATCGTGCGCAGGTCTTCCAACGCGTAGACCTCCTGACTGAAAGTCGGGAAACGCCCGAATCTTTCCCACTCTCCCGTCAGGTCGGTAATCTCGTTTTCGGTAAGCACAGCGCGGAAATATTCGCGGGCGTTGGAATAGCTGTTCACGATCACGTAGCCCGAATAGACTGCGAACCCGAGTTCCTTGAGATTATAGGCGTTGATCTCCTCCGGCGATTCTTCGGGGAACTCGCGCCGGAATATGCTCTTTATCTCCGCTATCGTATAGGAATCATTCGAAAGCAGTTCTTTCATTCGGCTCAAAACGTACGGCGGCATACGGACCGCGTCGAACGTGAACAGCCCGTTATGATAATACCTGTCAAATTCCTTCAGATAATACGCCTTTATGACCTCGGCCTTCATGCCGTAAAGCTCTTCATACAGACCGCAAAGCGTATCGGCTTCTATCGGCGCATTCTCGACGAGGAGCTCGCGCATCTGTTCGGTGCGCGACGCGCTGCCGACCGAGAGCATGGGCATCCTGCCGAAGCTGAGTCCCCGGATCCTTCCGGCAGCCGTCTTTTTGAGCAGATTGTGCAGCTCGTATTCATCGCGGATATCGAATTCGCGCATCAGCTCCGGTTCGCTTCTTAAGAGCATGAGCGCGGAAATATCAAGGCCTTCGTATTGCTCGAGATCGAGCTCGCTCCACAGGCGGTCGATATCCTTGCTCTCGATATCGTAAGCGCGGAAGCTCCTGCCGTTCTTCCACAGGATGTAATCCGCGATCTGGAGATGGTTCTCGACCGTGTTCGTTTCAGGAAGGAAAAGCCTTTCATCGGTTATTCCAAGCTCGGCCATTGCCGCGTTGAAGCTTCCCGCCAGATCGTCTATGTGCGTGTCCTCCTTGCAGCGGCTCTTAATGAATCTTTTAACGAGCTCGGGCCTGACCTTTTCGACCCTGACGCCATCAAGCATCACGCTGTTCTTAAAGACCGCCCGCTCGATATTGCGCCTGTCCTCTTCTTTGATGTTCTCGTCTTCAAGCGCTTCCGAAAGGGGTCTGCGCTCCGCAGCTTTCGTTCCTGCGGCTAAGTCAAGATAATTGAAAACGTATTCCGGCTCGCCGAACGCGATATTGAGATCCTCGTACGAGAAGGAGTAATTCCCGAACATATAAAGATACCTGTCCTCGCGGAGCCTCGGAAGCTGTTTAAGAGCTTTGTTGAGTATCTGGCGAACGCGCTCACGCGTGACCCCCCCGATCCTTTCGCCGATCTGCTCAAGCGTGAGGCCTTCGAGCTTAAGGCTCCAAACGCTTCTCATACGCTCATCTTCTATTTGCTTGACATAATCGGAGATCGAAGGATAGATCCGGATGATAATTCCGTCTTCAATTGCGACAGCGCCGTCCGCCTTTAGAGAATCAACTGCCTTGTCCGCCAGATCCGTGCCCTGCAGGTGCTTCGGCAGCAGAGTCGTCAGTTCATCGACATCAAGCTTATCCTGATGTGCTTCTACCAAGTTCAATAACAAATTGCGCAAATGATCGAACAGTTCTGTCTGTTCGTAAAGACGTATGACCGCGCCTCCAATGCCGGTACCCGGCTCTTTTATTAAGCATTTGCGGATCATTGAGCTCCATTCCGACGGAACGCATCCGTATGCGGTGAACAGCTCGGATGCGAGCGCGGAGCATTCCTCCTGACGTTCCCGTTCCTCCTGCTCCGCCTCCAGCCGCTTTTCCAGTTTCTCTTTCGGATCAAAATCTTTTAAAACATTAAGGATCTCATCCGCAGAACTCGCGCCGAGGTTTTTGATCGACAGCAGCTCGTCCCTGCTCAGCTTTTCAAGATCGGAAACGACAGTGATACCGCTTCGTTTAAGGCAATTATATGAGCGCACGGAAAGCCCCAGCTCTTCGATATAGACCGGGCGGCCCAGCTCATTGCATTCAGCCTGAGCGTTCGAGGTGAAAGGGGCATCGGGTATGTCTTTGCTGCCATCTCCGTCATCACCGGGTGCTTCGGAGATCCTTTTTGCTATCGCGCCGGCTATATCATTCAGAGAGCCAAGGCCCATGCCGCCGATCGCAAGCAGCCTACCAAGCTTTATCGAAAGGAGCTCCTTTACGTACCTTATTCCAATACCCGCAATGCGTTTTTCGGACCTGACAGGAAGATCAAGCACCGTGGTCTCGTCATCCCCGCATACATCAGGTGAAACGTTAAGCAGATCGGAAAGCGTCGCCTCCGTATTCCTGATATCATCTTTTGTTATTATTTCTGTCTTGTTTGTACGGTTCATCATTTATTGTTCTCCATTCCCGTAATAATCAAAGGAACATCGCCATATAGAGCGGCAGATGCCATACCCCTTCCTTCTCCATGACGTCCTTGGTATAGAGGATATAGGAAGTGCCAAGCTTTCCCGAAAACTTTTTTCTGAACTTATCGAGTGAGGAATGCTTACGGTAATTTGCGGATTTTACTTCCACGGGGGAGATCTTTTTATTTTCCGTGATCAGAAAATCGATCTCCATATGGTTTTCCCTGTTCGCGGAATCGCTGCGCGAATAATAGTAGAGCTTATGTCCGCTGCGTCTCAGCATCTGCGCTACGATATTCTCCATAAGCATGCCTTCGTTGATATTGAGCTTATCGAACAGTATCGCCCTATAAAGCTCGTTTTCCGTAAAGGATCGGTCCATAAAAGTGTGCGTGACAAGCAGGCCGGTATCGGCCATATAGCATTTTTGCATTGAATAGTCCGCACTGAGCGCAAGGCCTACGTTGGGATCGGTGGAGTTATAGCAAGTATTGACGACCATTGCCTCATTGAGCCATATGAACGAATCCTCGTACGTTCTGAAACGCGCGTCTTTATCCAAGGAGGCCAGCTTATACTTTTTCTCCTTCTTTGACAATTGCCCCGGGATACCGTCGAAGACTGCGTACACCTTTTCTTCGTATCCTGCGGCGAACTTGGAGATATCCTCTCTGTACAGCTTGAGGATCCTTCGCTTTGCTTCATCCGCAGCTGCGAAGTTTTTCCCGCCTATATACGCAGTCACGGCTTGCGGCATACCGCCGACGAGCATATACTGCCGAAAGTCGTTCATTATTTTGCGGTGGAGCGTTTGCCCTAGCGGTTTCTTTTCCTCAAAGCATCGCTGTATCAGCGGGACAGTTGCTTCGTCCCCCAAGGCCCAAAGGAATTCTTCAAAATCAAGAGGAAATATCTCGATATGTTCCTCCTCCGAAGGAATAATGATATCCTCCGTATTCTTCTTCAGCCGAATAAGCGAACCCGTTTCCAGATAATCATAGCGTCCGTCCTTAACAAGATACTTGATCAATTGACGGGCTCGCGGAAATTGCTGCACTTCATCAAATACTATCAACGAATCTCTCTTATAAAGGACCGTGGAATAAAACGCTGCAAGCTTGGCGAAGAACAGATCAAGATCCGCACTGTCATACACAAAGAGATCAAGAATATCCTTCGGGGCGTTACCGAAATCAATAATGATATGGCTTCTGTATTCCTGCTTTGCAAAGAGCTCGGAAATGTAGCTCTTGCCGACACGCCGCGCACCGTCTATCAAAAGCGCAGTCTGGCCGTTGCTTCGACGCTTCCAATTTACAAGTTCATCATAGATTTTCCTCTTTAACATAGCTGTACCTCTCTGATAATTTACCCGTTGTTGCAGTTGATTATACCATCTGTTTCACGAAAATGCAAGTTTTCTTTAGCGCAAGCATCACGAAAGTGCATGTTTTCTTACTACAATTATGCACGAAAATACAGATTTTATCTTTTTGCCGTTATTGTGCAATATTGAACGATCCTATCAAAGATGAGCCGGACGCTCTTGTCCGGCTCATCTTGATTTGTTATTCAAGTACAATTTCTCTGATAACCAACTCCTCGGCTCTCGCCCGGCAGGAGTTCATCCGCCGGATCCATTCGAGTTGGTCGCGGGCCTTGATCTCTTCGGTCACGCCTTCGGCTTGGGCGAGCTGGAAGGTAATGAAATCAATCTGCTCATTTGCCTCGCGGTCGATATCGATGAGATGTTGCATCAGAGTGTTCTCCATCAGCATCAGCGCGAAGGTATCGGGTTGATGCTCCCTAAGATACTTCTTCCGCATCCGTCCGAAGCGGCCAATATCATTGGTCAGCTGGGGCGGGAGTTCGAGATCGGGGTAGTAATAGTCGCCGTGTTTAGTGTAAGTGATGTCCATGATTGTATCCTCCTTATGATTCAATGAATTCTTTAATGGGTTCCTGCGTTGCTTCCAGTAGGCTGACAAAAAATCCTGCAACGAAAGGAACGGCGATCAGCAAACCGCCGATTGTCAACAGCTGAAGCATAAGCTCCTTTGAGCCGCAGCCAATTATCAGCAGTAACAGGTCGTACATGAGCAGCAACCCTCCGCCTATCGCGAGAACGAACGCCGCTGCGCCTGCCGCAAGTCTGAATACGAGCTTCAGTATCGTCAAAAGCAGACATACCGGAACAAGCAGTATTTTGAAAACGATGCGCATAGTCATATCCTCCAAATGCTTTCTGAGAACATAATAGCAGACCTAATTCGTTTTGACGAATGTGCGAAGTGTTTTCAAAAAGAAAATCGAGACAAACTAATTGCTCATCTCGATTTCTCTTTGCCTTTTCTGTGCCTTAATTCTTATTTCTTTGTGTATCCTTATCAGGAACGCTCCACAAAAGCATTTTTACTTCTGTGTGGCCGTTTGTTTTACCCGCTTGAAGACGAATGGACAATGGTTTTTGAATTATCCCTTATCCGCTCCGCCTTTAATGGTTGGGCAGTTGCGGCCGGCGCTGTTGGTGGCGGAGTAGTAGGAGGACTTGTTGGATGGGGCGTTGGTGCTGCTATTACTGCGGTTGGAGCTGCCGCTACAGGCAGTGCCGCAACAGCCGCCGCACCAGTTGTACAACAAGTCGCAGAAAAAGCATCAACGGCATTGCAAACATATTACCCACCAAATGATGGTTTTTCGGGTGCAGTTCAAAAAATTACACTTGAAGCGGGAACATTGATACAACGTACTGGAGATTTAGTTGGACGATATATTGCCCCTGCTGGAACTCCAACGCAAATGTTGTCATTGCCGTATGATAAAATAGGGCAACCGACTACAATTTTGCAGGTTCAACAGTCAGTCGAGGTTTTAGCTGGACGTGTAGCTCCTTGGTTTGGACAAATTGGCGGCGGTATTCAGTACCAACTCGGAACTCCTCTCGACCAATTGATTAGTGAAGGTATAATAAAAATCTTTGGGGGTTGATTATGACAAAAGCAGAATTTTTAGAACTCCTAAAAAATACAATATTAACGAAAAACTTGTAGTGTTTGATGACGCAATAAAAGAGGGTTATTGTGTTAGAAAAAATTATTTTCGGTGGGAAGTCTTTTTCCGAGAAAGAGGAAAAGAATATGACTGTGTATGCTTTCCTTCCGAGAGCAATGCTTTACAATACCTATTTGATAAGCTTTACAGCATATACGTAAAATAAAAAATCACTATACCAGCAAGCATCGCATTTGGTCACCCAAATGCAGACTTGTCAGGAATATTCCTGAAACCTTTAAGGGCTTGGGATAATCCCAACAAACTACCTTTTGTCCCCCAAAGGCGATGCTTGCTGGTACACAACAGTTTCATTCGATATTTTTAAAGATTTTGTGAACATTCGATTTTAGGGCTTACTTTTTTGCTTCCAAGTGAGGAAACAGTTGGAGGGTATTTATCCTCTAACTGTTACTCTCACGAAGAAGGAGGCAATTATGCGTAAGGTGAAATTGATCGTTTATGAAACCTACCAAGGAAACTTACTACTACCTCCGCAATGCTCAGGGTGATGTAGTCAAGCTGATTGATAAAACAGGCTCAACAGTAGTAGAATATACCTACGACAGCTGGGATAAATAGGAGATTGGTATTATGAAACATAGATTAACTTTGATAACTACATATATAGCACTATTATTAATAATAATTAGTTCGTTAGCATGTGATAATCCCATACTTGAAAGCAGGGTTCCGCAGAATTTTCCTGGTTCTCGTTGGGAGTCTGATGACGGTTCTATTACGTTTACTTGCTTCCAATCGGATGAAAATATAAGATTCGCGATTGGTCAGATTGTTATCGAAGAAGAAGTAATCAATTTTGAAATGAAAAGCTCTCGGGGCGGTTGGCAGCATTTGTACTATTACGAAGATGGTGATGGGACGATGAGTCACTCGCTAACAGAGCAGGAGTTTGAAATTTGGAACTGCGACTATCCAAGTAAAAAGCGTTTTGTTGCCACTGTAGTAACAACTACCTACTTCGAAATCGATCAAAAGATTGTATTTCACCGTGTTGACGAAGAGTAAGTCACAGGGCTGCACGCAGGACAAAGCAAAAATGTACCGACATGGACCCGCAGTCAGGGTCGGGCAGTATTTTCTTCGCTTTGCTTCGAAAATCTTTACACCTACCCTTGACTGCTATCTTTTGAGGGAACGTGTCTCCTATGCTTGACGCTTCAACACCATGTTTTATTTCGTACTCAAGCATTCGTTGACGGTTGTGAGCTTCTGTGGTATTATTCTTGTGCAAGAGTTGGTCTCCTTTCTGTGGCTGTTTATGCAATTATATTATCCACCGTATAACCTATTCTTGCTTCTAACTTGTTACTCATGTACTGTTCATCAACAGTCACATAACGGATAAGAAAATAATAATTTTTGTCATTGAAGGATTATTGATGTTTGGATTATTTGGTTTTAGGAAAGTGCCAAATGTGAAGAATAAGAGACTTATATCATATGTACATTCAAGCGGCGGTTGTATGAGTGGGGGCGGTAATTCCACAGAGATAAGTATTATTGACGGCGAGGTTATCCTAACATACTCCGACAAAGAATGGTGGTATGATGACAAGGACATTACTGAATATAAACTGGATAAGGCTGTCCTTACCGATATAGAGAATGTGTTCAGAAAGTATAAGATGCAGAACTGGAATAACAAGAAGTTCACCAATATGTTCGTGGACGATGGTTCCAGTTACAGCTATTCATTCAAATTTGATGATAGAACAAGGATATCATTTTCATCACAGGTTTATCCGGCGTTTTATAGTAAGAAGTTGAATGAGATTGCCAAGGTGATAGAACAATATAAGGAGAGAGGAGCCTTAGAACCGGGGCTTGTTACAAAGGAGAAAATCGATGAGGAACTTGTGAGCAAGAACAAGCCTGACAATGGACTGGTTGAGATAGAGGTCTATGAATATAGTAAGGATAGAATCTATTTTCGCATATTAAACGGTACGGACGAGGACGTGGCAGTGAGCGATTCAATTAAGCTTGTACGAAACAGCGACGGTGAAATGCTGCATAACGGGAGCAGCGAATATTCCATAGAGGTAAATGCTGCATCTGCATATGAAGAGTATCTCCTATCCGGCAGATTAGGGGAAGGCATTTATACTTTATATATAGGAGACTATTCCGCTGAGTTCGAGATCAGGCTTCCAAGCGATAACTAAAGTACATATTGTTGAGTGGATAAGAAAACAATAGTATTTTATTCAGGTAATAAGGTCTTGTGCTTGCAGATCATTCCTTGGGTGTAAATATCAATGACAAAGTAATCCAACGCGACAAAATAACCGAACCATTAGTGTTTATAAAACTTGAGCCATACTCATAATAGCGCCTGCGCTTTCTGCCGCGAAGGCGGTACGAACACAAGCTATAGCTTGTGCAGAAGTATCGGCGCGATGAGTCAAACGATCGCCACAGGCGGAGCGGCAAAAAATGGGGACGCGTCTTTCGCGGCTAATTGTGATTATTCAGAACAAAAACCACGAAAGCGAGGCGCGTCTCCTGAAAAACACTATAGCACGGACAGCTTATGAATTAGCAGCCGTCCTGCTCAAAGCATGTGCCAGACTCCGACCCTCGACCTCTGCATATTATTCTTCCAAGAAGGATTTGACACGATTCCGTACTCAAGCATACGTTGACGAATGTGAGCTTCTGTGATTATTATCTTGCGCAGAAGTTAGCTCTCATTTCTCTATGATTGTATGTGCAAATAAATTTTTCCATTGTATGACCTTCTATTGCTTATCATTTGTTGCCTATGGAGATAACTTAAACTATGCTTAAAAAATAATACAGTTCCGATTTTTTGGACTTTGGACAAAAAATCTATGCTTGTTACGCTTAAGTGTAGAGTTACACTACCTTTTAATCTTTCATACTTAAGACAAATAGCAGAAAGGACTTTTGATGTATGAATGATTATGTGAAAATTAGAGTTTCTGCACTGGAAAAAGCAGAGGTTGAAGCCGAGGCATTGTTACGCAGCACGACGATGAACGCTGTACTGAGGGAAAGACTCTTTGCCGATAAGCAGCGCATGGATCTCGCTTTTAGCTATGCAGAAAACATTGCAGAAATCAGGGATTCGCTGAATAAACTAATGACTGCTCCGGTGCACTACAAGATTGTTTTTATCGATGATTTACTGAAAATTAACGAAAGATTAACAGCGCTGGAAGAACAATCGGCTTTATTTATGCAGAAAATGGCGAGAGGGGGTGTAGAGAATGGCTACGATGAGTTTCCAACCAATCCACGCCTCCCCGATTAAGGCTGCCAGATACATCGCAAACCCTGATAAGGTCGTGCCATCCGGAGACGTGCAGAGGGTCCTGAGCTATATGCGAGACGGCCACATAGAGAGAGCCTATACTTTCGGACACAACGGATGCAGCGCAAACATCGAATTGGCAATTCAGCAGTTTGGATTTGCACAACTAAAATACAACGAGCTCCACTCCGCAAAAGGCCGTTCCACAGCCGAGGTTAAATTTACAATATCAGACTACGCAAAAAGGAAACATATCGATATAAATGATAAGAAAAAACTTGAAAAAATGCTGTCAGGCGTAAATCACGATGAAAAATACGTATATATCAAAAAAGAACCTATCTTAGCACAGCATTGTTTTCTCAGTTTTCCCGAGTTTGAGCACCCTTCACCGGATGAATTGAGAAAAATAACTGATGAACTGATGCACAGCGACACCCTTAGCCGATTTTATGCCATCTCGGCAGCTCACTATAACACCGACAACGCTCATATTCATCTGTTAATCTCCAATTTTGCCAAAGATGGCAGCAGGACGATATCGATGAATAACAAAAGAATAAGAGAAATCAGAGCAGAATTGGATAGAATCTGTGTATCACACGGGTATTCAATAATAGAAAATAGTGAAATGCGTCAAAAATGCGGTTCAAAATACGCTGAATGGGTCGATGATGTTAAAAAAGGCTGTTCTATCACTGTAATTCCCGAAAACGGTGGGAGCTTCACCAAGCAAGGACGCTCAAAAAAAGGCAGTTATCATCTATCACAGAAAGCGAAAAGCGACGAAAAGACGAAAAAAACGGCCGAAATGAGCAATAGAGATAAAAAACAGCAGGCCGGTGATACAAGAACCCAACCTAACCAATACATCGGACCCGGATATAGACTGCAAGATAATAAAAATGGATATCATTGTATTAACACACAGTGGAACGGGAATATCCCGACATATCAGGTAAATGGACTGATACCCAAAACTACGGGAACAGTGCTTAGTCTGGATGCAGCCTTAATGGCATCGGTGATGCATAAAAGAAAAGATGCTGAGACACAAAAGATGGTAGATGTGCATGACTATATCGTGCAAAATCGGATAAAGACAGCCGAAGAAATCGATGCCAGGGAGTTCAAAGCGAGGGCTGAATTGGAGGACTTGGAGGAAATGCAGAGAGTACTGAAGCGTAATGAGGTATATTTGAGAGATGATACACAATTAAGGGTGCTGGGGGAGGACGTTTTTGTCGATTATGTTGCTCAGAAACTGATAGAAATAGCCCGATTGATAAAAGAATTAATGAAATTAATCGCTGAATTGATTAACATCAGGAAATTTTTGATGAAAACCATGGAAAGATTGATAAATAATGGCAGAGAAGAACGCGAATCGGACCGTGAAGAGTGCGAAACCGAACTATAAAAGCATAATTTAAGGGGGGCAGATGTGCCTCCCTTGTTTTTGTGCATCTATAAGGTGATACCTATGTATCAGTAAGGTGATACCATTTGTGTATCACTAAGGTGATGACTATGTATCAGTAAGGTGATACCTTTTTGATACATTTTGTGTATCACTAAGGTGATAACTATGTATCAGTTAGAGACCTCTTCAAATCTTGTGTAAACCTCCTGTATGGTATAGAATAGAAAAGCCAAGCAGGAGGAATTAAAATGCCAAAGTACAAGGACAGCCCGGAAGAGCGGGCGGCAAATGAACTCATGAAGAAGCAGATTCAGGAGGTTTTGACGAACTTCAATGTGAACGACCTGTCAGATCTGCACAAGCTTTTGCGCAAGATGGTTGGAACGATACTCGAAAACGGTCTCGAAGCGGAGCTTGACGAGGAGCTCGGCTACAGCAAGTACGACTACAAGAACAAGACCGGCACGAACAGCCGGAACGGTCACAGCAAGAAGACGATGAAGACGAGCTTCGGCGAGATGGAGCTTGCGATCCCGAGGGATCGAGAGGGCGAATTCGAACCTCAGTTAGTAAAAAGCAGCAGACTACTCTTACCGGCGATATTGAGGAAAAGATACTTTCGATGTACGCCAAGGGTATGACTACGAACGATATTTCAGCGCATATCATGGACATTTACGGTCTTGAGGTGTCTGATTCCACGATAAGCCGCGTGACGGACAAGATACTGCCTGTGGTAAAGGAATGGCAGCAGCGACCGCTGGAGAGCGTATATGCCGTGGTATTCATGGACGCCATACACTACAATGTGAGAAGTGAAGGACGTATCATCAAGAAGGCCGTCTATATAGCCATCGGCATCGATCTTGACGGCAGGAAGGACGTTTTGGGCATGTACGTTGGGGAAAACGAGAGCGCGAGGTTCTGGCTTTCGATCCTCAACGGCATGAAAAACAGAGGCTTGGAGGATATCCTGATAGCATGTATCGACGGGCTTACGGGATTTCCCGAGGCGATACAGGCCGTTTACCCTAAAACTGAAGTCCAACATTGCATCATACACCAGATACGAAGCAGTACGAAGTACGTATCCTACAAGGATATAAAGGCGCTCATGGCGGATCTGAAGGCCGTGTACGGAGCAGTCGATGAGCAGGCAGCCCTCTTCGCTCTTGACGAATTTGCCGTCAAATGGGATTCCAAGTATCCCAAGATCTCCAAGTCCTGGCGCGAAAACTGGCCTGAGCTTGCGGCATACTTCAAGTACCCACAGGAGATCAGGACCATCATCTACACAACCAACGCCATTGAGAACTTCAATCGTCAGCTCAGGAAAGTGACGAAGAACAAGGCGGTTTTCCCAAACGATGAGGCTCTCCTCAAGATGCTCTACCTTGCCGCGATGGACATCACGCGGAAGTGGACGGGCAAGCGTAAGGACTGGGCGCAGATACACGCTCAGCTTGAGGTCTTCTTCGGCGACAGGATGCCGCTCTGACGGCAGATTACGACCGCCGAGTTTACGGCGGAGGGTCGCTGCAGACCGGATCGACCGCATCGCTCCGGCTTGATAACGATACCCAAACGATAGCGAAAAGCCGTCGCTTCGTCAAGGGTAAAATGAACGCTTCACGCCCTTGACAAACCGCCGGCTTTACGCTAATATGCAGCCAAGGCCGCGATGGACAGATGCGTCCATCACGACCTCGAAGCACTTTAACATTCATGCCGTACAGCGTTTACACAAAATATGGGGAAGAGTCTCATAAGATGGAATTCCTCAGTCTCATAACTCAGTCTTGACAGTATTACAACTAATGTATCGATATCTTTTGCCTCAACAATCATAGCAATATGCTCACTATTGCGTACTTTATATTCTGTACTGAACAGAAATAGACCGCGTTAGTTTTGCAAAACCTTCAAATCTCTCATACTCGTCATCCGGAACGGCTGCGACGCACACCTACTTATTCTTATTCGCCATCTCTGCGGCATCATCTTAAATGCTCCAGCGTATCATAGTCTGATAAGCATAAGGTTCATATTCTATAAAAGACTGGAATTTACTAATCGAATGCTTATTATCTTCACCCTGTTTTCCTTCAAATCTTTCATACTTCTTATGAGGAACATGACAAAAGTATCCGTACTAGTGGTTTGTATCAAAAATACATTGGGAAAAGCTCACGAATCCATACCGTCTGAGGTGTATAGCATTGATGACTCGCGCAAGACCATCGTACTCACTGTCAAATAAGTCCCCTGTACAGTCATTGCGCTTCCATACATTATATGATGGTGATGATCCAACTGAAATTCTGGTATTCCATGAGAGGCCTTCCTCTGTGGAACCAGTCAATCAGAGCTCAATAGGCACTCAGTATGTCTTTGATATTCTTCTGACAAAATGATACCACGAAAGAAGTTCTGAAGTTTCCTGACAGTATTATTGCACGAATTTCCAACTTCAAGTAAGGAAACAGACGATGTAGCGTGGTAATAACGGACAAATTCTCTCTCATAGATTGAAATACTGAAGGAGGTGTGTGGCATCGCAAGAACAAGTGCTCCAATCCAAGTAATTATTCATTACCCAAAAACAGAAGAAGGTAAGCGTGAATTGGCGAGATGTATTGCCGTTGTCCACGCAGATAAAGTGAATCAAACCATCAAAAAATTGAATTGTCCTTCCGAACAGAAGGTACAGCTGCTGGATTCAATTATTGAAACAGTAAAAAGCAAGCAGGTGATCAACCCTCAAAAAGGTTAAGCACCTGCTTTCCTTTATAATTTGATGATGTTTTTGAAAAACTTGTTCCAAGAATTGAGGCTCATTCGCTTCTGATCAGCCTCCCATGCACGGAGCAGATTGCGGTCTATTCCAATCAGCTGTGCAAATGGCTTTATCTTCATACCGAGGCTCTCGCGATATTCTCTTATCAGTTTCCCTTGTCCTGTATATAGGAAGAGATTGTAATCGTCCAGAAGGTCATACACCGGTATTTCATAGAATGCAGCCAGCTTGTCCGCGATTTCTTTTGTATAGTAGTCAACAGCCCCGTTTTCCATATCAGAGTATCTGGAATGACTGATGCCTGTCAATTCTGCAACCTCTTTCTGCGTCAGCCCCTTGTGATGGCGGCACCAGCGGAGCCTGTCATGCACAGTAGGAATATCTTCATAATTCTGATACCGCTGATTGATTAGCTGAGCTTCCAAAAGTTTGCGAGGGGCTATCAGCCTAAAACTATGGATATACATGGGCGCATACCTAACATATCCTCCCAAAGTGGAGCAGAGTATGCATTTATTCTCTGAAACTTGAACAAGAATATGCCATTTGGGCTCTTTGCTGCTCTGAGGATACTCGTTTTGGACCATAAACGCATCTGAGAGCGGATAGCATTTGCGTACCTTCTGATGCTGTATGGATTGAAAACTTCTGCACACGCATTTTGAACTCAAGCGATCCGCTGTCTCTTTACAGGCGTGCATTGGCAGAGCAGCGCAAAGCTCAGGCGAAAAGCCTCTCGCAGCCGCAGGATTTAGATTTTGAAAATGCAGTTCGCACAAATGAAAACTTCAACAAATCTTCGGCAAATAAAAACAACGGCAACAAAGCTGCAAAACATGCAGCCGTATTTACCGTTGCAGCGATATTGATATTGATGCTTATTCTGTTTCTTTTTTTATTAACGGCAAAATAAATCCCAACAGTTATTAAAAGTCTTGCTGTATAAAAAAATGGAGCGGGTGATGGGAATCGAACCCACGTGATCGGCTTGGGAAGCCGACGCTCTGCCATTGAGCTACACCCGCGCGAAACATTAAATATTCGAGGGTGATATTCCACCCTTGTTTGTGATCAGGCATATTATACCGCGTCTTGAGCTGAATGTCAACACAAAAATCGGAGTATCACTCACCGAACGCATGAACGGGTTTCATTTTTTTCTTCGGGCTTTCCGTTTTTTGTATTGACATGCGCATGTTTCAGATCTATAATCAGCCTGAAACAGGTGGAAAGAACTTACCTGCTTTAAAATTTTAGATTGCCTGCTGAAAACGCAGACAGGGAGGTACAAAATTGAAAAAGCATCTTTTTAGAGCGTTTGTCAGCCTTCTTCTTTGCCTGACACTTTGCGCAAACTGTTTCACAGGTGTTTCCGCACTGAGCTATGCTCAGCCGGACGGCACGCTGCGCTTTGAAAAAATCACTCACCCCGACAACGGTTCCGGGCAGAACGACGGTATTGTTGACTATGTCGGCAACGGCGTTATTTCCGCGTCGGACGCCGGGCAGGGCGCACGCGGACAAAGCTATTCATGGTGCGCGGCAGGACACGGCAGATACGTCTACGTCGGCACCTGCTACGGCGCATTGACAAACACGCTGACCCTTATGAGCAGCGTTCTCGGCGGCAATTTTGATCAGGAAAAGCTTACGGCTCTTCTGAACGTGCTTTACAACGGCACGTTTTTCACGGGTGAAGAGGACGGCGGTAATGCCGGCGGCATTTTAACGAAAATCGATACCGTAACGGGCGAAGTTACCGTTCTCATGTCCAAATGCACAACCGGCGACAATGCAATGTTCCGCAATGTTACGGCCTATAACGGAAAGTTCTATTTCTGCGGTGCGGTGAACAACCTTCCCTGCATCTATGAGCTTGACCCCGAAACCGATGAGATCATAATGGTCTATCAGGGCATGACCCTTCAGGACTACTATCAAGGTTATATGAACGGAGTCTGCACCGGTATACGCGGACTTTGCGAATATGACGGCGAGCTGATTCTGAGCTGCGTCACAAAGGACGGTCCGGTAATCCTTTCATCCTCCAACCCGAGGGAAGGCTTCACCGTTATTGCAAACCAGCAGGATTTGTTTAATTATCCCGCCTATCATTTTACGGACAGCATTTACGGCGGTTCCATTTGGGAAATTGTTGAATTCAACGGCAAGCTTTACGTGTCCATCTGCACCGGTACTCCCGATAACATGCCCGATGAAAACACAATGCAGTCCTTCGCACTTGTTCGCGGTGATAAAGCGGAGGATGGCAGTTGGAGTTGGACTCCCGTAATCGGGGACACCGAAAACGACGGTGCAAGATACACTTTCGGCATAGATCCCGAACGAACCCGCTCCGGCGCAGGCGTTTTGCAGGTTTATAACGGTTATCTCTACATCGGTGAATATAACGATGAAGAGATTGCTCTCGGCAACGTTCTTAAACACACGAATTTCGACTTCATGAACGAAAATCTCCGTCAGTCGGTAAATCTTTACCGTATGGATGCGGACGAAAACATTGAGCTTGTTGTCGGCGATGCAACCGAAATGTTCCCGAACGGAGGCATTTCAGGCATCGGCTCCGGCTTCGGCAGGAATGAAAACCAATATATATGGAGGATGACCGAGTACAACGGCAAACTCTGCATCGGAACATTCGACACAAGCAGCCTGCTTGAACCTGTCGGGCAGTTTGCGAACGGCGATATTCTGAACATGACTCCCGAAGAATGGGCAAGGCTCATTGAATTCATTCGCGACCTTATCGAAATCAGCGGCAGCGGCGATGAGGACGGCACGGAGGCCATGGACAAGCTCCTTGCGGAATTCAGTAACGAAGAGATTGCGCATATGCTCGCAACCGGTGACGTTTCGAAACTCGGTATCGACCTCGACAAAAAGGGCATCGCACCGGAAACCGTGAAGGCGTATTTGATGCGTGAAGAAATATCCGCACAGAACCCCGATGCACTTCCCGATTTCGGCAGCATTCGTGACCTTATCGAAAAGCTTGGCGGCATTGAAGGCGTTATGGCAGCCGTTCGCAGCCTTTTGACCTGCGCTTCCTATCTCACTGATGCGGATCGCGGCTTTGACATGTATATTTCCGATGACGGTGTAAACTTTGAAACAGTAACAACCAACGGTTTCGGCGATCCCTATAATCACGGTCTGCGAGTTTTTGCTGAAACGTCAAGCGGACTTACCATCGGCACCGCAAACCCCTTCTACGGCACACAGGTATGGCTTATGGACGAAGGCGGCGAAACGGAGGAACACACCGTGACGTTTGAAGACGGCGTGACCGGTGAAATTCTCGGCACGGCAACTGTTCCTGCGGGCGAAATTCTCGGAAGTGAACTCTTCCCCGCCGCACCCGAACATGAAGGCTTCACGTTCATCGGCTGGGATTATGACGGTACCCCCGTAAACTCCGATATCACCGTGACTGCACTGTATGAACATGCAGCTCCCCCTGCCGACATCGGCGACGTGAACATGGACGGTTCCGTTGACACTTTAGATGCACTGCTTGTTCTGCGGTACGTTATGCAGGTCGGCGAACTTGAACATCCCGAGCTTGCGGATATGGACGGCGACGGCAGCATTACCACTGTGGACGCGCTTGCAATTCTCCGCACCGCGATTTTATAAGCACGGCAGGCAGCGCATGTTTTTCTTCGGTTCATGCGCCGAGTGATTAAGAAACAAAATAAACAAAGTCGGCACCCGTTGTTGAGTGCCGGCTTTGTTCGTTTTCAAGGCAATTATTTAATTCATCACAATCCGAGTGCTTTTTTCAGAAAGCGGCGCAACTCCGCATCGGCAGCCGATTTTTGCAATCCGCCTGTTCCTTTTTTTGTTTGCGAAAGGCTCACGGGCTGTTTGCCGCAATACGGCTCGCCCGTAAAATACAGTCCGGAATCGGGTCTAACCGATATTGAATCCAACGGCCAACCGGGATGGCGCGAAGCGGAAGGTTTATCCGTCATGATAAACGCTGCATGTGCGGCATCCTCTCTGCTGAAGGCGAAAGTGCTGAGTTTTCCGTCCGCAAAAACCGCAAAGCCGCTCAGATACATCGCCGTTGCCGCGCCGCCGAGGGAATGTACAAGCGCTGCATAGTATGCAAGCATCTCCTCGTCATTGCAAAACCTTGCTCTTCCGTTCGGAGTACGGACATGCAGCCCGGGCTGACGCGGGTCATCGAGTGCAAGCTCCGCAAAATAGAGCCCCGAATCGTGGCACACAACGGGTTGAAATGTTTTGCCGTAAAATTCAGCCTTAATTGCGGCATTTTCGGCAGGTGTCGCCCCCGTTTCGGAGGGTTCGGCGGAGATATTGACATCCCCAAGCGTCAAAAGCTCCGTGCCCGCGCCGATAAGTCCGCCGAGCCAATCAGCTTTTGAAGGATTGGTTGTTCCGATCAAAACTTTCATTCAATGTTCCCCTTTTTCGCTTGCGATAAACAGCAAGTCGGCAGCTCACACATGTATGTCTGAGCCGCCGACAATGTTTCGATTCAAACGAATTCAACTTACATATTGTTTAATTTGTCGAGGCCGTGATGCAGCCTGCGCAGAGCTTCTTCCCTGCCGAGCAGTGCAGCAATTTCGATCGCGCCGCCGGGGGTAACTGTCTTTCCGCTCATTGCAATTCGAACCGGCCAAAGCAGCGTGCCGTTCTTCATGCCGTGTTCCGCCGCATAATTCATAAGGAAATCATGCAGTGCCGTTTCCGTCCATTCGGGCAAAGCCTCAAGCTCCGGAATCACCGCTGCAAGAATATCGCGGCAAAGTTCGGGGTTCGTTTTGGATTTTTTATTTGTGTACAGGTCAACGGAATAATCCTCGTCCATCTTTGCAAGGAAAGCAACGGTTTCGGTAATATCCGTGAACACCTCCGTGCGCGGCTGAAGGATTCGCGCAAAAATCGACTTATCCATATGCCCGCAGCCTGCCGCTTCGAGATAGGGTTCGGCATGGCGGATGTATTCCTCGGGCGAAAGTTTGCGGATGTATTCCGCATTCATCCATCTGAGCTTTGTTTCATCGAAAATTGCGGGGGACTTGCTGAGACCCTCAATGCTGAATGCTTCCTTAAGCTCGTCCATGGTGAAAAACTCGCGATCGTTTCCGGGGCTCCAGCCGACAAGCGCAACATAGTTTATAATCGCCTCCGCAAGGTAACCCTGTGCAATCAAATCCTCAAACCCGGGATCACCGTGCCGCTTGCTGAGCTTGCGCGTCGCGTCCTTCATAACGGGGGTAAGGTGGATGTAAACGGGCTTTTCCCAGCCGAATGCTTCGTATAACAGGTTATATTTCGGTGTGGAACTTAAGTATTCGTTGCCGCGCATAACGTGCGTGATGCCCATTGTGTGGTCATCTATAACGTTTGCAAAGTTATAAGTCGACATTCCGTCCGCCTTTATAAGAACGCCGTCATCAAGCTCGGAACAGTCAACATCGATCCGTCCGTAAATAACGTCGTCAAAGCCTGCTTCACCGCTTTCGGGGATGTTCTGGCGAATTACATAGGGTTCACCGGCATCAAGCCTGCGCTGAATCTCTTCCTTTGAAAGGTGCAGACAATGCTTATCGTATTTGAAGGTTTCGCCGCGTGCTTCGGCCTCCGCCCTGCGCGCATCCAAATCCTCCTTAGTGCAGAAGCAATAATACGCCTTGCCCTTTTCAACAAGTTCCTTTGCGTAGGGAAGATACATATCTTTTCGCTCGCTCTGAACGTACGGACCGTAGTTTCCGCCCTTGTCCGGGCCCTCGTCCCATTCAAGTCCCGCAAGTCTCAGGCCGCTGTAAATTTTTTCAACCGCACCTTCAACAAAACGCGCCTGATCGGTATCCTCAATGCGGAGAATAAACACGCCATCGTTCTTTTTTGCAAACAGATAAGCGTATAATGCGGTGCGCAGTCCGCCGATGTGAAGGTACCCCGTGGGACTCGGCGCAAAACGTGTGCGTACTGTCATATTAATCACTGTCGCCCTTGCCCTGCAAGAGCGTCCTTTCGGTCAAGATAATGTGTGCCGACGGAATACCGCAGCAAGAACCATAAGAAACCGCATGAACTTTCGTGCGCTTCCGTCCATGTTTGTATTATACAGCAAAATTCCCCGTTTGTCACGGAAAAGCTTTTGTCGGAGCTGCCCTTTTTCGGGCGTTAAGCTGCAAAGGCCGATGCATCCAAAATATATTTTGTTTGTATTTGTTTTCCCTCTGTACAAACACCGTCGGATATGCTAAAATACGAGTATCGAGAATGATTCTTATTTCTGTTTTGGAGGTTTAAGATATGTACTGCGTTAAGAAAGTTACCGAAGACCTGACTTGGGTCGGTGCAAACGATCGCCGGCTCTCAATGTTTGAGGGTGTTTATTCCGTTCCGAACGGTGTGAGTTACAATTCCTATCTTTTGCTTGACGAGAAGACCGTTCTGTTCGACACGGTGGACAAATCCGTCAGCGAACAATTTATGGAAAATGTTGAGCATGTTTTGAGCGGCCGCCGCCTTGACTATGTTGTTATTCAGCATATGGAACCCGACCATTCCGCAACGCTTGCGGAGCTTTTGCGCCGCCATCCCGAAACAACTGTTGTCTGCAACAAAATGATCGCAGACATGATAAAGCAGTTTTTCAACCTTGACATCACGCCGCGTGCACTCATTGTTAAAGAAGGCGACACACTTTCAACCGGCAGGCATAACCTGACCTTCATTGCCGCACCCATGGTACATTGGCCGGAAGTTATGGTCACATACGACACCGTTGATAAAATCCTGTTTTCGGCGGATGCATTCGGCACATTCGGTGCATTGAACGGCGCAATTTTTGCCGATGAAGTGGATTTTGACCGCGACTATATGGATGAAGCCCGCCGTTACTATACCAACATCGTCGGCAAATACGGCGCACAGGTTCAGTCTCTGCTCAAAAAAGCATCCGGAATCGAAATCTCTCTCATCTGCCCGCTGCACGGTTTTGTCTGGCGCAGGAATCTCGACAGTTTTATTAACAAATACCTGCTTTGGAGCAGCTACACGCCCGAAGAAAGCGGCGTTGTTATTGCTTACGCTTCCATATACGGCAACACCGCAAATGCGGCTGAAGTGCTTTCCGCGTATCTTTTTGACCGCGGCGTCCGCACGGTCGTTTACGATGTTTCCGTCACCCCTGCGTCCGATATAATCGCCGCATGTTTCCGCTTCAGTCACATTGTTTTTGCTGCGCCGACCTATAATTCCGGCATATTTGTAACGATGGAAGCCTTCCTGCACGACCTTGCTGCGCACGGCTTGCAGAACCGCACCGTTGCTTTTATTCAGAACGGGAGCTGGGCTCCCACAAGCGGCAAGCAAATGCGTGCAATCATTGAACCGCTTCGCAACACAACGGTGCTTAACGGCCTGATTTCCGTTAAATCCGCGCTCAAGCCCGAACAGGCAGCCGAACTCGCCGCACTTGCCGACACAATCGCCGCGGATATTGCGGAAAAGGATGAACTCCGCAAACAGAAAGAAGAAGCCGAGGCAGTTGATAACGCACCTGCGCTCCCCTGCGGAATCGACAACAATGCAATGTTCAAACTTTCTTACGGGCTGTATGTCCTTACCGCCCGCAGCGGCGAAAAGGATAACGGCTGCATTATTAACACCGCTGTCCAGCTCACGGACTCCCCAAAAACGCTTACCATTGCCGTTAACAAGGCAAACTTCACCGAGCAAATGATTCGCGAAAGCGGAGAGTTCAACCTTTCCGTGCTTACGGATGCGGTCCCGATGAGCGTGATTTCAAGGTTCGGATTCCAAAGCGGCAGAGATTGCAGCAAATTCGAAGGCTGCGACTGCGTAAGGCGTTCCGCGAACGGCATCCGCTATATTCCGAAATACACAAATGCCTATATCAGCTGCAAGGTGCTTGAAGCCCGGGATCACGGCACTCACACTCTCTTTGTTGCGGAAGTGACCGAAGCGGTCGTGCTCGACAAATCGGCGGAATCCGTGACATATGAACGGTATCTTTCCGAAATAAAGCCCAAAACCGCACCCGTCTGTTCAACGGTGCAAAAGGGTTATGTCTGCAAAATCTGCGGCTATGTATACGAAGGCGAAACCCTTCCCGCCGATTTTGTCTGCCCGCTCTGCAAGCACGGAGCAGCGGATTTTGAACCTATAGGCTGATTGATTTAAATTCAAACAGTGAATTTGAAAATGACCATTTATGCAGCATTAATTATCTCAGTACGGAAAAGAATTGATTGCTGATTCTTTCTGAAATTTCAGCCGACAGGCGGGCATATGCAGCTGACTTTTTCTGAAAAAGCACCAATAATGCCGCAATATGCAACAGGTAATGCAGCAAAGGAAGCAGGCGTTCGCGCCCGCTTCCTTTTTCATTCGCTGTTCGCTTTTCTGTTTTTTCGCCTGCATATCAATGCTGCGCATTGATTATCAAGCTGCGCATTGATTATCATGCTGCGCATGATTATCATGCGGGCGTATGGATTGGATTTCGAGAACACGCTCAGCCCTGAAGCCCCTGCTCCTGCCTTTCCATGTTTTCGATCACTATATCGTAAATTTCGCCCAATGAGGCGGCATACTCAACAACTTTCCACGGCGTGTTTGTGTGAAAATGAATTTTGATAAGGCTTTCATCGCCCACTGCAAGCAGGCAGTCGCCCTCAATATTTTTTGTTATGTAATCAAAAATTTCATCCTCGGAAAGATTTCTGCCCTCGATCAGCAGCTGGGTGTCAAATTTGAATTCAAGCATATTGTTCCTTTCTGCCGCAATAATCCGGCGGCGCAGAATTTGAATGTAATAAGTTTCATATCGCAATTCGGCACGTTCGGTGCATCATCGATGTTCCTGCGATTCGGAACGGAATGCGCTGCATCGCCGCAGTGCCTGTTTTTTCGGTATCGGCCGTACCTCTCGGCAAATAATCAGGTTCGCTTTTCAAACTGTGTGCCGCATTTTGAGCATGTGACCCGAATCTTGCCCTTGCCGCGCGGTGCGCGCAGACGCTGGCGGCATTTCGGGCATGTAAAATACCGATATTGTTTATGCCTCTTAAAGAAATTTTTAATCCGATTGAACAGCTTTGCAAAAAAGCTGCCTATCGATGCCGACACGCGTTCGTAACCGCGCAGTTCGTTTGCTCTTTTGTTCCCGTTTGCGGAAAGAGTTCTGAAAAGCATCAATGCCGTCAGCAAAACCGCCGTGAACAAAAGAACAAAACCCGATATGCTGCCGAAAAAGGCAAGACCGATTATTCCGAGAGCGACGGCAAGCATGAGCATGTCCCGCGAAAGTCTGTCAAACCCGTAACTGTTTTTCATTCTTTTACCCGCTTTCGCCGCAGCGAAAGTTTCCTTTCTTAATTATTTTTCTTTTTGCGTTTGCCTTTCCGGTTCGAATTCGCCGCACAAACACTGATTCACCCGTTATTCGGCGGTTTGGCTCAAAAGCAGCAAAAAACCGTTCGGCGGGATTTCAACTCTGATATGCCCCGTGCCCAAATCCTTTTGCAAAACCGTACCATCGGCAAATGCGTCGGAATATTTATCTGCCGTGCGGACATTCAAGGCATCCGGACCTTCACGGAAATCCTCTGCACCGAGTGCGGCGCAGACGGCATGATCGGCGCGGTTGACAAGTGTGAGTGCGCTTTCTTCACCTCGGCACCGAAGCACGGCGAATGCATCGGCACACGGAGCGGCAAATGCCGTTTTCCCGCTGCTCAGTGCGGCATTGCAGCGGCGGAGAGCCGAAAGCCGCATAACAAAACTGCGTATTTCGATATCCTCCCTTCCCCACGGATAGGAACCCCTATTAAACGGGTCGGAAAGGCCCATCATTCCCGCCTCATCACCATAGTATATGCACGGAGGCTGCGGCATTGAAAACATGAGCGCAAACGCCGCATAAAGCCGACGCTTTCCGCGCACGACAGCTTCGGGTTTGTATTGATATTCCGCCTGCTGTTCCCTCGTCAACGTATCTTTTGGCGGTGCATCGCTCAGGCAGGACAGGATTCTCTGCGTGTCGTGACTGCCCAAAAGGTTCATGCAGGCACCGTAAAACGGTTCGGGATAACGTTCCCGCTGCCCGGAAAGCGTTTCATACAGCGCATATGCATCCGTCCTGCACGTCAGAAAATCGCATACCGCATCGCGAAACGGGTAGTTCATGACGCTGTCCAACTCGTCCCCGAGAACAAACTTTCGCAGCCCGCCTCCCGAAACCTTGTTTGAAGCGTCCTCCCAAACTTCACCCAGAAGCACACCGTCCGAATCAAGCTTTTTTAGCGCTGTGCGCAGCTTTTTTATAAATTCATCCGGCAATTCGTCCGCAACATCCAACCTCCACGACGTTATACCGCAGCCTGCCCATTTTTTGAGCACGCTTTCTGTGAAACGAACATAATCGGGTTGAAGCTCATTCACCTCCGGCAGGGTTTTGAACCCCCACCAGCATCGGTACTCATCCGGGAAATGTTCGAATTCGTACCATTTATAATATGGCGAATCCGCGCCGCTGTATGCGCCGCACGAGGGATATGTTCCGTATTTGTTAAAATAAACACTGTCATCCCCGGTGTGTGAAAAAACACCGTCCGCCATTAAGCGGATGCCGTATTCCGCCGCCGCTTTTGAAAGCTCGGTTAAATCATAATCACTGCCGAGAATCGGGTCAACGGACAGATAATCGGAAGTGTTGTACCTGTGATTGCTTGCGGCCTCAAAAATCGGATTCAGGTAGATGACGGAGACTCCGATTTGCGCAAGATAGGGAAGCTTTTGTTTTATCCCTGCAAAATCGCCCCCGTAGTAATCGCACGGGGAATAGAATTTTTCCCCTGCACAGGGGCTGTACAGCACGGGTTCGAACCAGTCTTTGTGCCTGATGATTCGGCGGCCGAGTTTTTCATGGTATTCAGCCCTTGAAAACGCGGGAACGCAAGTGCCCCGTGCCGAGTCGTTTAAACACTCACGGTTGAACCTGTCCGGAAAAATCTGATAGACAATTCCGTGTCTGAACCAACTCGGAGTTTCAAAAGCGCGCGCAAAAACCGTTATCTGATAATCGGGAGGTGTCTCCCATGCATGGTAAAACTTTCCGATGCCGCTGCGGGTTTCGGGCGCGCCGTAAAACAGCCGCGTCGTTTCCCCGCCGTCATGTTCCGGAGCAACATCAATGATGAAATAATACCATATCAACTGCGGTTCGGCAGGAGCAGTGATATTGAACGAAAAGCAAAAGCCCCCATCCCCTTCAAGCGGCAGCGAGCGCAGTTTTTCGCATGAACAAGGGGAGATTTTTTCTGCCGAAATGAGCAGTTCTTTCCCGTCGGCCCACAGCCGCAACGATGCACGCGCACGCGCCGCATCGCGCCCGGAGAGATAAATGCACAAAGCCGCTTCCCCGCGGCATTTCAATGCACCGTGCGGAAAGCGGCAGTCAAGCAATCTTGAATTGTGATATGCAAAAAGGTTCATTCGTCAGACATTGAAACGGAAAACGATTATATCACCGTCCTGAACAACATAATCCTTGCCTTCGGAACGAACAAGACCCTTTTCCTTGCAGGCCGCCATGCTGCCCTGTTCAATGAGCGTTTCATAGGGCACAACTTCCGCACGGATAAACCCGCGCTCGAAATCCGTGTGAATTTTACCCGCCGCACCGGGAGCTTTTGTTCCCTTTGTTATCGTCCATGCACGAACCTCGTCCGTCCCCGCGGTCAGGAAGCTGATGAGCCCGAGCAATTCGTAACTCTTTTGAACGAGCTTGTCAAGGCCGCTCTGCCCAATGCCGAGATCCTCGATAAAAGCCGCCTTTTCTTCATCCGTAAGCTCGGAAAGTTCCTCTTCAACCTTTGCGCATACGGTCAGCGCAGCCGCACCTTCTTTTGCGGCTTCGTCATAAAGCTTCTGTACGGCGGGCGGTTCATTGCCGATTTCATCTTCGGCTATATTCGCGGCATAGATAACGGGCTTTGTGGTCAGGAGGAAAAGTTCGTCCGCCGCAGCGCGTTCATCGTCCGTAAGTTCCATGCTCCGCACAGGCTTGCCGGAATCCAAATGCGCCTTAATGCGTTCAAGAAATTCAATTTCGTGAAGGTACTTTTTATCTCCGCTTTTTGAATTTTTCTTTGCTTTGTCAATGCGGCGTTCAATCGTTTCAAGGTCGGCATAGATAAGCTCAAGATTAATTGTTTCCATGTCGCGAACAGGGTCAACCGAACCGTCAACATGAACAATATTTGAATCTTCAAAGCAGCGGACAACATGAACTATCGCATCCACTTCGCGAATATGCGCAAGGAATTTGTTTCCCAAACCCTCGCCGCGATATGCGCCGCGAACAAGCCCCGCAATATCAACAAAACGTATTGTTGCGGGAACAAGGCTCTTCGGATGATACATCTCGTTCAATACTTCCAATCGTTCATCGGGAACGTTGACAATGCCGACATTGGGTTCAATTGTGCAGAACGGGTAATTCGCAGCCTGTGCGCCCGCCTTGGTGATAGCGTTAAAGAGCGTGCTCTTGCCGACATTGGGCAAGCCGATAACTCCGAGTTTCATTCGTTTCGTGTCCTTTCATGAAAAAGCCGAATCACCCGCCTGTGCATATTCCGCCTGCAGGAAGATTCGGCTTTATTATACCATTAATACCGAGTTTCTTCAATATCCCGAAAATCAATTCCAAGTATTAATTCATCGCAAATGTTTTTATAAAAATCGTCTCCTGTGCGGCAATTCGGCCGAACTCGAAAGCGCGGTTTGCAATTGCCGTAACACATCCCGCCCCGCCTGCGTATTATGGGGGTGACGGCGGGAATCGCCGCAAAAAATCAAGGAGGCAACAAATTATGTGTAACGGTTTCGGCAACAATTGGTGGTGGATTATCATCCTTCTGCTCCTCTTCGGCAACGGAAACACCTGCGGCTGCGATAACGGCTGCGGCTGCGACAACAACAACTGCGGATGCGGCAACAATTGGTGGTGGATTATCATCCTTGCCCTGCTCGGCGCATTCGGTGAAAACGGTCTCGGCTGCGGCTGTGACAACAACAGCTGCGGATGCGGCAATAACAACACCTGCGGATGCGGCTGCTGACAGAGAATAAAACTCTTATATCCCGAACGCGGGATTAAATTAAACCGCCGTGCGAATTGCGCTGTCGCCGAATAATGCCCTGCGCGCGGCGCAATCCGTGCAGTGCCGACAAATAAACAATGCCGCAATGCGGAAGAAGGTCTGTCTCAGTCCTTTCTTCCGCATTATCGTTTCGACACAAAAATACAAAAATATAACCGTAAAAGCCATTGTTCCCCGCTTGAATTCTCCGCAGTATGCTGTTATACTCGACGTTAAATTCGGAACACCTCCACGCCCCGCGCAAAATGCGGCAGCCCTGTTCCGAAGCCTTCATCTTCCCTCCGAAAGGACAAAAACATGAAGAAAGCAAAAAAAACAAATAAATCCGAATTTTCAAATAAAAAGATTTCGACGGCGAAAAGGCCTGGCAGCGGATCCGCTGCCGTTCACAATGTTGAATCTGCCGACAGCAAAAGCGGAAACACAGCCGTGACCAATCCCGAAGAGCTGCTGGACTTTGCCGTTGCGGTGGCCGTCCGGCTGCAAAGCTGCGGCGCGGAAACATACCGTGTTGAGGAAACCGTCGTGCGCATCATTGAAGCATACGGTATAGACAAATCCGACGTTTTCGTAATACCCGGAAGCATTTTTGCCGGACTTGAGGACGAAAACGGGCAGGTTTACTCCAAGATTCGCAGAGTTAAAGACATCGACACGGTTCTTGACGGCGTTGAGCTGTACAGCGCATTCTGCCGTCGGATCTGTGCGGAAACGCCGCCGGTTCGTCAGGCGCGGCAGCTTTTGCGTGAAACCGAAAAAAGCATACGCAAATACAAACTGCCGATCGCGTATCTCGGCTACTTCCTCATTGCGGCGGGTTTTGCTGTGTTTTTCGGCGGAACGCTGCGTGACGCTCTCGGTTCCGGGCTCTGCGGCATTGCGGTCGGGCTTTGTATTCAGGGCATGGGTTTTTTGCACGCCAACCCGTTCTTCAAAACCTTCGTAGGCGGGTTTGTGCTTGCATTTGCCGCATATTCCCTCACCGTATTGGGTCTTTGCGACAATGCGGATGTTGTTTCAATCGGAGCAATAATGATACTTGTTCCGGGATTTCTTTTTACAAACAGCCTTCGAGATATTATTTACGGGGACACTCTTTCCGGCATCAACCGCCTTGTTCAGGTCGTCATCATTGCAATCGCGCTTGTTGTCGGCACAAGTGCGGCATTCGGGCTTTCACGTCAGATTTTCGGCACAATTGCCGGAAGTCCGCAGCTTGTTGAACACAGTCTTGCCGTGCAATGCATCGCCGGAATGGTGGGAACTCTCGGATTCGGACTGTATTTGAACATGCACGGCAGCGGCATTCCCTATTGCCTCGTCGGCAGCATTATCTCATGGGTGGTTTGCTGCCTTTGTATGCGTGCAGGCATCGGCGAAGCAACAAGCTATCTTATTGCTGCCGCCGTTTCTTCCGCATATGCCGAAATCATGGCGCGTATCCGCAAATTCCCGGCGATAGCTTATCTCATGGCGGCACTTGTGCCTTTGATTCCCGGTGCCGGACTGTACTACACAATGGATTTTATTTCCAGAAGCCAAATGAACGAGGCGTGGGCCAAAGGATCGGCAACCGCCGCAATTGCAGGCGCAGTCGCCGTGGGCGTGCTGCTTGTTTCAACCGCGTTCCGCATGTGGGGCGTGTATAAAAAGAAAAGAGCTGCGGCAAAGTGCGGCACGCAAACCGACAGCAAATAATCTTCAGTTTCGCTTTCCGTTTAAAAATGCTGAAAAATACAAACCGAGCGACTTTCGGCACAACTGTCGGTCACTCGGTTTTGCTTTTCTTTATTACCTTATTTACATTTTGTTCGTTTATGTTTGCGGCATGATTATGTTCAGTGTCTGCTGAGCAATTTTTGCATGTCCCGCGGCAATTCGGCTTTTATGCAGAGTTTTTCTCCGCGCAGCGGGTGAACAAACTCCAGCCTATATGAATGCAGTGCCGGCCGCCCGATAAGCTCCGGCTCCTCCGTTCCGTAGAGCCAATCGCCTGCAAGCGGGTGCCCGACGGCCGCCGCATGAACGCGTATTTGATGTGTCCGCCCCGTGCGAAGTCGGAATTCGACAGGAGTAAGCCCGCTTTTGTTTTCATATCTTTGAGCATCGTTTTCTTTTTTTATAACGATGTTTTCAGCCTGTTCGTTTTTCTCCGCCGCAAATCCGCGGCAGCCGTTAAATCCGTAATCTTTCAGAAGGCGAAAATCCGTGATCGCCTCCGCACCGCACGGGTCAATTACGCGCCGCACGGACGGGCCGTCCTCCCGCTTTATGGGCATGTCAACAGTTCCCGTGTTCGCCCCGAGCCAACCGTGACAAATGCCGATGTAAAAACGCACATAGCTGTCCGTATGCAGGCAAGCCGATAAACGTTCGTGCATGTAACCGTTTTTTGCAATCGTCATTACACCCGTCGTGCCTCTGTCAAGCCTGCTCACGGGATGAAAAAAACCTTCGTCGCCGTAATACTCATTTACCGCAAGCTCAATCGACGGCACGGAATCATCGTATCGCGATCCGTGAACCGCTGCACCGGCGGGCTTGTTGATAATCAGCAGATCCTCATCCTCAAAAAGTACTTCAAACGGCAATTTTCCGCATCGCTCGGGACAAAAGCCTATCGCCGCCGCTATAATATCTCCTTCTGCGGCGCGGACGTTTGAAAACACCTTCGCTCCGTTAAGAGTAATTCCGTTTTCAACCCGCTTCAGCCGCGCAGCAAGCCCCCCCGAAAGCTGCATCTCGTTCCTGAGCAAACTCTGCACGCTTCTCCCCGCTTCGGCTTCGGAAACACGGTGAGTCAAAAAGCGCGGCTTGGCTCTTTGCGGCTTGCCGCACTCGCAATTCTGATTTTTATAATCGTTTATGTTCATCAATTTTTCGAGTGCGCTCCGAGGCTCCTGCGGTCAGCCGCCATGCCGCACGGCTGCGCACCAAAGTGCAGTATCGATTTACATTTCTCTGCGGTTTTCTATGGAACGGAGCAGGGTAACTTCATCGATGTATTCGAGGCTGCCGCCGATAGGTATTCCGTGAGCAATGCGCGTAACGCGGACGCCGAGGGGTTTGAGCAGCTTTGCGATGTAGTTTGCGGTTGTTTCGCCTTCAACATCCGGGTTGGTTGCAAGGATAACTTCCTTAACTTTTTCACACTCGATGCGCTTGCAAAGTTCGTTTATTCGAAGCATCTCCGGTCCTATTCCGTCCATTGGGGAAAGAACGCCGCCGAGAACATGGTACCTTCCGTGATATTCACGCATACGCTCCATAAAAATAACATCGCGCGCATCTTTAACAACGCACAGGGTGTCAGAGCTGCGTTTCGGATCGGAGCAGATCTCGCAAACCTCATTTTCCGTATAGTTACCGCAGATAGGGCAAAAATGAACAAGCCTGTGCGCATCCTCAATCGAATTCGCAAGGGCTGCTGCATCCTCATCGGGAAGGGAGATAATATGGTAAGCAAGCCGTTGTGCTGTTTTGATGCCGATTCCGGGCAGGCGGTTGAGCCGCGAGATAAGTCTGTCGAGACTTTCCATTTTGTTCTGCCGAAGAATCAGAAGCCGAAGCCGCCGAGATTTCCGAGACCGCCGGTGACTTTTGACATTTCCTTTTCCATCGTTTCGTTAGCAAGGCGAACGGCCTCGTTCACTGCGGAAAGGATAAGATCCTGAAGCATTTCAACATCATCCGGATCCACTGCCGCCGGGCTGATTTCGATGGATTTGAATTCTTTGTTGCCGTTCACAACGACTTTGACCGCGCCGCCGCCGACACTTGCTTCAAAATCGGTGTTGCCGACTTCCTCCTGAACGCGGGCAACTTCCTGCTGCATCCGCTGTGCCTGGCGCATAAGCCCCTGCATGTTGCTTGCGCCGGTGTTGAATCCGTTAAATTTTCCCATTGTTTATACCTTTGCTTCTGCCGCTGCAAAAGCTCCTTTATATTATTTTAAATGAAACGTGCCGAACCGTTTTGATCCGTGTTTTTCTGACGAAAGCCGTATTAAATCGGATAACCGGAATTTTGCGGTTTCGACAAATTCCGATTGAATTTTGCAGACGGAGCCGTTTCGGGCAAACAAGTCGAAACAGCTCCGCCGAAAGTGCGAATTTACGTCCGCATCAGCACTTCATAAGATATGCGTTAATGAACGATTCAATGTCGCCGTCCATAACAGCCTGAATATTGCCGGTTTCCTCACCCGTGCGATGATCCTTGACCATTGTGTAGGGTTGGAAAACATAGCTGCGAATCTGGCTGCCCCATTCGATTTTTTTCATTTCACCCTTAATATCCGCCATGTGTTCCATGCGTTCGCGTTCCTTGATTTCAAGCAGCTTGCCGCGGAGCATACGCATTGCTGTTTCGCGGTTTTGAATCTGGCTGCGTTCGTTCTGGCACTGAACAACGACACCCGTCGGGAAATGCGTTATGCGGATCGCGGAGGATGTTTTGTTAACATGCTGTCCGCCTGCTCCGCTCGAACGATAAGTATCAACACGGATATCATCGGGATTTATCTCAATATCACCCGCATCATCGTCAAGAATCGGAGTTACATCCAGCGAGGCAAAAGAGGTGTGCCTGCGCCCGGAGGAGTCAAACGGGGAGATTCGAACAAGCCTGTGAACACCCTTTTCCGCCTTAAGGTAACCGTAGGCATTGTCCCCCTGGCACTCAAAGGTGACGGACTTGATGCCCGCTTCCTCGCCGTCGAGCAAATCCAGTTCCTTCACAACAAAACCTTTGCGTTCGCAATAACGTGTGTACATGCGGTAGAGCAGGCTGACCCAATCCTGCGCTTCCGTGCCGCCTGCACCGGCATGAAGGCTGAGAACGGCATTTGCATTGTCGTACGGCCCGCGGAGCATCGTGTCGATGCGGAACTCTTCAACCTTATGCAGAAACTCCTTAAGCTCCGCCTGTGCTTCAAGCGCGGTTTCCTCGTCATCTTCTTCCTCTGCCATATCAAACAGGGTTGAGACGTCCTCGCCGGTTGTTTCAAGCTTGCGATATTTGTCAAGCTTTGCGTGAATCGCTTTTATGCGTTGATTGACCTTGTTTGCATTTTCAACATCGTTCCAGAAGCCGTCCTGAGCCATCTGCTCCTCAAGCTCCTGTTTTTCCTTTGCAAGCCCTGCAAGGTCAAAGGGATTCACCCGCCTGCTTAAGGGCTGCAATGGCTGCCGTCAACTGTTGACGATATTCGTCGAGTAGAACCATTGTGTATTTCCTTTCGATAAAATAAATTATTATTGATAGCCAATTGATTGACGCTTCGCGGATCCGAATTACATCCTTTCGGGCGCTTCAAGCCCGACAAGGAACAGACCTGTGCGAATGGCGGTGCGTGCGGCTTCGGTGAGCGCAAGCCTTGCGTTGCGAACGGCCGTATCATCATCCATAATGCGGTTGTCGTAGTAGAACTTGTTGAAGCATGAACAAATATCTATAACCGCACGGGAGATAAGGTAGGGTTCGTATTTTTCCGCCGCCTGTTTAATGCAGCCCGGCAGTGAATCTATTGCGCGGAGCAGCGCGGCCGAAGCTTCATCCGAAAGCACCGAAAAATCGATGTTTTCGGCATCGAATCCGTCCGCCTTGCGCATTACGGAGCATGCGCGTGCATAGGTGTATTGCGCATAGGGACCGGTTTCGCCGTCGAAATTGAGAGATTTTTCCCAAGAGAAGGTGTAATCCTTTATCCTGCCGTTATAAAGCACGCCGAAAACGAGTGCACCGACGCCGACCTGCCGCGCAACCTCCTCCTTGTTTTCAAGGTTGGGACTTTTTTGCTTGATAATTTCAAGCGTTTTTTCAATCGAGGCATTCAAAACGTCCTCAAGGTAAACAGCATTGCCTTTACGGGTGGAGAAAGTCATATCCTCCATGCTGACCATGCCGAAACTGACATGAACGCAATCCTTTGCCCAATCGTAGCCCATAAGCTCAAGCACCTTGAAAATCTGGCGGAAATGCAGGCTCTGCTGATAGGCAACAACGTACAGTGACTTATAGAAATCGTAAGTATTCTTGCGATATTCCGCAGCGGCAATGTCGCGGGTTGCATAAATGGTGCTTCCGTCGCTCTTAAGGATTATGCAGGGCGGCATATCATATTCGGAGAGATCGACAATGGTCATGCCGTTGTCGATTTTTGTAAGCCCCTTATCCTTAAGCTCCTGCACAACAGCAGGCATTTTGTCTTCGTAGAAGGCTTCGCCGTTATAGCTGTCGAATGTTACGCCCAAAAGGTCGTAGACCCGCGCAACATCCTTGAGCGTCAGCGTTTTGAACCACTGGAAAAGCTCCCATTCATGCGGTTCGTGCAGCTCGATGCGGCGGAATGCGGCACGTGCTTCATCCTCAAGAGATGGGTCTTTTTCGGCTTCCTCATGGAATTTGACATAGAGTGCAACAAGTTCGCGGACGGAATTGCCGTTTTCGATTTTTTCTCTGTCGCCCCATTTGTCGTATGCAACGATCATTTTTCCGAACTGCGTTCCCCAATCACCGAGGTGATTGATGCTGACGGTCTTGTAGCCCAAATGGTCAAAGATACGCCTGAGCGAATTTCCGAGAACCGTTGTTGTGATATGGTGGATACCGAAGGGCTTTGCGATGTTTATGGAAGAATAATCCAAGCAGATATTCTTTCCGCTGCCTTCGGTTGAAGCACCGTAGCCGTCGCCTTCGGAAAGAACCCTTTGAATGACGGTTCGGGCGAATGCGGATTTGTCCGTAAAGAAGTTCAGATAGCCGCCGGCTGTCTCAATACGGGAAAAACCCTCAATTTCGCCGAGATTCCGGGCAAGCTCCGCGGCAATTGCCGGGGGAGCTTTTCTGAAAGTTTTTGCAAGCTTGAAGCAGGGCAGCGCAAAATCACCCATTGCGGGGTTCGGCGGAGTTTCAAGCATATCGCCGATCTGTTCGGCAGTCATGCCGCAGGCATTGCTGAGAGCGGCGCAAAGGTTTTGTTTGAAGTCCATGTGGATACCTCTTGTCGGAAATACGCTGATGCATTAAACAGAACCAGCGTTCGTTTGTTGTGATGCAGCGCCCGCTGTGTCTGCACGCAGGCGGCATCCGTGCATTCGATCGGAGCAGATTGCGGCTGTTCGGTGAAAAAACTTTGAACTTTAAGCAAAAATAAGCCGAACCGCCGTCCCCGGATCAAAATTCCGTTATATTCCGTATTATACCATAAACAATTTCTGTTGCCAACACTAAAATTCTTTGATATAATAAAGGGGCTATGGATAAAAAGAAACGAAAAGTATATACTCCTGCCGAAAAAAGGCGCAGAAACCGCCGTCACAACGCCATTGTGACGTCAATCGCCGTTGTGCTGATGCTTGCGGGTATCATTATTATCGTGAGCGACACGACGTTTTTCTTTGACGATGCCGGGCGTTGGATACGCCGCAACATCTTCGGAGAAGTATTCGAAACGATTCCGCCTTTCCCGACAGGCAGCCCGAGCGGACCGAGTGATCCCGATGACCCGAACAATCACAACATCGGGCCGCAGGGCAGTCTCGTTCCGCGTCCGACGTTTTCGCCGGACGAAACGCCCCTGCCCGAAAATGTTACGGAAGAACCGTTCATTTACGATTATGCGCCCGAATGCGTTTATTTTCCGCAATATGATATAACCTGCCCCGTGGATCCCGTCGGATACAATTGGCGCGGCGAAATGGCAACCGTACGTTCTCCGTTCCGTGCCGGATGGCTCAAATACAGCGGGGATCCCGTAACAGGCGGCAACGTTATCCTTGCGGGGCACAATCGATACAGCGGCAAACTCGGTTATTTTTCCGTTGTAAAGGATAAATTGCAGCCCGGGGATCAGGTCATTGTCAAAATGCAGAACGGCGAATACGCTTATTATATCGTTGAAAGCATTAACCAATACCACTATCAGCATGTTCCGTGGGAAGTCATGCAGCATGACGGCGAATCAAGATTGACGCTCATCACCTGTCTCGGCGACTTTAGCTCTTCCGCCGGAACAAGTATGCACCGCGTTGTTGCTGTATGCAGACCCTACACCGGTGAGTAACAGCGGCGGATACGTCAAAGCGGTTCAATTTGTCCGAAATCAAAAAGGCGATAAGCTGCCTTGAAAACTCGAGTGCGGCATTATCATAAAAATTTACCAAAATCAAAATCAAAACGGCGCAGCGAATAATGTGCGTCGGCGAAAAATTCAGGAGGTACACCTATGTCCGGACATTCCAAATGGGCAAACATTAAAAACAAAAAGGAGAAGACCGACTCTCAAAGAGGTAAGGTTTTCACAAAAATAGGCAGAGAAATTGCAATCGCCGTTAAAGAAGGCGGCAGCGACCCCGCAAATAACTCAAAACTCCGCGATGTTATTGCAAAAGCAAAGGCAAGCAACATGCCCAACGACAACATCTCCCGCTCCATCAAAAAGGCGGCAGGCGAACTCGGCTCCATTAACTACGAAAGCGGCACTTACGAGGGTTACGGCCCCGGCGGCGTTGCAGTCATTGTTGAAGTTCTGACTGACAACCGCAACCGTACCGCTGCGGAAATCCGCCACCTGTTTGACAAATACGGCAACGGCATGGGCAACTCCGGCTGCGTCGCCTGGATGTTCGACAAGAAGGGTCATATCGTCATTGAACGCAGCGCAAAAATCGATGAGGAAGAACTCATGATGGCTGCTCTCGATGCCGGCGCTGACGATTTCAATGCACAGGACGACTGCTTCGAAGTCTTCACTTCGCCCGCCGATTTTTCTGCCGTTCGCGAGGCTCTTGAAGCCGCAGGCTACACCTTCCTCTCCGCCGAACAGGATATGATCCCCTCCAACACCGTTGATGTCAACGATCCCGAAATGATCGCAAAAATCGAACGTATGCTCGATATGTTCGACGATAACGATGATGTCCAAGAGGTGTTCCATAACGCAATCCTCCCCGAGGAAGAGGACGAAGACTGAGCCTGACTGAGGATTCGGTCAATAATCAAACAGCTGCCGAACTGTTGTTCGGAACGTTAAAGAGCCGCGTCAAAGCGCGGCTCTTCTGATTCGGCAGGAGTTGAAAGGCACACTGCAGGCTGCGATGCTCGAGAGCATGTCCATTGATTTATTATGTTATCTTCTCAATGCCTTTTTGGCAAAATCATAATTTTTCTTATACACAATATCTCCCGTTGTGTTATATAAATCTTTCCATATGGACATCGCTTCTTTAAGGCATTCTTTCTGTTCGTCTGTTGCCTTTCGCTGCAATGGAAGTGCACCAAGTCTGTATAACGAACTTGCAAGAGCGTCTTCATCAAACGGTCGAGTCCCGAGCTTAACGTTAGTGCGGCAGATCTCAAGCGATTGTCTGTACAGCAATTCAGCTTCGCGATAATTGTGTTTAAGCTCTGCTATATGACCGATCTGTTCATAAGAAACACTCATATTGTACTTAAGTTTGCCGTCATCGGGCGAAGCTGCGAGAAGTTCTTTGGTTATCTGCATTGCCATTGTATAGCATTGCAATGCTTCATCAAATTTTTCCATTTCCTCTTTCGCCGTGCCGAGTTTTGTGAGTGTGAATGCATGTTCACGCATAAACATCCCGTTAACATCGGCCATTTTATGAATAATCATACATTATTTAATCAGATTTGTTTTTGCAGATACACTGAGAAAAGTTGTGCCTGCATTCGTTAAAAACTCATTGTGTTCGCTGCCGAACACGGGATTGCTCAAGTTTTTTGCATTAACAGACCCGCAGCTGATTTTGGAGAAGTGCCGACTCAAGCTGTTTTTGCAAAAGATACAAAGTCAAGGCTCTTTACGAAAAAAGCTTAAAAAAGAACATTCAAATACAAATGTATTATAATATACTTAAGCGTTAAAAGCAAATACACGGATGATATATTCATAATGTTTGTTTCATCATCAACTCCCCGTCACCCGGTACTTACCTAATCGCGCCGCATATGGTATAATAAGCTGAAAACATTAATCAGACTGCGAAAGGACGCTTTCGGGCAGCCGAGAGCCACGGGTAACGGAATCATGCTTATGGATGCAAAAGGGATCATCAGGCGCACGGAGGATATTCTGCGCAGCGACTATCAGATAAACATAAACGAGGCGGATGCGAAGCAGCTGCACCGCGCACTTTCCGATGCGGTGATGTATGCCGTTGCGGATGATTGGCGCAGGAGCCGCCGCAATCGTGAAACGGGGCGGAGGGCATACTATCTTTCCGCCGAATATCTAACCGGGCGAATGATTTTCAACAATCTGTTCGTGTTGAATCTTTTGCCGGAAGTATCCCGTCTGCTTGCTCTGCGCGGAGTCGACATCAACATTATGGAATCCATCGAGGACTGCGCTCTCGGCAACGGAGGGTTGGGCAGGCTTGCGGCATGTTTTCTTGACAGCGCGGCGACTCACGACCTTCCGCTTGACGGATACGGCATCCGCTACAAATTCGGTTTGTTTAAGCAGAGTTTTTTGAACGGCTTTCAGGTTGAACGTGCGGACGATTGGCAAAAGCAGGGAGATCCGTGGAGCCGCAGACGCGACGATAAAACCATTGTTGTTGAATTCGCGGACAGGCGCGTTCTCGCCGTGCCCTATGACATGCCTGTAATCGGCTTCAACACTTCAACAATCGGCACTCTCCGCCTGTTTCAGAGCGAAGCGGAGGAGGAATTTGATTTTGCCGCGTTCAATTCGCAGGAATACGCGCTTTCCGTCCGCGAAAAGAATGCCGTTGAGGACATTACGCGTGTGCTTTATCCCAACGACAGCACATACGAGGGTAAACGCCTGCGCCTGAAGCAGCAGTATTTCCTTTCCGCTGCATCGCTCGGCGACATTCTCCGCCGTCACAAGCGTGTTTTCGGCACGGTTGATAATTTTGCGGAGATGAACGCAATACAGCTTAATGACACACATCCGACGGTCAGCATTCCGGAGCTTGTCCGTCTGCTTATGAACGAGGGCAAAAGTTTTGACGACGCACTGGACATTGCGCGGCGCACATTCAGCTACACAAACCACACGCTCATGAGCGAGGCTCTCGAAACATGGGATTGTGAGCTCTTCCGCAGCGTTATTCCGAATATTCTCGATATCATCTTCCGCATTAACGATGCGCTGCACCGCGAACTGACGTCCCGCGGGCTGCCGCAGGAAAAGATAAACTCAATGTACATCGTTGCCGACGGACGGATTCATATGGCAAGGCTTGCAACCTTTGTTTCCTCATACGTCAACGGCGTTGCGCAGATCCATTCCGGATTGCTGCGCACCGAAGTGCTTAAGGATTGGTACGATGTTTATCCCGAACGCTTCCAGAACAAAACAAACGGCGTGACCCAGCGCCGCTTCCTCGGGCTTTGCAATCCCGCACTTTCCACACTTATCGGGAGCCGCATCGGCTACGGCTTTATGACCGACCTGTACGAGCTTAAAAAGCTTGAACCTCTGATCGACGATGAACTGATTCGGGGTTTCATTGCCGTCAAACGCGAGGCCAAGCGCAAACTCTCCGATATCATTCTTCAAAAGGAGGGTGTTGAAATTCCTCCGGAGTTCGTTTTTGATATTCAGGTGAAGCGCATGCATGAATACAAACGGCAGCTTATGAACGCACTGAGCATTGTGCATATCTATCGCGAGCTTAAGGAAGGACGGCTTTCCGATATGCCCCCCGCCGCATTCATCTTCGGTGCAAAGGCAGCTCCGGGTTACATAATGGCGAAGAACATCATTAAATACATCAACGAGCTTGCACGCTGCATCAACAGCGACCCGGCCGTTCGCGATAAACTGCGGGTTGTGTTCGTTTCAAATTACAATTGTTCTTATGCCGAGCATATCATTCCCGCAGCAGATATTTCGGAGCAGATCTCTGCTGCCGGAACCGAGGCAAGCGGCACGGGCAACATGAAGTTCATGATAAACGGTGCCGTAACTCTCGGAACATATGACGGCGCAAATATCGAAATCGTCGAGTGCGCCGGCGAGGAAAACAACTATATCTTCGGTGCAAGAGTCGAGGAGCTGACCCGCCTCCGCCCGCATTACAACCCCCGCACCGTTTACGAAAGCAGCTCCGTCGTACGCCGCGCGGTTGATTCCCTTGTTGACGACAGCATTCTGAATGCCGTTTACACACTGCCGCAGGATTCGGGAGCAAAAGAAGAAGCGCGCCGCGTATTTACGGAAGTTTACAACTCCCTTTTGACGGGTGATTGGCGCAAACCGGACTATTATTTCAATCTATATGACCTTGAAAGCTATATCGAAGCAAAGCTCCGTGCAATTTATGATACGGCGGATGAGCGGGCATTTGCGCGAAAATGCCTTATGAACACCGCAAATTCCGGCAAGTTCTCAAGCGACAGAACAATTCGGGAGTATTCCGAAGAACTCTGGCATATCCGTCCGATACCGACGGAAGAATAATGCAGTGCCGAAACAGTTTTTTCTCCGCCGCGGAAAGCCGCGAAAAATTATATCGGATTTTATTCGCATATAGGGCTTGAAACGCGGCGGGTTTTAACTATAATATTATTCAATGGACAGTTATTGTGTGCCGCAGCGGCGCGGAGTGTTCTCCGCATTCCTTCTGCGGTGCATTGACGATTTTATATTCAGGAGGAACACATGGACACCAAGCTGATTTTCGTTACCGGGGGCGTAGTTTCCTCGCTGGGCAAAGGCATCACCGCCGCCGCATTGGGCAGGCTGTTGAAAGCAAGGGGCTACAGCGTATCGATTATGAAGCTCGACCCCTATCTCAATGTTGACCCGGGAACGATGAACCCCTATCAGCACGGCGAAGTTTTCGTGACCGATGACGGAGCAGAGACCGATCTTGACATCGGCCATTACGAACGTTTTATTAACGAAGAGCTCACAAAGCTCAACAACACCACCACCGGACAGATTTATTCCGCAGTTCTCGACCGCGAACGCCGCGGCGGCTACCAGGGCGGCACGGTGCAGGTGATTCCGCATATCACGGACGAAATCAAGCTCCGCATCAAGAAGGCCATCAACGCAATCAAACCCGAGATCATGCTTGTTGAAATCGGCGGAACCGTCGGCGACATTGAATCCCAGCCCTTCCTTGAGGCTATTCGCCAGCTTAAAACTCAGCTTGCGCAGAATCAATGCTGTTTTATCCATGTTACGCTCATTCCGTACCTTTCGGCATCCGGTGAGCTGAAAACAAAGCCCACTCAGCATTCCGTCAAAGAACTGCAAAGTATCGGCATTCAGCCCGATGTCCTCGTTTGCCGCAGTGATTATCCGCTCGATCGCAGCATCCGCGCAAAGATCGGGCTGTTCTGCAACGTTGCGGAAGAATGCGTTATTGAAAACCTTAACGCCCGCTCCCTCTATGATGTTCCCCTCATGCTTGAAGAACGCGGCCTTTGCAGCGTCGTGCTCAAAAAGCTTGCGCTTGAACAGCGCGATCCCGACCTTGCGCACTGGCGTGCAATGGTTGAATCCGCCCTCAAGCCCACCAAGGAATGTACCATTGCTCTCGTCGGCAAATACGTTGAGCTGCACGATGCTTATCTTTCCGTTGCCGAAGCACTGGAACACAGCGGCATTGCAAACGATGCAAGAGTCAACATTAAGTGGATCGCGGCAGAAGAGCTTGAGCACAATGATCCGAACACAATCCTTGCGGATGTGGACGGCATTCTTGTTCCCGGCGGCTTCGGCGAACGCGGTGTTGAAGGCATGATGATTGCTTCCCGCTATGCACGGGAACACAACATACCTTATTTCGGTATCTGCCTCGGTATGCAAATCGCCGTAATCGAGTACGCACGCCACATTCTCGGCTGGAAAGATGCAAATTCCACCGAATTTGACTTCAACGCAAAGCACCCCGTTATTGCACTGATGGAAGATCAGGTCAACAACCTTGAACGCATCGGCGGCACTCTGCGTCTCGGCAGCTACACCTGCCGCCTTGAGCCCGGCAGCCTTGCAGCAAAGCACTACGGCAAGGAAGAGGTTCACGAACGCCACCGCCACCGCTACGAGTTCAACAACGAATACCTTCAGGATTTTGCCGATGCGGGCCTTCGCTTTACCGGCTGGAACCCCCGCCGCGGCCTGATGGAAATCGTTGAAGTTGCAAACCACCCGTGGTTCGTTGCGGTACAGTTCCACCCGGAATTCAAATCCCGCCCCGATAATGCGCACCCGCTGTTTACAGGTTTCATCGAAGCTGCGGTTAAATACGCCTCAAAGGCCGAATAAAAACGTATTCTCGCACGCGGCGGCGTATATTTTTTCCCGCCCCTGCCGACAATAAAAATAATTTTGAACAGGAGATAACAATAATGGCTATCAACAAAAAGATGACTATCGAAGAAATTCTCAGAACCGATTACGGCATTGCAAATATCCTCATGGAGAGCGGTATGCATTGCCTCGGCTGCGTCATGGCAAGCGGCGAAGACCTTGAACAGGCCTGCGGCGTCCATGGTATCGACTGCGATGCTCTCGTTGAAAAAATTAACGAATACCTCGAAAACAAATAATCTTCCGAACAATCTTTCGGAGATTGCCTCAAATTTTTTCGATTATGCAAACTGTACACCCCCGCCTGCGAAAAGCAGGCAGGGGTGATGTTGAATGTCCATATTTACGTCTTTTGTTCGGCTATCGCTTCGAAACAATAAACAACGCGATAAGTCCCTTCTTCGTCAACAGTTGTTAATATTGCTATCTTACAATGGCAGAAATCATATATTTGACTCCGAATTCTATCAATCCCAGCAAAATGAACAGTGCTGCCGCCGCCGCTAACAAGGCCGAATATTCGCCTTGCTTTATCAACAGATATATCCATATTGTTATAACACAAACAACAATTGTTTTAAGTAAATTTCCGATAACCGTGCTGAATATTCTTATCAGCACCGCCCTGCCGAACGACACTCCGCCTTTCAAAAACAGGCAAACAGAAATGAAAAAAACAGCGATTGTTGCAACAGAAAGTGAAATCGAGGACAACACAGTACCAATGCTTTCTTCCAATGCATTTTTTGCGGTACCAACTCCAACACCCGTCAAATAAGCAACCGGAATTGCAGTCAAAACAAGCACAACCAACTCCTTTATACGATACGACATCGTTTCCATGTATGCCTCTTGATCGTAAACAGAACCTGCCGGAAGCTTAAGGAAAATGCGTGAAAGAATCCGTGCAATTGCAGGATGTATGCATGACATGATCAATACTTTTAATACGTCTGTAATCAAATCATTTGCCGAAAGCAGTTCCTCACCTTTGTCCAATTTCATATCAGACCATGTTTCGCTCTGTGTCTCAGCTTATCGGCATGCTCTCTTTTGTGCAAATATATGTTGCGCTCTTGCATAGCGCATGGTATAATTGATTATATAAAGATATTTAATCCAGTAAAATTGTCGATTTTAAAGCGAAGTGTGAACAATATGACATAATTATTTTGCCGGATGTCCGGACATAACAATAAACACCTTCCTCGGCTCATCCGCAGAAGCGTATGTATTAAATAACAAAATTTCATTCATATCACCTTAAAGGAGGCTTATTTTGAAAGAGTACAATCTGACACGTTTTTTATCAGCGCAGGAAGCCACTGTAGACGGTTATTCTCAGGCACTTGCGGAAATTCGAAGCGGGAGAAAAGTTCACCACTGGATATGGTATATTTTTCCGCAATTGCATGGACTCGGCAAGAGCTCCAATTCTGTATTTTACGGCATTCGCGGACCTGGCGAAGCAAAAGCCTACCTGTTGCATCCGGTATTAAAATCGCGACTTCTGGAAATCAGCAAAGCATTACTTGAGTTGGAGACAAATGATCCTCGCGCCGTGATGGGAACGCCGGACAATTTGAAGCTGCGCTCATGCATGACGCTTTTCGAAGCAGTCGCAGAGGATTCGACTGTTTTCAGTCAAGTGTTGGAAAAGTATTATCACGGCAGACGGGATAGAGAAACACTCAGAATGTTGGAATCTCAATCGCGGCAAAGTTAAAACCTATAAAGTGCTTCTTGCCGCAACATCCTTCTTTAATGAAGTCGGATTAATGATTTTTCGAGAACTTTCTCGCTGCGGCAAAACAGGTTTTTACTGCCGCCGACAACAGCCGCACTGTTTTGCATACAAAGAAGTTTAACTGATTGCGAGATTCTATTCCAACCGTGGGTAGCGGCCGTTTCTTTTGCGGTACCGTTAATATAGCTCCACAGCTTCGGCTCCGGGCTTATTTTTGCCGATTACTATTGTATCGGGTATCGGGCCTATTGCTGTTAAGCTGTTTCTTAGTTTGGCTTCGGTGTTTAATTATGTAACTTTTCGGCATAGCCGATATCAGTCCAAGCATCGGGGCAGGCGAAAAAAGTTTTTCACTTCTGCTCATCCACCGGCGGAACCGTTTCCGCATCCGTCAGGGCAAAGTCAAACCGGTCAAAGTTGGCCTTGATATGCTCCGGGTTCTTTGAACCGGGAATAACTATGCTGCTGCTCCGGATGCTCCGGCGGAGAATGATCTGCGGCGCGTACTTGCCGTACTTCTCACCAAGCTGAGCAAACAGCGACTCCTGAAGCAGTGCCTTGTCGCCGTGTTCCAACGTGTACCACGCCTGCGGCACGATGCCGTTTTCCTTCAGGAAGGCTTTCATCTCCGGTTCCTGATGATAGGGGTGCAGCTCGGTCTGCAAAACGGTGGGCTTCACTTCACAGAGGGAGAGAAGTTCCTCGATCTGCGCTTTATTGAAGTTTGACAGGCCGATAGCACGCACCTTGCCCGCCTTGTATGCCTTTTCCATCTGGCGGTAGCCCGCTGCATATTTGCCTGCGGATTGATGGATCAACAGCAGGTCAAGCAAGGCTGTTTGCATTTCAATGGTAAGAGGCGAAACGGAATTCAACCGCAAACAGAACTGCTGTATTACCACAGCAGCGACTTAATGCCTGTTGAGAACAACGCTCAAAGCAGCTTTCAATGTATTCGCAGATGCGTAACATAAGCTCCGGGTCGCAGCATATAATATTGCACATCGTACCTGTGCAATATCTTTTTTGCAGGTGTTTAAGATAAGCGAGTGCAAGCTTCATTGAAGCTGCGCCGGCACAAAAATATATTTTGTCTGATGAAAATTTATGCATTTGCGGTGTTGACAAACATTGTCACAATTGTGTACAATAATGACGTACGAAGAACGATTTTTCTGTTGACTACACTCGTATTTGATGCAAAATCCGCTCACGGCGGCGTTCTCCGCATATGGTTTTCAACTAAAGCGAATGTATGATTATCATACATACGGCAGCTATGTGCAGCATCCTTTTGAACCTCAAAGAAAAGTCAGTGTGTGCTTAACACAGGGCGCGGCAATGCAGCAGTACCGACAATAAGCTTATCACTAACGCAAGTTAAAATGATTGCAGACAACGACAGATTCAAGCTGATATTCAGCAACCGAAGAATCGGGGCAGCAAAGGAAATAAACACGACCGCC
>FR879712.1 GCA_000435055.1 Clostridium sp. CAG:138 | reverse complement strand
AAGAACTTTATCAATTTCGGCATTGAGGGCGGTTCTTCGTTCCTGATACTCTCTGATCGTGTCAAGCGGATCGAGAACTTCTTCTTCCTCATGAGGATAACCGCAAAGGTCAATGTTGCATCCTTGCTCCTTGAGAAGATAATCAGCAGTAAACTTCTGCGCCTTAAAGTATTCGCCGTCAGGAATGACCTCTCTGTTGTTCCACCAAGTGATACAATCCTCGAAGTGCTTCAACTCCATCGGCTTGGTCTTGGAAAAGTGCTTTCTGTCAGAAGGAATATCCACTCTGTAGAACCATGTTTCCGTTGTCGGCTTTGTGTTATCGAAGAACAACAGATTGGTGGTAATGGAAGTATAGGGGCTGAACACAGAGCCGGGCAGTCTGACAACGGTGTGCAAATTAAACTCGCCAATGAGCTTTTTCTTGATGTTTACCTTCGCATTGTCCAGACCGAACAAGAAACCATCCGGCACGATAACAGCAGCTCTGCCGTTTTTCTTCAAACGGTACAGGATAACCGACATAAACAGATCGGCAGTCTCTGAGCTTGCCAAATCATCGGGGAAGAAGCCCTGAATGGACTTGTCCTCATGTCCGCCATAAGGCGGGTTCATCAAGATAACGTCGAACTTATCCGCGTCCGTATAGTCCAGCAGATTATGCTTCAACGAGTTCATGTGATAGATGTTCGGAACTTCAATGTCATGCAGCAGCATATTGGTCACGCAGAGCAGATACGGAAACGGCTTTTTCTCGATTCCGTAAATGCTGTCATCAAGCTGCTTTTGAGCAGAAGTATCGGTTACCTGCTTGGATAACTGTCCAAGCCAGGAAGTAATAAAGCCACCCGTACCGCAAGC
>FR879711.1 GCA_000435055.1 Clostridium sp. CAG:138 | reverse complement strand
ACGAGGATACGGATCTGTTCTTTTGGGATAATCAAATTGCGATCGACCGGATGAAATTCAATCCGGATTACAATTTCACAAGCGTAACCATTGAGGAGGCGTATGTCAATCAGATTGTGAATGAAACAGAATCCGAAATCACGGCGGATGTGTATGTCTTAACGAGGCATCCAACTTACAGATTTGACGATGACGGCATCGGTATGGGTTTTCGGATCACCGTTGATAAACAGAGGATGGTCATAATCTCCTACTCTGAGCCCAATATTTGCGATAGCATATATAATAATCGACTGCGTCCGCTTGCCTCAAACTATCGCAGGGAAGGTCTTACCTGGCAGGAAGCCAATAAAAAAGCATATGAAGAGCTCTATGCAGAATTTGCCGATTATGCAAGCAGATATCCGAGAGAAACACCGCAGGGCTGATCAATCATGCATTCAGTCTTGATTGCAAAACAATTTGAACCTAAGTTTCGGTTTTATCGTTTCCGGTAACAAAAAACGATAATAATTTAAATATACGGGCGGAATTGAATCAACCGCCGCCTGCCGCTCGGGCTTCATCCCTCGGGCGGCAGGTTTAATTTTAGGCAAGGTCGGTTTTGAAATTGTCGTGAATTTCCCTTTTAATGCTCAAATTCATTTATCCGGATTCATTTCGGCCGAAGTTTCCCTTTCGAACGGAAAAACGTACTGCGAAAGACCGAGTTTATCGCGAACGGCGGCGAGTTCGCGCTGAACCGATTCGCCGACCGGAACGCCCTTATCCCTTCGATCCAGCCACTTCAGATATTCCATTTCTCCCGCCGTGTATATGCGTTCGCGCCCGGGCGCAACCTTCGAAGCACGCAAAGCGCGCAGAATATCCCCGGCAGTCTTTTTGAACGCATCGATTCCCATAAACGCTTCCGGATCGAAAACCATGAAATAATGCCCCAACCCATGTGGTTTTTTGGAACCGTCCTCCGCAATGCCGGTGAGCATCTTCATGTAGTTGCCCTGTGCAAGCGCAGCGGAAAGGATTTCAACCACGGTTGCATAGCTGTATCCCTTATATCCGCCGACGGGCATGAAGCTTGCTTCGCCGCGCAAAAGTGCCGCAAGAATTTCATCGCTGTCGGTCATAAACTTTCCGTCCCGCCCGATAACACGCCCTTCCGGTGTGGGTTTGCCCTGTCTTGCAAGAACTTCGATTTCGCCGCGTTGGGTGATCGATGTTGCACAGTCAATCACAAACGGGAACGGTTCATCAGTCGGCATTGCAATTGTGAACGGGTTGGTTCCCAGCATGGGTTCAACGCCGAAAGTGGGCGCAATGCTCGGTCTTGCATTCGTTCCGGTGAAGCCTATCATGTTTTCCCGAGTTGCCATCATTGCCCAATAACCCGCAATACCGTAATGACTGGAGTTGCGGATTGCGCCGGCTGCCATTCCGTAAGTTTTCGCTTTTTTGATGAGCTTTTCCATCATGCTGTGGCTCGCAACCATGCCCATGCCGTTATGAGCATCATAAACAAGCGTTGTGGGCGTTTCGCGCAGCACTTCAATATTTGTGACAGGATTCAATATTCCCTGTTCGAACCTGTCGATATAAATCGGTTTGAACCGATTGCAGCCGTGGCTCTCTATCCCCCGTCTGTCGCTTTCAACAAGAACATCGGTGCAGATTTCCGCATCCCTTTCGGGAACGCCATAGCCCATGAACGCATCTTTCATGAAATTTGTGATAACATCCCACGGGATATAGGGTCTCGTTTCGGGCATTTGTGAACCTCCTAAAATTACATTATGTTTTCCGCGTATCCAATTCACGCATACATGGATTATACCACTTTTTCAGCCGTTTTGACAGCAAAAAAAATCCGTATTTATATATTGCGCCGCATATTACTTTTTTTGTTGCATAACGAACCGTTACTCGGCTTTATTGCGCAATATGCATAAATTTCCCGGGAAATAATGCCGTGCAGCCGATCTGCTTCATCCGAGATATTTCCTGAAGCATCACGTGAACGGTCTGTCGAAACGAACGACAGCATAGTATTTTCCGCCGTTTTTCCCTGAAGGCAGTTCCGCTGCGGCATATTCGATTTTTTCAAGGATCTCTGCCTGCGGCATCTTGTTGTCATACGGCACAACAACATCGAAAATCAGATTGGTATGCGTCGGACCGGGAACAATTCGAAAATCATGCATCGTCAACCCACTGTTGATTTCAAACAGAGCCGCTTCCATACGCTCGTGAAGCATCTGTGTCTGCTCATCCTCCGCCGCAACAGGGTCAAGATGAATCGTTGCATCACAGCCAAGCTCCTGCCTAAGTCGGCGTTCGGCATTGTCAACGATATCATGCAGCTTAAAAATATCCGAACCCGATTCGGTCGGCATTTCGGCGTGAAGCGAAATTATCTGCCTTCCCGGGCCGTAATCGTGAATTATGAGATCATGAATCGCTGAAATCTCCGGGTAAGAGAGAACAATGTCGTTGATCTTTTTTACAAATTCCGGATCCGGTTCTGTCCCGAGCAAGGGCGCGAGCGTATCCCGAACTGACATTATTCCGGCGCGAAGCACGAACACAGCAACCGCCGCACCGCACCAACCGTCAATATTAATTCCGAGGAAGTGACCGACAGCCGATGAAACGAGTACAACTGCCGTTGCAATGCTGTCGGAAAGTGAATCCTTGGCCGCTGCGGCGAGTGCGGGCGATGCAAGCTTTTTGCCGAGAGAACCGTTGTAAACCGCCATATAGATTTTCACGGCAACGGAAAAAACCAGTATCACTGCTGTCAGAACCGAAAACTCAACTGCCTGAGGCGCAATGATTTTTTCAACCGAAGTTTTAAGCAGCTCAACGCCCATAAGTATTATTGCAGCCGAAACCAGCAGACCCGCAATATATTCAAACCTGCCGTGTCCGAAAGGGTGTTCCTTATCCGGTTTCTGTCCCGCAAGCCTGAACCCAATCATGGTTATTACCGAACTGCCCGCATCCGCAAGGTTGTTGAACGCATCCGCAGTCACGGCGACGGATTTTGCAAGGCTGCCCGCAATGAATTTTCCTGCAAAAAGCAGAATGTTCAGCAGTATGCCAACGGCACCGCAAAGCACGCCGTATGCACGGCGCGTTG
>FR879710.1:47289-60431 GCA_000435055.1 Clostridium sp. CAG:138 | reverse complement strand
GTTAGCGTTCATCGGGCTCCTCCTTCAGTGTTGTTTTCTTCCTGTTCCCTGCAATCGGGACAGATATACCGGATTTTAAGATCATAAGAGAGGATCCTCTGCCCGAGCCCGGTTTCGATGGGTTCTGTGAGATCTCTCAAACAGACGTCCGTTATCTTCCCGCACCGACTGCAAATCAGATGATCGTGCCGCTCGGTGCGGTCATATCTGTCCGGCGAACCCGGCTCCGTGATGCGGAGCAACAGACCCTCGTCCGCCAAAGCATTCAGATGCTTATACACGGTGCCCAAAGCGATGCTGGGATGTTCCTTTTTCATCTCCAGAAACACCTGCTCCGCCGTCGGATGCCGTCGAAGCTTTGTTACGGCGGCAAGTATAACTTCTGTATATTTAGACATAGTCGCTCCCCTGCAAGAACAAGAATTATTCTTCACGCTTAGTATAGATCAAGCCGTCTTCCCTGTCAAGAGGGTAAAGGGGGGGTTAACAGAAATTTTGCGGATCATTTTTCGGCAAAGGCCTTTCACAACTCCCGGACGAAGGAACATGCGGCGCTTTTTCATAAAATACGCGGTGTAATGCAGACATCAGCGATGTGATCACCCGGGATACGGGGGTAGCAGAGCAGCACCGTCATGAGCGTCGGGCGCAGCGGAGCTATGGAGCTTATGCTTGCCCTGTTTAATATCGTCCAAGGCGATAATGGGTTCGACGGGTTTCGTTGCTGGGCTTCCCTCGGGCGAGGAATCTTCCGAACCTGTAATCCTGTTTTAAAACGCCGAAAGCACCTTCAACTTGGATCGAACGGTTCATTCGGAGAAGAATGCCTTTATCGGTACTTGTTTGTATTTGCTTCAGTTTTTGTTCCGTCAACGAACATTGATTCGAATTCAATCTCGCCGATTTCCGAAAACTTTTGAACAAATTGGTAAAAAAGCCCTTCTGCACATCCGTTCATGTTTTTTCAAGAGATCTTGCTGTCGTGGTATGATCCGGTGCCGGTTCGTATTGCAGCAGCCACATAAACCTGATGTCGGTTTTGCACGCTTCTTCTATAGCTCTGCTCGAGAAAATTCCTCGCATGTCTGCATATACAACAATCGAAAACATAACCTCAGGGTCAATCTTTCTCCACCGCCTGCGATAACTTGAATGCAGTTTTCTGTAATCTGATTTTTCCGGAATCTCGGCCATTTTAAATACCGGATCGTTTTCGTCAATCATTGCTGCAACATTTATCGGCATGACTGCTTGATTTTTGCTCGTTTTCATTGTACAGTCAGCTCGCTTTTTGTTGGTTTTTGAGCAATTTAATTATACACGAAAGCAGCAAACCGGACAACCCTTCTTGAGTTGCCCGGTTTTGTTTTGGGAACTAATGCAACAGCCCCACGCCGTCCCATTTTTCGACAGTTGGAGGATATGGCGTAATTATTCGGTTTTTCGGGGTAAAAATCGCCGATTGTCTTTGCTGTGAGCGACTTTCAAAAGTGAGTTAAGGAATTTATACTGCCTTGCTCATTTTCTGAAAATGCCGCCGTTCAGGAAACAAAAAAGCACCTGCTTTCAGTATCGAAAACAGGTGCTTGGAGAGTTGTTCGGCTTTGGAAGCGGGAAGTTACCATTTCCCCTTTTTAATCCTACCGCCAATCAGGATAACAGAAAACACAGCGACCATAATCACAGCGGAAATCCATATGGGTGAAAGCACCCATATCCAACTCCACTTGATAACTCCCAACAGCTTCAGCACAACAAAGATAATCGTCAGAACGGATATGATGCCAAGCCCGCCTTGTTTTGTTTTATTATTCATAACAGACCTCCGCAGATGAGAATATGTGGGGTTACGATTTCAAAAATGCCAGGAGAATTATTTGGCAATCAGCCCGTTTTTTCTGAGCAGTATCAGAAAAACGTATGCGATTGCAACGCCGATAACGCCGAACACGGCGTCCAAAATGTCGGGGGTATTCCGTATCGGAATAAAACACTCATACCCAATGTTTAATACGCTCATTACCAATGCCGCTGCCGTAATGCCTCTAAACTTTCCGCCAAAGGACAGAACGGTAATTCCGAAAATCAGCATGAGCAGCATACAAAGTGCAAAATTGTTAATATGGTCAAGCAAGAAGTCGGGCAGCAGACGCACATTCGGGACAATATGTTCCAGCCAGCGGCACAGCATAAGAAAGGTGTCGAAAACAATCAGGCACAAATAAATGATAAGATACTTCCTTTTGAAATCAAACTTTGACACTGAACACACTCCTTTGCTCTGCTTTTCAAATTCATTATCTTCCGAAAAGCTCTCTTTATTGTTCTGAATCAATGCAATTATATCATATCTTTGTGAATTTTTCTACTGAAAAGTTTGGGGGAAGCAGTTGCGGTACGGGATATTCCCGCACCGCAGAGATGAAATTGTACGATTCTCATTCTTTTTCCGCGATTGACTCAATAGACTGTGAGCTGTCTGTTGTGCCGGATCGGTTGGGCGAAAAGGTAAAGACAGTTGCAAGAATTAAAACCAGGACATATACAGCAATAATGCCGCCGACGATGAAGGCTATTGCTTTCCAAACTCTTCTTGCCCGTCTGTTTTTGATCGCAAGCTGCTCGTTGATTCGGGAAAGCTGTTCTGCCAAAGCATCCGGCTGTTCTTCCGCTTCAATTTTGGAGCCCAGCAGCTGACTTAACGGCACCTCTAAAATCTCCGCCAGCTTTATCAGCAATTCGGAGTCGGGAACAGAAAGACCTTTTTCCCATTTTGAGACGGTCTGCCTTACAACATTCAGCCTTGCTGCCAGTTCTTCCTGTGTGAAACCTTTTTTCTTGCGAAGTGCTTTTAAGTTAACTTGAAACATAGTGAATTCCTCCTTTGCACTCTCATTATAGTGCGGAAAACTGCGTTGCCTCAAGCAACGCAAAATAACATTGTCCCAAATCAGTCTCTTTTGACGGAATTATAGCAGAATTTTGCGAGAATTTCTACATCTGCACTATCTGCTCTTTCCAATGATATATTTTGCATTCTTACATCCTTCCTTGAATCCTGTCCGCAACAAACGGTCAACATCGCCCGACCGCCACGGGCAGTCGAGGTCGTGGAGCACCACAAGCCTGTCCGGCACATTCATACCGGCTCCCATTTTGAAGGCGCCGCCCATGAGCACCCTCACCTGACCGGAGCAGACTTTTGCAAGCAGCTCTTTCTTCCGTGTCTCGGTGTTCGCCTCGTGGATGAATGCGATCTGCTCGCGGGGGATTCCTCCGGCGATGAGCTTTTCCCGGATGTCGTCAAAAGTCCTGCCTGCCGTGCTGCGTGCTCTCCGAGCTCTGCCGCCCCGGCACCATCTCCGGGTGGTCGATGAAATACCGGTTGACGGCAAAGCCGTCCGCGTTCGCTCCCGGGTTTCGCCGGATACCCGTGTGTACCCAATCGGGTTCGATCTCAATGGGTCTGTCCCGCTTTTGGAGAAAGATAATATCCGAAACGCCATCCGTACCGGCGTTGGCGCGGAACGCATTGTTGGGCAGGCGGTTCGCGCCGCCCGAACGCACCTGCTCCAGCGCCTTGGCGTAGGATAGAATATGCTGTTCCTCCGCATTGCTTTTTGCGCATATATTGTATCGCTTTTCAAAACCTTTTATAGTACGACAAAGGGCCAGGAACTCTCGTCCCGAACCCTTTGTCAATGGTCTGAAACGCACTTTTTGAAATGCGCTTTTCATTTCACAATCCGGTAAGTATCGTATTTTTTCCTTCATTTAATTAAATAAACTCATGTATATCGATAAATTCAATACCGTTATGCGAAAACGGCAATTCCAATTATCCGCTCATTGCTTTAGAATATCAACATGAAAAGTGCAGTCAGTCGAAAAATCGACAAAGCCTTGCCTGCCGAAATGCGGACGAATCAATGCCAAAGGAGGAACCGAAATGATCAACCCCAAGATATCCCGTGCAACGCTCGGACGCGCACCCGCTTACCTTAAGTTTCTGCGCGGAATTGAAGACAGCACGGCGAATATATCCGCAACAACGATTGCAAAAGAACTTGAATTGGGCGAAGTTCAGGTGCGGAAAGATTTGCGCGCACTCTGCGGTTCCGGAAAGCCGAAAACCGGATACAAAGTCGGCGAATTGACGGCAAGCCTTGCTTCCTGCCTAAGCGAAAAGGACGGCGGAACAGTTATTATCGGTGCCGGGAAACTCGGAAGGGCATTGCTTGACTATGCCGGATTTGCGGATTACGGTTTAAATATTCTTGCCGCTTTCGACATTGCTGTTGCCGAACCTGTTGCTTCACCAAAAGGTAAATATATTTATCCTGTTTCAGAGCTTGATTCTTTCTGCAGCGAACACAATGCAAGGATCGGCATTATTGCAGTTCCGGCCGAAGCAGCACAGCAGGCTTGCAACGAATTATACAATGCCGGAATAAAGATGATGCTCTGCCTTGCGCCCTGCAAGCTGATCCCGCCGAACGATACGATCATTCGCTACGAGAATATTGCTCAATCACTTGCTGTGCTTAAAGCTCAATCGCTGTGATCGGTTATAAAAGGAGTGCACATATGCAATTTGACAGAATAATTTCCGTCCGCAACAACAGAACCGTTTTTCGAGACGGAGAACTCTGCATAAAAGTGTTGGAAGATGACTTTCCCGCTTCTTTTGTGCTCTCCGAAGCAACAAACATGGTCGCCGCCGCCGAAGCCGGGCTGAATGTTCCCAAGCTGCGTGAAGTCAATTTGCACGGCAACAAACGCCTCATTACCTATGACTATATCGTCGGAAGTCCGATTTTGTGCAGCGACAGGGATGATGCTGATTTCCGCGCGCAGCGGCTGAATCTGCTTATTGATGCTCAGCTTTCGATAAACGGTACACGCTGCCCCGAATGCATCCGCAATCCGCGCACAGTGCCGAATTTTCGCAGCACAGGTACTGCATGTACGGCGCACGATGAACCGAACGCCGCGGATATCGTTCAAATTGCTTTTAACAGCGGTAAACATGCGGCTTTTGCCGGGGATAAGCTTTGTCACGGCAGCCTTGCGCCCGAAAATATCATTTTATCTTCAGGCGGCGAGCTTTATGTTATCGACTGGGCGTACGCTTACCCGGGAACTCCGGAATCCGATGCTGCAATATGCTGCCTTATGCTTTGGCTCACATGCGGAGAACAAACGGCACGCGAATATTTCGAGCTCTATCTAAAGCGTAACGTATCCTGCTCTTCCGATGCAATTACGACACTTTTGCCGTTTGCGGCATCCATGCTTTATAACCGTGAAAATGCAGCCGGAAAGAAACTGCTGCTTTCAATAATGAAGTAACCTCTGATTGGTTTCGGGATAAAACCGAATGCTTTCCCGCTCAATCGTTGATTACTTTGAAATTATCAATATTAAACTTAATGTTTCAGGAGGAACAACTATGAAAATCACTGTTTGTATCGGCTCATCATGTCACATCAAGGGTTCACGCCAGGTCGTTGAACAGCTCCAGTATCTTATCAAGAGCAACCATCTCTCCGATGAAGTGGAGCTTGCCGGCACGTTCTGCATGGGCAAATGCCAGCAGGGTGTTTGCGTTACCGTTGACGACGAATTCCATTCTGTTTCACCCGCAACGGTCAATTCGTTTTTTGAGCAGAACGTTCTCGCAAAGCTTAAATAAACCGAGCGGTTATTGCTTTGTTTATCCGGACAAACCCGCGATAGATAAAGGAATGCTTTTGAAAAGCGAATTGCTCGACTTATTCCAAAAAATGAAAGGAGCTTCATGCAGTGAATTGCATCGCTTTAAAAAAATCCAACTGCAAAAATTGCTACAAGTGCATTCGCCATTGTCCTGTTAAAGCTATCAGGTTTTCAGGCAACCAGGCTTACATAATCGACAATGAATGCATTCTTTGCGGGCATTGCTTCGTTGTGTGCCCTCAAAATGCTAAACAAATCGTTGACGAAACAGAAAAGGCAAAAGTCCTTATTCAGTCGCCTGCGCCTGTTATTGCAAGCATCGCACCTTCGTTTGTTGCCAACTACGACGGCGTGGGCATTGAAGCCATGCGTGATGCACTGAAGAAACTCGGTTTTTTTGACGCTGAAGAAACCGCAATCGGCGCAACCGTTGTAAAAACAGAATATGAACGCATGCTGCGTGAGGATGCACCGGATGTTGTCATTTCGTCATGCTGCCACTCCGTGAATCTTTTAATTCAGAAACACTACCCTCGCGAGCTGTCCTGTCTTGCACCCGTTCTTTCCCCGATGCAGGCACATTGCCGTGACATTAAGCGGCGTCACCCCGAGGCTAAAACGGTGTTTATCGGGCCCTGCGTTGCAAAAAAAGATGAAGCAGAGCATTATGACGGTATTGTCGATGCCGTCCTGACGTTCGATGAACTCAGCGCGTGGTTCAAAGAAAAGGGTATTGAACCCGAGAAAAAGATTGTTCCGAAGGAGGACAGCCGTGCGCGCCTGTTCCCCACCACCGGCGGTATCCTTAAGACGATGGATTGCAGCAACAGTGATTACACATACATGGCAATAGACGGTGTTGACAACTGCATTGCCGTGCTGCGCGATATTGAAAGCGGGCGCATTCACAAGTGTTTCATTGAGATGTCTGCCTGTGTCGGCAGCTGCATCGGCGGCCCGGTTATGGAGAAGTTTCACAGCTACCCCGCAAAAGATTATGTCACGGTCACGCATTTTGCCGGCAGCAAAGACTTCCCTGTTATGCAGCCTGATTCAATCGCGCTGCAAAAAGAGATGTCTGCAATTGAGCAGCGTGCTCCGATGCCCTCCGAAAGTGAAATCAAAGAGATTTTGCTTCAAATGGGAAAGAAGCAATCTTCCGATGAATTGAACTGCGGCTCCTGCGGCTACAACACATGTCGTGAAAAAGCCGTTGCAATCTATCAGGGCAAGGCGGAAGTCTCCATGTGTCTTCCCTACCTGAAAGAAAAAGCAATGAATTTTTCCGACAGCGTGATAAACAACATTCCTCTCGGCATTCTTGTGCTTAACGAAAAGCTCGAAGTGCAGAATATCAACAACGCTGCACTGAGAATCATGAATATGCGTCGTGCCGAGGATATCATGGGCTGCAACGTCGTTCGCATTCTTGAACCCGGTGATTTTGCATCGGTTCTCGAAACGGAGCGAAGCATACGTTCAAAGCCCTGCTACCTTGCGGAATACGGGCGTCATGTTGAAGAAACCATCATTTACGACAGGGAATATCGTTCTCTTCTGTGCATTCTGCGCGATGTTACCGAGGCGGAAACCATGCGCCGTCAAAAAGACGAAGCAAGGCGGAAAACCGTTGAAATTGCCGATCAGGTTGTTGACAAGCAAATGCGCATCGTTCAGGAAATAGCAATGCTGCTCGGCGAAACCGCCGCCGAAACAAAGATTGCACTTACAAAGCTGAAAGAGGTAAGTGCAAATGAATGATCTGTGCGTTGATGTCGGCTTCAACAGTCTTATAAAAAAGAACGAAGTGCTGTGCGGCGACAATGTAAGCACGATCACATGCGAAGACGGCACATTTATTGCTGTGCTTGCAGACGGCTTGGGCAGCGGTGTTAAGGCTTGCATCCTGTCCACATTGACTTCAAAGATCATTTCAACAATGGTCTCCGAAAATATCGATATTTCGGAATGTGTCAAAACCATCGCCGCAACGCTCCCTATCTGCCAGGTGCGCGGGCTTGCCTATTCAACCTTCACGATATTGAAGATTCTTCCGACGCAAGAGGCGGAGATATTTCAATACGATAATCCTGACGTCATTTTTATGCGCGATGGGAAGAATGTTGAGCTGCCCTATGTCAGCATGAACATTGACGGCAAAGAGATAACCCATACAAAGGTTAAACTTCTTGAGAACGACACTTTCATTCTTATGAGTGATGGTGTAATTCATGCCGGCGTGCAGGCAGGCGGAATGTCTTATGCCTTCGGGTGGGAACGCGAAAACATTGTTGACTACATGGAAATTTTTTCGGATGTGGGTTTCTCTGCAAAAACGCTGTGCTCCATACTGCTTGATGAATGCTACGCAAAGTATTCGGGATCTCCCGGCGACGACTCAACCGTCTGCGTTGTCAAACTCCGCAAGCGCAACCAAGTCAACCTTTTGATCGGACCGCCCGAAAATCCGGATGATTGCGACAGGATGATGTCTCTGTTCTTTTCAAAAGGCGGCAAGCATATCGTTTGCGGCGGAACAACAAGCAAAATTGCCGCAAAGTACCTCGGCAAACCGCTCAAGGTCAGTCTGGATTCGGGCGACGATCCGAGCATTCCGGCAAAAGGGGAAATCGAAGGTGTTGATCTCGTTACCGAAGGCGTTATAACCATGAACCGTGTGCTTGAATATGCCAAGGATCATATCGGCGAAAATGCACTCTACGGTGACTGGAGCTACAAGCGCGGAGGAGCCGCCGAGATTGCAAGGATGCTTTTTGACGAAGCCACGGATATAAACTTCTATGTCGGAAGAAGCGACGGATATAAACTTCTATGCCGGAAGAGCCGTAAATCCCGCACATCAGAACCCTGATCTGCCGATTAACTTCAACATTAAGATGAACCTTGTAAATGAGCTTGCGGAATGTCTCAAAAAAATGGGCAAGCGCATTAAGGTCAGCTACTTTTAATAAAAAATTAATTAACCAACTTGGAGGAATATATGCGAAAGTTTGATACACAGGTTCAGTTTTTGAAATATAAAGTCTTGCGGGAGACTGCAAGACTTGCCTGGAAGGACACGCTGACGGAAAATCTTCTGGATTTGCCGAAGATCATTTCCCCCGGCAACACACCGTCAATCCGCTGCTGCATCTATAAGGAACGTGCAATACTCGGAGAACGCATCAAAATCGCAATGGGCGGAGACAAAACAAATCCGAATGTTATCGAGGTTATGGATATTGCCTGCGATGAATGCCCTGTCGGCGGATATGTAGTCACGGACTCCTGCCGCGGCTGCCTTGCTCACCGCTGCGAAGATGCATGCCCGCGCAATGCAATAACTTTCGATGACAAAAACCATACAGCGCATATCGATAAGCAGAAATGCGTCAACTGCGGTGCATGCGCAAAGGTCTGCCCTTACACCGCGATTGCCAACCGCAAACGTCCCTGCGAAAATGCCTGCAAAATCAAGGCTATTTCCATGGGAGAAAACTCTGCTGCGCATATCGATAATTCAAAGTGCATCTCCTGCGGTGCATGCGTTTATCAGTGTCCGTTCGGCGCGATCATGGATAAATCATTTATCCTTGACGCGATTGACATTATCAAAAAGAGCGAAGAAAATACCAACTATAAGACGTTTGCGGTTGTTGCACCCAGTATTTCGAGCCAGTTTACCTATGCAAAACTCGGACAGGTTATCACAGGGCTCAAAAAACTCGGTTTCCATACCGTTATTGAGGCTGCTCTCGGAGCGGATATGGTTGCAATGACCGAATCTGCGGAACTTGTTGAAAAGGGTTTCCTGACAAGCTCATGCTGCCCCGCATTCGTGAGTTATATTAAAAAATCCTTCCCTGATCTGATTCCGTTGATTTCACACAATCCGTCTCCCATGGCGGCAATTGCAAAATATCTGAAAGAGACGGATTCTCCCTGCAAGGTTGTGTTCATTGGGCCCTGCACGGCGAAAAAAGCGGAAGCGCAGCTTGAGGGCGTCAAGTCCTATGTTGACTGCGTGCTGACGTTTGAAGAGCTGCAGGCGTTGTTTGACAGCAAGGATATCGACATCACTGCTCTTGAAGAGGATGTTCTTGACAATGCTTCCTATTTCGGCAGGATTTTTGCCCGCAGCGGCGGTCTTGCGGATGCTGTTGCCGAAGCACTCAAAGAAACCGGACATGAGGATTTCGCACTCAACCCCATAGCCTGCGACGGAATCGAAGCCTGCCGTGCGGCACTGATGAAAAAGTCCCGCGGTCTGCTTAAGGAGAACTTCATCGAGGGTATGGCTTGCTCCGGCGGTTGTATCGGCGGCGCAGGCTGTCTGACACACGGTGAAAAGAATAAGGCCGAGGTTGACAAGTACGGTAAAGAAGCATACGAAAAAACAATTTCGGATGCGGTTTCCATACTTAAGAAAAATTAATTCAACGCACAATCAACAATTGAGTTTTTGTTGATCCAAACGTAAAACGGACATGCTCGCCGGAAAGTGAGCACGTCCGTTTCTATTTTTCATGTGATTTCATGTGATTGAATCGGGAATCGTGTCAACGCCCCGATTCAGCAAGGATTATCCAAGGTATTCTTTTGCATCCTCTTCGCCGGAAAGAACACGAATTGCGCTGCCCGCGAGCGCATCAAGTTCGCTTTCACCGGGATAAACGCATATCGGAGCAATAAATGAAACCATATCCGAGATGTACTTGCAGAGAGGCTTGCTGTATGCAAGGCCGCCGGTCAGCAGGATCGCTTCAACATTGCCTTTAAGCACGGTTGCCATTTCGCCGATCGTTTTAGCAACATTATACCCGAGAGCCTCGAAAACCATCTTTGCCTTCTCATCTCCGGCGAGCATAGCGTTTTCAACATCGAGAGCAGAATTTGTGCCCATGTGCGCAACAAATCCGCCGGTCTTTGAGCAGAAGCCGTAAAGCTGTTCTTTTGTATAATCACCGCTGAAGCACATATCGAGAACGAGTTTCATGGGAATTGAACCTGTGCGTTCGGGGCTGAACGGGCCTTCACCTGCGATTGCATCGTTAACGTCAATAACAACACCCTTTTCAGACGCCGCAACACTGATGCCGCCGCCCATATGTGCAACGATAAGGTTCGTGTTGTTGTAATCTTTTTCATGTTCCTTGCAGTATTTCCTTGCAGTTGCCTTAATGTTGAGGCAATGGAAAACGCATGTGCGCTCTACATCGGGCAGACCTGTTACACGCGCAATGTCATTCCTTTCGTCAACAACAACAGGATCGGCGATAAAGCAAGGCTTTCCGTATTCTTCACCAAGTTCATGGGCAAAGATTCCGCCGAGAGCGGAAGCATGACGGCTTGCACTGGGCAAATGGTAGAGATCGTCAAGAAGTTTTTCGTTGATCGTGTAGACACCGCTCTTAAGAGGACGAACAATGCCTCCCCTGCCGACAAATGCATCCATTGTCGCAAGGTCAATATTCTCTTTTGCAAGCAGATCTTTGATAAGCTTCATGCGCATGGGAGCCTGAGCAATAACTCCGCCCCAAGCTGCAATTTCTTCGGCAGTGTGGCGTACGACACCCTCGTAAACAAGTTTTTCGCCCTCGAAAACTCCGATTTTGGTTGAAGTTGAGCCGGGATTGATCGCAAGTACGCGATAATTCTGTGACATAATATTTCTCCCTTCGTGATTACAGGTTGATTAAAGCGCGGCATATCCGCAGGACGGACGCCGCACGGACTTCCATCTTTTTAATTATATTTCATTTTTTCCTTAATAGCAAGTATATTTAGGGAAACAAAGCGAATTATTCAAAGCATTCCTCAAAAACAAGTGCTGCCGATTTAAATTCGGTTCAGTCTGATTATCGTGCCGCATTCGAAAAGCTCTGCTTCATTTTCGTCATGAGTAATAATAACGCGGGTCGCGAACGCATCAATAAACCTTGGAACAATGCGCTTTTTCATGGCATTATCAAGACCTTTCAGCGGCTCATCGAGAATTGCGGCATCTCTGCCCAATCCGCTTCTTGCAAATGCGATTGCGCGCGCAAGCGCAACCCTGCGGCACATTCCGCCGGAAAGTTCTCTTACGGAAAAATCTTCAAATCCGTTTAGTTCAACATCCCTCAGTGCTGTTCCGGCAATCTTGTGAACATTTGTTTTTTCAATCTGCGTTCCGATAAGCGGAATTTCAACATTCTGCCTTGCCGTTCTGTGCTGCAAAAGTCTGTCTTCTTGGAAAACAACCGCAAACCGCTTGTTGTTCAACCCCAATATTTCACCGGAATTCGGTTTTTCAAGACCAAGGAGAATCCGAAGCAATGTTGTCTTTCCGCTTCCGCTCGCTCCCATAACCGCAATTGCGCCGCCGTCCGGAATTTCCATGCAAAAATCAACAAGAACGGGGTGTTCGCCGTCATATGAAAAGCAGACTTTGTTCAACTTAATCATATGTTTCGTTCCTCATCTCTGCCGTATTCGGCATATGCATCGGATTTATATTGCAGTTCGGCCTCACAGCTTGCATGTCCGTGTTCAAGGCTCTCGCTTCGCCTCCCGGCCGCGCCTTCCGTGTTCTTATTTTTAAAGAGTTTATGCACAAGTAGTTTTTCAAACAGCACACTGATAAGCACAACGGAAGCTGTCCACGCAAAAAGCTCTGCCGTTTCGAGATACAGCTTGCTTTCATATAATGCTCGTCCGACGCTGTTTTTGCTGAGCGCAATTACTTCAGCCGCAACGCAGGATTTCCATGCGAAACCAAGACCTGTCGTTGCCGCGGCGGATAAGTAGGGACGAACGGCGGGAAAGTATATTTCCCGAAGTGTTTTTTTCCTGCCGAAAGCATATGCATGCGCGAGCTCCGTCATTTTTTTATCCGTTTGACGCAGTCCCTCACAGACATTAGACCAGCAAATCGGCAGCACCGCAAGAAAAGCAACCGCAGAGGGAGTCACATTGGACGAAAAATACAGCAGGATGAGCACAATGAACGAAGTTACGGGCGTTGCCTTTATGATGTTTTTGAGTGGAGTCAGAAGCACGTCGGCAGCACGTGAAAACGCCGTCAGCGTGCCTGCAAGTAAGCCTGCTGCCATGCCGGCTGCAAAGCCTGCCGCAACACGCAAAAGGGTATGCAGAATGCTGCGGTAAAACTCCGTTGTTTGCGCAAGCCCGCAAAAACTGCGCACAACCGCCCAAGGCGACGGCAGCAGCAGCTCACTGCCGATCAAAAAACTGAGCAGCTGCCAAACAAGAAGCCAAAACACAATTGCGGCAGTCATGCGAAGCAAAGCTCCGCCGCGATGCCGCATTTTATTCCCGTATTTATCTTTTTTGCGTTCAATTGCCATTAAAATCAAATGCAAATTTCAATCCGCTGCGCCGATGTCGGGCATACCGCCGCCATTGGCGCAGCCTCAATATAT
>FR879710.1:0-47257 GCA_000435055.1 Clostridium sp. CAG:138 | reverse complement strand
ATATATATGTTCATTCTGTCATGTTTAACACTAAATACCCCGTGTTCAACTCAGATTCCGTAATAAAAATCCTTGTCGGGGAGTTTGCCTCCGATGCTCTTCGGGTTTGCCTCAAACAGAACAGCGAGCATACCTTCAACCGCTTTATACATCGCTTCACCTTTGCTGAAACTGATGTTGCAGTTCGGAATTGCTTTTTTTGCAATCTCGACATTCCCGAGAATCCCGACATCAACGATAAGCTTTGCGGCTTCATCGATATTCTCATTTACAAATGCGGAGCTCTTTTCATATTCCCGCAAAAACTGTTCAATTGCCTCCGGATGTTCGTTCACAAAGCTTTTGCGCGCAATAACAACGCCCTGAACAAGCTCCGTTGAGCAAACCTTGTTCCATTCCTCGGTGAGGTTCAATGCAATGCGCATGTTGTCGTTTCCGGCAAGAGTTGACGTCACGTTCGGTTCCGGAAGCATGCCGATTTCGGCACTGCCGTCTGCAAGCATGGTTGCCAGCGCAGCGTGCTCGCCGACATAGTTTACCTCAACAGACCCCGCGACTCCGTTTTTATCAAGCAGATAATTAAGGATGTATTCGGGAGTTGCACCCTGTCCGGTCGCATAAACAGTTTTGCCTGCAAGATCAGCCACAGAGTTCACCTCGGAACCCGCTTCAACAACATAGAGAACACCGAGCGTGCTGACTGCAAGCACCGATATATCGCCATCCAGCTTGTTGTAAAGCACGGATGCAAGATTTACGGGAACGGCCGCAACATCGACTTCGCCGGAAATGATGCGCGGATTCAATGCATCGGGCGATGCTTCAATTGAAACCGTGTAATTTGGGTAATTCTGCTTATCTGCCAGTTTCACCATGCCCATTCCGGTCGGGCCTTTCAGTGCGGCAATGCGTATTTCCGTATCATCCTGCTTTTTTGAGCAGGCGGCGAATGCTGCCAGCGAAAAAAGCATCACGGCGGCGGTGATCATTGCGACAATTCGTTTCATTAAGTTCTTTTTCATGTCCTTCTTCATAACTTTTTCTCCTTTTCACTCTTTTCAGCGGTATTATCAGAGCAAAATATACTCTCACAGCCTTCGGATTTTCTCCGTAAGTCTTTGCAATTCTGCTTTGAATAATGCTTGGATTGTCCGTTTGCGTGTAAAGCAGGCTTTCGGGTTATACTAAGGGAACTTTGATTTACGGTTATTCGCGCAGAAAAGGCTCAGGTTCGAGCCGTTTTAACGCAAAACCGATTATTCCAAGGCAATACGCCCGTCGGCAGCGGCTTTAAATGCAGATTGTGCACGCTGTTATACTCTGCCTGCGCAATCAACAAAGCGTCATGCTCCGTTCTGCGGCGCGAAACGGAATGTCGATACGGCGGCTGCATTACACACCTGCATTATAGGATTATTTTTGCGGCGCGTCAACAGGAGTTTTCGAAATATAAATTTCCGAATGCTTCCGGCGCGCGAAATGCACCAATAATCCCGATTTGTACCCCCTGCCCTGCAGCTGCCACAATCAATACATGTTTTTGGGTATGATTCGGAAAAAAATATTTGCGGTAAACTATAGTTCGTGGTATCATTATAAGGACATAATGAACTCTGCTCGAAACGTTGCGGTTCGGTACATCCGAAATGCCTCGATTCGCTGCAGGATCATACAACCGAGGAGGCTGCATTGAAGAATAAAAAATTTAACTATTTTACAATAGTCATCTACGTTTTGATCATCGCTGCGCTTGTTGTTTTCGTAACAAGCGGCAACGAAAGCGTCAATAAAAAGCCCGATGAGCTGAAAACAACCGATTTTTACCAGCTCGTGCGTGAAGGCTTGCCTGACAGCTACGATGATTTTGCCAATGGATTTGAGAACTCAAAAATCGCTGCCGTTCAGGTCACGGAGGAAACTCTTTACGGCCTGTATGTGCCGAACGGGGAATCTGAAAGCAGCGAAGATTTCAGCAAAAAACTTGAAAAGTTCAAAAAGGGTAAAACCTATGATTTCAGCGTGACGGTTCAGTCTGCCGAAGCCTTCCAGAAGGAAATGGCCAGCCTGATTGCGGGCAAGTACCCTAATTCCGGTTTGATTGCAGACAACATCACCGTGCTTGACTACGGTTTCTATTGTCAGCTTAATCCTACCCCTCAGGTCAGCTGGATACTTGTGCTTCTCCCCTATCTTATCATCGGCGGAGTGCTTTTGGCATTTATTTTCTTTATGAATCGTGCAAACAACAAGCAGGGCATGAATTTCGGCAAGAGCCGCGCAAAGACGGCGGATGAACTCGGAAACAATGTCACGTTTGAAGATGTTGCCGGAGCCGATGAAGAAAAACAGGAGCTGCGCGAGATTGTCGATTTTCTGCGCAATCCGAAAGCTTTCACCGAAATGGGTGCAAGAATTCCCAAAGGTGTGCTTCTTGTCGGCCCTCCGGGCACAGGCAAAACACTGCTTGCAAAAGCGGTTGCCGGTGAAGCCAAAGTCCCCTTCTTCTCCATCAGCAGTTCCGAATTCGTCGAGCTTTACGTCGGCGTCGGTGCAAGCCGTGTGCGCGATCTTTTCCACACCGCAAAGCGCTGCGCCCCCGCTATTATTTTCATTGACGAAATCGATGCTGTCGGCAGGCAGAGAGGCGCGGGACTCGGCGGCGGCCATGATGAACGTGAGCAGACCTTAAACCAGCTTCTTGTTGAAATGGATGGTTTTTCCAACAGCCAGGGAATCATCGTTATTGCGGCGACCAACCGTCCCGATGTTCTTGATCCTGCGTTGCTCCGTCCCGGCAGGTTTGACAGACGCATCACGGTCAACTATCCTGACGTTAAGGGCAGACAGGAGATCCTTGCGGTTCATGCTAAGCACAAGACCTTTGAACCGGACGTCGACTTTGGAAAAATTGCAAAGCTGACTCCCGGCTGCACCGGTGCGGATCTTGAAAATATGCTGAATGAAGCCGCCATCCTTGCCGTAAGGAAAAACAAAAAGGCAATTTCTTCCGCCGATGTTGACGAGGCTATCAAACGCGTTCTTTACGGACCCGAAAAAAAGAGCCGCGTTGTTTCCGATGAGAATATGCGCGTTGTCACTTATCACGAAGTCGGTCATGCAGTCGTTGCACACTGCACACCGGACGGCGAGCCCGTGCATGAGGTTTCTATCATACCGCGCGGCCGTGCTGCAGGCTACACCAGAATGCTGCCCTCCGACACATATGAAAACGTTACAAAGCACAAGCTGCTTGACATGATCGCCGTTTATCTCGGCGGCCGTGCCGCGGAGGCGCTCTTCCTCAGCGACGTCAGCACAGGTGCACAAAATGACCTCATGCGGGCAACGGAAATCGCACGTCAAATCGTCACGGAATACGGCATGAGCGATGTTATCGGACCTGTTTATCTGGCAGGCGAGCAGGAAGTCTTCATCGGCAAGAGTTTCGGACACGCACGCAACTTCTCCGAAGATGTTGCGGCCAAGATTGACAGCGAAATTCGTCGGATCATGGATGAACAGAATGACCGTGCACTCAAGATTCTGGATGAACATCGAGACGGTGTTGAGCGCGTTGCAGCCGTTTTAAGAGAGAAAGAGCAGATAACCGGCGAGGAATTCGCGGCGCTTTTCGAGAATAAACCTCTTCCCGAAAAGAAGCCGGCTCAGATTGAATCCGAATCCGCCGCCGAATCCCCCGCCTCCGTTCAGGAAGTTCAGGAGTAAGGGTTAAAATCAAAACTCTGTGCACCGTCCGGTGCCGTCATGTCGGAAAGGAACTGCTGCAGTTCCTTTCCGTTTTATGGTTTAGTATATCAAAACTCATATTGAAAGGAATTTTTAATCATGCTGCAAGTAGGACTTAAAGGCAAAAAAACTTTTGTTGTCACAACCGAAAACACTGCTGAACATATGTTGAGCGGATTGCTTCCCGTTTACGCAACGCCCTCGCTGATTGCGTTTATGGAATACACCTGTTCGGAAACGGTCCGGCCGTTTCTTGATGCCGGAATGAGTACCGTCGGCACTCTTGTGAACATTAAGCATACCAGCGCTTCCCCTGTCGGATCAACCATTACATGTGAATGCGAACTCGCACAAATCGATGGGCGCAAGCTCATTTTCAACGTCATTGCGCATGATGATTTCGGCCCCGTCGGAGAAGGCGTTCATGAACGTTTTGTTATAAATAATGATAAGTTTATGAGCAAAGTTGCCGAAAAACAGGCAGCTCTGCAAATGCACAGCGCCGAGTGAACTCTGAAAAAGCTCGCGTAATTAAAATCCGGAAACCTAAGAACCCATCTCTCAGATACGGCTTGCATCCGAGGGATGAGTTCTTTTGTTATTGCATTGTTATTTCAAAGCAACACTTATGAATTAATTGATGCATGTGCATCATATCCGCACCGTGCAGAGTGCCGGCTATGCTTCACAGGCTTCACGCCCTCAGCATTATATCCGCCGGCAGGCAGTGCCGCAAGTCATTCCGACTTACTTCATCATATTGCTGCCGCCGTTCATATTACGCTCGGCATACTCGATCATGCGCTTAACCATCTGGCCGCCGATCCTGCCTGCATCGCGGGCGGAAATATCGCCGTTGTAGCCCTGGTTAAGGCTGATGTTCATGGAATTTGCAACCTCGGTCTTGAAACCGGAGAGCTTCTGCTTCATTTCTCTGGAATTGCTGCTGGTCATCGTAAAATCTCCTTTCAGATTTTGTTCAGTGTAATTTATTTTTGTTATTATTTATGCATATTGTTTTCAGCGTATTCGATCATACGCTTAACCATCTGGCCGCCGATCCTGCCTGCATCGCGGGCGGAAATATCGCCGTTATAACCATCATTAAGGGTTATATTCATCGAGTTAGCGACCTCGGTTTTAAAGTTCTTCAGCGACTGCTTCGCCTCGGGAACTGCAACACGATTGCTCCTTGCCATAAGTTTTCACCTCCGTTCATTGCCGTCCGCTTCAAAAGCCTTTCTCCTAAGTTGCGTTTTAAAGCGGACGTTATATAATCACGTGCACGAAACTCCGGTTTTGATTTCACATTCTTCGCCGTATCCGAAGCACTCATCTTCGGAAATCATCAGCTGCGTCGGCATTAGCACCGAGCCTGTTTTGTGTAATCACAGCACACCGTATGTTCCGGACTTTAGGAATACTCGTCATAATCCGTTCTTTTGCGGGATAAGACTCGAATCTATGGTCTTTTCACGCAAAAGCTTCCTTGAATTCGAGTTTCCTTAGCTGCCGAATTCTGTCGCTTCGTGCGGCGTGCAGTCTTAATTTGTCCGTTTTCGGCGAAGCTATAACAGGTATTTTTTTGAAAAAAACATGATGGATAAAATTGTTTGACAGCAGCACATATCGGCACTATAATTATAACGAATACGAAATTGCGATAATTGCACTGCAGGCGGGCTTTTGACCGCCGTTGTTGAATTTTCGCAAAGCTTTTTTGCAGAAAGGAGAAAAAATGATTAAGAATAACACAGCGGATCTCATTTCGTTTCTTGAAAAATCCGTTTCACCCTATCATACGACTGCGGAGGCAATTCGACTCATGGACGAATCCGGGTTTACGGCGTTGGAACAAAATAAACCCTGGAAACTTGAAAAGGGCGGAAACTACTATGTAAAATGCTTCGGCACCATGCTTATTGCATTTCATGTCGGCTGCGAATATGTGCCCGGCGAAGACTTTCGTCTTGCAGCGTGTCATGTTGACTGGCCCTGCTATTATATAAAGCCCAATCCCGAACAAGTCTCCGGAGGCTGCGCAAAGCTCAGCATCGAGCCCTACGGCGGCATGATTCACAACACATGGCTTGACCGACCGCTCTCCGCTGCCGGCATGATCACACTTAAGAGTGACAATGTGCTTGCTCCCGAACGCCGCCTTGTGGATTTTGAAAAACCTATTCTCACAATTCCCAACCTTGCGATTCACATGAACCGCAGTGTTAACAAGGGTGTTGAATTGAATCCCAATAAGGACATGCTCCCGATTTGCAAGTCTGTTGAGCAGGATTTCAACAAGGACGGATATTTTGTATCTAAGCTGGCAGAATTGGCGGGAGTCGCTCCGGAGCAGATTCTGAGCTACGATCTCTGCATTTACAACGCCGAAAAGCCCATGCTCTGCGGCTTTGACGAGGATTTTCTCACTTCGCCCAGGCTTGACAACATCACATCCGCATTTGCGGTGCTTTACGGAATTGTTAACTGCAACCGTGCCCACGGCGTTACGGCCGCGGTGCTTTTCGACAATGAAGAAGTCGGCTCCGGAACAAAGCAGGGAGCTGACAGTGCAACTCTCGGCTTGATGCTTGAAAAAATCGCCTGTGCTCTCGGTGCCTCCCGCAGCGAATACATCGATTCTCTCGCATCCGGATTCATGCTTTCCTGTGATGTTGCACACGCAAAGCACCCCAACCATGCGGAGCTTTCCGATGCTTCCTGCAATGCCGTAATGAACAAAGGCACTGCGCTGAAAATGAATTACGAACAGCGTTATGCAACCGAAGCCGTCGGCATAGGCATGATTGAAGGCATTTGCGCAAAATACAGTATTCCCTATCAGCGGTTTATGAACCGCCCCGACCTGCGCGGCGGCGGAACGCTCGGCTCCTTTGCGGCAAGTCAACTCGGCATGAGCACGGCCGATGTCGGCGTTCCCATGCTTGCAATGCATTCCTGCCGCGAAACAATGGGCGTTCGCGACCAAGATTCACTTAACGAACTGGTTGCTCACTATTTCGCCGAAGAGTAATTTTTAATTTCAAATTCCGTTCAGACGGAAACAAAAAAGGATATTTATCCGCAGCGGGTAAATATCCTTTAATTTTTCCTTAGTTTTTAATTCGTTTTGCCGTTATTCGCCCTTTATCATCTGAAGGTACGGAATGAAGCGAAAGCCTCTGCGTTCGTACAGTGCAATTGCGCGCGGGTTATCCGGTTCAACTTCAAGCCTATACCTTGCGGCAGGACAATGCTGCTCAATGTAGAGGAAAAACTCAGACATCAAACCCATTGAACGATACGGTTCACGAATGTATCCTTCTTCAAGCCAGACAACAAGCCCGCCTGCTTCCTGTGAAAAAGTTTTTGCCGTCAAAACATAACCTGCCGGGGTGCCATCCTCGCATTCGAGCATGAAACACTCCGCATAAACATTCGACCGCATCAGCTCATCAAACATCGCGCTGCGGTTTTTTTCCGGTATCGGGTGCATAACTGCTGCCGAAGAGTAAAACTCACCCGTCATTTCCATAAATATATTTTTATCTTTCGCTGTAAGTTTTCGTATCATATTCAATTCACCTTTCCGGTATGATTTTTATAAAGGATACCCCGTTTTTTCTTTTTTGTCAAGATATATCAATTTGCATTTGCATTTATGGATTCAGAGTTATAAAAATACAAAAGACCGTTGCGCACGGTCTTTTGCACCAACAAAACAAAACAGGAAGGAAACTCATGAATCGGAACCCCTTGCCGTTCCTCTTCTACCTATATAACGCACGAACGCGCTTTTTGGTTGCCTGTTTTTGGAAATTTTTTAAAAAAACTTATGCCTTCACAAATCGGCAGTTCGGCCGCTACAGCAACGTGCGCACAAGGTCGGATAGTACTCCGGGATGTGTTACGGGAACATCATGCCCCGCGCCTTCAATCAAAACATGAGTGCCGTGCGGAATAGCATCTGCAATTCGTTCGGAATGCTTTCTGTCAATAACCGTATCTTTTTTGCCGAGTATAATCGTCGCCTCGGCAATAATGCCTGCAAGCTGGTGCGAGGTTATATGCGGTTCATTCAGCATCATTGAAAGCAACGCCGCAGTACGCTCATCGCCCTTGTGATTCGCCCGCCGCAATGCGGTTTTAATTTCCCGAACCGCCTTTGCAGTTAACCCGGATGGATCTGTATTCGCGCCGATCGTGAAGAATCTTCTAACTTTGAAACTTTTCATTGCCATAAGCAGCGCAATAATACCACCGTCGGAATAACCGACGATATCATATTCGTTGATTCCGAGTTCGTCCATCAGCGCAGCGGCATCATCCGCCATTGCTGAATACGATATTTCCCCCCCGCCGTCAAGCGAGAATGACTCCCCCTGCATCCTGCTGTCCATAAGCACAAAGCCCTTTGCACCGAGGAGCGGTGCGATCATGTTATCGAAGATATGCATATCTTCACCATTGCCGTGCAGCAACAAAACCGGTGTACGGAGCCTGAACTCCCGCACCCCGGCAAGTTCGTAGTGAATTGATTGATTGCCGTGAATGAATTCTGCCATATTTATTGATAGTTTTTTCTTGCCGAAACATAAGCTCCCGCCGCGAAAGAGCCCTCCTTTCGATTTATCTCGAAAGTATACCACAAACGGAAGAAAATGTAAATTACGCCTTTTGCCGTTCGATGTCGTTTTCTTATTTATTATTAAGATAATCGATCGCTGCCTTCAGCTGCAGGTCCCGATTCGCGAAATCACGCATAATAAAAAATATATCATAGTTGACAAGCTCGGCATCTTGTTCAACCTCAATATCCGGTGCAACTCCGATTTCGTGAATAAGCTTGCCGTTCGGTGTGCGATAAACGTCGGTTGTGAGCTTTATGTATCCCTGACCGTTCCGCAAAGCCCAGCTTGACTGCACAATGCCCTTGCCGTACGTGTTTTTGCCTATCAGTGCCGCGCATTTGTTGTCCTGAACGGCGGAAGCAAAAATCTCGCTTGAGGATGCGGAGTTTTCATTAATCAAAACAGCGTAGGGGATCTCCAGTGACTGCTCTGCCGTTGATTCAAAGCTTTGTGGAGGATCAACAAGCTTTCCTTCAAGGGTTGTAATTGTGCATTCCGGCAAAATGCGGTCGCAAATTGCAACAACAACATCCAGCGAACCCCCGGGATTGTTTCGCAAATCGATGATCAGTGACTCAATGCCCTGCCCGAGCAAACCGTCAAGGCCTTCGTTGAACTCTTCGGCGGCATTGCCTGTAAACGATTCAATTCGGATATAACCAATGCTGTTTTCCAGGATTTCCGTATAAACACGTTTAATATATACGTCGCCGCGTTCAACGTCAATTTCGAGGGTCTCTTCTCCGCGTTTAATCGTGAGTGCAACGGTCGTGCCGTCCAAACCGCTGATTAAATCACTGACCTCTTCATGAGGAAGCCCCAAAGTTGATTTTCCGTCGACAGCAATGACGGTGTCGCCTTCCCGTATGCCTGCTTTCGCTGCGGGATTCCCTTCATAAACACGAACTATTTCTGCACCGTTTCCGTCCGTCACACCAAGCAGTACACCGATGCCCTTGTAGCTGCCGTTGATTGAGTTTTCAAACGCCTCGTATTCCTCATTCGTATAATACGCTGCATAAGGATCACCAATCGAGTTAACGATATCATGTGCTGCATCTTCAAGCAGTTTTTCGGTGTCCGGCGCATCATCATGAAAATAATAATACTTGTCTATTTCGCTCAGAAGCGTGCTGATAAGGGATGAGTCATATTTTGCTCCGCCGTCTATCAGCCGATATCGACCATTTCCGCCGAGCAGAGCCACAAAAAGCACCATAGCCGCAACCGCCGCACTCATCAGCATCAAAACCGCAACCTGCCACGGCCGTGCGCCGTTATACTTTTTGATCACCTGTCGCTGCACAATCTGCTCATCGTTATGAATACTGTTGTCCATCCTTCATTCCGTATCCCGTTCCGCGGGAATTCCTTTCTGATTTTTAAACTCAAATACCAACGTTACTGTTCTGTGAATTCAATCGCCGTTTCATCCGGCTGCAACTCGTCACTCGATGTTCCGTCACATTTCATGCAGGATTTTATGGCAGGAAGTGCGAGCGGGTCAACCTCTCCGAGCCTTATTCCTCCCGTTTGCCGCGGAGGGAGCTTCATTCTGTCCCACATGCCGTATTTATGCGTGTCCACGATTGCTTTCATAAACTTCGTTTCGACATCGGGAACGATTTTCCTGAAGTCTTGAAGCAGCAGGCGCATATCTTCACGCTTTGTATGGCCCGCAGCAGGGCAGTTTGCACGCAAAACCGGCAGCCGGAGCCTGCGCGAAGCGGAAACAGCATCCTTTTCCGGGAAGAAAACGAGCGGACGGATTACCGTGATACCCGTTCTGCCAAGGTATGTGACGGGTGCAAACGTGTTCAATCTGGCTTCAAAAAACAAACTCAGCAAAAAAGTCTCAAGAACATCTTCACGGTTATGTCCGAGTGCAACAAGGTTGCAGCCCTTTTCAAGTGCAATGTCGTTCAATGCTCCGCGCCGCATTTTTGCACACATAGCGCATGGATTCTTTTCTTTGCGTATGTTGAAAACAACATCTCCAATATCCGTTTTGCGCACTTCAAAATCAATATCGTGTTCCTTTGCGAACATTTCGATTCCGCTTGTGTCCTGTTCAACAATTCCAAGGTCAAGCATAACAGCGCATAAATCATACTTCTTCTTTGAAAAAAGCTGATAAAGCTTAAGTCCGTACATCAGCAGAAGGCTGTCCTTGCCTCCGCTCACACCGACGCAAATCTTGTCGCCGTCCTGTATCATATTGTATCGTTCATCTGCACGTCTGATGCAGCCGAGAACCTGTTTCATTTGTATATTTCTTTCTGTACTTCTTTTTGAAAGTTTACTTCCGCGCGCAAAAGCAAATCAATTCTCAAGCTCACAGCCGAGCGTGTGTACGCGGTCGTTTTATTCACCGCTAAATTATACCGTATCCGGCTCATTTTGTATAGCTTTTTTTGTCGAAAGACCGATAGCCTGTCCGAATGCTCACATAATCAACGGCATTTCGGGCAAAATATGCCCGGTGAATCCGTGCGGACATGTTTTGCGTTCGACGATCATAAACACGAAAAGAGGAAAGACAGCATGGAGCGATTCAATTTCGCATTACAATCGATTAAGTGTTTTTTTGCTGTTCGCATGCCTTTGCCCCGGCTCGGAGCCTTCGTTTTTTTCGTTATACTGCTTATGTTGTTTTACGGAATTCGACTTGATGCAAAGGTGCTGCTGCGCGGATATTTCTGTGAAATAAAAATCAAAGTGATTCTTCTCTTCGGAATTATCCGAATTAAGCTTCGTTATTGTCTCGAATATGAGCCGTTTAACGGCATCACTGTTTTTCAGGTTAACAACAGACAGCTGAAACCCGTTCGTCCGCGCAAAAAAAGGAGAGGCAGCCTTTTCAGAAAAATCGTTAAAGCATTGCCGCGTTCGCTGTCGGTAAAAAAAATTGAAGTTGCGGGTGAAATCGGAAGACGCGACGACGCATTCCTGAGCGTTTTAATCTGCGGAATCGTTTCTGTTTTTATGGACACTCTTTTTCGATTTGTACTAAACGTTCTGATTAAAGTCAAGCGATCCGAAAACTGCGTTATTAATATTTTTCCTGCACCGAACCGAAGCACTTTTAACCTTAATATGGCAGGAATAGTGCGGGTCAACCTGATTAAACTATTTTTGAATGTATTTATCCGAAAGGATAAAGCAGAATAAAAACAAAGGAGCTTACAGAATGCATCCCATCGAAAACATTATGCAGACCTCAATGGAGCAAATCAAGCGAATGGTGGACGTTAACACCGTCGTAGGCAATCCGATTGTAACCGCAGGCAACACAATGATACTGCCCGTTTCCAAGCTCAGTCTTGCTTTCCTTGTCGGCGGAGGAGAATACGGTCATATGTGCAGCGCTAAAAAGGCAGCTGATGAAGCAAACCGTGATTCCCGTTTCCCGTTTGCAGGAACAAGCGCCGTCGGTATGTGCATCACGCCGCTGGCATTTATCACCGAGGAACAGGGAAATGTTCGTGTTATGCCTGCCGACAGAAAGAGCTCGACAGACAGGCTTGTGGACATGATACCTCAGGTTTTGAAGTGCGTTGAAAAGCTTATCAACACGGGAATTGATTGCATCAATAAAAAGTGCGCATGCGCCGACAGCGAAAAGAAGCAGAATCAAAAAACAAATTCGAATTGCGGCTGCGGCTGTACCGACGGGAACAGCACCGAGAATACGGACAACGGAGTTTCAAATACAGGTTCAAGCGGAAACGGTTCCGGCTGCGGCTGTACCGGCGGAACCGAGGCTTCGGTATGAAACGGCGCACGATTCCGCTTCTTCTGCTCAGCATTGCGCTGATTGCCTGCAGTGCTCTTCCGTCATCCGTATCCGCAATTGCGCAGGCAGCAGCTGACAACAGCGGAAGTTCATGCATATCTCAAGTTGCGGATTCTGATGATGCCGACAGCAATAAAGCTGATTTCATAGACTGCATGAAAACAGCAGCCGCAGCTGCGCTGATCGAAGCAAACAGCGGCAAACTTCTGTTGTCCGGCAACAGCAATTCACGCCTGCCTATGGCAAGCACCACAAAAACCATGACCGCGCTTGTTGTCATTGAAAACTGCGATCTCGATGAGACGGTTGAAGTAACTGCCGATGCCGCCGGAACGGAAGGTTCAAGCATGTATCTCAGCTGCGGCGAAAGACTTTCCGTGAGAGATTTACTGTACGGACTGATGCTGCTCTCCGGCAACGATGCCGCGGTTGCACTCGCCGTGCATGTCGGCGGAACAGTGGAAAGCTTTGTCCGCATTATGAATGACAGAGCAGCGAAACTCGGGCTCACGAATACACATTTTGTAACTCCGAACGGACTGCATGATGCAGAGCATTACACGACAGCATATGAGCTTGCTCTCATAGGTGCCGAAGCGTTGAAGAATGAAACTTTCCGTCAAATCGTTTCGACGCAGTATTATACCGCAGAAACCGGAGACAGGGTTCGAACCATGAAAAATAAAAATGCGCTGCTCTGGGATTATGGCAATGCTGTCGGCATCAAGACCGGTTATACATCTGCGGCAGGACGCTGTTTGCTGTTCGCTGCGGAACGCGACGGTATGCTGCTTGTTGGAGCCGTATTGAACTGCAGGCCAATGTTCGACGTTGCGCCCGAAATGCTCAATTTCGGCTTTGAGAACTATTCCATGTGCAAAATCATTGAAAAGGGAACCGTGTTGGCTCGCTGCACCGTACTCAACGGTGAAAAAAGTATATTGGCATTAGCGGCAAAAGAGGATATAATCATACCTGTAAAGAAGGGAACCGAACTTTCGGCTTCGGTGCATGTACGCCTTGATTCGGATGTTTGCGCCCCCGTACATGAATCATGTGAACTCGGCACGGCCGAATTATTTTGTGACGATCTGTGCATAGGGCAAACATCCCTCGTTGCTTCGGAAAGCATAGCCGAAAGAAGCTTCCTGTTCTACTTTAACTACATCCTGCATTTATTCCGCCGCTGATGCTGTTGATTCCGGAGCTTGCACTGCCCCACGGCTGACACTGCTCTTTGTTATCAATTCGGGATTATCGGAAAGGTTTTTTGCAGGTTTCGAAAGGAAAACCGTTGAATGAGACTTCAAAAATACCTTGCCGATGCAGGCATTGCTTCACGCCGCAAATGCGAAGAAATTATTTCTGCCGGACGTGTAAAGGTTAACGGACATGTTGCTGTTTTAGGCAGCAGCGTTGAACCGGAAGATTCGGTAACGCTTGATGACAAGCCCGTTCATCCTGCCGAGGAGCGCATTGTTATTGCGTTTAATAAGCCTAAAAATGTCATATGTTCCAATGCGGACAGCGAAGACAGGGTTAAAGTCACCGACTTTTTCAGCGAATTGCCGTACAGACTGTACACGATCGGCCGACTGGATTATGACTCCGAAGGACTGATTCTTGTTACCAACGACGGCGAAACAGCCAATCGGCTTATGCACCCGCGATACGGCGCGAACAAAACCTACCGAGTACTATGCACCGGTGAACTCAGCCGCAGTGAATGTCGCGCACTCGAACGCGGAATTCAGCTTGACGACGGGCTCACCGCACCTGCCCGTGTGCGCATACTTCGTTCGCATGATGAAAAAACGGAGCTGTTGTTGATGATTCACGAAGGGCGGAACCGACAGGTTCGCCGAATGCTTGCTGCTCTCGGTCATGATACTCTGCGCCTGCAGCGCGTTGGCATAGGTGCTTTAACTCTCAACGGACTCAAGCCCGGGCAGTGGCGTTACATAACACAGGAAGAGCTTGAAATGCTTTTAAAGTAAACCAATTGCAGTATGCTTGCGGTTGAGAACATTTTGCGGCCGATGCCGCAGCGGGCAGCTGTCCGTTTGCTGCGCTGTATGCAGTCCGTAAATCTCTCGTTCTCTTTTTTCAACACAAAGTATATGCCTGCGTTCGCCTTTTCTTAAGAGGATTCTGTTTCCGCATCATTTTGGCAAAAATGTGATTTCAGGTCTTTTTGCCGAATTCAAATCATTCAGAGTGCTCCGAAATCAGCGTTCTCAGGCATGTTTTTCAGTTCAATTCAATCACTCCTCATCGCTTAATGAAAATTCTTTGCTTAGTATCATGTTTTTGCAGAATTGATAATATATGTTTTTGTTTGCAGGAAAAAAGGATTCGATGAATAATAACGATAAATGGGGGAGGATGAAAGAATGTTCGTTCTGCGATATATTGTTTATTCGATTAACGCATCCTTCGCAATCCCCCTAATATTTGGAAAGGACCGGTATTTTGCATGAACACCTTGATAGTTCCGCTGGTCGGACTTGCTGTTGTATTCGTCGGGCTGGTTGTTCTCATTGCCATTGTTAAGCTTATGGGCGTAATATGCGGATTTGTAACAGGACGGCGTGCCGAAACTTCAGGCTCTGTCTCCTCATCCGGTATTGAAGCCGAAAAAGTTGCAGCCGACGGCAATGCACAGAAGCTTACCGGAGAATCGCGCCGCGAACTTATCGCAGTTATCTCCGCAGCAATTGCTGAAACCATCGGCACGGATGCCGCAGGGCTTCGTATCAAATCCATCAAAAAAATCGGTTGAGCCGCACCGCTTTCTCCGAAGCATCATGTTCGGAGCGAACAAAACCGGCTGCATCGCTTTGATGCATTATATACTTGCAGATATTCGAAAGGGGCATTGAACACTATGCATAAATTCATTGTTAATGTAAACGGAACGAGCTATGAAGTTGAAGTTGAGGAAATCGATTCCGCTGCTGCGGGCGAGACAGCATCCGCTCCCAAAAAAGCTGCACCTAAAGCCGCACAGCTGAACGGCAGCGAAAAAACCATCACCGCGCCCATGCCGGGCAGCATTCTTGCCGTTAACGTCAAACCCGGCGACAGTTTCCGCAGCGGACAGGTTCTGCTTATCCTCGAAGCTATGAAAATGGAAAACGAAATCATGGCTCCCTGCGACGGCAAAGTTGTCTCTGTTTCCGTGCAGAGCGGCACATCCGTAAACTCCGGCGATGTTCTCATCGCATACGTTTGACATTAAGCCGTCACATTCGAAAAGGCGGTGTGAATCATGCAATCCATCATAAAGGTTTTTACCGATTTTGCGCTTGAAACGGGTTTTGCTGCTTTCTTCACCCAACCGGGTGCCTGGAAATACGCTGTTATGATCGTTGTTGCCTGTTTCCTGCTCTATCTTGCAATCGTTAAAAAGTTCGAGCCTTTGCTGCTGCTTCCCATTGCATTCGGAATGCTCTTAACAAACCTTCCCGGTGCAGGACTGTATAATGCCGAAATATTTTCCGGCGGACATGTCAACTGGCAAATGCTCACACAAAAAGGCGGGTTAATCGACTACCTCTATCTCGGAGTCAAGCTCGGCATTTACCCGTCGCTCATCTTCCTCGGCGTCGGTGCAATGACGGATTTCGGTCCGTTGATCGCAAATCCCAAGAGTCTGCTCCTCGGTGCGGCAGCTCAGCTCGGCATATTTGTCGCTTACCTCGGCGCAAGGCTGATTTTCGGTTTTGATGATAACCTTGCGGCCTCCATCGGCATCATCGGCGGTGCGGACGGTCCTACTGCAATTTTTGTAACATCCCGTCTTGCTCCGGATAAGCTCGGGCCGATTGCCATTGCGGCTTATTCTTACATGGCACTCGTTCCCGTTATTCAGCCTCCGTTCATGAAACTGCTGACAACCCGCAAGGAACGTTCCATCGTAATGGAACAGCTTCGCCCGGTCAGCAAAACCGAACGCATTGTGTTCCCGATCGTTGTCACCATCGCGGTTGCACTCCTTGTTCCGTCCGCAGCTTCCCTCGTCGGTATGCTTATGCTCGGCAACCTTCTGCGCGAATGCGGCGTCACGGAAAGACTTTCCAAGACCGCACAGAACGAACTTTGCAACATTGTCACGATTTTTCTCGGCACAAGTGTCGGAGCGACAGCAACGGCCACTGCTTTCCTGTCGTTTGAAACTCTCGGCATCCTTGCAATGGGCATCTGCGCATTCATATTCGGCACTATCGGCGGCATTCTGCTTGCAAAGCTCATGAACTTCCTCTCCGGCGGGAAAATCAATCCGCTTATCGGTTCGGCAGGTGTTTCCGCAGTCCCGATGGCGGCACGAGTTTCGCAGGTTGTAGGGCAAAAAGAGAATCCCGGCAATTTCCTGCTTATGCACGCAATGGGTCCTAACGTTGCGGGTGTAATCGGCTCTGCAATTGCTGCCGGCGTATTTCTTTCCCTGTTCGGCTGATATTATTGATTTTTCGCGCCCCGCCGTGCGGTTCGGCTTAAGGCTCTGCACCGAATGGAATCGGGGCGCATGATTTAATGAGGTTAAAGAAAATGTCAAAGTTATTCATTACAGATACTATACTGCGCGATGCGCATCAATCCCAAGCCGCAACGAGAATGCGCACAGAAGAGATGCTTCCCGCCTGCGAAATTCTGGACAGCATGGGATACTGGTCTCTTGAATGCTGGGGCGGTGCAACTTTTGATTCCTGCCTCCGTTTTTTGAATGAAGATCCGTGGGAACGTCTCCGAAAGCTCAAAAAAGCACTCCCGCATACACGCCTTCAAATGCTGTTCCGCGGACAGAACATTTTGGGATATAAGCACTATGCGGATGATGTTGTTGAACAATTCTGCCGTAAAGCAATTGAAAACGGAATTGATGTTATTCGAATTTTCGATGCACTCAACGACATTCGTAATTTGGAATCCGCAATTAAATTCACAAAAAAATACGGCGGACACTGTGAACCTGCACTGAGCTACACAATCAGTCCCGTCCATAACGAAGATTATTTCGTTAAACTTGCGAAAGAGCTCGTTCAAATGGGTGCCGACTCGATTTGTATCAAGGATATGGCAAACTTGCTTCTGCCGATGCCCGCATACAATCTTGTTAAAAGGCTCAAGGCTGAAATTAACGTTCCGATTCACCTCCACACCCACAACACAACGGGCACGGGCGATATGACGCTTCTCATGGCTGCATTTGCAGGTGTTGACATTGTTGACACGGCTCTCTCGCCCCTCGGCAACGGCACAAGCCAACCCGCAACCGAGAGCTTGGTCGCAACGCTCAAAGGAACGGAGTATGATACAGGGCTTGATCTTGAAAAACTCAGTGAAGCCGCAAAACACTTCCGCACTGTCGCCGACAGACTTAAGCGTGACGGCTTCCTTGATCCGAAGGTGCTTTCGGTTGACACAAACACTCTGATTTATCAGGTTCCCGGCGGAATGCTTTCCAACCTTATTTCTCAGCTCAAACAGGCAAACGCCGAGGATAAATATTATGATGTTCTTGCGGAAGTTCCTCGTGTACGCAAAGATTTCGGCTATCCGCCGCTCGTCACTCCGACAAGCCAGATCGTCGGCTCGCAGGCCGTTCTGAATGTGCTCGCAGGTGAACGCTATAAAATGTTTACAAAGGAATCCAAAGCGGTTCTGCGCGGAGAATACGGAAGGCTGCCCGGCAAAGTCAACGAAGCTGTTCGTAAAAAGGCCATCGGCAATGATAAAGTCATCACATGCCGACCGGCAGATTTGTTAAAGCCCGAGCTTGACACATACCGCAAAGAGCTTGGTGACCTTGCACAATCCGAAGAAGACGTTCTGAGTTACGCACTCTTCCCTCAGGTTGCCAAAAAGTTCTTTGAAGCAAGACGCGACGGAACCGTCCCCTCCGGTGCGGATAAAACCGTCTCCCCTGCCCCGGCATCCGCAAAACCGGCTGCTTCATCCGCTTCAAGGCCCACACAACGTGAAGTTCTTGTTGTTGAAGATTTGACCGAGGACACTCCCCTTTAATACTGATTCTGTTCAGAAAGCATCTGTTCTTTTCTTTTTATACACAGGTACAGGCAAAACCGGCACGAACGAAAAGCTCATGCCGGTTTTGCTGTTTTTGTCCGTTATACAAAACCCCCCTCAGCCCTGCATTGGGCTGAGGAGAATTTCTTCCCATTTTGTATGCAGATACATTGATGACTGTCGGATTGCGATTGAACGTTCGCGACTGACATGCTCTTATTCCGCGTTTTCACTGCCGTCGTACAGCGGAAAAGCAACAGTTACGCAAGTCCCTTTTCCGGGAACACTTTCAAGAGTCAACTCCGCATTATGGTAGGCTGCCGCATGTTTCACAATGGACAGGCCGAGTCCCGTCCCGCCGGAGTCCTTCGAGCGGCTTTTGTCAACCCGATAAAAACGTTCAAACACCCGTGACTGCTGCTCCTTGGGAATCCCTATACCGGTGTCGCGAACCGTAAGCAGAGCCTTGCCTTTTCTTGCATCAACACCTATATCCACAGTACCTCCCGGAATATTATACTTCACGGCATTTTCACAGAGATTATAGGCAATTTCATATATAAGCCTGTCAACTCCGAAAACGACCGCGCTTCTGCCGTGTACCTTTACGGAAACATTCTTTGCCTCAGCATTGCCGCGGAGAAGCTCCGCCGTTTCCGTTGCCACGTTCAAAATGTCAACCTCTGTCTTCGGGATTTCCACACCTTCATCAAGGCGTGATAATCTGATTATGTCTTCTATCAGCGCAACAAGCCGTGCAGACTCGGTGCGTATGTTCTTAATGAAATGCGGCATATCCTCCGGTTTGACAAGTCCGTTCTCAATAAGCTCCGCGCTGCCCATTATGGATTGAAGCGGCGTCTTCAGCTCATGAGAAACATTCGCCGTGAACTCGCGGCGCATTTTTTCCGTTTCTGCCTGCTCGGTAACATCAAACGCAAGCAGGAGAATTCCCGCAAGATTTTCGCCGGACTCGACTCTGCTTATGTCGACCTTGTATTCGCGTCCGTGTTTCTGAAGGTTAAACGTTTCATTGCTGCCTGCAAATGCATTCATTATCCGCCTGTTGAACTCCGGATTGCGGTCAACGGTCAGAAAATCGCTGCCGATACAAGAATTATCAACCTCAAAAAGCTGTCTCGCAGCAGAATTGATTCCAAGCACACAGCCGTTAACATCCAGCATTACAAGTGCCTCGTTCATGCTTTCGGTAATCTGTTGCAACTCATCATTCTTTCGCTGAAGTTCCCGAATCTGACGCTCGATTTTTTTATGTTGAACATCAATCCGTGTCAGCAGGGGTGATATTTCGGGATACGTTTCGTTGTTCTCAAGCGGAGTATCAAGATTAAGCTCATTCAGCGGAGTAACAATACGTTTTGCCATCCTGTGTGCCAGCACGGCGGACAGAATAACCGCAATCACCGCAACAAAAATCATCGGTTGTATCATGCCGAGTACAAGCGCAGGAACGGAAGCGCTTTCCGTTGAAATACGCAGGAATGAACCGTCTTTGAGCATTTTCGCGCAATAAATAGTTTTTTGCGTAAGCGTCGAAGAATATCGACGGCTCATACCGTACCCGCCGTTCATTGCATCACGTATTTCCCGGCGATCAATATGATTCTCCATGGTCTGTGCATCAGACTTGGTATCATAAATAACTTCTCCCGTGCTTGATATCAGCGTGAGTCGAATGTTGCCGCCATCCGGCCTTATGCTGCCGTCCGCAACGGTTACGGCTCCGGTGTGGAGCCTTTTTATATATTCTCCGCCCTGTTCTTCAACTGCCGCTGCGGCAATATCAAGTTCTTCACGCAGTTGTTTTTCAATTACCTGCGTGAAATATCCGTACAGCACGCCTATTATGATAACAAAGCTTGCCAACAGAACAAGTGCCGCCGTTGTGATTATTGAACGAAAAATTTTATTTGACATAGTTTAGTCCTCCCACTGATTTTATGCGTAAATGCTCAGGTTCATTTCGCATTCTCTGCGTTCGACATTCTGTAGCCCACATTACGAACCGTTTCAATCAGTTTACCGTATGCACCGAGTTTTTGACGAAGTGTCCGAATGTGCATGTCCAGCGTGCGGGTTTCTCCGCAATAATCCATTCCCCAAATCTCGCTGAAAAGCTGTTCGCGTGAAAACGCAATGCCCGGTTTGCTCATAAAAAGCCTCAGCAGTTCATACTCTTTATAGGTCAGCGCAATCCGCTCCCCGTCCACAGCAACCGTATGTTCATCCTCATTAAGCGTGACGCCGGCAGCGCAAAGTACATGACTGCCCGGAGTTTTGCAGCGACGAAGCACTGCCTTGATGCGTGAAACCATTTCCAGCATTCCGAAAGGCTTAACGAGGTAGTCGTCCGCACCCATATCCAGGGTCTTTATCTTGTCATATTCCATGCTTTTTGCAGTCGCCATAATTACTGGAATTTCGCTCAGTTCCGATGAATTCTTCAGCCTGTGCAAAATTTGAACTCCGTCATCCCCCGGCAGCATAATGTCAAGAACAATCAGTTCCGGTTTTTGCTTGTGGATTGCCTCAAAAAGCTCCTTGCCGTCACGAAACCCCTGCGCCGCAAACCCGGTTGAACACAGCGTGTAAACCTCAAGATCGCGAATGCTTGCATCATCTTCAACACAATAAATCATGGTCATTCTTTCCTTTCAAATCTCCGGCTTGCCTTTTGTTTCGGCGCGGAACACCCCTCAATTATTAATCAACCGGCGAGAGATTCCGCTGCGTGGCTTTCAAATTCATGCAGCGCCGCCAAAGTCAATCATTCGTTTTGAACATGCACCCCTGTCACGGAGAACATGACCCATTCTGCTATGTTTGTGGCATGGTCGCCGATACGCTCAAAATACTTTGCGATCATCAGCAGATCAAGTGCAAACTCGCCGTCACTCGGATCGGAAGAAATGCGTTCAATCAAATCCTGCTTGACACGATTAAAATAATCGTCAACAATATCATCCTGAGCAATAACTTCTTTTGCAAGTTCGACATCGCGTTTCACAAATGCTTCAATGCTGTTTGTGACCATTTTTGTTGCCGCCTTCGCCATTTTGTCGATATCTCCGCACTCCGCTCCGCTTCTGCCGTTCAAAAAGGCGATTATTTCCGCTATATCTTCGGCCTGATCACCGATGCGCTCCATATCGGTTATCATCTTGAGCGCTGCGGAAATCTGACGAAGATCCCCTGCAACAGGCTGTTGACGCAGCAGCAATTTGAGACAGAGTGTCTCTATATCGCGCTCCATTTTATCAATTTCGTTATCGATCGGTGCAACCCCGCCTGCGATTTTTGCGCTGCCCTCGGCAAGTGCCTTTGCGGAAAGATTGATCGCTTCCTCACACAATGCTCCCATTTCAATAAGCTCATTATTGAGCTGCCTCAGCTGGCTGTCAAAACTGCTTCTCATCATCCGAACCTCCCGGTAATATAATCTTCGGTACGTTTATCCTGCGGCTTTGAAAAAATCTTTTCCGTATCATCGCATTCCACCAATTCTCCCAAAAGGAAGAAGGCCGTTTTGTTTGAAATTCGAAGAGCCTGCTGCATGTTGTGAGTGACTATAATAATAGTATACTTGCTTTTAAGCTCCATTGCAAGCTCTTCTATACGTGTTGTTGAAATCGGATCGAGCGCGCTTGTCGGCTCATCCATTAAAAGCACGTCCGGATCGACCGCAAGCGCACGGGCAATGCAAAGGCGCTGCTGCTGTCCGCCGGAAAGACCGAGTGCGGATTTTTTGAGTCTGTCCTTCACTTCATCCCAAATTGCAGCATTTTTAAGAGACGTCTCTACAATTTCATCAAGCTTTGCTTTTGAGCGAATCCCGTGCGTCCGCGGGCCGTATGCAATGTTGTCGTATATGCTCATCGGAAACGGATTCGGTTTTTGGAACACCATTCCGATTTGTCTGCGCAGTTCGTTCACATCCGTGCCGGGAGCAAAAATATCTTTTCCGCGGTATTTAACGCTGCCCGTGATTCGAACATCCGGCACAAGATCGTTCATCCTGTTGAGCGTTTTTAAAAAGGTTGATTTACCGCACCCGGAAGGGCCGATAAGCGCAGTGATGCTACCTTCCGGAACAGAAATGTTGATATCTCTCAGTGCCTGGGTTTTTCCGTACCACAGGCAAAGGTCGTTCGTTGTGATTATGTTCATCATGCATTTCTCCTCTTTTCAAAGTGTTTGCCTGCAAGCGTTGCCGCAAGGTTTATTGCAAGCGTCAGTATCATCAGAATGGAAGCAATGGCAAATGCGACATCAAATGCCCCCTCCTCTTTTGCATAAAAGTACAGTGCAACCGTCAGAGTTGCGCCCGAGCCGGACATTGCCTCAAAAAAACCGTTCAGAACATGCGCAAACCCGGCAGTGTACAGCAATGCGGCTGATTCTCCCAGTATCCTGCCCACCGATAAAATGCAGCTTGTGACTATGCCGTCCACACACCCCGGAAGAACAACCGTGCGAATCACTCGCCATTTGCCCGCTCCGAGTGCAAATGCGCCCTCGCGATAACTGTTTGGAACGGTCTTCAGGCTCTCCTGCGTTGTTCGCATAATCGTCGGCAGATTCATTATCGCAAGGGTCAACGCACCTGCAAACAACGAGGTTTGAAGTCCCATAAATTGGCAGAAAAACAGCATCCCGACAAGCCCGTAAATGATTGACGGAATACCGGAAAGTGCCTCCGCCGCATATTCAATTGCCGAAACAATCTTTTTATTTCGCGCATACTCCGTAAGATATACCGCACTTCCGACTCCAAGCGGCAGAACAATTATCAATGTTGCAAAAACAATATACAGCGAGTTCAGAATATCCGGCAGAATTCCGACTCTGCCCGACAGATAACTCGGTGCCGTTGTCAACAGTTCAAATGACAGATTGGGCAAACCCTTTGCAAGAACATAGACAACAAGAAACAGCGCAAGCGCAAGAGTGATTCCTGTTGCAGCCGTCATCAATGCACGAACCGAATAAATCCACGCTTTGCGCTTCGCGGACATCTCGGATTTTTTCCGAGGAGAACCCGCATTATTTTGATTTTCGGCGGAACTGAAACCAAATTCGTTATCTTTAGATTCTTTCTTCATCGCCGCAGCTCCTTTCATTGTAAAGCTCTTTCCGTGTTTCATTTTTTTCAGTTATTATGATAGCCTTTCCGTGTAAAGTTAAAAAGGACGCAATTGTAAAATTCGTGTAAAATCATCATTTTATTCTCTTGCTCGGCAAAGTTGTCAGCGGATTGGGTTGACTTTGGAATTTATTTCCATTATACTGTTATGTATATCTCATCATTGTCATTTTACGACAGAAGGGAGGGTTGGTTCAATGAGCGATGAGCACGGCAGCGACTTTGTCGACGAGCTTATGGAATTTCTTCTTAGAAATTATTATTCCATGATGATTAAACGTGTGAAAAGATTTTTTCCAAACAAGTTCGATGCGGAAGATATCGTTACCGAAACCATAATAGTGCTGCTCGAAAACAAAAGTGCCGTTGCAGCGCATGAGGCACCGATTAAGTGGCTACAAACAACGCTCACCCATCGTGTAAAGCAAAACAGCAGAATCGCCAAGCGAAACAGCGAGATGTTTGTTTCGTTGGAAACATTGGACGAATCCAAGCTGCCCTCCGTGCCGGATACAGCCGATGATTATTGTGAATACAGCGACTTCCCCTTTGAAACAATGCTCGGCATCATAGCCTCTGAATTGAGCGAAAAAGATGCAAAAACATTCAACGATGTGTTCGTTCTCAAACGAGATCGCGAACAAATCGCTGCCGAGTACGGCATTTCCCCCGAAGCGCTCCGTCAAAGGGCACGCCGTGTCGAAATGAAAGTGCGTCTTATTGTCTCTAAATTGCTTGGTTAAAATATATTTATTTTTTCAGTGAACAGAATGGGGATTTTTGCCCTATACATAATGAGGGGGAAAATATCTCCAAGTTTTGAAACATGAAAATGAGAGGATTGATGTTATGCAGCGCATCAAACAAACAAAACAGGACTTTATCGTTCTGCTCAGTGAAACAAAAGAAACGCTCGATGAACAGCTTGCTCTGCCCCAAGTGGAACGTGACGCGGCATTGATAGCAGAATGCCTTGAAACGCTCGATTACATAAAGGGCGAAGCGAATCTGCCCGAGGGTGCTTTTGCTTTCGATTCATTTCAATTCTTTGCAAGAAATTCCTCCCCTTCAATACTCTGTAAGGAGGGCGCAAAACAACTCGAACCAAAATACACCCCGAAGAGGCACACTCCCTCTGTTTCCCGCTTTTTTTTGCAAAAAGCTGCCCTTACCGCTGCAATAATGCTTTTGGTTCTGCCATACGCTTTTGACGGCAGTGCAAATGCGGCGGGGTTCACCCCGTGGCGCGCCGTAACGGAGCGCAGCATGGATTATCTCGATATCTGCTACACTGCGGCTGAGGATCCCTGTGGAGATCCTCCCGGCGGTGCTTGGAGCGGCATTATCCCCGATACACGTATTCTTTCCGTTGAGGAATACGCCGCGCTGAACGTTCAAAGCATCAACTGTTCGGATCGCAGCGAGTTCATCGCAAAGTTCGGTGACAGGCTTGTCTGCCCCGATACACCGAGCGGATTCGCATTTGAATGGGCAAAGGGCTATATCGATGATATTTCTGCATCGGTAAGCATTCGATTCTCCGGAACGGAAGGCAAAGTGACGGTATCGCAGCATATCTTCTTTACCGAACCGGAGTCGGATTCCGTCACACGCGCAGTAAGGCTTTCCGGTGAATTCAGTGAACCGTATACTAAGTCGATTTACGGAATTGACTGCACCTTTGCAGAAAGTGAAACTCAGAATGTTGTCTGCTTCAACATCGGCTTTGATTCCTACACTCTGAACGGAGATGTTTCAATCGAAACGATGGAGCAAATCGTACAATCATTGTTAACAGAATGAAAGGACTAATAACAATGAAAAAACTCATCCCCCTGTTTCTTGCAGCGATTCTATTGCTTTGCAATATCTTTGCAGGCAATGCTTTGGCGGCAAATGAAACAGCCCCCGAAACCCGGTCGATTCCGACCGGAGTTGCATCCGCAACCCCACACGAAACCGATCTGTTCTTTTTTGACGAAGGCGTTGATCCGCAGGCCGCCGATCTGTTCACACGGCACGACATAACTTTCAGCAGTCACGGTCCAAATGCTGCCCGCGTTACTGTCAACCTTGAAACCGCCGACAACGTCAAAAAACTCGGCTTCACAAAATTGACATTTCAATATTGGAATGGCAGCAGCTGGGTTGAACTGAGTAGTGTACACGACGAGTACATTAACAACTCTGATTATTTTGGTTATTACAAAGTAATCACCAACCTGGTTGCGGGAGACTACTACAGGGTTCAGGTTGAATGCTATGCAAAAAAGAGCCTGCTCTCGGCTGCACAAAAAGTCACCCTGACCACAGCATACATTGTATGCAAGTAACTTGAACAAATATACCGTAAGAGGAATAAGCTAATGACCCGGCTTAAAAAGGTTCTCGCGGCACTTATCGCCGTTGTTTTCGCAGCTCTCGGACTGAACTGAGGTGTATGCACAGGCCACTTTCAGCAAACGGAAACTAAACCTGAGCGCACCCTTTCGCAATTGCTGAGTTAACGTTGTTTCGGAAAAGGACACAGGCATAAACCCATTAACGGCTCAACGGATACTCGGCTTATCTCTCGGTATAAACGCCCCTTGAAGGAGACTGTTTCTCCGACAGGTGCGGTTTTATACAATCATATTTTTACCACACAGTGCAGCACCCCGACGGATGAAACCCGTCGGGGTGTTGTGCCTTTGTTTCGGTTTCAGGATTCGGCTTTTCCGCGCTTAAGGAAGAAGTTCAACGCCGCATTTATCATCATTATGAAAAGGAACAGCACAAGCGCAATTGAAAACAGTGCCTGCCGCTGCAAGCCCTCAGGTGCATAGGACATTCCGCTTGCAATGCCGGTCGTAAGGAAGCGGACGCTTTGAAAAAGGGAAGGCATGTTTGCGACATTGCCCGCAACCATCATAACAGCCATTGCTTCGCCTATCGCACGCCCGATGCCGAGCACAACCGCAGCAGCGATACCGCTTTTTGCTGCCGGAACGGAAACGCGGAACCATGTTTCCTCCGCCGTTGCACCGAGAGCAAGAGAGGCATCCTCATACTCCTTCGGAACGGCTTCAAGAGCAGTCATGGACACTTTTATGATTGAGGGCAGAATCATAATCGCAAGTACGATTATTGCGGCCAAGAGGCCGGAACCGTCTGCAAGGTTGAACGCATTGCGAATGCCCGGAACAAGCACCAACATACCCACAAGGCCGTACACAACCGACGGAATGCCTGCAAGCAGACTGACAGCGGACTCCGCAACGGCGCGGAGTTTGGGTTTTGCAGCTTTTGCAAGATAAACAGAGGCAAGAAAGCCGATCGGCACGCCGAGTATGATTGCACCTGCCGTGCCGTATATGCTCGTTAAGATAAACGGCAGTATGCCGAATGCAGGAGTCGCTGCGGTGGGTTCCCATTTTTTGCCGAACAGGAAATTGATAAGCCCGATTTGTCGAATGGCCGGGATACCGGAAACAATGAGATATATCGATATCAGAAGCACACATGCAACCGTCACAAGCCCGAGTATCAAAAAGATGCCGTGAACAAAGTTTTCAAATGTTCTTTTTCTTTTTGCGGAACTGTTATCATTTAAGTTTTTCATATTCAGTTCTCCTTCACTTCTGTTTTCATTTGCATCAATCATCGTTTTTTTCTGTGAATCGGAATTCACTTATTGCCGCAGGCGGCAGCCCCCGAATCCGAGAAACTGCCGCCTGCGGTTCCGGCCGTTGTCAGTTTTATTTTGCGGCAACTGCGCCTGCATTGTTGATGATGGTTACAGCGTCTTCGGAAGTGATGAAGTCAAAGAACTTCTGCGCGGCATCGGAAAGTTTTGCATTCTTTTTGGTTACAAGCACGAACGGGCGCTGAACTTTGTAGCTGCCGTCCTTAACCGTTGCTTCTGTGGGTGCAATGCCGTCAACGGTGAGAGCTTTCACGGTGTCTTTAAGGGCGGACAAGGAGGCATAGCCGATTGCATTGGGGTTTGAAGCGACAGCCGCGATAACATCACCGGTGCTGGTCAGTTCCTGCCTGTATTTGCATGCGTCCTTTGTGTCTGTAATGGACTCAAAGCCGTCCCTCGTTCCGCTGTTGGGTTCCCTGCCGATAAGGACAATTTCACCGTCCGCACCGCCGAGTTCGCTCCAATTTGTGATTTCGCCCTTGTAAACTTTTGCAAGGGTTTCAATGTCGATATCCGCAAGGTTGTTGTCGGGGTGCACGATAATCGCGATACCGTCATAGGCCAGTACCGTTCCGACAAGGCCTTTATCTGTTTCTTCCGTTTTCAGCGCACGGCTCGACAGACCGATATCACACCTTCCTTCCGAAACGGCGGTTATGCCGGAGCCGGAACCGGTGGGATTGTATGTAAACTTTATGTCGTCATTCGCCTGCATAAAAGCCTCGCCCAATGCACCGATAACCTTTGCCATGGAGGTTGAGCCGTCCGTTGCAACGGTGCCGCTCGTTTTGCCCTTGCCGGTGCAGCCGACTGCCGCAAAGCAGCTGATTGCCGTGACTGCTGCAAGAATCTTTACCAAAAGCCTTTTGAATGTTGTGTTTTTCATGTTCGTTATCTCCTTTTGAGTTTTATCTTTTTCGTTGTCGTATCTCTTTCCGACGCATATAATGATAAAGCTCGAATGTAAAGCTGAAAAGACAGGCCATGTAAAGTATGTGTAAATGTTTAAATATATTATTCGTTTGTTAATTAATGCTGATTTGGTCACGAACAGCACGGAATCTGTTCATTGCACGGTTAACAATACCGCAATCATCCATGCTTGGATTCGTCAAAAGCCGCTGTGCACAATCTCTTGCAGCAGTCAAAGTTGAAAGATCCGCCGCCAATGCCGCTGCCGCGAACTCACTGACACCATGCTGCCGCATCCCCATAAGCTCGCCGGGACCACGCGTTTCAAGATCCTTTTTCGCAATCTCAAAGCCGTCATTGGTCTGCACCATCAGCTTGAGACGGGCATTTGCACTTTTTGACTCCGCAGAAGGCAAAAGAAAGCAGAAGCTTTCCCTTTCGCCGCGCCCGACACGGCCGCGAAGCTGGTGAAGCTGCGCAAGTCCGAAACGATCCGCACTCTCTATGACCATTATGCATGCATTCGGAACATCCACACCGACTTCAATAACCGTTGTTGAAACAAGCAGTTTTATTTCCCCGGTGCGAAAGGACTCCATCACGGAAGTTTTTAGTTTTCCGTTCATCTTGCCATGCAGCAGACCGACAGGAATGCTTAGGTTTTGCGACAGTTCCCGAAAAACACCCTTTGCGGACGGAACCCTGCAAAAAGACAATTCCGATTCATTTTGTTCATCCTGCTCATCGACAAGCGGGCACACAACATACGCCTGAATGCCCGACTCTTTCACACAGTTTTCAATATAGCGATACATCGAAACGCGCTTTTGCAGCGGCACAAGTCGTGTCAAAATCGGCTTTCGTCCCAATGGAATTCCGTTTACGACTGAAATCTCAAGGTCACCGTACAGTATCAGCGAAAGCGTTCGCGGAATCGGTGTTGCACTCATAATAAGAACATCCGGAGATTCGGCTTTTTTATTCAGCAATGCGCGTTGATGCACGCCAAACCTGTGTTGCTCGTCCGTCACAACAAGGCCGACGTTATTAAACTCTACATTGCTCTGGATCAAGGCATGTGTGCCTGTTATCGCAATAATCTCACCGTTTTTAATGCCGTTCAGAATGCGAATGCGTTCTTTCTGAGTTGTTTTCCCCGTCAACAGTGCGCATTTTTCTCCGAAGTATCGCTGAAGCTGAACATAATGTTGTTCGGCAAGGATTTCCGTCGGCACCATCAAAACGGATTGGCGGCCGTTTTTCATCGCAATATACATTGCGTACATTGCAAGCACCGTCTTTCCCGAACCTACGTCCCCCTGAATCAGACGGTTCATTGCGCGGGGAGCGGACATATCGTGTTCCAATTCATCCATTACACTGCACTGTGCGTGAGTCAGTTCAAACGGAAGCATTTCAATGAACTCATTGCGAACGCCGCCTGTTTCAAATGCAATGCCACGTTCTCTGCCGCGCTCCTGTCTAAGCATTTGCAGTACAATCGTAAGCATCAACGCATCTTCAAAAGCAAGCCTGCGCCGCGCCTGTCGAAGCTCTTCCGCATCATGCGGAAAATGCACGGAATGTATTGCATGCTTAAGCGAAATGAGATTGAATTCCGACAGAACACTGCGCGGCAAGGTCTCCTGCATCATGCCGGTGCCACAGGCATCAAGCGCTGCGCGGACAGCATTTCTGACAACACTCTGTGTCAACCCGCGAACAAGAGGATACACAGGAAGCACGCCGGGCAGCGTCTCCGAAAACACTGCGCGCACAAATCTTGCGCCATGCTTTTTGTCCATAAAACCGAGGATGTATCCTCCGGGTTCACGCGGTATGTTTCGCTGCATAAAGCTCTGATTGAACCATACCGCTGTCATATTTCCCGACGAATCGCCGATAGAAACATTTGTTACAACCGTTCCGTTTTTTGCGCGTATTGTTCTTGCCGGACCGATGAATTCAACATGAACGGCTGCCGCTTCACCGTCCTCGATATCAGAGATGCATCTTTCACGTGAAAAATCCAGATAGCCGCGCGGCATAAATCCAAGCAAATCCCGCAACGAAAAAAGCCCCATGCGAGCGAATTGCTCCGCTCGCGCAGGACCTATTCCTTTTAATGAAGTTATTGCCCTTTCGGACAACTCATCGCTGTGCATTCGATGTTTTTACTCCACTGAAATATAGTAGTAATAAAGTGGCTGGCCACCGTGCTGAACGATAAACTCTGAATCCGCGTGTTTTTCGGAAATTCTATCCGCAAGCTCACTCGCTTCATCCTCGGATGTTCCTTCGCCGCAGTACAAGGTTACAACACCTTCACCGCCGTGTTTTTCAAGCATTATCTCAATGAGCTTTTCGGTTACGGCCGGAATAGTTTTATCAACGCAAACAATGCTTCCGTCAATTATTCCGATTATGTCATTTGCGGAGATAACGTTGCCGTTATAAGTCGTGTCACGCACCGCAAACGTTACCGAACCTGACACGACACCTGCGATTGCCTCCGTCATGTTTTGACGGTTGGTTTCCGCATCAGCTTCCGGATCAAATGCAATTACAGCCGAAACACCTTGAACGATCGTTCGTGTCGGAATGACAATAACATTCTTGTCGCTGATTTCGGCCGCCTGCTGCGCGGCAAGAAGAATATTTGGGTTGTTCGGCAAAACAAAAACATTGCGTGCATTGACCTTTTTGATTGCCTGAGCGATCGTGTCAATGCTGGGATTCATTGTTTGTCCGCCGGAAATCAGATTGTCTGTTCCAAGGCTCCTGAAAACTTCGTCAATCCCGTCGCCGACGCTTACTGCAACTATGCCGAGCTCTTTCTCACTTGCCTTAAGCTTTGCCGTCAGCTCTCGGTTCTGTTCCCGCATGTTTTCAATTTTCACGCGATCGATTTCACCCAAATCAAGTGCCAGCTGAAGGACTTTTCCGGGAGCATTGGAATGAACATGAACTTTGATGATGTCCTCATCATTCACAACAACAACGGAATCACCGATTTTCATAAGCTTCTCGCGAAAATCTTCAATTTGCTTTGCGCTCGCACCTGACTCAATGTGTATTATAAAGAACTCAGTGCAATAGCCGAATTCGATGTCGTTTATGTCGCTTATCGGGGCATCCTGCACCTCATCTTTTGGTTCAAGGCTCGGCAGGTCACCGAGGTTTTCGCTCAGTTCCTCACCGTCCAAAGCCATTTTGAACCCACGATATATTGTCAGCAGGCCCATACCGCCGGAGTCAACCACACCGGCTTCTTTAAGCACAGGAAGCATATCCGGAGTTTTTTTCAGCGCAGCTTCGCCGCTTTGCAGCATGACATCGATAATCTGATATGCATCCGCGCCTTTTGCTGCCGCTTTGTTGACCGCATCGCTCATAAGCCGCGATACCGTCAGCATTGTACCCTCCTTGGGTTTCATAACGGCTTTGTACGCCGCTTCTGTTCCCATGGTGAGCGCATCTGCAAGCAGTCTTGCGTCAAGTTCGTTTTTTTTGCCTTTCAGCGCGCGTGAAAATCCTCTGAATATCTGAGAAAGAATAACACCCGAGTTGCCCCTTGCGCCGCGCAGAGCTCCCATTGAAAGTGCCGAAGCCAGTTCTTCAACGGAATCGGATTTAACCTGTCTGATTTCTGCAACGGCACGCTGCATAGTCATCGACATGTTCGTTCCGGTGTCTCCGTCCGGAACGGGAAAAACATTCATTGCATCGATCGCCTGCTTGTTCTTTTCAAGACAAGCCGCACCCGTCAGGAGCATTTCACGGAAAAGCGATCCCTCTATTGTACGTTTAATCAATTTTTATAACCTCCAAGGTGAAAAGCCGAAAAGCTTTATACCCGAACTGCCTCGACGTAGATATTAACATGTTTGACTTTCAGTCCGGTCAGCTCTTCCACGCGGTACTTAACGTTGCTGATAGTGTTGGCAGCAACCGCGGGAAGCGAAACGCCGTACATAAGCGTAACATAAAGGTCAATGTCGATGCTCTGATCCTCAAGAATCGAAACCTTAACGCCGCGTTTAACGTTTTCTCCGCCGACGAGCTGAAGCAATGCATCGCCCGCCGTCTTGCTGTTCATTGCAACAATCCCGTAGTTTTCGCCTGCGGCAAAGCCTGCAATGCTTGCGATAAGCTCTTCGTTCATGGTAATCGTACCAAGTTCGTTCTTAATAACAGCAGTCATGGTTTACACCTCCAATAAAATTTGGGAATAATAACATATTAACAGGCACATTTTACAACAAACGGAGCAAAGTTGCAAGCGGAATTGCATGCACAGCCGTCGAATATCGCAACAAATCCCGTGTATTGATGAAAAAAACTTATAATTCGCAGGTTGAGCCGTCTCATTCCCCGCCGTTATCGGCGGAATCCGCTTGGCTTGACGTGTTCGCAGGCAGCTCCCTGTCGCCGGTCTGTGAGATTTCATCGTCTTCCCGAATCGGCAGCGGAGGCAGATCCCGAAGCGATGAAAGGCCGAATTTTCTTAAAAAAGCATCAGTTGTTCCGAACTGCATAGGGCGGCCGATGCAGTCCTTCCTGCCGAGCTCAACTATCAGCCCCTGCTTCAGCAGCTGCGTCACCGAATACTCGCAGCGCACCCCGCGCACACTTTCAATATCCGCCCGCGTTACGGGTTGACGATACGCAATAACGCTCAGAGTCTCAAGCAGCGAATCACTCATGGTCCGCTCCTCCGGCGGAGAAAGCAGCTTCACGACCCATTCATTGTATTCGGAATTTGTAACGAATTGAACCGTGTCCTCCGTCATATACGGAATCATCCCTCGTCCGGCTTTTTTCATTTCTTCTGCCATTTGCGAAATGCTTTTCCGTATCTCAGGCGCACTGATATCAAAAACACGCTGCAGTTCGGTGATGCTCACCGGTTCTCCGGAAACATACAGCAATGCTTCAACTATGCCGAAAAAAACACCGATTTTTCCCGCATCGCATGTTTCCTCATTTTCGCTGCAATTCGAAATTTTAACAGTTTCCGTGTTCACAAACCAATCCTTTAATTAATTCCCCATGATGATTTCAAACGCATTCTCTTTATCCGGCGCAGTTCAATCCTGCTCATCAATATAATTCACGGTATTGTCATCGGAAAGCAGTTTAACGCTGAATATCGTTATCTCTCCGCAATAGTCCGTCTGTTCGAGTCGGATTTCACCGTTTGAAATCATTTCCAGCAGCGACATGAACGTGACGATTATCTCACTGCGACCGGCACCGTCAGTCAATCGTCCGAATGTTGTTTTTCCGTTTTCGCTCCGCAATACGCCGCGAATCCTGCGGGTACAGCCGCGAACCGTGAACTCGTCCTTTTGAACGGTGTGAACATGCTCTCTTTGCTTCTCCTCCCCGCAGCGTCCAAGCACCGAAAGCATGGCGGCAAACAGTCGCTCAACCGTCGTGTCGCGAAGGATTATTTCTTTTGGCGGCAAAGGGAATTCCTCGGGCGGTTTGGTTCGCATTCCGTATGCCTCATGCGCAAGCTCGCGCATTGTTTTTGCCGCTTCTTTAAAAGCCTTGTATTCGCGAAGCTGCCTTATGAGAGCCTCTCCGGGATCCTCCTCGGTTTCGTCGCCGTCAGTTTCTTTCAGCACGGGCGGGAAAAGCGACCGCGACTTTGCGTAAACAAGCGTTGCGGCAACAGTCAGGAACTCACTCGCCTGCTCCATGTCAAGCTCATCAAGCTCCGTCATATAACTCAGGAACTCGGAAGTGATCTCAGAAACAAAAATGTCCTTTATATCGACTTCCGCTTTTTCAATAAGATGGATAAGCAGATCAAGCGGCCCGTCAAATTGCTTCAGATGTACCCTGTACTCCATATTTGTGCTCTGAAAAATCATCCCGACTTTGCGACAAAAGCTCAATGAATGAATATAAGCTTCATCAACCCATAAATTCCATCCTGCAGCCAATCGGAAACAATAACCACGGGAGAGAAATCAAGCCTGTCGCAAACGAACACTGCAACAACAAGAATAATGTAACCGTAGCGCTGCATGTTAAGGAGAATATTCTGCGGAATATTCTTTCCGAAGAGTGTAATGATAACGTGCGAACCGTCAAGCGGCGGAATCGGAATAAGGTTAAACACAATAAGCCCGCAATTGAGTCCGACAAAATAATAAAGTATTCTTGCTATCGTGCTCAGCACGCTGTCCGTCATCATTTTGTATCCGTTCACAGCTCGCATCGTGTAAAGAATCATCGCTCCGACAACGGCAAGAATAAGGTTCATCGTTACACCCGCAAGGGAAACAACAATTTCTCCTTTCTTGAAGTTGTTGTAATTACGCGGATTTACGGGAACCGGTTTTGCCCAGCCGAACCCAAACAGAACCAGCAGAATGAAGCCTATCGGGTCAATGTGCGCAAGCGGATTGAGCGTCATTCTTCCCAGATTTCGTGCCGTGGGGTCTCCCATTTTGTATGCCGCATATGCATGACCGAATTCATGAAAAGTCAACGAAATCAGAATTGCAGGCACGACATACAATGCATTTCGCAAAAAGCTTGTAATGTTTTCCAGCATGTGTGATTTGCGCCGCCGAACAAGTTCCAACGCAAGCACGTTTCGCCTGTTCGCAGAGCATTCCTCTCTTTTGATTTGAATATTATATCACAGTTACCTCTTTTCCGCAACCATCGAACAATTGATGTTTGGTTTACAGGATTAATTAATCAAACTTTCTTTATCCACTCTGTCGAGATCAGTTTCAGATAGTCCGCAAAAACCGCTTTTTCCGCATTTCCGTCGGCAATCAGTGCAACGTCGGCAAGAACAACGCCTTTTGAATCCGTAACAATCAACCGTCCGACTTTATCACCCGTTGTAATCGGAGCTTCAAGGCATTCCGCAAGTTCCGCATTCAGGCTGTATGCCGTATCCGAGACACTCACAAGCAGAATCACATTGCTTTCGGCAGCTGCACCGATGCTCCGTCTCATTGAACCGTTTACGGCAACTTGACCGAACAAATCACCTTTTTTATTAATCTCCACACTTCTGAAAGAGGCAAAACCGTAATCGAGCAATGCTGAACCGCAGTCAAAGCGCGTTCCGCTTGTTTTTGCTCCGAGTACAACCGCAATAAATGCGGTATTACCGCGTTTTGCAGCAAAAACTCCGCAGTATCCCGCCTCAGTTGATGAACCCGTGCCGACACCGATGCAGCCCGAATACTGTTTCACCAGTTTGTTCGGATTTGCAAGCTCCGTTGCGCCCGCTCCGGTGTTGTGTTCGATTTTTTCATAGAACTTTGTTCCGAATTTGCGATATGATTCACTTGCTGTCAACGCTGCACCGATTTTTGCGAGCTCTGATGCGGACAGTTTTTCTCCCGCACCGCATATTTCCGAAAAATTTGTTTCAACACCAATCCCCGCCATGCACGCATTAATTTCCTGCACTGCTGCCGATTCCGAACCTGCTGCCGCAAGCGCGAGCGAGTGCGTTGCATCGCCCGCATTAATCATAACCGCCGCCAAGAGCATCGTTTCCGCATCCATCTGCTCACCTGCCTTAAGAAAGGCTGTTGTTCCGCCGATTCCGGCCGCTTTTTCGCTGACAGAAACAGCATCCCCGGGTTTCAACCGTCCCTCGTCAAATCCCTTACACACGGAAACCAACGCTGCAAGGCGCGTCAAACCCGCAGCCGGCAATTTTTCCTCTGAGTTATATTCATAAACCACACGTCCGGTGCCGACTTCCGCAAGCAATGCCGCACTGACCTCTCCTTCCGCAATCGGCTCCGGCTTCTTTTCGCTCTCCGTATTCACCGAACCGTTTGCAGCAACTCCCGCCGTGTTAATAAACAGCACGCAGCAGCCGACAATAATTGCCGATAAAACCCGAAGTTTTCTTAATCGTCCCGTTCCGACTCCGTATTTATCCTTTTTTATGAACATAAAACCACCTCTCCGACTTTGTTCGTTACAGCATATTCATCGGAGAGGCGGCAGTATTCTGTTTTTTTCGTTTTTCTTCAACGGCATTCAATGCCGTTCAATCTCAAAACCGATTTCGAATCATTTCCGAATCAAATTAAGGAAAGATTCACCTGCGCCGAACTTTTCATCGGTCAGATACCGATAGACCGTTGCGCCTATATCCGCAAAACTGTTTCTTGTTCCGACGGACACGGGCTGAATATCCTTCCCGAATGCAAGAATCGGAATGTACTCTCGGGTATGATCTGTTCCCGGGAAGCACGGATCGCAGCCATGGTCAGCCGTTATGATAACAAAATCTCCGTCCTTCATTGCTCCGAGCAGCTCCGGAAGTCTGCTGTCGAAATACTCCAGCGCGGCCGCATAACCCTCAACATCGTTTCTGTGCCCGTACAGCATGTCGAAATCAACAAGGTTTGTAAATATAAAGTCCCCCCTGCCTTCTTTCAAAAAACGCAGCGTTGACTCAATACCGTCATGGTTATTCTTTGTGTGATCAACGGTTGTGATTCCGCGATGTGCAAATATGTCCTCGATTTTACCGATTCCGACAACATCCATGCCCTTCCCGCAAAGCGCATCAAGTATCGTTTCTCCGACCGGCTGAAGGGCAAAATCACGCCTGTTTTCCGTTCGGGTGTATTTCCCGTTGCTGCCGATGAACGGACGCGCAATGACTCTTCCGACAAGGTTGTCGCCCGTCAGCATTGCCCGTGCGGTCTCACACATTTTATAAAGCTCTTCAAGCGGGATAACGTCTTCATGCGCCGCGATTTGAAACACGCTGTCCGCCGAGGTATAAACGATCGGTTTTCCCGTTGCAACATGTTCGTCGCCGAGTTCCTGAATTATTACCGTGCCGGAAGCAACTTTGTTTCCAAGCGTTCCTCTGCCGATTTTGCGCTCAAATTCTTCCATCAACGCTTTCGGGAAGCCGTTCGGATATGTGCGGAACGGTGTTTTCATTGCAAGTCCTGCCATCTCCCAGTGTCCGCTCGTTGTGTCCTTTGCCTTTGTGACCTCCGCTGCCCGTCCGAACGCGGCCGTCGGCGCATCCGTGCGCGGAAGCCGCGAGTTTTCAATATTTCCGATTCCGAGTGCCGTAAGGTTCGGAATGTTTAGCGGCCGCGCCGCATTAATATTGCCGAGAGTGTGAGCACCCGCATCCCCAAATTCGCCTGCATCGGGCATTGCTCCGATTCCGACGCTGTCCAAAACGATTATCGCTGCACGTTTTTTCATATTTTGTACCTCTTTATTATTGCTCCGAACAGTGTTCGGCTGTTTTTGCTGTTTCGGCTTTCGGCCCGACAGTTTATGCCGTCTTTCTGAGCCTGCTTCCGAATTATATTATAGTCACTTTTCCCGTTTTTGTCCACCCCAAGCAACACATGCTTTTTTGATTTAGAACGAATATTGATTCCCGATTTTAAAATTATTCTACAAGAATTTGTTTTACCTATTGACACCCGCATTGCGTTGGTGTACACTGTATACAGTTCAACGGTATGCTAAGCCATGCGCCAATCAGAGCCATGAACAATAACCTTTAAGGAGTATATCGTGAAAAAACTGTTCAAAACCATCCTTCCCCTTCTGCTGTGTGTTTCCATGCTGCTCCCCGTCTTTTCTGCTATGGCGTTCTCCTTGATAAAAATTACGGCGACGGGATTAATATCTACCCCGATGACGGCATAAATGATGTCACAGTCATTTTCGGCGGCGATGCGGACGGAGACGGAACGCTCACCCTCGGCGATGCACTTGCCATCATGCGAACAGCCATCGGAGTTGCTCCGGAGTTCGGCGACAATACCGGCGACATGAATGTGAACGGCGAGATCAATCTCGATGATGCAATAACGCTTGCACGTATCTGCATCGGCGTCTATTGATAATAAATACGCTGACATAAAATCTTAAAACACTGATGCTCCGCACACTGAGGCAGCTTCGATTTCCGATTAACGGTTATTCCGAGTGTTCTGAAACGGCAGAGCATCTTTTTATTTTGTTTTTCCCGTTTTTTAGCCCTTTCTCCAATAAAAAACATAAATAACCCTGTCGAAAAATCCAAACCCTAACTGCAAGGCAGGCTGTAACGAAATGCGTCAATTCGCATTTCTCCAAGAATTGACCGACTTTTGCCACGAATCAAACGCGCAAGATGCAGGCTGTCAAAAGCATGAAAGCAGTAAAAGGTGTTTTTATGAAAAAAATAATCAACCGGATAAAATCATGTCGAAATAATACGACCGAATGTGCAGAAGATTGCAGCGAGGAAAAGAGCTCCGAAGTTTGTGCGCGTGCATTGAGGAAACGACGATTTAAGACTGTTCTGCGGATTCTGTTAATTGTTTCCGCACTTGCTGTCACGGCAATTATCATATTTTTTGCCCGATTCTTCAAAATCAATGAATGGCAAGAGTTTTCGGCGGACAAGATTCTTAATTCGGACAGGAGTGTGCTTATTTATGATGCGGACGGCACGCTTATTTCGACTGCGTGCGGCGGCGACGAACGTATACCCGTCAGCATTGAAACACTTCCCGAATATGTAAAATATGCCTTTATTTCTGCCGAAGATACACGGTTTTACGAACACAAGGGCATTGATTTTATCCGCATACTCGGTGCTGCATGGGCCGACATTAAAGCAGGTGAGCTGAAAGAAGGCGCTTCAACAATCGGACAGCAATTGATAAAACTCAGCCATTTAAGCAGCGAAAAAACTTTTGAACGCAAAGTGGAGGAAGCATATCTTTCAATGCGCATGGAAAAGCAGTTCACAAAGGATGAAATTCTTGAAATGTATATGAATTTTGTCTATTTCGGGGGCGGATTTTACGGGATTGAAGCCGCCTCTCTCGGCTATTTCGGCGTTCATGCAAGCGACCTGAGCATTGCGCAGTCCGCGCAGCTTGCGGGCATTTTAAAATCGCCTTCGACCTATGCCCCGCACCTTAACGCCGAAAAATCGCTCGGAAGGCGCAATACGGTGCTTGGACAAATGCACGAATACGGCAGGATCTCCGATGAAGAGTATTCCGCCGCACTTGAAGAAAAAGTTGAGCTCCGAAACGCGATACCGAAACAATACAGCTACTATATTGACTTTGTGCTGTCCCGTTCCGCACAGATTCTCGGCATGAGTTTGGACGAGTTTCTGCGTTCCGGAGCAAAAGTCTATACCACGCTTGACACGGATGCGGACAATTACTGCACTGCACTGATTAACGATTCCGAACTTATGCCCTGTAAAAACGCGCAAGGGGCAATTGTTTTGCTTCGAAGCGACGGCAGTATTGCCGCAATAAACGGCGGACGCGGCGAATACACGCGTTTTTGTTTTAACCGTGCCGTGAATGCCGAACGCCAGCCCGGCTCACTGATTAAGCCGATACTTTGCTATGCTCCGGCGGTTGAACTTCGCGGCAGCACTGCGGCTTCGACAGTTGATGACAGTCCGCGTTCTTTTGACGGGTATTCTCCACGCAATTCCGGCGACAAATACATGGGGAAAATCACGCTGCGCACTGCTCTTGCAAAATCACTTAACATTCCTGCCGTTGAGCTTTTGTCCGAAGTCGGGATTCCGAACGCGGTGCTTTTTGCCGAACACCTCGGGATTTCATTCGAAGGCGAAAACCTCAGCCTTGCACTTGCCCTCGGTGGATTCACGCACGGGGTATCCCCGTTGGAGCTTTCCGGGGCATACTGTGCGCTGTCCGGCGGAGGCAGATATACAGAGCCATTTGCCGTAACCAAAATTGTTTCACCTGCCGTGACCGGTTCCGACGAATATTCGATACTGTATGAACATCGGTCGGAAAAAACACATGCAATGTGTGCCGAAACAGCTTTCATCGTTACAAGCATGCTGCGCACCGCCGTTGATGAGGGCACAGCAAAAGTTCTTTCGGAAACCAACCTTCCCATCGCAGCAAAAACGGGAACCAACCTGGATTCAGGCGGCAAGGTTCGTGATGCATGGCTTGCGGCATATACTTGTGATTATACCGCTGTTGTATGGCTTGGCACAGATTCATCGGAATTCGGAACACTTCCCGAAGGTACCACGGGCGGAAACAGTGCAAGTCTTATTGCGAAAGAGCTCTTTAATCACCTCTACAGCGGCAAAGAGGCGCAAGAGTTTCCCGTGCCGGACGGAATACGTTTATTTGCATTGGACAAAGCCGCACTTGAAACCGAACATAAAGCAGTCCTTGCAACAGCGTATACCCCCGACAGTGAGATCGTTCGGGAATACTTTCCGATTTCTGCTGCACCTTTCGAAACAAGCAAGTTCTGGCAATTGCCGTCTCCTCCGCAGGATGTATCATGGCGAAGTGATGAGCGCGGAAATCCCGCAATACGATTCACCGCACAGGATTCACGGCTTTGCTATCGAATCATTCGTGCCGAATGCGGAGTTTTCGGAGCATTGAATTCACAAACCGAACGCTGTATAGCCGAAATCAGCGGGAGTACCGGCGAAACCGAGTTTATTGATTTCACGGCTTTACCCGGCAAGTCATATTTTTACTGTATTCAAACGGTCAACCCATGCATATCGGTTCACGGGCTGCCGGCAGCAAGCGATAAATCCCGCTTGCTGCGTATCTTTTGCAAAGTGAATTAAAGAGAATCAAATCACGAAGAAAAGCGCAGTCGAAAAAATCCGGCTGCGCTTTTTTGATTATTTTATTGAAAATACGAACGAAGGTTATCTGTTTTTCAGTTCCTCAATCATGAGGGGGATAACCTTGTGCAGGTCACCGCAGATACCGTAATCCGCAACGCTGAAAATAGGCGCATCGGGATTCTTGTTAATCGCAATAGTGCACTCACTGTTCTGCATACCTGCAAGATGCTGAATCGCACCGGAGATACCCGCCGCAATATAGATACGGGGACGAACGGTTTTGCCGGTCTGTCCAACCTGATGGTCGGCACCGATATAACCTGCTTCAACAGCGGAGCGGCTTGCACCGACAACACCGCCGAGAACATTTGCAAGTTCTTCAATGAGTTTGAAACCTTCCGCACTGCCGACACCCCTGCCGCCGGATACGATGATATCAGCGTCAACAAGGTTAACTTCCTGCTTAAGGGATTTTACGGTTTCAATAACGCGGGTGTGAATATCGCTTGACTCGAGGGAGAATGCCGCCTTATCCACAATCGCCTTATGTTCGGGGTTGTAAGCTGCCTTTTTCATAACGCCGGGACGTACGGTTGACATCTGCGGGCGATGATTGGGCGTGATGATGGTTGCCATGACGTTGCCGCCGAATGCGGGACGAGTCTGAAGCAGACCGTGGGTTTCGGGGTCAATATCAAGAGCGGTGCAGTCTGCGGTAAGACCGGTGTAGAGCCTTGCGGAAAGGCGCGGACCGATATCGCGGCCGATATTTGTTGCACCGATAAGCAGAACAGCGGGCTTGCGATCGTTGATGACATCAACGATAACCTTTGCATATGCCTCAGTGTTGTAGTCCTTGAGCAGCTCACTTTCGCAGAGGATAACGCGATCCGCACCGTATGCGCCAAGCTCGTTGCAGAGATTGGAAACATTGCTGCCGAGGAGGATTGCGGAAAGTTCGGTGTTGAGCTTGTCCGCAAGCTTTCTGCCTTCACCGAGAAGCTCAAAAACCGTGTTCATGAGAACACCGTCACGCTGTTCGGCAAATACCCAAACGCCCTTGTAATCATCAATTGATGCTTTGGGAGCCTCTGCCTTGTCCGCCTCGATAGCCTCGCAGGGGCAGGCATTTGCACATGCACCGCAGCCGATGCACTTATCGCTGATTTCCGCAACGCCGCTTGCCGTTGAGATTGCGCCGGCAGGACATTGCGCTTCGCATGCGCCGCAGCCAATACATTTTTCAGTAATAACTTTAACCATAAATATGCCTCCTATTACAGCAGATGCTTTTCATCGAGCTTTGCGATAAGGGTCTTAACGGTTTCCTTATCTGCACCCTCGAGCATGATGCCCTTGCCCTTTGCTTCGGGGCTGAAGGTTCTGTTTACATTGGTGGGAGAACCCTTGAGCCCGATCTTTTCGGCATCAACGGGAACATCGTTAAAGCCCCAAACCTGAACGGTCTTGTTATATGCTTCGAAAATTCCCTTGGGAGTCATATAACGCGGCGTGTTAAGTTCTTTGATTGCCGTAAGAAGAACGGGCATCTTTGCTTCGACAACGGTGTAGCCGTCCTCAAGCTGACGCTGAACGATAACCTTATCGCCTTCGATATCGAGCTTCTGAACGTAGGTGATCTGCGGGATGTTCAGCTGTTCCGCAATCTGGGGACCGACCTGTGCGGTGTCGCCGTCGATTGCCTGCCTGCCGCAGAAGATGATGTCGTAATCGGGAATCTTTTTGATTGCGGTTGCAATAATGTAGCTGGTTGCCCAAGTATCGGAACCGCCGAACTCCCTGCCGCTGATGAGGATCGCTTCATCGGCACCCATTGCAAGCGCTTCGCGCATTGCAACATCAGCCTGAGGGGGACCCATCGAAACAACGGTGACCGTTGTGTCGGGGTTCTCATCCTTGATGCGGAGAGCTTCTTCAAGAGCATTTTTGTCATCGGGGTTGATGATGCTGGGTACGCCGTCACGGATAAGCCTGCCGGTCTTGGGATCAAGCTTAACTTCGGTGGTATCGGGAACCTGTTTTATGCAAACGATTATTTTCATGTTCTGTATCCTCCGTTTATCTGAAAATTGCGCCGGAGATAACCATCTTCTGAACCTGCGAGGTGCCCTCGTAGATCTCGGTAATCTTTGCATCGCGCATCATTCGTTCAATCGGATATTCGCGGGAATAGCCGTAGCCGCCGTGGAGCTGCACGCACTTTGTGGTAACATCCATTGCGGTTTCCGCGCAGCGGAGCTTTGCCATTGCAGCATCCATGGAGAAGGGCTTGCCGCTGTCCTTTGCCATTGCAGCCCTGTAAAGCAGGAGCTTGGAGGACTCTATTTCGCACTTCATGTCGGCAACCATCCACTGGAGACCCTGGAATGCGGAAAGAGGTTTTCCGAACTGGATCCTTTCCTTCATGTACTTGATGGTTTCGTTGAACGCACCCTCAGCAATGCCGAGAGCCTGTGCTGCAACGCCTACACGCCCGCCGTCAAGGGTGGTCATTGCAATTTTGAAGCCCTTGTTGAGGTCGCCGAGCAGATTCTCTTTGGGAACAATGCAGTCTTCGAAAACAAGTTCGGTTGTTGAGCTTGCGCGAATGCCGAGCTTGTGTTCAACCTTGCCTATTGAGAAACCCTTGAAGCCTTTTTCAATAATAAATGCGGAAATGCCCTTGTTGCCGCGGGATTTATCCGTCATTGCAAAAACAATGAAGGTGTCGGCATAGCCGCCGTTTGTGATGAAACATTTGCTTCCGTTAAGCACAAAATGATCACCGTCAAGCACCGCAACCGTCTGCTGTGCGGCAGAGTCCGTGCCTGCGTTGGGTTCGGTCAAACCGAACGCACCGAGTTTTTCACCCTTGGCAAGGGGAACGAGATACTTCTGCTTCTGCTCTTCGGTGCCGTATGCAAGGATGGGATAACAGGCAAGCGACGTGTGTGCGCTGAGGATGATTGAAGTTGTTGCACAAACCTTTGCGAGTTCTTCAATCGCGATGATGTAGCTGAGCGTGTCTCCGCCCGCTCCGCCGTATTGCGCGGGGATATTGATGCCGAGCATTCCGTATTTTGCCATTTTGCGGACGGTTTCAACGGGGAACTGCTCCGTGTCATCGATCTCGGCTGCAAGGGGCTTTACTTCGTTTTCTGCGAAATCATGCATGAGCTGCCGAATAAGCTCTTGCTGCTTGGAAAGGTTAAAATCCATATTGACTCCTTTCAATAATAGGACAAGTCTCTTAAGTATTTGCAAATGCAACCGGACAACCGACCATTCCGGCGTTCATCGGTTATTTGCATTAAAAGCCTCTATCAATCTCAATTATAGTACAGTTTTTGTGTGTTTTCAAGTCCAGAGCACGCAATTTTTCACGGTAAATGCGATATATTTAAGCAGGCCCCGATTTGCGGCTCGTTTCGGGAGCAACATCGAAAATGAAAGCATTTTTATTCAAAAATCTGATTGTTCGGCCGCGTTTTTCGGTAATCCCACTCAAAAAAGGCAGCTGTTTTCAGCAGATAAAGAAACCGGCAGCAATTTTTGTAATGCATGCCGGTTTCTCTCGGTTTTTAAACTGTTAATACTCTTTTACTTTGAGTTCTTTTTTCAATTGTCCGCAAAGTACGCCTGCTGTCATTTTCCCGGATGCATTGCACGCATTGCATTAAGAATTGCAATCAGGCAGACTCCTACATCGGCCACCAGTGCCATCCACATTTCTGCATAACCTAACGCTCCAAGCAGCAAAGTTGCAAGTTTGACGGCCAATGCAAAAATTATGTTCTGCCACGCGATACGAACCGTGCGCCTTGCAATGCGAACAGCAAGCGGAACCTTTTCAATCCTGTCGTCCATAATGACAATATCTGCCGCCTCGATCGCCGCATCGGAGCCAAGCCCGCCCATTGCAAGCCCTACATCCGCTCTTGCAATAACCGGCGCATCATTGATTCCGTCTCCGACAAATGCAACGCTGCGTTTTCCGTTCTCTTTTGCCAGTTCTTGCTCAACAATTTCAACTTTGTTCTGCGGCAGAAGTTCCGCATGGAATTCAGCAATGCCAAGCGTATCCGCAATATTCTTCGCAGCCGCTTTTCTGTCGCCCGTCAGCATCACAGTCCTGATGCCCAAGTCGTTGTTAAGTTCCTCGACAGCCTTCTTTGCGCCTTCTTTGGGTGTGTCGGCAATCTCGATACAGCCCATGTACTTCCCGTCAACCGCCGTATAAATAACGGTCCCGGACGCATCACGTTCAACGGGCTTTGCTCCGATTTTGTGCATAAGTTTCAAATTACCCGCGCAAACCGTCCGACCGTCAACAACCGCTTTAACTCCGTGTCCCGCAATCTCCTCAACTTCGGCTGCTTTCGGCAGCTTCATTTCTTCTGCCGCAGACATTATGCAGGCAGCAAGCGGATGCGTTGAAAAGCTCTCGGCAGCGGCTGTGTATGTAAGCAGCGTTTCCTCGCTTGCATCGGGTTCTGCATATATGGCTTTAATGCTGAACCTTCCGTGTGTAAGTGTGCCGGTTTTATCAAAAAGTACCGTTCCGCAGCGCGCAAGCGTCTCCATATAGTTGGAACCTTTCACGAGAATGCCGCGTTTTCCCGCTCCGCCTATTCCGCCGAAAAACGTCAGCGGAACAGATATGACAAGCGCACAAGGGCAGGAAATAACAAGGAAAGTCAACGCGCGGTAGATCCACTCCGACCATGAGCCGTTGAAGAAAAGCGGCGGAATGATTGCAAGCAAAATAACAAGTCCGACAACACTCGGTGTATACCAGCGAGCGAATTTTGTTATAAAGTTCTCGCTTTTTGATTTGTTTGCAGTCGCCCCTTCGATGAGTTCCAGCATACGGGCGACGGTTGAATCCTCGTATTCGCGTTCGGCACGCACCCGCAAAGTTCCCTGAATATTTATGCATCCCGAAGTTATGCTTTCGCCCGCCGCAACATCCCGCGGTGCAGACTCTCCCGTTAATGCAGCCGTGTTAAGGCTTGAGCTCCCCTCAACCACAATGCCGTCCAGAGGAACACGTTCCCCCGCACGGACAACAAAGATGTCGCCCACATGAACTTCATCCGGCGAAACCTGCTTTATTCCGTCAGCAGTCTCAAGCTCCGCACTCTCCGGACAAATGTCCATAAGGTCGGCAATCGAACGCCTGCTTTTTCCGACAGCAATCGACTGAAGCAGCTCACCGAGCCTGTAAAGCAGCATGACAAGCACCGCTTCGGCATATTCTCCCACGGCAAGTGCACCGACAGATGCAACGGACATAAGAAATTTTTCGTCGAGAAATTGTTTCCCCGCAAGTCCGTGTACAGCATCAAGGATTACATTCAAACCAAGAACAATATACGGCACCGCAAAAATCAAAAGTTTGCTCCATCTCGGAATTTGGGAAAAAATATGAGTAACGGCAACTGCGGCAGCAAGCAAAACCGCACCTATAATAATCATTGTCAGCTCGCGTTTTTGTGATTTTGTCATATCGCACCTCGTATTATCGAAATCGAAAATACACCCTTCTCTGTTTTATCGCGCTGTCAGTATTGACTGCCGCAGAATTAACGTTCATGCACGGTCTGCGGCAGCCGAATCGTTTCCAGCAGCAATTTATCATCAGTTCGTTATTTGACGATAATTTCCGCATCGCGTTCAACTTTGCGGCAAACATGCGCAGCCTCTTTCAAAACAGTCTCAAATTTTTCATCATCGGCATCAATGATTATTTTGCCTGTAATGAAATTGATGGTGCATGAATTCACACCGTCAAGCTTTGAAATCATGCCTTCGATCTTTGCGGCGCAGTTTGCACAGTCAAGTCCTTCAATTCTATAAGTCTTTTTCATGGTATTCATCCTCCTGATTTTAATTGTTTTATTGTCACGGCCCGTTTCACTGAACAGGTACTGTTTTATTTTCGTTCAAGACAGATTCAGTCTTTATTCCTACCGTTTATTCGCACACGTGTTCCATTCCCTGAGCAAGAATGGAGCTTACATGAGAATCCGCAAGCGAATAGAAAACGGTTTTGCCCTCGCGCCGAAACTTTACAAGCTGCGATTGTTTCAGTACGCGAAGCTGATGCGAAATTGCAGAAGTGCTGAGATTCAAAAGCTGCGCAATATCGCATACGCACATTTCGCTCTCAAACAGCACATAGAGTATTTTTATCCTTGTGCTGTCTCCAAACACTTTATACAACTCCGCAAGATCGTACAAAAGTTCTTCATCGGGCATCGATGCATTGACCTTTTCAATGATTTCTTCATGCGCATGCATGAATTCACAGTTCGGAATCGTGTCGCCCATAAATCCCGGCCCCCTTTTTATCACCTTATCAACTGCCTGCTTGTTCTCGCAAACATTTGAACATCTGTTCAATTGTTATTATACACAACTGCCCCTTCATTGTCAACAGTTTTTTGAAAATAATTGAGCAATTGTTCAATTGACCGTGTTTTATCTGCAATCGCCGTTTCTTCTCTTACCTGAGTCATGCGTATATGCATTCGATAAACCGTGTCTGTTTACCCCTCTGTTCTTTTGTTGCGGCTCTGCCGTATAGTATGTTTTTGTTCCGCAAACTTTTTTGAAAATATACCAAAACATTTTTGAACAAGTTTGTATATTCGAG
>FR879709.1:219481-235364 GCA_000435055.1 Clostridium sp. CAG:138 | reverse complement strand
CCAATTGCCGTCGCCGCCTTCACGGGCGGCGTGGATTGAAATAGCGTTCTGTCAGTTGACGCATACGGGGGTGCTTGAGTCGCCGCCTTCACGGGGCGGCGTGGATTTAAATTTAGTTCTACACTACAGAAACATCTGACGTACCGTCGCTGCATTCGCAGGTGGTATGTATGCAGCGCTTCGCCTGTGTGATTTGCCTTCGCTCGGAATCTTCATTAATCAAAAACAGGGTTACTGCATTTTAGATGCAGCGACCCTGTTTTCGGAAAAAACTGTTATCGGTGAGCAGCGATACTCGGCTGATAACGTATATAGACTATCACATATCGCGATGTTTGTCAAGAGTTTTCCGCTGAAAACTGCCGGGAGTGTTTTGCCGAACCGCTGCCCGGAGAATTGCAGACAATCCAAATATGACAGACTCGGCTCCCGGGCACAATTGCTTTTGCGCAAAAAGAGTGAATTCGACAATGGTTTTTGCGGAAGCTGCCTTAAGTTCGCATATAATAAAATAATGATGCTGTGCGCACAGTATTACAAATACTGACGGAACCGGAGCACTGCAGCGCAGATCAAGGCTGCCGCTGTGCCGGCGAACAAATATAATGCTTAACATGGGGAAAAACCAAGCAAAGATTAACCATCGCAAGCAGGCGAACAAGCATGGCGGAAACGGGCATATAACTGAATTTGCCTTTTTAAAGCCGCCTGACAGCAGCTTCCGTTTTATCATCCGCAGCTTAAGAATCTCTTCATGCTATTTTTTTCAGTAGATGTATATAAATATCGACAGAATTTTCGGCTCAGCACATAAGCCCGAGAACTCCGTCCGCGTATCGGGCTTGAACCGATTCATTTTCCTGCACTTGTTTTGCCATTTATAAAGGGTGGATACAATGCTTTTTTCGGTTGATTCCGGATCGGAGCATTAAATCGGCTCTGAATTTTTGTGAAAAACTGTTGACAAAAGCCGTCTACAGTGGTAGACTAAAAAACAGTCTACAACAGTAGACAAAAATCGCGGAGGAGTCATTATGAAAGAAATTCCGAAAATACATGAAGGTGAATACCGTTTCTGCCTTATTCTATGGGAAAACGAACCGATATCCGCAGCGCAGCTTGCAAAGCTCTGCTTCGCGGAACTTGGATGGAAGCGAACAACGAGTTATACAGTGTTGAAGCGTCTTTGCGAGCGCGGTGTGCTGAAGAACGAGGACGGCGTTATAACTTCCATTATTTCGAAGGATGAAGCTCAGGCGTGTGAAATCGATGAGCTTGTTGAGAAGCGTTTTTCGGGTTCGCTGCCGGCATTTGTTGCAGCTTTCGCAAAACGCCGGGATATGTCGGAAAGGGAGTTGGACGAGGTTCAACGTATGATTGACAGCATTCGGAACGGAGGCGGAAAATGAGCGTGGGTGAAGTCTGCATTTCGGTTATCGATATGAGTATATTGGCAAGCATGATAATTGTTATCGTGCTTGTGCTCAGGTTGTTGTTCAAAAGAGCACCGGGATGGATTCGGGTGCTGCTTTGGGGTATTGTTGCCTTGCGGTTAATTATTCCGACGACGATAGAAAGTCCGCTGAGCCTTGTTCCGGACAACTATCCTATAGAAAATTTCAGAGAAAAACTCTATGCTGACACTGTTGACAACACGGACGGGGGAGACCCTCTCGTGATCCGCGGATCGGGCGGGTCGGAATCCGAACGGGAAGATGCTTCAAACGTGCCCTCCGATGCAGGAAAAACTGCCGAAAGCAGCAACACCGGTGAAGAAGCAAAAACGCCCGGTGCAGCGGGAACACAATCAAAGGAGAACGATTACGACACATCGCTGACAATTCCGCTCCTGCGAATTAATTTGCCCGATGATTACGAGATTGCATGTATTTGGGTTGCAGGTCTGATTGTCATGCTTGCATACATGGCAATAAGCCGCATCGGTTTGGGCAGGAAACTGCGTGAAGCCGTGCTGCTGCGCGATAATATTTATCAGAGCGACCGAGTTAATTCGGCGTTTGTACTTGGATTTTTCAAGCCGCGTATATATGTTCCGTTCGGCATTGAAGAGCGTGAACTTGAAACCGTAATTGAACATGAGCGGGCGCATATACGCCGCCGTGATAATAAGTGGAAGCCGCTTGGCTTTGCTATCCTCGCGGTGCATTGGTTCAATCCTCTCGTTTGGCTGTCCTACGTGCTGTTTTGCCGCGATATTGAATTTGCCTGCGATGAAAAGGTTATAAAAAAGCTTGACAACGAACAGAGGGCGGACTATATGCAGGCATTGCTTTCGTGCAGCGTTAGTCGCAGTCGTTTCAATGCCTGTCCGCTTGCCTTCGGTGAAGTTGGTATTAAAGAACGCGTTAAGACCGTGATGAATTACCGAAAACCGTCAGTTTGGGTGATTCTTATTGCCGTGCTCGCCTGCGCAGCGCTTGCGGTGTGCTTTTTGACCTGCAAAAAGACAGGTGCGGAATTTGAAATGAAGGGCGATAATATTGCGGATATTGATCCCGACTATATTGTTTCCGAAATTCGAAAAGCGGAAAAGCTGAATCCCGATGCGGAGATCTATACCCGCCCTGGAGGATTTTCATTGGACATGGATTCCGATTTTGAACTTTGGGACAATCAAACAATCGTTTTTTACTTCAAACGGCAGGATGGAATGTATCGCGAACAATTGCGGTTTTTCGGCGATTCGGATATGTTCTTCCTTCCGGGAGAAAGCCGTGTTGCCGCACCCGAAACGGTATATCTTCTTGAGGATTATCTCAACGCACTGAAATACATGCCGAAGGACGAGATTCGCCGCATGTGTCCGAATGCGGATTTATACCTGATTGATTTTGTGGGCTTCAGTGAGGCTGAAGAGCTGAATCGAGTTATAACCTACAGCAAGGACGGAGTCACCAATCTCGGCGAAAAGCTTATCCATATCGTTATAGGTCCAATGCATGGTTCGGATGAGGACGGTTATTCCGGCACCGGGGACGAAATGATTCATCTTTTTTACGGTACGGAAAGCGCGGCGGATCAGCACGGAGCAGCGGCAGAGCTATGGTTTGATGCATCCGGCGGCAGTAACCGCGTTGAGAAAAGCTTTTTGCAATTCCCCAATGCCGTTTTCAGCTGCACGGATTCGGCAGTTGAAGTTAATAACGGCAAAACGACCGTGCTGTACGGCGGACTGCCGGTCAGGGATGCTTATATCTGCGATATAAACGGTGACGGAAGCCCGGATTTTTGCTCAACGATCAACATCGGCTCCGGAATTGTTGACAGCCGCGTTATTATCTGTGATTATGCAAACGGTAAGATTTATGTAATTGAGGATAGGGGTAAGACCGATTACATGCTCCGAACGGATAATGCGGGTTTGCTGTGTTTGGACAGGTTCGATTATAACAGCGTAAACTTGATTTCATCTGAATACCTGACAATAAAGCCCGAATACCCCTGTCTGCCGCTCGGAGCGTTTAAAAACGGCTCATTCACTTGAGGCAACTGTTTAATCGTCCGAAGCTGCTTTTTCTGCCGCGTCGATGCATGTCGGTGCGGGGGGAGCATGACGGCGATGAGCACGGCAACGAAAGAAAAGATTATATATATTCACTTCTGCCGTTTCTGCTGTTGACAAGCGGCAGAAGTTCTGTTATAATCGTATCGTTGCGAACGAGGAGAGATGTCCGAGTGGTTTATGGAGCTGGTCTTGAAAACCAGTGATGCCGCAAGGCACCGGGGGTTCGAATCCCTCTCTCTCCGCCAGTTTTTTAACAGTATATTAAGTTGGAGAAGTACCCAAGTGGCTGTAAGGGGCTCCCCTGCTAAGGGAGTAGGCTCTGCGAAGGGGCGCGAGGGTTCAAATCCCTCCTTCTCCGCCATAAGTCCACCGTAATTTTGATAGAATTACGGTGGACTTTTTAAGCAATGTAAATAATTGAATCCACATACAGGAGTGCGATTTCATGCGTGAGGTGCGATTCCATATTCATCGTAAATCCGCATTTGCGGGAGCTCTTTTGCCGTATCGAATGTACATTAACGGTCAGTACATCGGAACAATACGCAACGGAAAATCACTGGATGCAAACGTTCCCAAAGCAGGCGTTTATTATATTGAGGATGATATTCTGTCTTCGCGAAACGCTGTGATATATGATAATAGGCTATCCGAATATAGCGTTGTAATAAAGCGAGCCGGAGGGTGGCGCACGGAATCATACAACGAGTTTTACATGGAGAAAGGTAACGTCTTGGAGCAACTGCCGTCTTTCCACTGGGAAAAGCTCTTTGAACTGCAGCAATCTATGTCTCAGAGTGAAAGGCTGCTCGCCCTTAGCGTGGAGTTTTGGATGTCCGCCATGGACGATTTGCAGGAGGTCCTTGCTTCAGAACATCTTTTTGAAATCATAGCCGCCTTACAAACAATCGGTGCACATAAGTATCACGATTTGCTTCTCAAAATTATGAATGACGATTTTGGTGATGTCCGTTTTCCGTTGGACGATAACCAGATCGAGCAGATGCAGCCGAAAATCGAGGACGCAAACCGGGCATTTTGGAAAAATAAGGGCGCAGAAGCGGAGTTTCGTGGAGCAGTCACGAATTTTCTGATAACAAACCTGGATGCTTCTGGCCACGTTTTTGAAGGAATAGATCAGTCATGAGAAATTTTTCCACAGAGGGGGTGCATTTCCGAAAACTACTGCACCCCCTTTTGCGCCGAAAATGCACCCCCTTGAAATTCTATTAAAGTTAGGGTTATTTGCCAGATGTCCACCGTGATTTTAATCGAATTACGGTGGATTTTTCTATGTTCGAAAATCGCTTGAACAGTTTGAAACAAGTCTTTTAAGCTGTTTCAGCACAGGAGTGATCCGCTGCGGAGAATTTCTGCACACTTCCCGTGACAACGGCGCAATTCAGAAATTTGGATGGCAAGTGCAATCAATTATAGGGTATTAAAAGGGAACCCATGCGATACAGCCATAATGTCAAAACCGGAAATGTCAATATCCGTCCGGTAGGAAAACACCCAAAATGACAGGCGAATGTTTTCAGATTTCCGGAGTCGGATGTTGGCGTAACAGGAGGCTTGCCTTGACGGCTTAAGGAAAAATGATACAACCGCCGGAACGACGGCAAACGGAGCGCAGCGCATATTTTTGAGTTCTGCTCTTGCCATCGGCTGCAAAGCCGGATCATTTTTCCAAATGGCGGTCAAAGGTGCGGCCGGTTTTTCTGCTCTTTTCTCTGATTCTATCTTTTTTTGTGAGTTTGTCGAACGGACTTTAATGATAGAAGTTCAATATGACTTGTTTTTACAACAGTCGCTTGTTATTTTTTAGAAAGGTGCAGAGTGCAACCAATCAGTGGCGTTGAAATGAATATATTAAGTTATAAATGTGTACCTGTCTTGACAAACAGCAACACAAGTAGTATAATTGTACTGCATATAGAGTATCGTATATGCACTCTTATAAAAACAACATTTCGTTGAGAAAGGAGAGCAATATGGGCGTTGCTTCATTAGTACTTGGTATTGCAAGTTTGGTATGCGGCTGTTTTCTTCCGGGTTTACAATGGATTGGCTCGATCACAGGTCTGATTGGCATCATTCTCGGTGCGCTTGGCCGCAAGAACAGTGAGAAAAAAGGCATTGCAACCGCCGGATTGGTTTGTTCAATCATCGGTTTTGTGCTGTCTACAATTTTCTACGTAGCCTGCGTAGCCTGCGCATCGATCGGGTCAAGTCTTCTCAATGGTCCCAATTGATTCCGACAGCGAAATATTGGTGATATGTGCGGTCGGAGACTGTAATGTTGTCCGACCGCTTTGAATTTGAAATGTTTCCTTCAGTCAGCCTTTTCGGAAAAATAATCCCTATGTACGGTTTATGCATGGTGCTTGGAATTATTCTTTCCTGCTCTGCAGCTTTTGCAAGAGCAAAAAAGTTTAAGCTTGATATCAACAATCTGATTGTGATCGCGGCAGCGGCTGTCGGGGGCGGATTGATTTGTGCGAAAATTCTATATATCGCAGTCACTTTTCGACTTTCTGACATACTGAGCATGATTGCGAACGGTTCTTTTGACTTTATTCTCCAAAGTGGATTGGTATACTACGGAGGTTTGATTGGCGGCATATTGACGGCGTTCCTCACCGTAAAACTGCTGAAGGAAGATGTTGACAAGGTCGTTCTGTCAATTGTTCCGTGCATACCGCTTGGCCACTCTTTCGGAAGATTGGGCTGTTTGTTTGCCGGTTGCTGCTACGGCAGCGAATACAATGGTTTTTTAGCTGTGTTATTGAATATTAACGGCACGGTTGTTTCGACTTTCCCGATCCAAGCCGTTGAAGCCGCATTGAATCTGTTCCTGTTTTTCGGATTAGTTTGTATTGCGTCAAGAATAAAAAAAGGTGTTTTGCTGTTGCCGATTTATCTTTATGCATATTCAGCAATCAGGTTCTGCTTGGAATTCTTCCGCGGCGATTCGGTGAGAGGGATGCTTTTCGGCTTATCAACATCTCAGTGGATATGTATTGTAATTGCGCTTGTCTGCACAATCTATCTTATAACCCAAAAAACAATAAAAAGGAAAAGAATTCAACATATCTGAACCTGCAATGTATTGTATATACTTGCGGCTGTTTACCTTTTCCTGCCCTCTGTGTTTCTTGTTGCAGATTTAGCACTGAAAGCTTTTTCCGCTTGTCCGTTCCGTCGAACCCTTGATTTTTTTATTTAATCGTGATACAATTAGATATTAAAAAGCATTAATTGGCACAATTCGTCACTGAAAGAGATACAGCGTGCTTGATTTGACGAAGCGGATACTACGGAGCGCATACGCGCAAGCGCAGCGTCTGTGACGTTCAGGGTAAAACAGAGCAAAACAGATGCAGACATGTGCTTGCTCCGCAAAAAACTGCGAATAAGAGTTTCTTGCGCAACGCACGGTCATGCAGTGTATCCCTGAAAGAGTCGATTCAGTGGGTTTCACTGCGGGACAGGCTGTAAGGCGTGCCTTGAATAATATACCGATTTCAAACGACCGCCGGGCATATTTTGGGCAAAGAAGCGGAGACATATCTCGACGCGCCATTGCACGCGAGATGAACGTTTTCGATGACATAGAAAATTACACAACTGCAGTCTTGAGGCTGTGGGTGCCGGAGGCATGCCCGAAAACCGATATGGAGGCAGCACTTGAAAAACAGGGCATGAAACGGGGGAGCACTTAAATGAACATCTGTTTGGGATATTTCTGAGGGTGTTCAGCACTTGTCTTGAAAAGTGAGGATAATTCATTACGTTTCAGATGATTAAAAACGGACAGAAAATAAATGAATCATAAAGAGCAGAGAGCGACCGAACTGAAAGAAAAAAGACCGCAGTCGGGATATTGCGGGTTTTACAACAGAATCATTAAGCGCATCATTGATTTTATTCTTTCTCTTGTTGCTGCAGTCGCTGTTACACCGATCGTTTTTATTATAGGTATTTTCATTGCAATTGAGGACGGTTTTCCGGTTTTCTACACCCCGCTGCGCGGCGGGTACCAAGGCAAGGCGTTCCGAATTTTTAAATTACGCACAATGTACAAGGGTGCGGACAAAATGGGCGGCACAACGGCGTTGAACGATCCGCGCATAACAAGAACCGGGAAAGCTCTCCGCAAGCTGAAGCTTGATGAGCTGCCACAGGTGTATAATGTCCTTTTGGGGTCGATGAGCTTCATCGGTCCGCGGCCGGAACTTTTGCGCTATACGGAGGCCTATAAGGGCGAGGAAAAAATTATTCTTGAAGTGCGGCCGGGTATTACGGACTTCAGCTCCATTGAGTTCATCAGCCTTGATGAAATTGTCGGTGCGGAAAATGCGGATGAAATGTACGAAAAATATGTACTTGAGAAGAAAAACAAATTAAGAATACGATATGCAAAGGAAGTATCGTTCGGCACGGATGTGAGTCTTTTCTTTAAGACCGTGACTGCTGTTTTAAAAAAAGCTATGCGTGTCGTCGGAAAGAGCAACAGAGAGAAATAGACATGGACTATTTAGTTCTTGAAAATACGACATTGAAAGTATCACGCTTATGCATGGGCGGTTGTCCGATGGGCGGATACGGCTGGGGTAGTGTGCGGGAGGATGAGCTCCTTGCTGCAATACATGCCGCGTTGGATGTCGGCGTGAATTTTTTTGATACTGCGGATACATATGGCTTGGGACAGTCAGAGCGTACTCTTGCCAAAGGGCTTGGCACGCACCGCAAGGCTGCTGTTATTGAAACGAAGTTTGGCGTTCGTGCAGGGAACGGACAAACTTTCTACGATAATTCGCCTGAATACATCCGCAAAGCATTGGAAGGCAGTCTTCGCCGACTGAATACGGACTATGTGGATGTTTACACAATTCATTATCGGGACGGGAAGACACCGATTGAAGATGTATTGGGTGAGTTGGATAAGCTGAAAGAAGCAGGAAAAATCCGCTTTTTTGGGTTGTCCAATATTCATGCAAACGGAATGAACGAGCTGCGGCCTTATGCAGGCAGATTTGCCTGTTGTCAGGACGAACTTTCTCTCGCCTGTCGAAAGAATGAACAGGATTTGCTGGCGGCGCGGGATGTCCTTAAAACAACGCCGATGACATGGGGCAGTCTCGGTCAGGGAATTCTTACGGGTAAATATACAAAAGGAAACATAGATTTCGGCGCGGATGACCGTCGGAGTCGTGATATTTATATAAATTTTCACGGCGAAAAATTGGATCGAAACATGCAAACAGTAGAGGTTTTGAGAAAGATTGCCACAGAACGCGGAAAATCGATTTCAGCCTGCGCCATTCGCTGGATTCTTGATTCAATGCCCGGATCTGTCGTGATTGCAGGCATAAAAAGACCGGCTCAGATTATTTCAAATGCGGAAGCTGTAGGCTGGACGCTGAATTCGGATGAGCTGCGGGAATTGAACGAGGTGTCAAAATGAGTAAAAAGAGCGAGTGTCTTGCCTGGCTGATTCGTCGCCACGGCATTGAAATGACTCATTTATCCGGAGGGAGTCACATTGGTTCGGTGCTGTCCGCAGCGGATATAATTGCAGTGTTGTATGCGGATATTATGCGGTACAAGTCCGAGGATCCCAAATGGGACGGACGCGACCGCTTTATTATGAGCAAAGGTCATGCAGGGGCAGCTGTGTATGCAGCACTTGCGGAATGCGGTTTTTTTGACACGGCAGAACTAAAAACACATTATGCAGACGGAAGCAGGCTGTCCGGGCATGTGTCCCACCATTTGCCGGGAGTGGAGTTTTCAACCGGTTCACTTGGGCATGGGTTGTCCGTTGCGGCGGGTATGGCATTGGCTGCAAAACAGGATGGCAAGCTTCACCGAGTTTTTGCAGTATTGGGAGACGGGGAATGCGATGAAGGCTCCGTATGGGAGGCTGCATTGTTTGCCAACCATTACAGACTCGAGAACCTGACCGCAATCGTTGATCATAATCACATGCAGAGCCTTGATACTTGCGAAAAAACATTGGAACTTGAGGATCTCGGAGCAAAGTGGCGCGCGTTTGGGTGGAATGTTATCGAACTCGACGGACATGATCATGATGCACTTCAAACTGCACTCAGAGATATGCATAATTCGGCGCACAAACCTACGGCGGTGATTGCAAATACCGTAAAAGGAAAGGGTGTTTCTTTCATGGAAAACGATGTTCTTTGGCACTACCGCTTTCCGCATGACGGTTGGGAGTATGATTGTGCCGTTTCCGAACTGTATGCGGTTAAGCCCGGCGGCGTGAAAGATCCGTACACGCCGAACGGCATTGCAAAACCCGCTCGTCCGGAACCGGGCGCGGATATAGGAATCGATCACACAACTTCTGCCGGATGGCATCCGACATATATTGCGAGGGAGGGTTGGATATGAGAGATACCTTTGTTCGCACATTAATTACACTTGCAAAAAATAATCCGAATATTGAGCTTTTCACCGGGGATTTGGGGTTCGGCGTGCTGAAGCCCTTCTGGGAGCAGCTGCCGGATCAATTCGTCAACGCAGGAATTGCGGAACAGAACATGACCGCTGCCGCGGCAGGAGCAGCCGGGGAGGGAAAAATTGTATTCACATATTCAATAGGAAATTTTCCGACATTGCGCTGCCTTGAGCAGATACGGAATGATTGTGCTTACCATGATGCAAATGTAAAAATCGTTTGTGTCGGCGGAGGATTTGTTTACGGCTCATTGGGCATGAGTCATCAGGCAACCGAGGACATTGCCGTGATGCGTGCGCTGCCGAATGTTGCGGTACTTTGTCCGGGAGATCCTGCGGAGGCGGAAGCGGCAACGAAGGCAATTGCGGAATACCCGGGAACATGTTACCTGCGGCTTGGGCGCGGCGGGGAAAAACGTATCCACAAGGATATTGAAAATTTCAAAATCGGGCAGGCCGTTCGAATACACAAAGGTGAACGCATCGCCGTCTTTTCAACCGGCGCAATTCTGGATGAGGTTGTCGGTGCGGCGGATATTCTTGCAAAGAAGGGAATTAACCCGGAGCTTTGTTCGTTTCCGACGGTTAAACCTATCGACCGTGAAACCATACTGCGCTGTGCAAAGGATTTTGAAATTATCGCAGTCGTTGAAGAACACAATATTTTAGGCGGATTCGGCAGTGCGGTTGCGGAAGTTCTTTCTGAGCTGCCTGCGCATGCAAGATTGCTGCGTATCGGCCTGAATGATACTTACTGTTCGGTTGTGGGAAGTCAAAAATATCTGCGGATGCAATTCGGATTGGATGCAAACGGTATTGCAAAGCGTATTTCGGAGGCAATCGGATGAAGCGGCTGCTGTTGACCTGCACGGATCTGATGGCGATTCAGTTTCTCGTGCCGCATGTGAAATACCTTTCCGAGCATGGGTTTTCCGTTGAACTCGCATGTTCCGAAGTCGGCGGGCGTTTACAGGAACTCCGCACTGTGCTTTCGGGCATTGCTCCTGTCCATACTGTGCGCTTGGTTCGGAATCCGTTTTCGCTCCGCAATCGAAAAGGCTTAAGCGACCTGAAGAAGATCATTAACGGCCGCAGTTGGGACGTGATCTGGACAAACGAGCCCGTTATGGGCGTTATGACTCGCGTTGCAGCAAAAACTGTGCGCAAAAAAGGCACAAAAGTCGTTTATATGGTGCACGGATTCCATTTTTATAAAGGTGCGCCGCTCACAAATTGGCTGCTCTATTATCCTGTTGAAAAGTATTGCTCCCGCCTGTGCGACATGATCATTACTATCAATGAAGAGGATTATCAGCGCGCGAAAGGTTTTCATGCGAAAAGAACGGAGAAGATCCCTGGCGTTGGCGTGAATCTTGATTGCTTTGCGCCGAATAATGACGTTCGTAAACAATGGAGGGAGAAACTTGAATTGTCTCCGAATGATACATTGTTGTTGACAGTGGGTGAGTTAACCCCAAGAAAAAATCAACATGTTATGATTAAGGCGGTTAAACTGCTTCAAAATTCAAATGTCAAATTATTCGTATGCGGATGCGGCAAGTTAGAACTGCAGCTGAAGAATACCGTGAAAATGCTCAAATTGGAAGAACAAGTGAAGTTATTGGGCTATCGAAAGGATATTCCGCAGCTTTGCTGTGCGGCAGATGCATTTGTATTTACATCAATCCAAGAGGGGCTGCCGCGCGCGCTTTTGGAAGCGATGGCTGACGGAAAGGCGATCGTCTGTTCGAATATTCGCGGCAACGTTGATTTAGTTAAGGATGGCAAAGGCGGGCTTGTTGTACGGAACGATGCAGAATCTGTGGCAGCTGCATTGAAAGAATTGATTGAAAATCAAAGGCTCAGGGAGGAAATGGGCGCGTACAACATGAAGGCAGCGGAAATGTTTAGAGAAGAAAATTCTTTGAAGAAAGTGTGTATTCTGCTGCAAGACTTATGAGGTATGAAATGGAAAATAAAAATCAACCCATTCGCGTTCTGCATGTTGTAACAAGTATGGATCGCGGTGGCTTGGAAACGATGCTCATGAACTACTATCGACATGTTGACCGCTCCTTAGTGCAATTTGATTTCCTCACTCATCGGACGGAAAAAGCGGCTTATGACGACGAAATTGAATCGCTCGGCGGCAAGTTGTATCACATGCCTCGGCTTGTTCCGTGGAGTCGTTCATACAGAAACGCAATGGACAGTTTCTTCTTGGAACATCCTGAATACCGCATTGTTCATGTACATCAGGATTGTTTGAGTTCGGTAGCGTTGCAGGAAGCAAAAAAATGCGGTGTTCCTGTGCGAATTGCACACAGTCACAATGCAAATCAAGACAAAAATTTAAAATACTTAATCAAAATCTTTTATATGAAAAGCATTCCGAAATATGCAACATCTTTAATGGCATGCAGCCAAAAAGCAGGAAATTGGATGTTTTCAGGTGCTCCCTTTAAAATATTAGCGAACGCTGTTGATGCTGCTGCATTCAAATTTGATTCGGAAAAGCGCGAGGCTTTGAGAAAAAAACTCAATATATCAAAAAACGCCGTTCTTCTGGGGCATGTGGGACGGTTTATGCCTCAAAAAAATCATACGTTCTTATTGGACATTTTTGCTGAGGTGGCGCAGATGGAGCCGGATGCGCGGTTGATGTTGGTGGGAGACGGAAAGCTTCGCTCAGCAATTGAGAAAAAAGCGAAGCATATGGGGCTTGACAGGAAAGTGATATTTACCGGTGTACGATCGGATATTCAGGATTTGCTTCAGGCTATGGATGTTTTTGTGCTTCCGTCGTTGTATGAGGGTCTGGGAGTTACGCTTGTGGAAGCCCAAGCCGCCGGATTACCTTGCGTAATATCAGATAATGTACCGGATGAATGCAGGGTAACAACGGGACTGGTGACAAAATTGAGTCTGTCGGATACGACGCGGCGGTGGGCGGAGCATATTCTGACTCTTCGCAGTACGCCGAGGACTGATCGCTGTGATGAAGTGAAGGCTTCCGGTTATGATATTAAAACCGGTGCGAAAAAACTGGAACAGTTCTATTTGGAAAAGGCAAGGGATGTGTGATATGCTTTTTTTATCGATAATAACTCCCACATATAATCGCGCGAATCTTCTTTCTGCATGTTATGCATCTCTATGCCAACAGACAGACTTAGACTTTGAATGGATTGTCGTCGATGATGGCAGCACCGATGATACGGAGGCGGTCGTCCGGAGTTTTCAGACCGAAAGCTTCCCTGTGTTCTATCGCAAAAAAAACAATGGCGGTAAGCATACAGCGCTGAACGCTGCGCACGATTTGATTCATGGAAAGTACGTTTTGCTTCTTGACAGCGATGATACACTGACACCGGATGCTGTGGCCTCAATAAAGATGGAATGGGGAAAATGGGAAAACGATGAAGCTGTCGGAATAGTGACTTTCTTAAGGGGAAGCACTGTCAATGACCCGAAATGTATCGTGCACGACTGGGGAAAGCCGGTGGACATTATGCGATATCGCCGTACTTGCATTCATAGCAATGATTGCTGCGAAGTGATCCGCACAGAACTGTTTAAGAAATATCCGTTTCCCGTGTTTGAAGATGAACGATTCCTTGCGGAAGGGGCGCTCTGGGGCCGTGTCAGCCACGACTGTAAATGCGTATACATCAACCATGTGATTTATCTTTGCGAATACCTTGAAGGCGGACTGACCAAATCCGGCCGTTCACTACGGATTCGCAACCCGTTTGGAGGTATGTACCATGCAAATATATATATGGCAAGGAAAAATTATTTATCAAATCGAGTTAAAAACGGACTGCTTTATACATGCTACGGTTTTTTTGCAAACAAAACACCGATCGAAATGGCAAAAGAGTGTCAGGCAAAGATCTTAATGTGGCTGTGTTTACCGTTCGGTTGGGTGCTGCATTTGATCTGGCAAAGAAAAGGAGTTAAATAACATGAAACCGTTAATTACAGTCGTTATTCCTGTCTACAACTGCGAAAGGTATGTTGCACGTGCGATAAAATCTGTGTTGGATCAGCCTTGCGGAGACCGGGCAGAGATTTTGGTGGTTGATGACGGTTCAACAGACAAAAGCGGAGAGGTTTGCGACCGTATTGCATCAGAAAACTCAAACGTGTACGTAATACATAAAGAAAACGGCGGCGTTTCAACTGCAAGAAATCTGGGAATCGAAAAAGCCACAGGAGAGTATATCGCTTTCCTTGACAGTGATGACTGGTGGGAGCCCGGATTCTTGAATCAAATGCAGATAGAAGAGTTTATTGGGGGGGCAGATGTCTTCGAATTTGCATATAGAAAAATGAATTACTATAAAACAATGGAACGCGTTTTCGATGTTGCTGAACGCGAAATAACATACCAAGATTGTGGACTGGACAGGTTCGATTGGCAACATCCTTGTGCATATGTATATCGAACCGATTTTCTGAAAGGAAAACAAATAAGATACCCAGTAGAAGCTAAGATGCATGAAGATGTCACCTTTGTAGAAATGGTACTATTCCATGCGCATTTTCACAAAAGACAAAATAGAATTATTTTTACATATTGGGAACTACCCTCATCCTGTATGCATACATCCTCTTTTATGGACAGTTTATTGAACACAGAAGCTGTTTATAAAGTGAAAGAAATGTACTACAAACAGTTTGGAGTGGAAATTGATAAAGAGAAGCGCATGGCACTTATAATTGCAGAAAACTTACCGCGTTTATGTATCGAAGCAAATTCCGCAAGAACGAAGGAGTATATTGAAAATTACTGCAACAGATACCTGAAGAACAATCCGGATAAAAAGCTTTGGAAAAAATGTCAAACTCAACTTGACCGTTACAACAAACATCCAACATTGTTTTGGCTCGGAAGCAGAGTATTCCTGGGTTCGCTTGTCTACACTAAAAGAATTCTGTATGGTATTCCATACATTAATCGTCTGACCAATTATGTCTTTAGCAGATGGGTGCTTAAAATGCATCCAATAAAAAACAAATGACAAAAATCCTTGTTATTGCTGCAAAGTTGAAAATCGGCGGAGCCGAGAAGGTTGCGGCGGATATCGGCTTCCATGCAGATCCGCAGAGATACGAGGTTCATTACGTTGTGTTCGGCGATGAAATCGGCGCGTATGAGCCGGAGCTGCAAGCGAAGGGGTGCAAAGTATTCCATTTACCGCAGCCGTCGGACGGGTATCATGCTTATATGAAAAATCTGAAAGTGCTGATTAATACATACCGTTACGATGTGATTCACGCGCACACGATGTTCAATATCGGTTGGGCTATGTTGGCGGGCAAACTCTGCGGTGTACCGATGCGGATTTCCCATGCACACTCGGCACTGACGGAAAAGCGCAGCTTAAAGGTGCGCATATATGAAGCAGCAATGCGGTTTTTGATTCGGACATGTGCCAACACTTTTATAGCTTGCGGTATGAAAGCAGGTGCGAGGCTTTACGGCGAGCATTTTTTCAAAAGCAAAGGAATGCTTATTCTGAACGGCATTGACACACAGAGTTTTTCGTTCGATACGGAAAAACGACATGAATGCAGAACAAAGCTTGGTTTGCAGGATAAATTTATCATTGGACATGCCGGGCATCTTGCAACGGTCAAGAATCAGGTGTTCTTGCTGAATTTGATGCCTGAGATTCTGAAAAAGCGAGCAAATTCATACTTGCTGCTGCTTGGCGAGGGGGAGGATCGTCCAATGTTGGAACGAAAAATCCGAGAACTGCACTTGGAAAACTATGTCCGCATGACCGGAAATGTCCGCAACGTGCCGGATTACTTGAACGCGATGGACGTTTTCGCTTTCCCATCGCTTTATGAAGGAATGCC
>FR879709.1:210951-219458 GCA_000435055.1 Clostridium sp. CAG:138 | reverse complement strand
GAAGGAATGCCGTTGTCCATCATCGAGGTGCAATCCAATGGGCTTCCTTGTGTGATTTCCGATCGGGTGCCGGAGGACGTTTTTCTGACAGACCTGCTCCAACCGCTGCCGCTGAACGAGCAATCGGCATGGGTGGATGCGATTTGCGGTGCGAAACGAGAATCGTCTGAAAAATATGCCGCACAGATGCGGCAGTCCGGCTTTGATGCCGGCACTGTAATGAAAAAGATTTATGCGATTTACGAAAGCAGATAATATGATTAACATCCTCTTCTTCATCGAATCCCTTTCCGGCGGCGGGGCTGAAAAAGTTCTTTGCAACCTTGTAAACGCAATGGACAAGGAGCGGTTTTCGATAACCGTTCAGACGCTCTATCCCGAGGTCGTGAAGGAAAAACTCGCACCGGGCATTAAATATAAATACTGCTATCCGGCAAAGAATCGCATGACGGATTTGCTGATGCGGACAGAAGCGGCACTCGGTTTGACTTACCCGCTGCATATCAAGGGCGATTATGATATTGAGGCTGCTTATCTTGAATGCGGTTCAACAAAAATCATGGCGGGCTCAACAAATAAAAAAGCATTGAAATTGGCATGGGTTCATTCGGATTTGAAAAGCTGGGTATCGCCGGAAGAATTTGCAGCGACAACAAAAAGGTACTATAAAAGGTACGATATTGCAGTATGTGTTTCAGAAAATGTACGCAGGAGCTTTGTTGAGCTTTATCAGGACACAGTTTCGACCGAAACCATATATAACACAATTGATGATTCAGAAATAGCCGTCAAGGCATTGGCAGAGTTGCCGATCGGTGTAAAAAAGCAAAAGTTTACTGTTGCAGCTGTCGGCAGGCTGTCTGCTCCAAAGCATTTTGTTCGTGCGTTGAGCATGCATAAACAACTTCTGGATGAAGGGATTGATCATGAGCTTTGGATTATCGGCGAAGGGGAAGAACGTACCAAGCTGGAAGCGTATATCCGCGAGAATCATCTGGAAACATCGGCAAAACTGCTGGGTTTCCGTGAGAATCCGTATAACCTGATGCATGCCGCCGACCTTCTGGTGTGCTCGTCTATATTTGAAGGCTTCAGCACCTTCGTCACGGAAGGTTTGATCTTAGGAAAACCCATCGTCACCACTGATGTTTCCGGCATGCGTGAGATCCTCGGCGACAGCGAATACGGCTTAATTACCGCAAACGATGACGAAGCATTTTATGAAGGCGTCAAACGAATGTTGACCGAACCCGGCTTGCTTTCACACTATGCAGAGCAGGCAAAGCTGCGCGGGAAGGACTTTAAATGCGAGAGGCTGGCAGGGGAGACGGAAGCTTTTTTTGAAGCGGAACTGCGAAAGAAACGGGGAGAGTAAATGGGCGTAAAAGTCTATTACTATGTTGTTGCGGCGGTACTGGGTTTCGGCTTTTTGATTCCGCAGCACGGCAATAAGAAAAAAATCTATATCGCACTTATGGCGATTCTGCATACATTCATCTGCGGCTGGCGGTATATGTACCTTACAGGCGATTTGCGCAAATATGCATGGGGGTATTATAACATAATCGAACCGGGTTGGTTCAGCGCCGAAGTTTTCAACGGAGGCAGGAATTTCGGATTTTTCTGGCTCCAAAAACTGTTTTCGACAGTATCCGACGGCGATTTTCAGGTATTTCTTATCTTTATCGCAATTGTGACGGAGGCCGCGGTTGCAGTCATTGTATTTCGTTATTCGCCTGCACCTTGGCTCAGCTATCTGCTTTGGAATTGTTTTGGCTTTTATGTGTTCGGGTTCAGTGCAATTAAACAAGCATTGGCAATGGGCTTATTAATGTTTGCCTTTATCGGCATTATGGAGGAGAATCCGAAGAAATTCCTTCTTTGGACCGCATTGGCCGGATGTGTCCATGTTCCGGCGTTGATATTTCTTCCGGCGTACTGGATTGCCAAAAGCCGACTGAATACAAAAAAACTCATACTTTATGCGATTTGTGCGGCTTTGATATTCGTATTCAGAAATCAAATCGTCGCGTTTATCAGTAGTTTCTATTACGATGAAACGGACTTTATGGTTAATACCCGCGTGGGCGGCCGCTTTTTGATAATTACGGCACTCGTTATTGCCGGAATCGTGCTGCGCGGTTTCTCCGGAAAGAATTTTACAAAGCTGCTAAATCTCATGATAGTTGCGGCCGTTTTGCAGATGTTTTCCGGGTTCGATAATGTCTTTACGCGCCTTACGGATTATTATTTTCAGCTTCTGATCCTGTATCTGCCGATGATGTTCTATCCGGAAAAGGATACGGAATTGGGCAAAATCCGACGGCTGACCCTCTCGGGGCAGCAGCGGGCTGCCGCACTTTTTTGTGTTGTGCTTTTGGCATGTGCATATTACTTCGTTACGAACCTGAATGCAACAATTCAAAATGAGGTTGATAATTATCTGAACTATCGTTTTTGCTGGGAGGTAGAACGATGATATTCAGCGTTATTATCCCTTGCTACAACTGCGTTAAAACGCTGGAAAGAACAGTTGAAAGCATTCGGGTCTGCGGATTATCGGATTATGAGATCCTGCTCATTGATGACGGCTCGAACGACGGCACGGCGGAACTGTGCGACAGGCTCTGCGGAAAATATGAGGGAATCAGATGCGTTCATCAGTCGAACGCGGGTGTATCTGCGGCACGAAACCGCGGAATTGACGAAGCACGCGGGGAGTATATTTGGTTTGTGGATTCTGATGACACGGTGGACGAAGATTCGCTTCGCGGTGTTTTGGAAACAGCTTTGCTTAAAAAGCCTGATATGTTATTGTTCGGCATGAGTTTTGATTACTACAACCACGGAAAGATGTATCTGCGGGAAAACCTTAATCCTCCGTCGGAAGGTATGTTGAGCTTGCAGAATCTGAAGGATGATTTCGATGAGTTTTACAACTGCAATGCATTAACCCCGGTTTGGAACAAATTGTTTCGCAGCGATTTACTGAAAAAGTGCGGAACACGTTTTCGCGAGGACATGTTCCTTATGGAGGATTATCTGTTCGTGCTTGAGCTGCTGCCGTTCTGTAAAGAAATTTATTCCTTAAGAAAGCCGATCTACAGATACAGACAGGCGGAGGACGAGAGAAGTGCATACAGGAGACTGCAAAGGATTGAGAATCTTGCGGAGTACATGCAGCCGTTTGAGCAAGGCCTTAAGACTCTCGGAATTCCCTGTGAACACGTGGAAAACTTGTACAGCATGCTTTTGAAACAGAGGATGTACTATGCTTCGTTTTCCGAAATCCGCAGTCTGGTTGCGCAGCATAACAGGGGAAAATACTGCCGCTTAAAACAGCCGCATCCGTTAAAAATTTATCTGTGCAGCAGATTGGTTCAAATTCGGCACAAACTTGCAGTGGCGGTGAAAAGCAGCAGCTTTTATCGAATAAACAGGGCGGACAGAAAACATGACTAAAAGAATTTCCTATATTGACAACACTCGTGCGATTTTAATTGCTTTGGTTGTTTTGGGGCATATTCTGAATTACGCAAACCCGAAATACGATATTGTACCGTATGTTTTGGTGCAGCAGTTTTTGGATTCGTTTCATATGCCGGCATTCTTCATTCTGTCGGGAATGCTTACGAACGGCGATAAATGGCGGGGGAGATCCGTCGGCAGTTATTTTTTGCATAAGGCGAAAACCTTGCTTGTTCCGTATCTGTTTTTTGAGTGCGTTGCGATTCTGTATAAGCATTTTGTGCTTCGTTCCGTATCGATTGCGGAAGGGCTGCGGTTGATGCTGACTTTCCGCTGCAACATCGGCGCGGACTGGTTTTTGCCGGCAATGTTTGCGGCGTGTGCGCTGTACTGTTTATATATACGTTTCCCCAAAAAACTTGCGTGGGGAATCGGCGGCGGTTTGCTCTTCATCGCACTTCGGTTTATGCCGGCAGGACATGTTCCGACATTGATCTTCCGCGGTGCACTCGGCTTTGTGTTTATGCTGGCGGGCAATCTGCTGAATAAACCGCTGACCGAATTTAAAACATGGAAAATCTGCGTTGCTTTTGCACTCACTGCCGCAGCGGCGGCAATGTATTTAAAACTGTCAATAAACAACAGCTTTTTCAGCGGCAAACTGGATAATCCCGTGCTTTATCTTGTAAGCGGAATTTGCGGAACGTACTTTGTTATGGGGATTGCTCGGTTAATTCCGTGGAAATGGGTCGGCTGTATCGGGCAGAATGCTTTAACAATAATGGGCACGCACCAACTTGTACTTTATACCGTGAAAATCGGAAGCAGTCCGCTTTGGGTTGTCGGAAGTTTTCTTTTGATTGCCGCCGTTGAAGCCGTTCTGATTTTTGCGATTAACCGATTTTGCCCAATGCTTGTAGGGAAGAAAAGAAAGGAAAAATCAAATGCCTGAAAACAAGCGTCAAACTGAATTGGATATTCTGCGGTTGCTGGCAACGTTGGCGGTGATAATGATCCACGGCGGTTTGAATCCACTGACAGATAATTTAATGATAAAATATATGTACAGGGGAATGCATGCCGCCATTGTATGGTGTGTTCCTGTTTTTTTCATGATTTCCGGAAGGTTTTTCCTTGATCCCGAAAGGGATGTAAGCGCAAAAAAAATACTCACTGTGTACCTTCCGCATATTATTGTTCCCTTCCTTGTTTGGTCAGGCGTATATACGGCATACGGGTTAATTTCCGGGAGCTATAGCCATTTGAGCACTTTCGGTGTTATTGCAGAGTTTATCCACGGTCCGTATCATCTCTGGTTTCTCTATTCGTTGGCAGGCTTATACTTATTGACCCCGATTCTGAGAAAGGCAGCAGCGGATGGAAAAACACTTGCGTACTTTCTGATTATGTTTGCTGCCGTGAACGTTGTGACGCAGTATCTTATCTATGTTCCGAAAATCGGCGGGATGATTTCGGATTTTATTGAGAGAACAGGATTAAGAGCTGTAACCGGGTATATGGGATACTTTATGCTGGGGTACTTTTTATACAGCAAAAAGGACAATATGAGCAAAAAAACAGAGACTGCAATATATGTTATCGGCATACTGATGCTGATTGCAACAATTGCAGCGGAGTGCTTTATAAGCGAAGAACTGCGAAAAACAGACTTCGTAAAACAATACATGAAGCCGAATGTTATACTGTATTCAGCGGCGATTTATGCATTTTTTGTTATGAAAATATCAAAGATACATTACAGCGACAGAACGCGCAAGGTTTTTGCCGTGTTTACTGAATGCGGATTCGGTGTGTACTGCATTCATGCAATATTGAATGGATTTGTTCCGACTCTGGTTATAAAGTCACTTCCGTTAATAACATCATTGTTGAGGGTGGCCTGCCTTTATGCACTCAGCCTTGCATTGACTTGGCTTATCCGAAAGATCCCGTTTGTGGGGAAAAAGATCACATGAGGTGTGAACATGGACATTGATTTTGTTGTTCTCTGGGTGGACGGGAACGACCCGGAGTGGCGGGCGGAAAAGGCTAAATATCAGGGAGCGGTGACGGACGACAGCAACTCCGTCAATCGTTTTCGGGATTGGGGGCTTATGCCCTATTGGTTCCGCGCCGTTGAGAAATTTACGCCGTGGGTGCACAAAATTCATTTTGTTACCTGCGGGCATGTTCCCGAATTCCTGAATTTGGATCATCCGAAATTGAGTCATGTCTCGCATTCGGATTTCCTTCCTAAGGCTGCTTTGCCGACATTCAGCTCCCATGCAATTGAAATGAATATTCATCGGATTCCGGGGCTTGCGGAGCATTTTGTTTATTTTAATGACGATATGTTTCCTCTTCGTCCGATGCCCGAAACTGCTTTTTTCCGCGGCGGACAACCATGCACCTGCGGGGAAGAGCATCCGATAGGACTCATCGGTGAAATCGGAATCTGGCAGCATGCGGCGGTTAACGATCTCGGTGTTGTAAATGCGCATTTCAACAAGCGTAAGCAGGTGAAAAAATTCGGGAAAAAGTACGTGAACCGCGTTTATCGTTGGCAGGACAACATTCGCACCAAAGCTGTTGAAAAACTGTTCCCGGATTATTTTACAGGGTTTAAAAACCTTCACGCTCCCGCCGCATACACCAAAAGTACTTTTGAGGCCGTTTGGAATGCCGAACCGGAATTGCTGAAACGCACGACTCTTCACCGTTTCCGCTGCGCCGATGATGTGAACCAATGGGTCTGCCTGTGGTGGCAGATAGCAAGCGGGAATTTCGCGCCGTTCAACACGGATAATTTTGTTTCCTGCACCGATGAAAGCACCGTTGACAACCTGTGCAGAATAATTTGCGAACAAAGTCATGATATGCTTTGCGTAAACGATCCAGAAAAAGCCGTGGATTTCGACAGCTTGGCTTTGCGGCTGCGCAAGGCATTCGAGAGCATTTTGCCGAACAAGAGCGGGTTTGAAAAGTGAAAAAGAAGCTGATTTTTATAACCGAAGCCCTGTGGATCGGCGGGATTGAAACGGCATTGGTGAATTTGCTTAATCGCCTTGATTACAACAGATTTGACGTGACCTGTCTTGTTTTGAGGGACAGCTTGGACGTTGCGGACAGAATAACGCCGCAGTGCCGCCTGATAGTTTCCGACAGACAAAACAAAGTGACGTTCCCAAAGGGGTACGGCTGCAAGCGTTTGTACAATATCATGGAGGAACCGCAGAATGCAGCGAAATTCCGCCGTTTCATATGGTCCGCGCTTCGCGTCGTTTTTCGCGCCGCGGAGGCAAGATGCTATGCGTTGTACGTGAAAAAGCAGCTCAAAGGCGAACATTGTTGTACGTGAAAAGTCAGCTCAAAGGCGAACATTTTGATACGGCGGTCATATACAGCGATCGCGCTGCCGAAACGGCTGTCCGTGCCGTCTCGGCGGATAGGTTTCTGATGTTTTATCATCACGGTGCAATGCGGCGGGAGTATCACGATGCATACGGATACAGAAAGGCAGACAAGGTAATTGCGGTTTCGCCTGCATTGGCGGAAAAACTGCGCACATATCGTTCGAAATATGCTGATAAGATTATTTCGGTCAACAACATAATCGATATCGACGGCGTGCGGGAGAAGGGACTTGACATCCCGACAGTGAAATTTTCTGCGGATTGCTTCAATATCGTTTCCTGCGGGAGGCTGTCGCATGCCAAAGGCATGGATATTGCTGTTGATGCCTGCGCAAAACTTGTTGCTGACGGGTTCACAGGATTTCACTGGTACATAGTCGGCGGAGGGCCGGAGGAGTCCGCCCTCAGGGAGCAGATAATGCGGCTCGGATTGGAAGACTGTGTTTCACTGCTCGGAATGCAGTCGAATCCCTACCCGTATATCCGCTGCGCAGACCTTTATGTGCAGCCCAGCCGGTTTGAGGCTTTTGGTTTGACGATTCGTGAGGCGCAAGTATTGGCAGTACCCGTTTTATCAACGAGGACGGATGGAAGTGCAGAATTGATTTCGGACGGCGAAACCGGTCTGCTTTGCGAATCAGATGCGGATTCAATTGCCGCAGCGGTAATACGGCTTTACAACGCGCCGAAATTGAGAGAGAGCATACAGGCGGAATTGCAAAATCACGATTTCGAACGCGATAATTCCGCAATTTTGAACCAGCTTTATTCATTGTTATAATTCAAAGGAGTACTAATGAACGAACAACATTTCACCACGGTCATAAAGCCCAAAAGCGGCTGGTTTGACCTGCACTTAAAAGAGGTGTTCGCGTATCGCGACTTGATTTTCCTCTTTGTCAAGCGTAATTTTGTGTCCAAATACAAGCAGACCGTTCTCGGGCCTGCATGGGCGATAATTCAGCCGCTTTTGACAACGGTTGTTTTCACGCTTGTGTTCGGAAATATTGCGGGGTTGGCGCCCGACGGTGTGCCGTCGTTCGTATTCTATCTGTCGGGAACGGTACTGTGGACGTATTTTTCAAACTGCCTCACACAAACGGCGAATACCTTTGTTGCCAACAGCGCAACAATGGGAAAGGTGTATTTTCCCCGGCTTGTAATGCCGATTTCAACGGTCTTTTCGGAGCTTATCAGCCTTGCGATTCAATATGTGTTTTTGATTATCTTTCTCGTTTATTATGCAGCAGCAAAACAAGGGGTGCAGCCTAACCTGTGGATGCTGATGACTCCGCTTATCGTGCTGCAATTGGCAATGCTCAGCCTCGGCTGCGGTATCATTATTTCCGCGCTCACAACGAAGTACCGCGACCTTGCGATGCTTGTCGGGTTCGGCACGCAGCTCTGGATGTACGCTTCCCCAATTGCATACGACATGTTCCGTTTTACCGCTTTTGCCCCCGGCGGGAAGTGGCATGCACTGTATATGTGCAACCCAATCTCGCCGATTGTAAATCTGTTCCGCTATGCATATCTCGGAACGGGCGCAATCGAATGGAAGTACTATTTCATCGGCTGGGGGATAACTCTTGCCCTGCTCTTCATCGGCATTGTGCTGTTCAGCAG
>FR879709.1:209535-210930 GCA_000435055.1 Clostridium sp. CAG:138 | reverse complement strand
GTTCAGCAGGGTGGAAAAGACTTTTATGGATACCGTCTGAGGAAAGAAAAATGGACGAAATTGCAATCAGAATAGAACATGTTTCAAAGGAATACCGCCTCGGTGCAATCGGCGGCGGCACATTGCGCGGTGATCTGCAAAGCTTAATGGCGCGTATAAAAGGTCGGGAGGACCCGAACAGCAAGATCGGCTCCGACTCGTCAAAACGCATGGGAGAAAGATTCCTCGCGCTGGATGATGTGTCTTTTGAGGTGAAAAAGGGTGAAGCCCTCGGCATAATCGGGCATAACGGCGCAGGCAAGTCCACGCTGCTGAAGCTGCTTTCACGTGTAACCGCGCCGACAAAGGGTACAATAAGCTATAACGGCAGGATCGCTTCCATGCTGGAAGTCGGCACGGGTTTTCATCCCGAGCTGACAGGGCGGGAAAATGTCTATATGAACGGCGCAATTCTCGGCATGACGAAAGCGGAGATAGACAGAAAATTCGATCAGATAGTCGAATTTGCCGAGATGGAAAAGTTCATAGATACTCCCGTGAAACGTTATTCAAGCGGCATGTACGTTAAACTTGCGTTTGCCGTTGCTGCGCATCTGGACAGCGAAATCATGGTTATGGACGAGGTTCTCGCCGTCGGCGATATGAAGTTCCAGAAAAAATGCCTCGGCAAAATGGGCGATGCAGCAAATACGGAAGGCCGTACCGTGCTCTATGTCAGCCATAATATGAATACGATTCGCCAGCTTTGTACAAGATGCATCGTGCTTGACCACGGAAAGCTGATTTTTGACGGGGACGTGGAAAAGGCGATAGGAATCTATATGGATTTGAGCAGGGATGAATCGGTGGAAGCCGATTATGTACCGTATATCAGACCCAACTGGATTCAGGCGGACAATCTGCGTCTATGCTCTGCCAAGTTTATAAATAAGGACGTGAATTCATTCTATCGGGAAGAAAAAATAAAAATTGAATACAACGTGCGGTACAGCAAAGCTTTGGAAACGGTTGGACTCAGGTTCGAAGTGCGTATGCTTGACGGAACTGCTGTAGCAACTGCTGTTTCGGAGAATATCCCGATTAAATGCTCGGATAGGGTTCAATCCTTTTCGGCAAGTTATGATGTTAGCAATTTAGTGGAAGGAGTATATAAGACGTACTACACATTTTTTACATATAACGAATATGGAAACTACCGCAATATTGACTGCGTTCCCGGATTGCAGTTTTCGATTGTGCCGCCGGATGAACGGTGCATAGCCGAATGGGATGGGCAGCGATGGGGATTTGTTCAGCTGCCTTCACCGGAGACTAAACCGGAAAGGAGTGAATTAAATGGTTAGCATAATTGTTCCAATATACAATGCAGAACAATATATTCCAAAATGCATAGAA
>FR879709.1:202139-209526 GCA_000435055.1 Clostridium sp. CAG:138 | reverse complement strand
AATATATTCCAAAATGCATAGAAAGTATACTTGCACAAACTTACAGAGACTTTGAATTAATACTTGTGGATGACGGATCTCCGGATAATTGCGGGAAAATCTGTGATGAATATGCAAAGCAGGATTCACGTGTACACGTTATTCATCAAGAGAACAAAGGTGTATCTGCAGCGAGAAACGCGGGAATAAGTTTGGCAAAAGGAGAATATATCATGTTTGTTGACAGCGATGATTTCATCACGGAGAATATGCTCGAAAAAATGCATGACTGTATTGCAGAAAGCGGATCAGACATCGCAATCTGCGGAATAAACACTTTCCTTGATGGCGAAGAAACAGAAGATAAAAGTCAGATGAACGATATGTCAACAAAAACAATCAGCGGCAGAGATGCATGCTTGAGCATATATAGAATGGATGGAAGAGTTCCTATAATGGCATGGGGAAAACTCTACAAATCGGAACTCTTTACAGATATTCGGTATCCGGTTGGCAGGATACATGAGGATGACGGAACTACGCCGAAACTGCTGTACAGAGCAAAAATGGTATCAATTATTGATAATAAAATGTATTGTTACAGACAACGAAAAGGCAGCATTATGGATACATTGGCATGGAATATGTGTTTTGACGGAGTAAAAGCCGTTGACGGATGTATTGATTTTTTCAGAGAACAGAAGGATGAGGAACTGGTTCTTCTTGCAGGAAAATTCAGAAAAGTGATACAGTCGAAAATCATTGTTAAGGGCTACAGTAGATGCAGTCATCCGGCTATACCGAAAGAGTATCGCATGAGTTTGTGGGGTGCTCTTGAAAATATTAGACGAAATTCGAGTTATGACCTGTATATGTGGTATTTATCGCTTGTTCACCCCAAAATGGTGAAGCCGTATTCGTACTTTAATAAATTGAAACAAATTTTAAACATAAAAGGCAGATAATTATGTCTCACGGTTTCCTGACGATCGCCACGGTAGATGAAAAATACTATAAGATGGCGGCAAACCTTCTCTAATCCTACCGGTACTTTTCAAAGCCGCCGCTTCCGTTTGCAATACTCGCTGACAGAGAGAATGAATATACGGCGAAATTCGATGACGTGATGCTCTTGGAGAATGCACACTGCAATTATCCGGATAAACTGAGTATGCTTGAAAGTTTGCCGTATGATGTGAATATTTTCATTGATGCAGATTGTATTGCATACGGGGATTTAAATAAGCTTTTTGATATGTTTAAGGATGCGGATGATTTCTCGTGTTTCGGTCGCGTTTTGCCTCTTAACGATAAAACAGGCTGGTTCGAATACGAAAACCTTGGGGAATTGAAGCAGAAAGTATCTTATGTTGTCGGTTTGCACGGTGGGGTTTATTATATGCGCAAATCAAAACGGTGCGACGCGGTTGCTGAAACGGCAAAAGCGTTGGCGCCGCGTTACAAAGAGTATAGCTTCAAAGGCAATTTTGCAACTCCCGGAGACGAGCCGCTTATAGCTTTGAGCATGGCGTTGAATGATTGCAAGCCGATTCCGCATGATTTGCGCGGAATCCTCTGTTACTGGGAATATGTCGGACAAATGCGGTTGAGCATAACTGATGGAGTAGCAGCGGTAAAAAACACTGAAATCAGAACAGATTTGCTCCATTGGGGAACGCGATTTACAATAACGCCGCTTTACCGTAAGCAAATTGCGGATCTGCGCACGCTTGAAAACGGCGGCAGCCGAACGGAACTTCTGCTGAATTCAATGCAGTACAGAGCTGCGGAAACATGCGGGCAAATCGATCGTTTTATAAAACGCGCATTAAACAAACTCAAGCGCATTTTCCGCATCAAATGAAAGTAAAAAAGCAAGTTTTCAGGATAATAACCGCCGCGGCTGTACTTTTCATCCTCGCTCTAACCCTTTCCGTTTTGCTATCGGCCGTTTGTCTTCATGTGCAGCACTACGAAATTGAGCTGCGCGGACTTCAATCAAAGGTGCGGTTGGTTCTGCTTTCCGACCTGCATTGCAAGTCATTCGGGAAGGACAACGCGCGTCTGCTTGCAAAGGTTGAAGCGCAGTCGCCGGATGCAATTTGTCTTGCGGGTGATATGATCGACAGGAATGCGGATGCCGAAGAAGTGCAAAAGTTTCTTGATTTTGTTAAAGCATTGCGTAAAATCGCGCCGGTATTCTTTTCACCGGGCAATCACGAACTCGGATATATGGCATCAGATGAACTGCTTCTTGATCGCATTGAGAAATCCGGTGCGGCGGTGTTCAATGACAGTTATGCGGATGTTATTCTTGCGGGTCAGCCGCTGCGCATCGGCGGCACAATGGGGCATGGGTTTGCGTTCGGCCGCACGGAAGAGGAGTTTGCCGCATCGCCGGAATACAAATTCTTGAAAGAATTTGAAAATACCGACTTGCCGAAAGTCTGCCTTGCACATATGCCGGACACTTTTATTTTCAACGGTGCGTACAGCATGTGGAATATCGACCTTGTTCTGAGCGGACACACTCACGGCGGTCTTATTCGAATGCCGTTTGTCGGTGGATTGTATGCGCCGATGCAGGGATGGTTCCCCAAATACGACAGCGGAAGCTTCCGATTGGGCGACAATATGCAGATGATCATCACCGCCGGAATGGCGGGACACGGCATAATACCGCGGGTGAACAACCTGCCGGAAATTGCAGTGATTGATCTTGTTCCCGGGGAAGAAAACGCACAGTAAAAAACAAGACGATGACAGAACAAACGGGACTGCCGCAGACGGAATTTAATGTTTGCGGCAGTCCTGTTTTTTTGTCGATATGCCGAGACTATCAGTTGAAATTCAACACGACGGGCTTGCTGTCGTCAATTGTGTTCCAGTCGGCTGTTTTGAAAATATGAAACGAGAACTCGACCGTTTCAAAGTTTTCAATGTCGTTTTCATCAAGTTCGGTCGAACTGAAAACTATGCAGTCAACGGCACGTTTCCCCGCACAAACTTCGCAGGAAAAATAAGTGCCGACCATAAATCCGTTCACGGATTCGTCCCGTGTTTGAACGGTCATGTCTTTTATGCACAACTTTGGTGGAACAATCAAAAAACCGCACGAGTGAAATGCTTCAAATGCATTTCGGGGTTCGGTCGGAGCACGCGTACCCAAATCTGATATACTCTCCCTTAACCCTTGACTATTTTCGCCTGCAACTATATAATTATTGTTGGGTTGGTATGCGTGTGAGAAAGCGAGAGCTTTTGAACGACTTTCTGCCGCCCGCAAAATGCTTTGCAATAATTTGCCGCGCTGCGGCTTCTAAAAGGAGATTTATCAAATGATAATTATCAACGGCACGAGTTTGACGGTTGAACAGGTTGCTGCTGTTGCCAGAACGGGCGAACAGGTTGCGATTTCGAACGAGGCGAAGGCCGCAGTTAACAAGGCGCGCGCCTATGTTGAAAAGAAACTTGATGAAAAGGCTGTTGTATATGGCTTAACAACCGGTTTCGGCAAGTTTTCGGACAAATACATTCCCCTTGAGGACACTGCCGCCTTGCAGCGCAACCTCATCATTTCCCATTCCTGCGGCATGGGCAATCCTCTGCCGACGGAAGTTGTTCGCGCCGCAATGCTGCTGCGCTGCAACGCACTTTGCCGCGGCAATTCGGGAATTCGTCTTTCCACAATCGAAACCCTGCTTTCAATGCTGAACGCGGGTGTTCACCCCATAGTTCCCGAAAAGGGCTCCCTCGGCGCAAGCGGAGACCTTGCGCCCCTTTCCCACATGGTTCTTGTTATGCTCGGTGAAGGCCGCGCGGAATACAAGGGCGAAATCATGAGCGGCAGGGAAGCAATGGCGGCTGCCGGTATTCCCACTGTCGAACTTGCGGCCAAGGAAGGCCTTGCACTCATTAACGGAACTCAGATAATGACTGCCGTCGGCTGTCTTGCGGTATATGACGCCGTTCAGCTCACAAAGACTGCGGATATCGCCTGCGCAATGACTGCGGAAGCACTTTTCGGCATCAAGAAGGCCTATGATCCCAAGGTTCATGCTGTTCGCGGCCACAAGGGACAGATCAACAGCGCAAAGAACCTGCTCACTCTGCTTGAAGGCAGCAAGCTTGCGTTTGATACCATTCCCGGAAAGGTTCAGGATGCATATGCACTGCGCTGCACTCCGCAGGTTCACGGAGCAAGCCGCGATGCGATCGAATACGTTTACAATGCCGTCAGCCGCGAGATTAACGCCGTGACGGACAATCCCATTATTTTCCCCGATGACGACGAAGCAATTTCCGGCGGCAATTTCCACGGCCAGCCGATGGCTCTTGCATTCGACTTCCTCGGCATTGCGCTTGCGGAATATGCAAACATTTCCGAGCGCCGCATTGAACGCCTTGTCAATCCGCAGCTCAGCGCCGGTCTGCCCGCATTCCTCAGTGAGAACGGCGGCCTTAACTCCGGCTTTATGATTACCCAGTATTCAGCCGCAAGCATGGTTTCCGAAAACAAAGTTTGGGCGCACCCTGCAAGCGTTGACTCCATTCCTTCCTCTGCAAATCAGGAGGATCATGTAAGCATGGGCACCATTGCCGCACGCAAGGCGCGCATGATCCTTGACAATGCACAGAAGGTTATCGGCATTGAGCTGTTTGCCGCAAGCCAGGCTCTTTACCTGCGCGGCGATGATAAGCTCGCTCCCGCAACAAAGGCTGTTTACAACAAGATCCGCGAAAGCGTTGCACCTATTCACGACGATATCGTGATGTACGAACAGATGAACAAGTTCGATGCAATGGTAAAGGCGGAAGAGATCGTCCGCGCGGCCGAGAGCGTTTGCGGAACCCTTGAATGATTTGCGCCGGTTATCAAAAACCGACAACCGACAGCACTGACGACAGCTAAATTAAAAATACCGAAAAACCGGTAAAAAATTCAATCCTAACGAAGGAGGGAATATCAGTATGAAAAACGAACTTGTTGCAAAAGCAATGACAATCAAACTTGACAACACTCTTCCGGAGTATCCGAAAATGGAAGAGGGCTATCGCCGCGCACCGGACAGAGGTTTCCGCCTCACTCCCGCACAGGCTGAGCTTGCGCTGCGCAACGCACTGCGCTATATTCCCGAGGAACTCCATGAAACGCTTGCTCCCGAATTCATGGAAGAACTCAAAACCCGCGGCAGAATCTATGCCTATCGCTATCGTCCCGAGGGAAGGATTTACGGCAAACCCATCGATGAATACAAGGGCAAATGCATTGAAGGCAAGGCTTTTCAGGTCATGATTGACAACAACCTTGATTTCGAGATTGCGCTTTACCCCTATGAACTTGTTACCTACGGCGAAACAGGTCAGCCCTGCCAAAACTGGCTGCAATACCGCCTTATCAAAAAATATCTTGAGGAGCTTACCGAAAACCAGACTCTCGTTGTTGAGTCCGGTCATCCTCTCGGCCTGTTTCCTTCAAAGCCCACCGCGCCCCGCGTTATCATCACAAACGCACTGATGGTCGGCATGTTCGACAACCTTAAGGATTGGGAAATTGCGGAAGAACTCGGCGTTGCCAACTACGGACAGATGACGGCGGGCGGTTGGATGTATATCGGACCGCAGGGCATCGTTCACGGAACGTTCAACACAATTCTCGGCGCAGGCAGAAAATATCTCGGCGTTGCGGAACACGGCGATCTTGCGGGCAAGCTGTTTGTATCCTCCGGTCTCGGCGGCATGAGCGGTGCACAGCCCAAGGCGGCGAACATCGCAAACGCAGTCGGTGTTTTTGCGGAAGTTGACCTTTCAAGAATCAAAACACGTTATGACCAAGGCTGGGTAAACACGATTTCCGATAACCTTGACGATGTGTTTGCGGAAGCAAAACAGTACCTTGCGGAGAAAAAATCGATTTCGATCGCATATCACGGAAATATTGTCGATTTGCTTGAATATGCCGTTGCGCATAACATCCATATCGATCTGCTTTCCGACCAGACTTCCTGCCACAACGTCTATAACGGCGGTTATTGCCCCGTCGGTCTGACCTTTGATGAGCGCACGCATATGCTGCATTCCGATCGTGACGAGTTCGAACGCCGAGTCAATGCTTCGCTGCGTCGTCATTTCGATGCAATCGTTGCCCTCACAAAGCGCGGCACGTATTTCTTCGACTACGGCAACTCCTTCATGAAAGCGGTTTACGACAGCGGCGTTCAGGAAATCTCCAAGAACGGCGTTGATGAAAAGGATGGCTTCATCTTCCCGAGTTATGTTGAGGATATTATGGGTCCGGTTCTGTTTGACTACGGCTACGGTCCGTTCCGCTGGGTCTGCCTGTCCGGCAAGCCCGAAGATCTCGACAAGACCGATGCAGCGGCAATGAGCTGCATCGATCCGACCCGCTGCTCTCAGGATCGCGATAACTATATTTGGATTCGTGATGCAAAGGCAAACAAGCTTGTTGTCGGCACACAGGCGCGCATACTCTATCAGGATGCCGAAGGCAGAACGAATATCGCGCTTAAATTCAACGAAATGGTTCGCAGCGGCGAAATCGGTCCGGTTATGATCGGACGCGACCACCACGACGTCAGCGGTACGGATTCCCCCTTCCGCGAGACTGCAAACATCAAGGACGGCAGCAATGTAATGGCGGATATGGCGGTTCAGTGCTTCGCGGGCAATGCCGCAAGGGGCATGAGCCTCTGTGCACTGCACAACGGCGGCGGTGTCGGAATCGGCAAATCCATCAACGGCGGTTTCGGCCTTGTTCTGGACGGCAGCGAGCGCGTGGATAATATCATTCGCTCCGCAATGATGTGGGACGTTATGGGCGGCGTTGCAAGGCGCAATTGGGCGCGCAACGAGCACTCCGTTGAAACATCCGTTAAATACAATGAAAAATGGGCGGGCAAGGCTCATATCACCATCCCCTATTTTGCGGATGACGAACTTGTGAAAAAAACTGTTGCCGATGCTCTGAAATAAGCTTCGGAAACGTGCAGGACAAATGTTAAACCGGCATTTGCCGGAACGGTATGATACGTTCTGCATACATTCTTCAAATTAACATTGCCTGCGCCCGCAGACGGCGGGAGCTCACGGCTTTTGCCCTGCGGACGCGGCAAAAATAAAGAAACAACAAACAACAAACGCAAAAAACAACCGCTCCGCATACTTCTGCGGGGCAAAAACACGAAAGGAAGTTTTCTTAAAATGGCAAAGATCATTGAATGCGTCCCGAATATCAGCGAGGGCAGGAACCATGAGGTCATCGAGGCATGTGTTGACACCGTTCGCAACACTGTGGGCGTAACACTGCTTGATTACAGCAGCGATGCAAGCCACAACCGCAGCGTTATCACCTTCATGGGCAGCCCCGAAGGCGTTATGAATGCCGCAA
>FR879709.1:166089-202110 GCA_000435055.1 Clostridium sp. CAG:138 | reverse complement strand
AACCGCTCTTGCCAAGAAAGCGGCAGAGCTTATTGACCTGAATCATCATCAGGGCGAACATCCCCGCATGGGTGCGGTCGATGTTATCCCCCTTATTCCCATGAAGGACGTTACAAAGGAAGAAACCGTTGAGTATTCCAAACAGCTCGCAGAGCGCATTTGGAATGAAGCGGGCATACCCATTTTCCTTTATGAAGATTCCGCTTCCGCACCGCATCGTGTAAACCTTGCGGCAATTCGCAAGGGTCAGTTTGAAGGCATGGCGGAAAAGGTCAAGGATCCGCAGTGGACCCCCGATTTCGGCGGCGCAGCGATTCACCCCACCGCAGGCGTAACAGCCGTCGGCTGCCGTATGCCCTTGGTTGCATTCAATATCAACCTCTCAACTTCCGATGTTTCCATTGCAAGCAAAATTGCAAAGATTATCCGTCGTTCAAGCGGCGGTTTCGATTGCGTAAAGGCTCTCGGCGTTATGCTTGAGGACAGGAACATTGCGCAGGTTTCAATCAACATGACCGACTTCAACCGCACTCCGCTTTACAGGGTTGTTGAAGTCACAAAGGCTGAAGCCGCACGCTGGGGCGTTCACGTTATCGGCACGGAGATCATCGGCCTGACTCCGATGCGTGCGCTCATCGATTCCGCAGAATATTACCTGCAAATCGAGGACTTCAATGCGGACAAGCAGATTATTGAAAACTATTTGCTGTAATTCAGAACACAATTAAAGACTGAGCGGAATGCAGAGCATTTGCCGCTCTGCATTCCGTGAAAAGGTCAAATGCCTATGCTTCTTATTAAAAACATCGGAACACTTGCAACCCCGCTCGGCACAAGCAGCCGCTGCGGTTCGGATCAGGGCAAAATCGAAGTGCTGCACAATGCGGCAGTTCTCATTGACGGTGAAAAAATCGCTGCGGTGACTGCAAACGGAGAGCTTCCCGAGTATTCGGCATATGCCGATATCGTCGATGCTCACGGTGCGCTTGCAACACCCGGACTTGTTGACGCACACACCCATCTTGTTTTCGGTGGCTGGCGCGCGCATGAAGTGCCGCTGAAAATTGCAGGCGCAAGCTACCTTGATATCCTCAACGCAGGCGGCGGCATTTTGAACACGCTGACCAACACGCGCAAAGCAACCGAGGATGAGCTTTTTGAACGCGGACGCGGCTTTCTTGCGGAAATGCTCGATTTCGGCGTTACAACGGTTGAAATTAAAAGCGGTTACGGACTGGATTCGGAAAATGAGCTGAAGCAGCTCCGCGTCATTCGCCGTCTCGGCGGAGCCTGCGCACAGGATATTGCTGCCACATTCCTCGGTGCACATGCAATTCCGGACGAATATGCAGGCAATGCTGACGGGTACATTGATTTTATAATTGAACGTGTGCTGCCGGTCGTTACGGAACAGGGGCTTGCGGATTTTTGCGATGTCTTCCTCGAAAGTTCCGTATTCAACGTTCCGCAGTCGCGGAAACTTCTGCTTGCGGCACAAAAACTCGGGCTTCCGTCAAAAGTGCATGCGGATGAGATAGATCCGCTTGGCGGTTCGGAGCTTGCGGGCGAGATCGGCGCAATTTCCGCAGAACACCTTATTGCAACACGGGACAGCGGCATTGAAGCAATGGCAAAGGCGAAAACGACTGCCTGCCTGCTGCCGCAAACCTCACTTTATCTCAACAAACCCTTTGCGCGTGCGCGCGACATGATTTCGGCGGGCGTCCCTGTTGCAATTGCAACGGATTTCAACCCCGGGTCATGCCCGTCGCTGAATTTGCAGCTTTCAATGAATCTCGGCTATCTGCGTTACCGCCTCTTCCCCGAGGAGGTTTTGACGGCAGTCACGCTGAATGCTGCATGTGCAATCGGCAAGGGCGACAGCGTCGGTTCGATTGAACCGGGCAAACTTGCGGATATCGTGCTTTGGAATGCGGATGAGCTGCCCATGCTCTGCTACAGAATGGGCTCAAATCAGGTTAAAAAGGTTATCAAGCGCGGCCGTGTCGCTGTGAAGTAATCTCAGGTTCGATTCGGAATAAATTGCCGACAGCACGGCAGAATAGTCCGAATCGGCATAATCATAACAACGAAAGGTAATTTTAAACACATGAAACTTATCGACATGGTCGTTACTGACTATCTCAACATTGTTGCTTCCGATGCTCCCGCTCCCGGCGGCGGCAGCGCGGCTGCATTCTGCGGCGCACAGGGCACAGGCCTTGTCACGATGGTCGCGGGTCAGACTGCGGTCAAAAAGAGCTATGAAGCCGATTGGCCCCTCTGTCACGAAATCATTGAGCAGGGAAAGAAAATTTACGACGAGCTGACCGCTCAGGTTGACAGGGATACGGACGCATACAACCTTGTTGCAGCTGCGTTCAAAATGCCGAAAGCAACCGACGAGGAGAAGGCCGTTCGCAGGAAAGCGATTGCCGATGCAACTCTTGTTGCAACGGAAGTTCCCTTTGAAACGCTGCGCCTCTCCGTTGCTGCGCTTGAACTTGCGGACAGAATGCTCGGTCATTACAACACCAACTGTGCAAGCGATCTCGGCGTCGGCGGGCTGAACCTTCACACCTGCGTTCACGGTGCATGGCTGAACGTTCTTATCAACCTCGGCGGCGTAAAGGATGAAGCAAAGGCTGCATTCTTCAGCGAAGAGGGCAAGAAGCTTGTTGCCCGTGCGGATGAAATTGCACAGCGCATTCAGGATACGGTAAACCACGATATCATGGGCTGAATTTAATTTGAACTCAAACGGTCGGCAGCATTCCGCAAAAGGGATGCTGCCGATTTTGCAGCAGAGAACAACACAAACATCAGCGGAGGTTTATGCCTAAAATGACGCAGAATGCTGTTATTTTCAATAGAAAAATAATTATCAGCTGCATAACGGTGATTGCAGCGGTGCTTTTGTGTGCATTCTGCGCATGCATAGGCGGACGCGGAACCGGACAGGATTCAACTGCAGCACCGGCACTGCTCACGCCTTCCGTCGAACCGACTGCGGAGATGACGATAAAACCTTCGGCAGCCGCAACAAACGATCCGGAGGAGGATATCGTGGCTGAAATGATGACTGAAATGACACTTGAAGAAAAAGTCGGACAGATTTTCATTGTTCGTCCGGAATCGTTGGATGAAAGCTTCACACCGAATCAGGCGCACGGCTCGGCACGGTACAGTGACACGGACTGTTCGGCGGGCATGGCGGATTTTCTCGCAGCGCATCCTGCCGGGGGGATAGCTTTTTTCGGAAAGAATATCGAAAACCCGGAACAAACAGTTGCATTCATCCAAAATCTACAGGAAGCAAGCCGAATTCCTCTTTTCATTGCAGTAGATGAGGAGGGAGGCACAGTTGCAAGAATTGCAAACTCGCCCGCCTTCACAGTGCCGAAATATGACGGTGCTCAGGCTGTCAGAAGCACCGGCGATCCGGAGCAGGTGCGTGCAATGTATTCAGCAATAGGCGGGTACCTTGCAGAGCTTGGGTTTAATCTTGACTTTGCGCCCGTTGCGGATGTGAATTCAAATCCGAATAATACTGTTATCGGAAACAGAGCGTTCGGAAGCGACCCAAAACTTGTTGCAAAAATGGTGAATGCAGCAATATCCGGTCTGCATAAAGAAAACATTATTGCCTGCATAAAACATTTTCCGGGGCATGGGGACACGGCGGGAGATACGCATGACGGCTATGTTGCACTCGAAAAGGATTGGCAGCAGCTTTCGGAATGCGAATTGATTCCGTTTTATAATGCAATTAATGAAACGGATATGATAATGGCGGCACATATAACGTTGACACGCGGAAACACCGACAATCTGCCCTGTTCATTATCATATGATGCGCTGACGCTGCACCTTCGCGGCGAAATGGGCTATGACGGCGTAATAATTACTGATGCGCTTGCAATGGGTGCGATTGCCGAGAACTATTCATCGAAAGAGAGCGCGGTGCTTGCGTTTAATGCAGGCGCGGATATACTCCTGATGCCTTATGACTATGCAGCCGCATTCAACGGGATTCTTTCGGCCGTGCAAACAGGCGAGATTTCGTTGGACAGATTAAATGAAAGTGTTGAAAGAATTCTGCGCCTGAAGGCAGAGTTCGGCATGATATGATTCGCAATCGAGCCTGAGGATAAACAGAAAAATAAAAAGAAAAAATAAAAAGAAAAAACAAAGAGCTTTGCAGCCGAACGGCGGCAAAGCTCTTAACATCAAAAGGGTGTCAATCAGGTGCGCAGGCCTCAGCTCTGTGCGGGCTTATAGCTGTCCTTCAGGCCGACAGTGCGATTGAAAACGCGCTTTTCGGCAGTTGAATCAGGGTCAACACAGAAATAACCGATTCGCATGAGCTGGCAGCGATAGCCGGCGGGTTTATCGGCAAGGAATGGTTCGATAAAGCCGTTCTGAATGCGAACGGAATCGGGATTCAGCTTATCGATAAAATCATCGGCCGAAACGTTTTCATCCTTCATGAGCTGTTCGTAAAGGCGGAATTCAGCGGGAATCGCATCCTGAACGGGAACCCAGTGAATTGTGCCCTTGACTTTGCGGGTGCATTCGCCGCTGAAGCTTTCGGGGTCGTATGTGCAGTGGATTTCAGTAACTTTTCCGCTTTCGTCCTGTTTAAAACCGACGCATTTTACAATGTATGCACCTTTAAGACGAACCTCTCCGTCGGGTTTGAGACGGAAAAACTTTTTCGGAGGTTCAACCATGAAATCATCGCGCTCGATATAGACTTCCCGACTGAAACGGACGGTGTGCTTTTCGCCGAACTTGGCATCGCCTTCTTCGGCAATGGGTAGGTTTTCAATTTCAACATCGATGAATTCACCCTCGGGCATGTTGTCAATGACAACTTTAACGGGGTCAATAACGGCCATTGCACGGTCGCAATGTGCGTTCAGATCCTCGCGGACGCAGTGTTCAAGCATTGCGGAATCAACCACCGAATCAGCCTTTGCAACACCGGCACGGGTCAGAAAGTCCTTTATTGCTTCCGGAGTGTATCCGCGGCGGCGCATTGCGCAAAGCGTCGGCATACGCGGGTCATCCCAACCGGAGACATAGCCGCCCTCAACAAGCGCACGAAGGAAGCGTTTGCTCATAATAGTGTTGGTGATGTTCAGCCTTGCAAACTCAATCTGGCGGGGCTTATGCTCGAATCCGCAAGCCTCGATTACCCAATTGTAGAGCGGGCGGTGAGCTTCGTATTCAAGGGAACAGAGGGAATGGGTAATGCCCTCGATAGCATCCTGAATCGGGTGCGCAAAGTCATACATGGGATAGATGCACCATTTGTCGCCCTGGTGGTGATGGGTGCGGTGCAGAATCCTGTAAAGTGCGGGGTCGCGCATATTGATGTTCGGAGAAGCCATATCGATTTTCGCACGGAGGGTGCGGCTTCCGTCCGGAAACTCGCCTTCTTTCATGCGGCGGAACAGGTCAAGGTTCTCCTCAACGCTGCGGCTGCGGTAGGGACTGTTAACGCCGGGTTCGGTCAGCGTGCCGCGGTATTCGCGGATTTCATCCTTGTCAAGATCACAGACATATGCCTTGCCGTCTTTGATGAGTTTTACCGCAAGTTCATAACATTTGTCAAAATAATCGCTGCCGTAGCAGAGCTTATCCCAATTGAAGCCCAGCCAACGGATGTCCTGTTCGATTGCATCAACAAATTCGACATCCTCCTTGGCAGGATTGGTATCGTCATAACGAAGATTGCATTTGCCGCCGAAGCGTTCGGCTGTTGTAAAATTTATCCAAAGAGCCTTTGCGTGGCCGATATGAAGATAACCGTTCGGCTCGGGCGGGAAGCGCGTTTTAACAACGGGGCTGCGCTGCATATCCTCAAGAATGAGCTCCTCGATGAAATTGCGGGGTTCAAAGTTTTCTTTTGCCGTTTCCATTTTGCGGTTCCTTTCCTTTTGCAGCCTTTTCTTCGGGCGGAGAAAAACGTTTGTTCGCCCTGAGCTGCCGCAAACTTTTTAAGTGCATATTATGCGCCCAAAAACCGACTTTGTCAAGAAAAAATATCGAAAAGCTGACTCCATGCCGCTTATCCTGTGCTTGAGACGGTCGGCGCAGTGCCCGCAAACAGTATCTGCGGGCTGTTTATAATAGCTGACTCTGCGGGGTGCCGTTGCAGCTGTGTTCGCTCGCGAACACCCGCTTTTCAGTCCGATATACTCGGAATTATTTAAAATAAAGCGATGCAGCCTCATAAAATTCCCTGTCAACTTCCTTTCGGACGGTGACGGCAGTTTCAAGATCCGCTCCGACGATAGAATTGCCGTTCAATGCAACCATTTTTCCGTAATCACGCCTGACAACAAGCTCTCCGGCCTTTATGCCGAGTCTTGTTCCGAGAACACGGTCAAATGCACACGGCGCACCGCCGCGCTGAACATGACCCAAAACGACCGGGCGGCATTCAAAATACTGTGCGTCGGAGCCGAGAAGCGGATCATTGCGCATCGTATCTTCAATCATGTCGGAAAGGTTCTTTGCAAGGTTTTTGTGAATAAGCAGCTTGTTGCCGAATGCGTCGGTTCCGAGGTCTATTTTATCGCCGCCGAGCAGTTCAAAACCTTCCGCAACAACAATGATAGTATATCTGTCTCCGCGAAGATATCTGCGGCGAACAACGGAAATTATCTCATCATAGGATTTCGGGAATTCGGGAATAAGCACAAGATGGGCATTTGCGGCAAGTCCTGCCTGCAATGCGATCCAGCCCGTGTGCCGACCCATGCATTCGACAACGATGCAGCGGGAATGAGCCTTAGCGGTCGTTTGCAGGCGATCAATGGCCTCCATTGCAATGTTGGAGGCGGTTTCAAAGCCGAAAGTGTAATCGGTACAGCTCAAATCATTGTCTATGGTTTTCGGAACGCCGATAACGTTAACGCCGAGTTTGCGCAGCGCATTCGCAACGCCGAGAGTGTCGTCCCCGCCGATGGCGACAAGACCTTCAAGCCCGAGTGCATCAAGCACGTTGATGATTGTTGAAGTGCCGTCAGGCTGAGCAAGAACATTTGTTCGGGAGCTGCCGATAATGGTTCCGCCGAGGGTCTGTATGCCTTCCACTTCGGAAAGCGTGAGCCAATGTCCCTTTGCGTTCAGCGCACCGCGCCAGCCGTCGCGAAAACCGAAAACTTCCATTCCTGCTTCGGCGCATTTTTCAACAACGCCGCGAATAACTGCGTTAAGTCCCGGACAGTCGCCGCCGCCGGTCAAAATGCCTATCTTTCTCATGTTGTTTTCTCCTTTTTATGTTTATACAATGTTTTGCCCGATGGGGAATCAAAAAAGCATGGGTGTGTCAGATGAGCCCGCGTTCGCGCAGCAGCTCGAAAACCGCGTTTGAAATCGTTTCCGGAGGAAGCATCGCACCGTTTTCGGTGCACGGAATGATGACCGTGTCGGAAAAACGTTCGGACATTTCGCGGTATTTGGCTCTTGCGCGGGCCTGAATGCCCGCACTCTTCTCGTAAACATCGCGGCCGCTGCCGATATAGTCACGGAAACCCTTTTTATCAACGTTTTTGCCTGCGCATTCGGTGTCAACGTCGAAAAACAGGTTTAATGTCGGGCGCGGAAGCCCCAGAACATCGTATTCAAGACGGAAAACCCAATCGGCAAAAGCGGAATTATCCGAACCGGGTTCGCTGATATCACGTTCGCGTATGCTCTGATAGACTGCGTTGCTGAGAACATAGCGGTTGATAAGCAGAAAATCCGCTTCCCCGTCGCGATAATTCCGAAAATCCATGAATCTGTCCATTGCGAACCAAAGCGCCATGCTCTTTTGGTCAACGGTGCTTGCGCTTACGCCCTCCGAACAGGAAAGAAACCTTCCGACCTGTTCGCCGAAAAAAGCATCATAAACAGGGTAAGCACGTTTTTGAACCGTGAACCCCCTGTCTTGCAGTCCCTTCGTGAGCAGTTCAAATTGAACTGTTTTGCCGCTGCCGTCAATGCCTTCGATTGTTATTATCTTTGTTTTACTCATATCCGATTCAATGCCCGCAGTCGTTAAAAATCGAGAATTTTGCGCAGCTGACCGATGCTTTCCGCGTCAAGCAGGGCGCGAATGTGCGTGCCTGCTTCGGTATGCTCCTCACTCAGCAGCATTCCGCGATCGCGAATCATTGAGACAGCTTCGTATTTGCTGTACGGAACAAGAATATCCACCTCTGTGCGGGCGGAATTGAGTTTCAGCTCAACTGCACTGAGAAGCTTTTCAATGCCCGTGCCGCGCAGAGCACTGACGTTAATCCTGTTTTCACTTTCGGCCGGAAGATCGCAGGAGGCGATTGCATCGGCTTTGTTGAAAACGATTATGCGCGGAATATCCGCTGCATGAAGGGATTCGAGAACGCCGTCAACAACGCGCATCTGCTTTTCATGATAAGGACAGGAAATATCAACAACCTGAAGGATCAGATCGGAGTTTGAAACTTCTTCCAATGTTGATTTAAACGCCTCAACAAGGTCGTGCGGAAGTTTGTTGATGAACCCGACCGTGTCGGAAAGCAAAGCTTCCGTGCCGCCGGAAAGTGTGATTTTGCGCACAACGGGATCCAGGGTTGCAAAGAGTTTATCTTCCGCAAGCACGTTTGAATCGGTGAGAGCGTTGAGCATTGTGGATTTGCCGGCATTTGTGTACCCGACAAGCGCAACAAGCGGAACACGGTTCGCCTTTCGGCTTTCGCGCCGCAGTCCGCGCTGTTTTTCAATTTCGGACAGTTCGGTTTCAAGCTCGAAAACACGCCGCCTTATTCTCCGCCTGTCGATTTCAAGTTTCTTTTCGCCGGGGCCGCGCGTTCCGATGCCGCCGCCCAAACGCGAGAGAACCTGCCCCTGCCCGATAAGGCGGGGAAGACGGTAGCGCATTTGCGCAAGCTCCACCTGTAATTTGCCCTCACGGCTTGTTGCACGGGCAGCAAAAATATCGAGTATAAGCGTTGTTCTGTCAATAACGCGCGCTCCGAGGATCTCCTCAAGCGTGCGGAGCTGAATTGCGGAAAGTTCATCATCAAAAATGAACAGATCCGCTTCAAGCTCGCTGCCCATAAGGCTGAGCTCGTTGGCTTTGCCGCTTCCGACATAGGTTGCATTGTCGATTGTGCGCCGACGGACACGAACTTTGCCGACCACAAGTGCGCCGGCGGTTTTTGCAAGCTCATTGAGCTCCTCAAGAGTGTCGTACCCTTCGTCATTATCCATGCCCACAAGGACGGCGCGTTCCTGCTCAACGGCTTCAACTTCTTTTGTCGTGCTGCGGAAACGGTCATCCGAATTGAAAATTTCCGCAATCAGTGCTTTTTGCGGGAGCTTGTAGGGCCGCATGGGTCCGTACACAAGCGCGGCGCGGCTGCCTGTGTCTTCGTCGAAATCGCCGAGATAGGCCGCGTAAAGCTGAGTGGGTTTGCCGTCCGAAACTCCGACAGCCGCCATGCAGTCAAGCTTCATCGAGCGCAGCGTTCCGAGATCAACTCCGGAAAGCCTGCCGTCCCCGCTTGGGTGCGTGTGGATGCAGCGAACGCCGCAGAGTCTGTCTTCATTGCGCACGAGGCGCATTGAAGGCATGCTGACCTTTGCGCTGTCGCCTACAGAAACATCAACAATGCTGCCGTCACGGGAAATATAGACGGAAATCTCGCGGTTGATTTCGCCGGAGCAGGCGCAAAGCTCGCTTAAAAGTTCAAATGATGCAAATTCATCAAGCCCCTGCTTAAAGTCATAAAGGCTATTCAGTCTGTCCAGCATTGCGGACTTGATGCCGGTCAGGTTGCCGTTTGGTTTGTTTGCCATTTATTCTCCGATGAAACCGCCGCGCACGCACGCGGTGTGCAGCGGTTTTTTGTTGCTTTATCACGCTTATTATACCCGATTGCCGCGGTTGTTTCAAGATTATTGTGTGCAGAGAGACGGGGGAATAAAAAGAAAACAAAAACCTTTGCCGGAAAATCCGAACAAAGGTTTTTGTGGCTGCCGAACTTGGATTCGAACCAAGGATGAACGAGTCAGAGTCGTTAGTGTTACCGTTACACCATTCGGCAATAGAATCCATCCCATTGTGCCGTCCGCCCCTCTTATAATACCCGTCTAAGAAGACAGGCGCGGGTGCGACGCTAATGCTTTCGGTACCCCAAGGCAATGCAAAGCATAATGCGGGGGTGCCTTTCGCGGTTCGACTATCGCCCCTAAAGTTGGAACGAGGGTTTATAATCAGGACGTAACGAACACCGCAGGACAGACATTGGTGGGATTAGTTGGGATCGAACCAACGACCTCTACGATGTCAACGTAGCGCTCTGACCAGCTGAGCTATAACCCCTTGCCTTTCAGCAGATTCTATTATACACATAATTTTGAATTTTGCAACCCCTTTTTTGAAATTTATTTTTCGGGGAAATTGTGGTATAATGAGTATAATGTTTAAAAACGGAGCAGAAAGGCTTTTAAAACAAGGATTTTTTGAATTTGAACGGAGGAAAAAATTTATGGCTTTTTTTTCGAACGGCGAGGACAAGCTCAAGTTGATGATACTTTTTACCCTTGAGTGCGCCGAAATGCCTCTTTCTCGTGAACAGATTGCAACCGTAATGAGCGAAAACGGGGTTGAAAACTATTTTGACGTGTGCGAGCACATAATCGATTTGGAAGCAAACGGCTGCATTGCATCCGTGCCGACATTCAAAATGCAGATGATAGTTATGACTCCGCGCGGAGAGGAGATTATGAATCTTTTCGGCAAAAACCTTCCGAAATCCCTGCGTGAGTCGATTGAGGGATTTGTCGGCAGCAACAAAGATGAGTTCCGTCGGGAGAATACCTCGCGCATTATCGCAACCCCGCTGCCGGACGGCGGTTTCGATGCAACTTTTGCACTCGTTGAAAACGGGGATGCGATATTTGAAATCCGCATCAAGCTCCCGAATGCAGAGTATACGCGTCTTGCGGAGAAAAATTGGGAGGCTCAGAATCAAAAAATATATATAGATACGCTGCTTGCGCTTGTGAAGACGTATCAGAATGCGCAAAACTCGGATGCAGCAGAAACTTGCGCACAAAACAATATATAGTGCTTGGCGGCAGTTTCGTTTTTTCGCGGAATGGTTTATAATAAGCATACTCCGATCACGGCTCGCACTCGTTTTGCTGTGCAGAGGGAATGCTGCCGGATTAAATCTGAAAGGTGGAAAACTCAATGGCAAAAACAAGAAAATATATCAGAATCATGTGTGTTATTCTGTCCGTCGCCGCACTGCTGACCTCCGCTGCGGGCTGTTCACGCAAATCAAACAAAAATGAAAAGGTATTGAAACAGATAATCAATAATCCGGATAGTTATCCGCAGCTCTCTTTTGCGGAATTCAACACGCTGATAAACGGCAAAACGGGACTTTCGGCTGCTGAACTTCCGCGAGACAAGGCTTGCGACACGGGCGATAACGGCTATGATTTCACAAGGTACATAGTCGGCGGGGAATTCATCTTCTCGTGCTATATCAATTCGAAAAAGCCGGATCAGAGCATGTACTCACTCAGCTATTTTGAAAACGGCAGCATCGTTGATGAAGTTTACGGACTCCAAAAATTTCCGGATTTCCTGAAAAAATACGGGAAATAAGTGGAGATTGCAAAGCTGCACAGGCACAACTTGTCTGTCGACGGGCACATTGTCCGGAGCGATGCTGATCGGTCTGCGATCTGATATTTGATTTAAATGAATGATTTATGATAAACCCGCACTTCGCGCAAATGTGAAGAGCGGGTTTTTGCATTATGACGGCAAATCAACGGCTCTCCGATATTTAAATACTGAAGCTCGGGGTATCGGAGTTTGTCTGAAATATGATGATGCCCGCAGAATCTGAAAGAATAACAACATATCTTATAACAAATTTCCACGAATTCGGTTATTCTCCGGAAGGGTTGATTGTTTGAATCTTTCTTACAGATAAATTCACGAAATCGTCAATAATCGGATTGAACCGGGGTGCAAAATGTGGTACAATATTATAAGTATATTTTGCGGAGGTTTTATGCACAACCCGGGTGAAATGAACAGTGAGCGGCATTATTTTGCGCTGATCGGAGATATTATCGACTCGCGGCACGAACAAGATCGTTACGATGTGCAGAAAAAGCTGCAATCGATACTTTATTCCGTCAATGCCGAACATGCGGCGCATATTGCGGCAGATTTTTTGATAACACTCGGTGATGAGTTCCAAGGGCTTCTGTTTGCGGAAAAAGGTGCGGATCCGATTTTTGTTGCCGACAGGATAATCGACGAAATGTTTCCGGTTCGCATAAGAATTGCAATCGGTTTCGGCGGAATTGCAACACAAATCCGAAGGGAAGCGGCGATTGGGGCGGACGGAGAAGCGTTTTACCGTGCGCGGCACGGAATGAATTTGCTCAGGAAAGCCGAAAACCGCGGCAGAGCATATTCAAGAATTCTGCTTGACGCCGGAGGCACGGAATGTTCGGACTGCGATCGGAATGCGCGGCGGAAGGAGCTTGAAACCGGCGTGAATACCGTTTTGCTGCTCCTGTCCGCATTGCGGCGGGAGAGAACAAAACGGCAGAACGAGGCGGCAGCGATGTATGTTCGGAATGCGATCACAAACGCTGCACAAACCCAAACAGAGCTTGCAAAGCGGCTCGGAATAACGCAGAGCACGTTCAATATCAGTCTTTCCGTTTCAAACGCAAGGGAGTATGCCGAAGGCCTGATTGTTGCGGAAGCTTTGCTTTCGGAACTGAAAACCGACGGTGAGCATGCGGAAACCGGTGATAAGGAATGTGCCGATAAAACCGTTTTAACCTAAAATTTTAACACGACAGCAGAGGATGAATTGATGAAGGAATACACACTTTTGATGCTTGCGCATATGCTCGGAGATTATTATTTTCAACCGCAGTGCCTTGCAAAACTGAAGAGCAGGAACACACTGTATGTTTTGATTCATGCAGGGATTTATGCGGCAGTGATGTTTTCAACGCTGCTGCTGTGTTATTCGAATGCATACTTATATGCGGTTGCTGCCTGTGCCGTGACACATGCGGTGATTGACATTGTGAAGCAGCTGATTTTAAACGGTGCCGCAAAGCGCGGCAGTTTGACCGTGAAACAGGACAGAGCCGCATATCTTATCGATCAGGCACTGCACCTTTCGATAATCCTTGCTGTATCGTTTGCTTCGGCATTTTACGGTGAGGGGCGCGGGATAGAATTTCTGCAAAACGATATAAAAGCCCTCGTTGGCATTGACGGCTTTGCAATGCTCAGCATACTGACGATGCTGCTTGCCGTGCTGAAGCCCGCAAATGTTTTTGTTCAAAAGGTGCTTGTAACCGAAAAACCTGATGAAAAGGTGAAAACACGCCTGAAGCACGGCGGATGCATCGGTTCATTAGAACGGTTTATAATAATTTGCATGCTCCTGCTCGGGCAGTATTCCGCTGTTGCGCTTGTTTTCACCGCGAAATCGATAGTCAGATTCAAAGACTTTGAAGATCGCTCCTTTGCGGAATACTATCTTTACGGAACGCTTCTGAGCGTCGCGGTCAGCATCGCACTCTTTGCCTTGCTGAAAATTTTCGGCGCATAAACCTGTGCCGGAAGGAACGACCGAACAATGGATAACAACGGAGATAAAACAAAATGAAACTTATTGCAATTGACGGCAACTCACTGATGCACAGAGCGTATTACGCGCTTCCTAACATGACCAACAAAGCAGGTACGCCGACGGGCGCACTGCACGGCTTCCTTTCGATGCTGCTTAAGCTTGTTGATATGCGGCCGGATTACCTGCTTGTTGCGTTTGATATGCCGATAAAAACCTTTCGACATGAAAAATATGCCGATTACAAAGCCGGCAGAAGGGAAACTCCGGACGATCTCCGCACGCAGTTTCCGCTCTTGCAGGAATTGCTGAAAAAAATGGGCATTGCCGTTATTGAATGCGAACGCTTTGAGGCGGATGATATTCTCGGCACATTTTCCCGTCGGGCGCAGAAGGAGGGCGTTGATTCTCTGCTTGTGACCGGGGATAGGGATGCTTTGCAGCTTATCACCGATAATGTACACGTTCTGATGACGAAAAAGGGCATCACCGAAACCGTTGAATACGATAAAGAAACCCTTTTTGCCGAATACGGACTTGAACCTGCACGCATGGTTGATCTCAAAGGCTTAATGGGCGACAATTCGGACAATCTGCCCGGCATTAAGGGCGTCGGCGAAAAGACCGCGCTGAAGCTGCTTTCAAAATACGGTACTATGGAATCCGTGCTTGAAAATGCGGAAAATGAAAAAGGCGCATTGCGGCAGAAGCTGCTTGACGGTGCGGAGTCCGCAAGGATGAGCTATGAACTCGGAACAATAAACACCGATGCTCCCGTGAGCGAGAGTGTGGAGGATTGCAGATTCAATCCCGCTCTGCTTGCAAACGGTGCGGCGGAGCTGACAAAGCTTGAACTTCGCGCCGTCCTTAAACGCGTGCGTGAGCTTGCAGGCACGCAGAATCAAAATGCGGCAAACATGCCTGAACCAAATGGGAAAAATGCTGCCGAGGTTCGAACTGCCGAATTTGATCTCCGCGATGTCAAAAGTGATGAAGAGCTGCAGGCCTGCGTTGATACGCTTCTGCAATGCAATGAAACAGCATTCGATATTTGTGAACAGAGTGTCACGGTCGCTGCAATAACGGGAGAAGGCACAGTACTTTTCAATGCCTCGGTCGGAGGAGATCTGTTCAGTGCGGCATTGCTGCCCGAACAGGTTCTCTGCGCACTTAAGCCCGTCTTTGAGTCGGAAAAAATCAAAAAAACCGTATTTGATGCCAAATCAAAACGGCATATCCTTGCGCCGTTCGGTGTTGCGCTCAACGGTGAAATTTTCGATGCCATGCTTGCGGATTACCTGCTTAACGCACTGCATCCCGCAAAAACACTTGATGTGCTTGCCGAGGAGAGCGGTATCGGTGAGCGCGGAGCGGCTGCGCTTATCGTTTTGAAACCGAAACTGGAACAAATGCTTGAACGCAGCGGCATGACGGAGCTGTATCGGAATGTTGAACTGCCGCTTGAACATGTGCTGTTTGATATGGAGAGCGCGGGGTTCATGCTCGACAGGGAGGTTTTATGTTCTCTCGGCGAAACCATGGCGGCGCGTTCCGAAGAGCTTGCGAAAGAAATTCACGAGCTTGCGGGGGAAAGCTTCAACATCCTTTCGCCGAAACAGCTTTCCGTGGTATTGTTTGAAAAACTCAGCCTTCCGCCGCGAAAGAAAACAAAAACGGGATATTCAACCGACAGTGAGGTGCTTGAAGGGCTGAAAACCATGCATCCTATCGTGGGCAAGGTGCTTGAGTACAGATTCCTGACAAAACTCAAATCAACGTTCATCGATGCAATGCTCCAAAAAATCGGTTCGGACGGACGAATCCGCACAACCCTGAACCAGAATGTTACCGCAACGGGACGTATTTCAAGTCAGGAGCCGAATTTGCAGAACATTCCGGTCCGCACGGAGCTTGGACGCGAAATCCGCCGCGCTTTTGTTGCAAGCCCGGGCTGTGTTCTTGTCGGGGCGGACTATTCACAGATAGAATTGCGCGTGCTTGCGCACATAAGCGGAGATGAGGCTTTGATTGCCGCATTCAACGACGGGGATGATATCCACACACGTACGGCGGCGGAAGTTTTCGGCGTCCCTAAGGACGAGGTGACGCGTGAAATGCGTTCTGCGGCAAAAGCTGTCAATTTCGGCATTGTGTACGGCATAAGCGCATACGGCCTTTCCGAACAATTGGATATTTCGCCGAAGAAAGCTTCGGAATACATTGAAAAGTACCTTGACCGCTGCACGGGAGTGCGGAACTATATGAAAGCTGCGGTTGAAAACGGCAGGGAAAAAGGCTATGCCGTGACCATTATGGGCAGAAGGCGTGAGCTTCCCGAAATCGTATCTTCAAACTACAATACGCGAAGTTTCGGTGAGCGCGTAGCGATGAATATGCCGATTCAGGGTTCGGCGGCAGATATAATTAAAGCCGCAATGGTGAAGGTTGCAAACAGTCTTAGTGAACAGGGACTCCGCGCACGGCTGATACTCCAGATTCACGATGAGCTGATTATAGACACACCGGAGGAGGAGACGGAGCGCGTGAAAGCTTTGCTTTCAGACTGCATGAGCAATGTTGTAAAGCTTCGCGTGCCGCTCAAAGCGGATGTTGAATGCGGACACAGCTGGTTTGATACAAAGTAAAGCATTATCATAAAGAAACGGAGGGAAGGGCTGACTCCATGTGCGGTGAAAGAACAAATGATTTTGACGGAAAAATCATTGCCGAAAACAAGCGCATTCCGCTGCTTGGGCTTACGGGAAGCATGGCGGCGGGCAAATCCACCGTTTCGGCAATGCTGGCTGAGCGCGGGTTTTTTATTGTCGATGCGGATAAAACGGCACATGATGTGATTCAAACGGAAAAAGTCTTAAGAAAGCTTACTGATGCGTTCGGTGAGGGCATACTTGATGAATCGGGCAATATAGACCGAAAAAAGCTTTCAGAATGCGTTTTCGGCGAAAAGAACAACGAAGTGCAGGATAAAACCTGTCCGGGCAATGCGGCAAATGCTTCGGCGGAACGAATTGCAGCCGAGAAAAAGAGTCGTGTGGAGCTTCTGAATGATATTGTTCATCCTGCCGTGATTGAAAGTCTGTTCGAACAGGCGGAGACGGCGAAACAGCTTCCGGATTGTCCGGGAGTGGTGCTTGATGTGCCGCTGCTTATCGAAAGCGGACTGCATAAAAGATGCGACAGCGTGATTCTTGTAACGGCGAATATTGAAACACGTTATGCCCGTATAATGAAGCGTGACGGGCTGTCGAGGCGCGAGGCGCGTGCAAGAATTGCGGCGCAGATGCCGCAATGGAAGAAAAAACGCTATGCGGATTACATAATCGAAAACGATACGACCGAGGCTGAGCTGCATTTGCGGGTTGATGAGCTTATCGGAATATTGCAAAAAAAATGCGGCGGAAAATAATGCACAGCCGTCCTGCGAGGCATAAAACGCTCCCGCAGAAATAAAGATGCATATGGGAGCGGAGAATATGGCGAAAAAAGCTGCAAAAAGAAAAAATACACGCAAAAATACCGGCAACCGGAAGAACGGCGGCAGGAACGGGCTTTGGATCATTTTTGCGGGCTGCTGCATTGCGCTTGCGCTTGCGTTCGCGGCTATGCTCCAAAAACCTTTGCGGAGACATTTTTCTTATCCGATGGAATATGAAGCAGAGGTTCTAAGTGCGTGCGAAAAATACGATCTCGATCCATGCCTTGTATTTGCAGTCATAAGAACGGAAAGTTTTTTTACTCCGGATGCCGTATCGGGTGCGGGCGCACAGGGATTGATGCAGATCATGCCCGAAACGGGCGAATGGATCGCATGGCGGCAGGGGAAAGAGTATGACGAAAGCAGAATATTCGAACCGGATTACAATATTGATTTGGGCTGCTGGCTGCTCTCGTTTCTTTTGGAAAAATACAACGGGGATGTTGAGCTCGCCGCCGCTGCATACAATGCAGGTCACGGTGCCGTGAACCGCTGGCTGGACGATCCGAAATACTATGACGGGAAAAATCTCACCATTCCGTACGAGGAAACAGAAAATTATGTTAAAAAGGTTAAAGATGCATATGAAAAATACCAATTTCTGCGCGAAAGCGAACATGAAGCGGGACGCGAATAGGGTCGAACCTGCAAGGCGGGTTTTATTAAAAGCAGAAGCCGTTCTGCTTGCCGTTTCGGTGCTTTTCTGTACTGCATGCGGAAAGCGCGGCCGCGGCGACGCGATTCAGACGAATCTGCCGCAATCTGCGGCGCCGCAAACATCGGAACCCGTTCCGCAGCAGGGCGGATCGCTGAAACTCCCCATGCCGCGCAACCTGAATAAAGATAATCTGAATTATAATCCGCTGATAGCAACAACGGAGGAAGCACTCGGGCTCTATTCGCTTGTTTTCGAGAGCCTTATCGGCATTGACGAAAGCAACAGACTCATTCCGTCGCTTGCCATTAACTGGAGCGCGGATGAAGAAAATGCAAATTCGTGGATTATTAACCTGCGCGAAAATGTCAAATGGCATTCGGGGGACATATTGACCGCGGGTGATGTTGTGTATACATTTAATCAGCTTTATACTCTCGGTTCCGAATCATACTATGCTTCTGCGCTTTCAAGCATCAATCGAATTGAAATGATAGATGCGACAACCCTGCGCGTAACGATGAATTCTGCGGGCATCGGTGAGCTTTATTCGCTCAGCTTCCCGATAATACATGAGAATGCCGAACCGTTCACCGGGACGGGCGCATATCGTGCAAGCTACGTTTCAAACACAAAGATAACGTTAAAATCCAACGAGGAATGGTGGGACAGGCCGCCGTATATCGATACTGTCGAATTTCACGCAAGAGAATCAAATGCAACCGCGCTCGCCTCCTACGGTGCGGGGCAGCTTAATTTTGTGCCCACTGCGCTTCTGACCGTCGGACAATACAGCGAGGCGGGAAAAACCGTTGTTACGGATATGATGACTCAAAACATGGAAGTCATGCTTGTGAATCATAATCGCGCATTCGTGTCACGCGTTGAGTTCCGCCGTGCAATTGCACATGCACTGAACAGAACCAAGCTGATAACAAACGCTTACATGAACAGAGCTCGCGCTGCCGACGTTCCTGTGCCGCCGGATTCATGGCTGTATAACAGCAACGCCGTTCAATATGACTTTAACCTGAACAGCGCAAATGCAATTCTCGATGAACTCGGCAGCCGCGTCGGTGCGGACGGGCGGAGAACGCTGAACGGAAGCCCGATTGAGCTTACGCTTTTAACAAGCGGCACAACCGAAAACACCGTTCGAAGCGAGGCGGCGGGCATGATTGCCGAACAGCTTGCGGCCGTCGGCATAACGGTGAAGGTTGTGACCGCTGCACATTCATACGGCAGCGCGGACAGCGAATACATGACCGCGCTTGCGGCGGGCGATTGGGATCTTGCATTATGCGGCTTTAACCTTGCGCAAAGCAATGACCTTGAGCCTTATCTCAGTGTAAACGGGAAGAACAATTTCGGGCATTACAATGCAGGCTTATATTCCGGGGTTTCGGCCGCACTTGACAAAATGAACGCTGCTGCGGATGAGGAATCCCTTCGCAATGCCGCATATGAGCTGCAAACCGCTTTTGCCGATGAGCTTCCGTTCATTGTGCTTTATTTTCGCCTGAACAGCGTTGTGTACTCCGCAAAGCTTCAGGAAATCGGAACGATGCGCGAACCGGCTTTGCTGCGAAACATAAAAAACTGGTATTTTATAAAATAAAATCATGTCAGTCACGGAGCCGCTTCAGCAGTTCGCCGCCGTGTTCTTTGAGCCATTTTTCCTGCGTGCGATAGGTTGGAAAAACACGAAGGACTTCGGCATAGAATTTTTGCGAGTGGTTCATTTCCCTGCGGTGACAAAGTTCATGAACAACAACGCTGTCCAAAACCTCCGGCGGGGCAAGCATTAAAAGGCAGTTGAAATTCAGATTGCCTTTGCTGCTGCAGCTTCCCCAGCGGGAGGTTTGGTTTCGAATCGTTATTCGCCCGTATGTAACGCCGATGAGCGGAGCATAGTACGCAGCGCGCGCGGGAATCACTTTCAGAGCTTGTTGAGCAAGGTTATGAAGCTCTTCGGGCGTCAGTTTCGGGATGCTTTCCGCAGCTGCTTCGCGGGAACGTGATTTTGCAAGATGGGTCTCAATCCATTGCCTGTTTTTTTGGATGAATCGCCTGATATCATCATCTGCTGCCTGATGCGGGGCGCGAATGATAAGCCGCCCCTGCTTGATTTCGGCAGCAAGTGTTTTTCGGCTGCTTTTTATCAGTTCATATTCCGGTTCGTTTTGCATTGATTTCTCCGAGTTGACAGGATGTTTCAATTTTAGCACAAGCGTGCACCGTAAGCAAGATTCGCTTAATTATTTCCGGTTGTAACAAACTAAGTTTTTTCTTTAAATGCCTTGACTTTTCTTAAAAAATGTATTAAACTTGAAAGGTATATACCAAGGCGGAAAGCGCAGCCATATTTATTTTTCATCCGGGTGCGCGGACTGCCGCATTTATTGGAGATTTATATGGATTTATTTGACAAATGCAGGGTTGAGATAGTCGAGAAGGCAACAGCCGAAAACGTTTATCCCTATTTCCACCAAATCGAATCGAAACAGGCTCCGGAAGTCATCATGGAGGGTTCACGGCGCATAATGCTCGGTTCAAACAACTACCTTGGGCTGACTTCCAATCCCGACGTTATTGCGGCGGGCGTGCGTGCACTCGAAAAATACGGCTCGGGCTGTTCAGGTTCGCGTTTTTTGAACGGCACGCTTGATTTGCATGTTCAGCTTGAGTCGGAGCTTGCTGATTTTTTGAACAAAGAAGATGTTATGACATTCTCAACGGGTTTCCAAAGCAATTTGGGCATCATCAGCGCGATTGCGGGTCGAGGCGATTACATTTTTTGCGATAAAGAAAATCATGCAAGCATTTATGACGGCTGCAAACTGAGCTACGCAAAGACGATTCGCTTCAACCACAGCGATATGGCACACCTTGAGACTGCGCTTCAGAGTGTTCCGCTTGAATCGGGCAAGCTTATTGTGACAGACGGCGTGTTCAGCATGGGCGGCGATATATGCAAGCTGCCCGAAATTGTTGAGCTTGCGCAAAAATACAAAGCGCGCGTTATGGTTGACGATGCTCACGGTCTCGGCGTTATCGGAAACGGCGGCAGAGGCACGGCAGATTATTTCGGTCTGACCGATAAGGTTGATATAATAATGGGCACCTTCAGCAAGTCCCTCGCTTCTCTCGGCGGCTATATGGCGGGCGATAAGCGCGTTGTGAACTATGTTCGTCATGCCTCGCGTCCGTTCATCTTCTGCGCAAGCATTCCGCCCGCAAACTGTGCAACGGCGATTGAGGCACTGCATATTCTCCGCAGTCATCCCGAAATGCCCAAGAGGCTTGTTGAACTTGCGGCTTATATGCGCAAAGGGCTGCTGGAACGCGGCATTGCCATACGCGACAGCATAACGCCGATTATCCCCATCTATACCTATGATGAAATGCGCACACTTCGCAAGGCAAAGGAATTGTTTGATGCGGGTGTTTATGTGAACCCGGTTCTGCCGCCCGCAACGCCTCCGGGAGAGAGTCTGCTCCGCACGAGCTATATGGCAAACCATACCGAAACTATACTTGACGAGGCTCTCGATATTATTGAGAGAATTGTAAAAAATGACTGATAAACCGAAAAGAATCGTACTTATCACCGGTGCTTCGGGCGGAATCGGGCTTGCTGCCGCAAAACTGTTCTTCGCCAAGGGAGACAGAGTGTACGGGTTGAGCCGCCGTCCGTGCCCGGAAGAAGGAATTGAGAGCATTTGCGCCGATGTTACGGATGAGGCTGCCGTCCGCAATGCGATTAAAACCGTTGTCAGCCGTGAGGGAAGGCTTGACGTTCTTATCTGCAATGCCGGGTTCGGAATTTCCGGTGCGGTTGAGTTCACAGCCTATGCGGATGCAAAACGCCAATTTGACGTTAACTTTTTCGGCACTTCCAACTGCATACGTGCGGCCTTGCCCGAAATGCGCAGGCAGGGAAGCGGTATGATAATCGTAACAAGCTCGGTTGCGGGAATGCTGTCCATACCTTTTCAGGCATATTACTCGGCATCAAAAGCTGCACTGAATTCGCTTGTGCTTGCAACGGCCAACGAAGTGCGTCCGTACGGGGTTCGCGTTGCGGCAATCATGCCCGGCGATATAAAAACAGGTTTTACTGCTGCAAGAACAAAATCGAATGCGGGCAGCTCCGATTATGCTGCACTTTCGAAATCCGTTGCAACAATGGAACGCGATGAGCAGAACGGCATGTCCCCCGATGTTATCGCACGGTGCATGTATTCGGTGTCCCGCAAACGCAACCCGAAGCCGCTTCGCTCCGTCGGGCTGCAATACAAAGCCTGCTGCCTGCTCGGAAAGTTTCTGCCCTGTCGGCTGTCAAATTGGATAGTCGGCAAAATGTATGCATCAAAATAACAAACGGACATTAACGGTATTCAGCGTTGTTTGATACCTCAGCTGCGGCTGCAAAAAACAAAACCCGCCGACGGATGCTTGACGTCGGCGGGTTTTATAATAAACATAATTGCCGGTGCGGTGCAAGGGCATTTGCGCTCTTAACAGCGACCGTTATCAGAATCGGAAATAGATGAACGGATTATATCCGCTTGAAACGAGCGATGCAGTGCAGATAACAAGCGCAATCAGCACAAGTGCCGCATCGGCATAGCCGCACCACGCTCTGTTTTCGATTTTTTTATGAAGGTTGCTGACCAACGGGGTGGAGGCAATGATTGAAATGATCAGCACGGGAAGATAAGCAAGCACATAAACCAGTGCATCATGCGAAATCAAGCCGACACTGCCGCCGTTGAAAAGCGAAACGATGAAATCACACATCTGCCCCATGTCCGTGAAGTCGAACAGAACCCATCCGAAGGTGAAAAGGAATATCGCATACAGGTGGGAAAGGAATGCGGGGGCCTTTTCAAGATATTTCCCGAGGAACAGTTTCTCGATTATGATGATAATCCCGAAATACACTCCCCAAAGCACGAAATTCCAGCTTGCACCGTGCCAAAGTCCGGTGAGCATCCAAACGATTGCGGTGTTAAGCAGGGTACGCGCAAGTCCGTGGCGGTTGCCGCCGAGGGGAATGTAGACGTATTCCTTGAACCATGTGGAAAGGGAGATATGCCATCTGCGCCAGAATTCGCTGATGCTGCGGGAAATATAGGGGTAATCAAAGTTTTTGAGAAACTCAAACCCGAACATTCGGCCGAGACCTATTGCCATATCTGAATAGCCGCCGAAATCGAAATAGATATGCAGTGTATATGCAATGATTCCGACCCATGAACCGAGAACACCGTTGGCTGCGGAGCTTTCGCGGAGAACGTTCCAAAGTGCGATAAGCTGATTTGCAAGCAAAACTTTTTTTGCAAGTCCGACAGTGAAAAGCTTTATTCCGGAAGCAAACTGAGCAACGCTTTCGTGCCTGTTTTCAAGCTGATCCGCAATGTCGCGATAGCGCACGATCGGGCCCGCGATAAGCTGCGGGAAGAGTGCGACATATGTACCGAAATACACGGGGTTCTTTTGAACGGAGGTGTCGTTGCGGTAAACATCGATAACATAGCTCATTGCCTGGAAGGTATAGAACGAAATGCCTATGGGCAGAGGTATTATCGGCGTTGCATAGCTGCGCATGAACGGAAAAACGGCTTTCAGCGTGTCAACAACAAAGCCCGTGTATTTGAATACGCCCAGCAGCGCAAGGTTCAGCACAACGGAAGCAACGAGTACAGCCTTGCAGCGTTTTTTGTTGTTTCGATATTTTCCGACAAGCAAACCGGCAAGCCAGTTGAACGCTATGGAGAATATCATCAAAAGCACAAAACTCGGTTCGCCCCAGCCGTAGAAAATAAGGCTGAGAACACAGAGGATTACGTTTCGATAAACGCGATTAGGCACTGCATAATACAGTGCCAAAGTTACAACAAGATAGATGAAGATGAACAGCAGACTTGAAAAAACCATCAGCCGATGTTCTCCTGCATGATTTTCATGAGAGCATTGTAGTCGTTGCCCGCAACCATGTAAACATAATTGCCGACGCGATGTACTTCCACAGGAGCGAGTTTTGCGGTCTCGGCGGGTGCATATTCTTTTGCAACCTTGCGGAGCCTGTCAAGTCGATTCTGAAGAATACTTTGCAGTTCCTCGGCATATGCCGCATCGGAAACCTCAAAAATCGAAACTTCGCCGACTGTGACCGCATAGTTTTCTGACAGGTACATTGTCCACTGCGCAAGCTTTGTTTTATCGATTCCGTAAACCTCTTCAAGATCCCTCTCGGGCACTTTTGTCATTGACGGAAGCTGACCGGATTCAACAAGCTTTGTGTAAACCGCTTCAACATCCGCCTGCTTAGGCTGAGTTTCATTGCCTTTGCAGCCGATGAAAAGGAGCATAGCAAGAGCAAGAACGACGGAGAGTGCAAAGGATACAGTGCGTTTCATTGTTTTTCCTCCATGATATCTTTTCGGATAATAAAACCCGAGGAGCATCTTTCTGTGTGTCGACCGAAATTATATTGCACAAAGTCGGTCTGAATAATTCATAAACGGCAGTTCAAACGCTCGGATTATTCGAAAACAAGCCTTCCTTGACCGGTTATATGCCTTGCGGCAAGACTGCGAAGGACATCCGCCCAAACCGCATATGCGGAGTAGGTTTGATGAACGTAGTTGTCGGAGCAGTACTCCTTGGGAAGGAAGCCGCCCTCGTCAATAAGATTGCTTGCAATATTAACAAATTCATAGCCGTTTTCGCGGCACATTTCGGCAAGCAGTTTGTTAAGTGCATAGATATTCTTGTTGTTCAGCTTTTCGCGCTCGCTGCCTTTGAACATATACATTGCACTGATAACGTAAATCTCCGTTTCGGGGCTTTCGCGGCGAATATTCGAAATGACTTCGGCATAGTTGTCCGCAGTGCCCTGAACACCCCAAATGGAAATGTCGTTCAATCCGAACAGAATAAAGACCTTTTTTGCGCCCATTTTCTTAACGGCATCCCAAATGTAGCATTGTTCTCCGCCGTAAATGGGATGCAGGCTGGAATCCGAAATCGGCTCAAGTGCATGTCCGACACCGTAGCTGCCTTCACAGAGGAAGCGCGTATTTCCGAAAAATTCGGGATTTTTTTCGAGCATGCGATTGTTATAGTTTTTCCAACCGATGGTGATTGAATCCCCGATAAACACGGCATCGGAAAACCAGCTTTCACACTCAGTATTACTTAAACCGTAAGTTTCCGTGGGCATTGTGTTGCGTGCGGGTGCGGTTTCACTGCCGAGGGACACGATACTTTCGTTATCCGGAGCTTCAGTCGGCGTGGGATTAATATCCGATGTTCCTTCCGAAGTGGGTACACTTGTGGATAAACCGCTGTTTGGGGTTGCACTGTCTGCGACCGAACCCTGTTGGGTTGCGGGAGCATCGGTTTGGTTGGGGGATGCGCTGCCGCCGATGTCGATAACGGGATCATCCGTTTTTTTGCATGCAAGTAACCCCAATGCAAAAATACAGGCAAGCAGAACAGCAACAATTTTACCTAATTTCATAAAACTAAGCCTCATAATATTGTATTTCGCGGCATTCTGAAAGTGCGGTATGCATACCCGCAACTGCCGCTTCTGTTGAAGAATTCTACCATATTGATGCGGGCTTGTCAATTGCAAGTGCGTTTCGGCCGAGAAAATCCGAATCCGGTTGCTTTTTTGCCGCAAAATCAAATATCCCGAAACACCGAAATCCGATAAAAAAGATATCAGCCCTGCGCAATGATGCCTGCAATACCGGAGTCAAGCATTTCGGTCAGTTCCGCTCCCGATTCGCTCACAACATAATAAACATAGCAGCCGTTACGTTTAATCTGAGTGCTTTTAATCTTGTCATACTGCTCAATGCTGTAGCTTTCAGCGAGCTGAGCCTGTGCCTGAATTCGTGCCTTGAAGATTCGTTCAAGCGTTTTGGCATAGGTTTCATCAACGGCTTTGAATATTGCGGCTTCATCCGCCGATGACGAGGGGTTTTCTGCGATATAAAACACGGAGTCCTCAACCTTGTCCGCTTCGATTCCGAAAACGGGAAGATAATCTTCGGTCGGAACGGCAGTCAGAGCTGCCATTTTGCCTGTGCTGTTGATTTCATCAAAAAGCTGCTGCAAGGTCTTCGCACTGCTGTTTCCGGTGCATCCGAAGCAGATGCAGAATGCGAGAAGAAGTGATGCTGCGCCGATAAAAAGCATAATGCGTTCGGCTGTTTCGGAATGCTTTTTTGTTTTTTGATTCATTGTATTGCTGCCCATGTCCTTTCCTTACTCAATTTAAGGTATTGAGCGATGTTAAAAACGGTTAATGCTGACATTGTTTAATGCTGCAGCGTCACGCACCGCTGTTTGATACAGTGATGCGCACAGGCTTATCTTCCGTGCAGGTTTTTTGTGCGGTATCGGAAGTGCTGCCGCAATGCTCCGTGCTTCTTGAGTATCCGCGAACTATCGCATAACATGCACTGCTGCAAACTATGATATGTTCCTGCATGTCGATTCCGACTTCGTTGAGCAGAAGCCTGAGGCGCCGCGTATTTTCAATATCAAGTGCGGAGGGTTTCGGATCGCCGGACGGATGATTGTGCGCAATGATTATTGCGTTCGATTTTTGTGCGAGTGCGATCTCAACAATTCGCCTTAACGAAAACGGCGTTTCGGAGCTGTTTCCCCGTCCCACAATTTCACTGTAAGTTACGGCGGATTTTGCGTTGAGACAAACCGCAAGGCAAACCTCCTCGCGTTCTTCCGCAATCAATGCACTGCAAAAATCCATTGCATCATCGGTATTTTTCAATTGTTTCCCGGCTGCGTCGGCAATTTTTGCGCGAAAATTGATATCGCCGACCAATTTAATCAAAATGGCCGTGCTTTGCGAAACCCCTTCTTCCGCAAGTTCGGAAAAGCTTGCTTCAAGCACTCCGCGGAGTGAACCGAAGCGGTTGACCAGACGATGTGCAAGCGGATTTACATCCCGCCGGGGAATGGCATAAAACAGCAGAAGCTCAAGCAGCTGATGATCCCTGAGAGCATCGCTTCCGTTGCTTTTGATATAGCTTTCACGCAGTCGCTTTCGGTGTCCCTCGTGAATATTGCTGCATGTTTTATCGCTCAAAACTGTTTCTCCGTAAGCACTGTCGAATTGTTTACTTTATGCTGCCAAAAGCGCGGCGATTAATCCTGCTGCGCAGCAAGGCGAACGTATTCGCGCGCCAGAAGGCGCACACGTTCGTAATCTTCACTTTTTATTGCAGTTGCATTAAAAATCCCCGTGCTGATGCCGTATGCGCACGCACCCGCCTTTTTAAAGAGCAAAAGGTTTTCGGGTGTAACTCCGCCGACAGCCGCAACAGGAATATGTCTGAGAGGTGCTTTGATCGCTTTGAAGTATTCCACTCCGAGTGCACCGGCGGGGAACAGCTTCACAATATCAGCACCTGCCGCATGAGCTGCCGTGATTTCCGTCGGCGTCATTGCGCCCGGAATCGAAATCAGCCCGCGCCGCTTTGTTTCCTTGATTATATAGCAGTCACTGTTCGGCGAAACAATATATTTCGCTCCCGCCTGTGCTGCAATGCTGAGCTGTTCAAGTGTCAGCACCGTGCCCGCGCCGACAGCCAGTACAGTGCCGAATCTGCGAACAAGTTTATCCAATGCTTCGCCAGCAATTTCGGGTGCAAGATTTTGTTCGAATGTAATTTCAACGGCTTTGATTCCGCCGCGTGCAGCCGCATCAACGGCGCGAAGCAGAGTGTCGCCGTAATTGCCGCGGGATATTGCAATGATGCCGTTTTCAAGTATTTTTTCAAGCGTGTTGTGTGATTCGATTTTTGCCATTGCTGCAACCTCTTTTATCATATGGGCAGATACGCCCGAATTTAACAAAAAGTTATTTATAACGGAATGTGATTGAAACGGTGTCACACAAGCCCGGCATATCCGTTTTGACGCAAGCCTTCGTAAACGACGATTGCCACGGAGTTTGAAAGGTTGAGTGAACGCAGACCTTTTCGCATGGGAATGCGAATTGCATCCGAGCTGCGCCTTGAGAGCAGTTCCTGCCCGAGTCCCGCCGTTTCCTTTCCGAAAACAAGAAAATCGCCGGGCAGGAATTGCGCTTCGGCAAAGCTTGCTTCCGCATGGGTGGAAAGCAGATGGAACCGTGCATCGGGATGAGCCGCTTCAAGTTCTTCAAAGCTGTCATAATAGTAAATCTCAAGCTCGTTCCAGTAGTCCAAACCGGAGCGCTTCAAATACCTGTCATCAACGGAAAAACCGAGGGGACGAACAAGGTGCAGCCTGCATCCGGTAACGGCACAGGTTCGGGATATATTGCCGGTGTTTTGCGGTATTTCCGGCTGAACCAAAACAATGTTAAACATACTCGTTAATCAGGCGATTTGTGTAAATCCCTGCAAAACATAGCGAAACTTTTTGAAAAGGAGCCGAGAAAAAAACGAGCAAGCATTTTTGGCGGGAACCTCCTTTAGGCGGTGTTTCGTTGATTTAATTAAAACCTTCTCGGTCGGTGCGGTCGCTCCCGCGCGGCACCGAAGATGCGGAACGGGAGCGGCGGCCGATGCGGGAAACGGTCCGAATAAGCAAATACGGAACGCTTCCCTAAAACAGTCCGAAATAAGCGGAATCGGCTTAAAATCGGCAGAAACGGAAAACAGTTATGACCTCAGAACCGCATCAAGACGGAATTTGAGAGCCTTCAAAATGGTATTCACTGCACGGTTGATGTCTTCATCAGTAAGCGTGCGTTCATCGGAACGGAGTTCGAAGCTGAATGCCATGCTCTTCTTGCCTTCGGGGATGCCCTTGTCGCCCGCTTCTTTGGGATAGTAGACATCGAATACCTTTGCGTTTTCAACAATAACCTGTGTCTTGGCTGTGTTGATGATGTCAATGACAGTCTGTGCTTCAATGTTCCTGTCAACAACAACCGCAATATCACGCGGCACGATCGGGAATTTGGGCAAAGGTCTGTATTTGCGTGAATTGTTTGTGTGCGCCGCAAGCTTGTTGAAATCGATTTCGGCAAGGTATGCGTTGCAGCTCAGGCCGAAATTCTTTTCAACGCGGGGGTGAGTGCAGCCCATTTCACCGATGACTTCGCCGTCAATTGAAACAACGGCTTTCTGGCCGGGGTGCAGATACGCTCCGCCTCCGCGCTCAAACCTTGCGTTCTCAATGCCGAGTATTTCGAACAGCTTTTCAATTATACCTTTAAGCGTGAAAAAGTTTTCGGCATTGCGGACATTTCCTGCACCGCCGTATGCGATAATGCCGAGCATCTTGCGTTCCTCGGGCAGATCGGGGTTGTTGAAGTGAACATTGCCGATTTCGAAGAACCTGCCGTGACCGCTCTTTTTGTTGCAGTTTGTGCGCATCGTGCGGAGCAGGCCGCCGATGAGCGTTGTGCGCATAAGGCTTTGATCCTCGCCGAAGGGGTTTTGCAGGCGAACGGTGTTGCGCTTTTCGTCGTTCTCCGGAATAAGCAGCAGATCATATTCCTGCGGAGATGTGAAATTGTAATTATAAAGCTCCATGAAGCCCATTGCAGCCATTGTATCCTTCACCCTGTCTTCAATTATGACGGAGCGGGAAAGCCTGCCTTGGAAGGAATCGCCGTGCATAAGCGTAGGCTCAATGTTATCGTAGCCGTAAAGCCGCCCGATTTCTTCCGCAATATCCCAGTCGGTTTCGATTCCGTCTTCAATATCCGTGCGGAAGTGAGGAACCTTGATACGCAGCTTGTTTTCACAAACCTCAGCGGGAATGCTGATGGTCGAAAGCAGCTCCGCCATGGATTCTCCGCTGAGTTTCGTGTTAAGAATACGGTTAATATGACAAACATCCGCATTCACGACTTTTTCGGAAATATCCGCATTGCAAACGTCGATCATGCTGCCGATGACCCTGCCGGCTCCGAGAATGTCAACAAGCTCAATCGCGCGGTTGACCGCAAGTTCCGCATTCACGGCTTCAACGCCCTTTGTGAACCTTGCGGAGGAGTCGGTTGAATGATGCAGCTTCTGCGTTGTGCGGCGGATGTTTGCTGCGTTGAACACCGCACTTTCGAACAACGTGACCTTTGTATTTCCGGTGATTTCGGAATTCAGTCCGCCCATGACGCCTGCGATGCCGACGCCCTTATGCGGGTCGGCAATGAGCAGCATATCCGGTGTTACGGCGCGTTGCTTGCCGTCAAGCGTTGTCACAACCTCGCCCTCAACGGCATTGCGAACAACAATATGCGCATCTTCAATGCAGGCAAGGTCGAATGCATGCATCGGATGACCGTATTCAAGCAGAACGTAATTTGTAATATCAACAATGTTGTTGATCGGACGGATCCCCGAAAGCTTCAGACGCAGCTGCATCCATTTCGGTGAGGGCTCGATTTTCAAATCGGTCACAACCCTTGCGCAATAGCGCGGGCAAAGGTTGGGATTGAGCACGGTGACCTTTGCATAATCCGCCGCACTGCCGCTGCCGGCAACGGGTTTGATGACAGGTTCGTGGAATTTCTGACCGAGAGCACTCGCAGACTCGCGGCAGAGGCCGATAATGCTTTGGCAATCGGGGCGGTTGGGCGTGAGTTCAATATCGAAAATGACATCGTCAAGCCCGAGTGCTTCCTGAATGCGCATACCGTTTGTGTATTTTGTGCCGTCGTTCAGAATCAGAACGCTGTCCGCACCCGCGCCCTCGTATTCAACATCGTTGATGCCGAGTTCCGCACCGCCGCAGAACATTCCGCTGCTCAGCACACCGCGCATCTTTGTGGGCTTTATTTCCGTGCCGTCCGCAAGGATCGCGCCGTCCAGCGCAACGGGAACCTGACAGCCTTCGTACACATTAGCCGCATTGGTAACGATAACAAGTTCGTTTTCCGCGCCGATATCGATATTGCAAACGCGCAGCCTTTCCGCATTCGGGTGCTGCTCAATATGCGTTATTGTGCAGACAACAACATTGCTGACCTTCATTTCGGGAATGATATCCGCAACCTCGAATCCGCGCAGGAGCATTTTTGAAGCAAACTCTTTGTGTGTTACGTTATAGTCAACATAATCTTTCAGCCATTTAAGCGGTAGTTTCATTATTTTGCCCTCCTTAATTACAGCTGCCTGAGGAAACGCGCATCGCCTTCGTAAAGCAGGCGAATGTCGCTGATGCCGTATTTCAGGCACGCAACGCGGTCAACTCCGACGCCGAATGCAAGCGCGGACCATTCGTTGGGATCGAGTCCGCAGTTTTGAAGTTCATGCGGGTTTGTGATGCCGCAGCCCATAATCTCCATCCAGCCCGTGCCCTTGCAGGAGCTGCATCCTTTTCCGCCGCAGATCGTGCAGGAAATATCAACCTCGGCAGAAGGCTCCGTGAACGGGAAATAACTCGGGCGGAGGCGTGAGCGGACGTTCTCGCCGAAAACGGCCTTAACAAAAGTGTCGATAGTGCCTTTCAAATCGGCAAATGTCAGGTTTTTGTCAACAACAAGCCCTTCAATCTGCATGAAAACAGGGCTGTGGCTTGCATCGGGCTCGTCAACGCGGAAAACTCTTCCCGGAATAACAAGGCGGAACGGGGGCTCAAGCGTCATAAGCGCGCGCGCTTCGCAGGGGGATGTGTGCGTGCGCAGCAGAACCCTGTCGTTGATGTAGAAGGTATCCTGCATATCCCTTGCGGGGTGATCCGGCGGAAGGTTCAGCTTTGTGAAGTTAAAATCGTCATATTCGATTTCGGGCCCTTCAAAGGTTGTGAAGCCCAATCCAACAAGCGCATCGCGGATTTCGCGATATACCTTGGTAAGCGGGTTGAGCTTGCCGGACGGCAGCTCGATAACGCCCGGAAGGGTAACGTCAACGGTTTCGTCTTCAATGCGCTTTTGCTCTGCAAATGCATCAAGCATTGCTTTTCGTGCTTCAAGTGCTTCGGCAATGGACTGTTTAACCTCATTGGCCGCTTTGCCGAGCTGCGCGCGCCTTTCGGCAGAGAGTTTGCCCATTGTGCGCAGAATAGCCGTCAATGCGCCGTTTCTGCCCAAAACGGAGGTGTTCAGTTCGGACAGCTCTTCTTCGCTTTTGATGTTCTCAAGCCGCTTAAGTGCGTCCTCACGGATTTTTGCAAGTTCGTCAAGCATTTTGTTTTTCTCCTTTATTTTTTCAAATCAAAGAAATTTGTTCCGCAAAATAAATCAAGCGCATCCGTCCCTGAGGGACGAGTGCGCTTTTCTCGTGGTACCACCCTGTTTCACAGCCCGAAACGTGCCGAATGCATCCGCGAAATTGCGTTCACAAACAGCAACAGTCCAAGGCTGCCTCAAAAAGACTTTATCGGGTCTGACGCGGCAGCGACTACACATTTGCCCCGGTCCAAACCCGCTTTTGTCCGTGAATGAGCCCGAAGAGTACCGACGGACACGGCACGGCGCAAATTCGAGATTCGGAAGGCAAAACTTCACCGCTGCGGCTCCGGAGCGAACTTTATGAGCTTTTAATTGCAGCTCGCTCCCAGCGAATGCGAACCTCTCTTGGGCAACCGCCGCTCTTTTCTCCATCAAAGCCAAATTTAATTTGATGAGGATTTTAACACTTATTTTTGGCAATGTCAACCCAAATTAATAATATAAAATGCAAGCACAAACAAATAAAGAAAATATATATAACTTTTTTAAAAATAATGCTTGACAACCGCTTCCGTGCGTGGTATCATAGCTCTTGCATTGTGGAGCGAGAGTTCCAAAGGCAATGACCATCGCGGGGTGGAGCAGTCGGTAGCTCGTCGGGCTCATAATCCGAAGGTCGGGGGTTCAAGTCCCTCCCCCGCAACCATTTCAATTGCGGTCGTGCATCAGCCCCTCCGCACGAATACGGCGGCATAGCTCAGCTGGCTAGAGCATTCGGTTCATACCCGGAGTGTCATCTGTTCGAATCAGATTGCCGCTACCAAACAAAGGAAGCATTCGTTCGATTGCTTCCTTTTGTTTTGCAAAATGAATTCCGTTGCTCTTTCAGCAAAAAAATGCAAAGGGTGAAAAAATGAACGAAAGAAAAAGCAGCAGCGCAAGGAGAATGAATAAGGTATGCATTCTGTCAGCAATTGAACAATTTGTAAAGAAAAATACCGTAATGGTCATTGCGCTTTCGGCTGCGGTCATAACCATGTTTTTTGTGCCTCCGGATAAGCTTTATTCGGGGTATTTCGATTTCAAAACTCTGACATGCCTGTTCTGCGTGCTTGCGGTTGTGTGTGCGCTGAAGAACATTAACTTTTTTTACATGCTGGCACGCAAAATAGTTCGGCTTTTTAAAAACGCCCGCATGAGCGTGCTTGCCCTTGTGTACATAACTTTTATCGGTTCCATGCTGATAGCAAACGACATGGCTCTGCTGACGTTTTTGCCGCTGGGATTTTTTGTGCTCACAACAACGCACAAAGAAAAATACATGGCATTCACTTTCATAATGCAGAATATAGCCGCAAACCTCGGCGGAATGCTGACTCCGTTCGGAAATCCGCAGAACCTGTATCTTTACACAAAGTTTGAAATCCCGAACCTTGAGTTTATGCGTATCATGGCACCGCCTTTCGTTTTTTCGGTCGCTCTTATCACGTTTTGCTGTCTGATATTTGTAAAGCCGGAACCGCTGGAGCTGAGCGATGAAAAGTTTCGGCTTCCGCCGGTGCGTCTTGCGGTTTACCTTGCGCTTTTTGCGTTGGCAATTGCGTTAGTTTTCAGAGGAATTCCGTATTGGATAGGCTTGGTTATAATACCGGCTGTTTTGCTTGCGGCGGACAGAAAGGCACTGCTCGCAGTTGATTGGCCGCTGCTGCTGACATTTGTATTCTTCTTTATTTTTGCGGGAAATATGAGCAGAATAGGCATCGTTCGGCAGTTTCTGTCGGGGCTTTTGGAGCGGAACACGCTTGTGTTCAGTGTTCTTTCGTGCCAGTTCATAAGCAATGTTCCGTCCGCAATTCTGCTTTCACAGTTCACGGAAAACTATGCGGATCTGCTTGTCGGAGTAAATATCGGCGGCGTCGGCACACTCATCGCATCGCTTGCAAGCCTCATCACTTTCCGTGAATATGTAAAGCATAATCCCGGAAAATCAGGAGCATATGTAAAAGAGTTTTCCCTGTTTAATTTTTCCTTTCTCATATTGCTGACGGGGTTCATGCTTCTGCTTAAAACCGCCGCGCAGCACGGCTCTTAAAAAAGTCGCTTAAATGTCACAAAAACAAACAGCCCTTTCCGATGTCGATGCATTCGGAAGGGCTGTTTATGCATACTTTGCGTACTGTACAGTTGATTGGAACAATACGGTGAATGTCTGGATACTCACCCCGCACCGTTTCGCCGCAAACTCACGGCCGCGGGCGGATTCCGTCGCCTATTTGCGATGAAACGATCGCATGAAGGTCTATGATGAACCAATCTCCGATAATTATTTTGCTCTTTTCAACAAAGCCGGAACGGTGTCCGATTCGAACATAGTACCAGTCCCCGATTTCAAACCAAACGCGGATCTGTGCACCTTCACTGAGTGACACGATTTCGGCTGCATATTGAGAAGGGGAGGTACGAAGGGCGGCCGCTTCGGTTGTTTTTGCCTCGCAGACTCTTTGCTGCGCAGCAATGGGCGACGGGAAAAGCTTAACATCGATATAATCGCCGCGAACATAGCCGAGTTTGCCGTCCGCAATGCAGCAAATCCAACCGTTAACGGCATTGATAACGTCAACATGCGTGCCCGTGTTGAACTTGCCCAAACTTGTGAATGATGCGGAGGGACCGGAACGAAGGTTGACATTGGTCGTGTTGAACTCGCCGTATGCTTTGATATTAAGGCTGTATGCAAAAGGACGCTCGGGATTCAGCTCGCAAACATCGGTAAGCTTCATTTTCCCATAGTAAAATTTAAGCACCTGCTGATACGTCTGCCCCTCACGCGCCCGCGCCTGAGCACCGTATTGCGACATTCCGAGGCCATGCCCGTAGCGGCAGAAATAGATGTTGTAACCGGTGCTCGTCGGTTCTCCCCAGTACATCTTATAATTTTTTGTAAAAACACCTTCAGCTTTCAACCTGTCGGCTGAAAACCCGAAGGAAACTTCCTGCTCGCCGCTGCCGGTGCCAACAAGAATACGCACATCAACATTCGCCATGTTGCGTTCGCAGTTTTCGAATTTCGGTGTGTTCACATCCGTTTCAAGAATTGAAATGAGCCGAACGGAAGAACCGACAATTTTTTTCGCCTCTTTGCGAAGGAGAGCGTTAAATGCTTCGTTGTCGGATATTTCTCCGTATGTAATTTCAAGATTCTGCCTGCAGGCAGGATTGGCTTCATAAAAGTCAATGTCATCAAGACGGATTTCATACAGCGGGTCAAGCGAATCATATCCGAAAAGGTGCGACGGCAAAGCGGTCTCTCCGCCGTTTGTTGCACCGTAAAATGCAAGCGGGATTTCGTTATCGACGGACAGAATGACGCCCGTTGTTTCAACGCAGGCACGCATACATTTTTCGTAGCCGGGTTTATAGCCGCGATAACCCTGATAGTTAAACGAATCGGTTATATCATAATCATCACCGGGCATGGTAAAGCCGAATGCATAGGTTCTTGAGGCGACCGCCTGGCATTTGAGTGATTCGATGGGGCAGGACTCGCTCATTTCGTAAGGCACGATGCCATAGAGATAATGCGCCGTCGGAATATTGTTGATGACTCGGAGCGTTCCGTCATCATTGATGCGGAAAACAAGGTTGCCCAAGTATTTTCTTTCGTTTGCGTTTCCGCTGCAAAAGAGCTGGAGCCAACCGGCGGATTCGTTGTAATTCACGCGCATAAGCGTTATTTCGGAACCCCGATAAACGGTCGAACCGCCCGAGCTGAGCGTAATTTTACCGTCTTCAACGGTGACGGCAGCTGTGCGGGGGGAGCTTTCGCTGCCGACAACAGCACGCATATTTTCCGCAACATAATATGCGCCGCAAAGCTCAAGGCGAACACTTGCCGTTTCTCCGACGGACAGCTTGACATTTATAAACGAAAAATCAGAATTTACACTTCTTCGCACATCGCGCTTCAGTTTCGGAACACCGTCGGCAGTCATAGGAATGCCGTTGGCATCCATAGGAATGCCGTTGGCATCCATAGGAATGACGCTCG
>FR879709.1:157471-166007 GCA_000435055.1 Clostridium sp. CAG:138 | reverse complement strand
GGGTTTTGTGAAAAGCCCGCCGTAAAGCTCGCGGCTGTCGATGCTGCCGCAGGCAGTGCCGCGCCGAGTGCGATCGCGGCAAAAAGAAGCACGGCGATCGACGATGAAATAAACCTTTGCAGTCGTATTTTGTTGTTATTCATTAAAACTTATCCTCCTTTTTCGTTCAAGAATTGTGCGAACGGCCTCCGAAGCAAGAGCAAGCCCGAACGCTCCGGGAACAAAGGGTACGCTTGCGGGTGCGTTCAGCTTCATATCCGGATCCGGAACGGGAATGACGGGTGTTTTCGGCTCTTCAACGGAATAAACAACTTTGAGTTTTTTTATACCGCGCTTGCGCAATTCTCTGCGCATAACGCGGGAAAGCGGGTCGATGCTTGTTTCAAAGATATCCGCAATGCGAATTTTGTCCGGCTCAAGTCTGTTGCCCGCACCCATGCTGGAAAGAATCGGAATGCCGCATCGTGACGCTGCCTCAATGAGTGCGATCTTTGCCGTGACATTATCCACGGCGTCGATGATTATATCGGCGTCTGCGGGAATCAGCTCTTCTGCATTTTCACGCGTCACAAAACAGTCAAATGCTTCGGTGATGCAGTCCGAAACATCCGCAATATGAAGACTCATCGCTTCAACTTTTTTCATGCCTACGGTGGATTTTTTTGCACAAATCTGCCTGTTCAGATTGCTCGGCTTGACCTTGGCCGAGTCAAAAATTGCAATTCGGCCGAGGCCGCAGCGAACCAATGCATCAACGCAGTGCCCGCCGACTCCGCCGACTCCGAAAACCGCCGCCTTGGATTCGAGCAGGATGTTTTCTGCATCCTCACCAAGCAGCATTGCCGTTCTGTAAAAAGTTTCTCTCATTCCGAACCCGTATCTCCGAATACCTTTGCATATCGACTGTTCAGCCGCTTTGGGTTTTTTAGGGCAAATGCACGAGCATTGCCCGCCTGTTAAGCAACATTATATCAAATCGGCACGAATACTGCAAGCTTTTGGCAATGCAGGCGTGTTTTGAAAAAAAGCAGCTTTACCTGTCGCCTCGTTTTATGGTATCATTCTTTCAAAGTATTAAAATTTTGAACAGAAGGAAGGGAAAACATGGCGGCAATAATAGTGCATCACGCGGCAGCGGAACGGTTATTGAAATGCGTTGAATTTAAAAACCCAGACAGATTTCGCTTTGGCATAATAATGCCCGACTCGGCAGGATGGTCTTCGGAAGAGAGCAAAAAGGCACATTTTTTGAAGTTAATTTGCAGCGGCACAAAAAAGACTTACGATTTAACAGCATTCCGCAGCAGATTCGGACGGAAGGTGATGACAGATGACCTTTATTTGGGCTATTACCTGCATCTTGTTCAGGACCTGCTTTTTCGCGGCTTTATTTACGGGAAATATAATTGGGATCCGCACACCGACGGAAACATAGGCAGGCTTCACGATGATTATCGAAAAGCAAATACATACCTGTCAAAAAGACATGGTTTGACTTTCAATATTGTTTTGCCGGAGAATTTGAACGCAGAAGAGCTGAGTCATATTGCGGAATTTAAACCGCGGGAGTTCCTTGCGGAAATGTATTCGGATTAAAAACAAAACTCCGAAGATTTAACGAAGGAGTCCCCCGCATTCTTTTTTACGGGCGAAATGGCGGATGAATTCATTGAAATTGCAGTTGACGGCTGCTTAAATGAGCTGAATGCTCTTCAAAAAGGCGTTTCCGCGATTAATGAAACTTTGCTTGCATTTGCATGGTAACATATCGAAAAATGATTATTTTAAAAATGTTGAATACATGCAGCGGCAAAGGCAGATGCTGAACAAAAAAGAACGGAGAAAAAACTGTGGAAGATACGGTGTTTGAAAAAATTTATAAAGTAGTTCGCAAAATTCCGCGAGGCAAAGTTGCAACCTACGGGCAGATCGCTGCTCTTGCGGGCAATCCGCGCTGGGCACGTGTTGTAGGCTATGCCCTGCATGTAAATCCGGACCCCTCCGAAATTCCATGCTATCGCGTTGTGAACAGGCAGGGCAAAGCTTCTGCCGCATTTGCTTTCGGCGGTGAAAACATGCAGATTCAGCTGCTTTCCGCAGACGGGGTTGAGTTTGTTGACGGGCATGTGAACATGGAAAAATATCTCTGGCGGCCGGACGGGGACGAAAAATAAACCGAAACCGAAGTCTGCGTGCCCGTGAACCGAACGCAGCAGGTGTTCACGGCACACCTTATATTCATACCGTGCCTCCCTTCTGCATAAACCGTTAACGGGAAATCCAAAAACGGGCGCAAAACGCGAAAGGAAGGCAAACATGGAATACAGACGCAGACGAAAGAACACAAGGCGCAGGCGCGGGGGATATCAGGCATATTCCGCCGCCGGCGGACGCGGAGAGAGCGGGGGAGGATTCGGGTTGCTGATACTCCTGCTGCTGATGGGCGGTATTATTTATGTTTTATTTGCAACTTCGGTCGGCTCATGGCTTACGGAAAGCGTTTTCGGCAGAAAACACGGCGGAAATACGCCCGCGATTACCGAACCCGCGGGGGCAACACCGAGCCTGAGTTTTTCGAACCCGCAAACGCAAAAAATGCATTTTTCGGGGCTGGACATGTATGCGCTGCGGCTCGGCAGTTTTGAATCCGATGCCGAAGCAAGTGCACTCAGTGCCTCCGTGCGTGCACTCGGAGCGGCAGGCTGCATTATCGACAACGGGGACGGAAGCGTTTCGGTTTTTGCCTCGGCATACACAACGGAAGCGGGTGCCGAAAGCGTTCGAAAACGCCTTGTTGAACAGGGGTACAAGGCGGAAATCGTGCCCTTTGCATGCGAACCCGTCGAAATTGAGGTCACGGCAGAAGCGGAGCGCTTGGACGGAATTGCGGAAGCGGTCGGGTTTTCGTTCGGAATAATTAATGATTTAAACAACGAAGTGATAAATTACGACACAGCCGAACGCGGCATTGAATACGGAAAGGCCATCGGGAGCGAATTGCTTGAAAACATCCGAAGCCTGCGTTCCGCATTGAACGGCGTGCACGACGGCAGAGGCGTCATTGATGCGCTGGATGAGTACTATATGCAGCTCACCGCACTTGTAACAGCCTTCAATTCGGCAGAAACGCAAAATCGCGTTGAACTGAGCGGATTGCTGAAAAATTTGCAGATAGGCGCAATTAAAGCCTATATGAATATGCTTAATGCAGTTGCAGACATGTAAAAAAAGCATAAAACACTCCCTCCGCGGTACGCTGCGGGGGGAGATTTAAATCGTTGATGTATACCTGCAATCGTGTATAATATAACTGAAGTTTTCCCTTGCGAAACCTGTGGATTTATAGTAAAATTCAAATATTTATTAGGGAAATGCGGTGCGGATCTGCTGCAAGCCCAAAAAGGCTTTGATTTGCAAGCTTTTTTTGAAAAATCGGCACTTTTGCTGCGCACAACCCGAAAACACGGAGGGCGTTCGGCATGAAACTTTTGGAGGAGCGCATTGCGCGCGAGGGAAAGGTTCTTCCCGGCAATGTTGTAAAGGTTGACGGATTTTTGAACCACCGCGTTGACGCTGCTTTTTTGGGCAAGCTGGCGGATGAATTCATTGCTCATTTTGACATAAACGGACTGACGGCGGTTATGACTGTCGAAGCGTCCGGCATTCCGCTTGCAACGGTTTGCGCCGAAAAGATGGGTGTGCCGATGATATTTGCAAAAAAAGCAAAGAGCGACAATATTGAAGGCGGACTTTTTAAAAGCGAAATCATGAGTTATACTTACAAAAAGAAAGTTACACTCATTGTTTCCGCAGAGTGGCTGCATCCGGGAGACAGAATCCTGATCATCGATGATTTTATGGCGCGCGGCGAAGCAATGCGCGGGCTTGTTGCGATCATTGAACAGGCCGGTGCGGAACTTGTCGGTATCGGTATTGCGGTTGAAAAAGGCTTCCAGGGCGGCGGCGACGCGCTGCGCGCAAGAGGTATTGATTTATATTCGCTTGCAATAATCGAAGAGGCAACGCCCGACGGAATCCGTTTCCGTGAACAGTAAATTTGCGGAAACAACATCTTGTTTACAACAAAATGGTTTATATAAGGAATACTATATGGAGAGAATTGTAATCATCAATTTCGGAGCGCAGTATAACCAGCTCATTGCACGCAGAGTGCGTGAAGCAGGGGTTTACAGCGAGCTCCTGCCGCCGGATTCCCCGATCGAAAAGATCAAGGGCGACGGTCTGTGCGGTATTATTCTGTCCGGCGGGCCGGACAGCGCATATCTTGAAGGCGCACGAACCTGCTCCGACGAGCTGTTCAATCTCGGCGTGCCCGTGCTTGGCATTTGCTACGGAATGCAGCTTATGTGCCAAAAACTCGGCGGCAAAGTCGGCCCCGCTCCGACGCGTGAATACGGCAAAACACCCATGCATTTCAAACGCAGCCCACTGTTTAAGGACATGCCCGATTCAATAACATGGATGAGCCATAACGACTCCTGCCTTGTTTGCCCTCCCGGTTTTGAAATTATTGCAAGCAGCGATAATTGCGAAATTTGCGGGTTCGCAAACGAAGGGCGCAGGCTGTACGGCGTTCAGTTCCATCCCGAGGTTAACCACACCGAATACTGCAAACAGTTTTTCCATAATTTCGTGTATGAGATCTGCGGCTGCAAGGGCGGCTGGTCAATGGCAAACCTTGCAAATCAGCTCATTGAAGAAGTGCGCGCAAAGGTCGGAAACGGCAGAGTGGTTGCGGGCCTTTCGGGCGGCGTTGATTCTTCCGTTGCCGCAACCCTTGTACACAAGGCGATCGGCGACAGGCTGACCTGCATATTCGTTGATCACGGCCTTCTTCGCTTGAACGAGGCGGAGGAAGTAATGGGCTTCTATCGCAACGAAATCGGCCTGAATGTTATCGAAGTCAATGCAAAAGATCGCTTCCTTTCAAAACTTGCAGGCGTTACGGAACCCGAGCGCAAGCGCAAGATAATCGGCGAAGAATTCATTCGCGTTTTTGAAGATGAAGCAAAGAAAATCGGCGCGGACTACCTGCTTCAGGGCACGATTTATCCCGATGTTATCGAAAGCGGTGCAGGCGGAGCATCCGTGATTAAAAGCCATCATAATGTCGGCGGCCTGCCCGAAGATATTGCATTCAAAGGCCTTATAGAACCGCTCCGCATCCTCTTCAAGGATGAGGTTCGCCTCCTCGGCGAAAGTTTGAACATGCCCGCTCCCCTTGTATGGAGGCAGCCCTTCCCGGGTCCCGGGCTTGCGATCCGCATCCTCGGCGACATTACCGACGAAAAGCTCGACATCCTGAGAAAGTCCGACTTTATCCTCCGCGATGAAATTGCGAAAGCAGGTCTTGACCGTTCGGTTTGGCAATATTTCACGGTATTTACGGGAATACGCTCAGTCGGTGTTATGGGCGATCAGCGCACCTATGACTACGCAATCGGCGTTCGCGCGGTAACTTCGACCGATGCAATGACGGTCGAGTTTGCAGAGCTCCCCTATGACCTGCTCCGCACAATCAGCAACAGAATTATTGCCGAAACGCCCCACGTTAACCGCGTAATGTTCGATATTACGGATAAACCCCCGGGAACGATTGAGTGGGAATAACCTGGAGGAAGGTACAAAAGAAGCTGTAAAGTATCAAAGCCCAAGACTTGAGTGGGAATAACCCGAACGATTCCTGCGGGCTCTGTTGACACGGGTTCACTTATTAAAAGAATACACCGCCGCAGGTTCACTTATTAAAAGAACCCCCCGCCGCATCGGACAGTTTTGATGCGGCGGTTTTTGCTGTACACGGTTGAAAAGTTTCAAAAGCTGTGCTGTCATATAGAAAGTCACAACAAGTATTACTGGCGGAGAAACTAAAAAAGAAGAACGTAATTCATGTTCTCGGAGTTTTCGGTTCGGGCACAACAATGGCGCGACTTTGCCACAGCGCATTCGTGCGGGTTGCGACACGGTAACAAGTGCTGCGCAACGTGCGGACATTATCTTTGCCACAGCGCATTCGCGCGGGTTGCGACTTGTGCGTATCTTGCAAGCTTGTTTGCAAGCAACTTTGCCACAGCGCATTCGCGCGGGTTGCGACGCCCGCGCCCAAGAGCCGCCGGGCAAGCGTGAGCCTTTGCCACAGCGCATTCGCGCGGGTTGCGACTAGCACGTTCAAAATGCGCCGTCAAGAGAGTATCCTTTGCCACAGCGCATTCGTGCGGGTTGCGACTAATTTGCGCACGCGTTGTTGACAATGCCGCGCACTTTGCCACAGCGCATTCGTGCGGGTTGCGACCTGCAAGTGCCGCCGCCGCTTTTGCCCGCTTGGTGCCCGCTTGGCCTTTGCCACAGCGCATTCGTGCGGGTTGCGACTGCGGAAAAGCAATGCAGCGCACTGCGAATTTGCTGCGAGAAGGTAGATAGCTTTTCAAGCGTGGGCGAATCAGGGCTTGCGCTGACTATTTTCCCTTTCTCTTTTGCTGCCAAAGCAACCTATGTTGCCATTAACGACAGCTTCGGACGGGCAATCGACCGTTTTTTTGGTGCGAACCGCACCGGAATTAGTGTTAACTATGACTTCGCCGAACACCCATGCTTGTGATCGTTTTGGGAAGGGATTCCAAGCGATGAATCTCGGCATCATGCATGGTGACAAAATTCGGATAGTCTATCCGCAGTGCTTTTTTATCAAAAGAACACGGCTGCGGTATCGTGTGTTGGAGCAGGAAAGCAGAATACAAATCGCGTTGAATCCGCTTTGTTTTGCTGCTGTCGGAGCCATCTGAAATCGGCATGTAATTCCACCGTTCGGAAAGACTCTTCTTTTCATAAGTGTCACTAAGGTGATTATATTGGCTTGCCTTAAGGCTGTACGTATCGACTTCAACGACTCCGGGCAGCCCAAGAGTTTCACATTTTCGCTTGAGTATACTGATGAACATAGCAGGCGCTTTGTTTGCAAGAGACTTGCCGAAACGCTTTTTCCGCTTGTATCTTCCGGTTTTTTCTGAAATTGAAGTTTCCTTTGCGCGGTGCGCCAAACCGGGCCAGTTCATTTTTTCAACAAAAAAACGATCACCGAGCGTCAACATATGGTTTGCAAGGCAAGTGTGCTGAAGCTTTCTGATTTCTGCCTGCCGATGCTGAATGTAAGCAAGTTTTGACTGCAATTTCAGATACCGTTTGGACTTGTTGCGGGTCAGTTTCACTCCGCGTTTTATTGTGCCGTCCGGTTTGTAGTTGTCCGGATTCGTTGCGCGGCGGCTGCGATCCAGCTTGCGCTGAAGCTTCTTTTTTTGATGCTCGATATTGGTGACTCGGTCAGCAAGTTCAAGCAGAGCAACTTCTTTATCGGAAGCGTATGCAACGGTCTGGGGACCGATATCAATTCCGACATTCCCCTTGCCGACAGAGTGGATCGGCTTTCCTGTTTCCGCAGAATACTTGAGCGCAGGTTTTCCTTCAAGCGTTAACTGAGCATACCATCGCAGACGATTTTTTCCGGGTTTTTTGATGATACGGACGTATTTAACCCGCCTTGAAAGCATTTCACGCTCGTATTCGTTATCGGGGTCAATTTTCAGCGGAAGCAAAAGCTTCTTCTTTTTCCTTGTCCATTCAATATATTGACCGCGGAAAATTATTTCGCACCCGCCGCTCTTGCCTTTTACAGAGTATCCTTTAAGTGAAGAAATATCCCCAAGGCGTTTGAAATGAATCTCCTTTCCGCTCCCGCGCAGGTATTTATCGAATGCAGCCCAAAGCTGAACCGCAATGCAGTGAACGGCAACATTTGACCCGATAAGACCGTCAAAATGTTTATAAAAGAATTTGACATCGCTTTTGAAACCATATTCGCTAATGCCGTTTGCACTAATAAGCTTCTCTCTGCGTTTAAAAGCATCCTTGCATTCGGGCGAATCCTTTGTGTTGCTGCGGTAAGCGCTGCTGATTACGGATTGAATTTGCCGATATTCAACAGTGCGCTCGAGCTGACGAAGCTTTTTCAGCTCAAAATTAAGCAAAGAATTATAAATCCTGCGCGCTGCTTCAAAGCGCTTCAAGAGGCAATCCTCCTGCCATTTTTCAACCCTAAGCGGCAGAGTCAGAACACAGGTGTCGGTATTATTATTATTTTTCGTCAACAGGATCACCTCTTTTCGCTTGATATTTGGTATTATACATCATTCTTACAAATAATGCAACCGCAAAAACGCTCGATTCCGGAGATAACTGTACGCTTTTATGTACAAACTTAGTATATAAAACTACTATTTGAAATCACACAGCTTGATTTTCAGAATTTGACGCTGAACTGCACAGCTGCTTTTTTAGCTCAACCAACCGAGTGCTTCAAAACCTCAAACCCGAATCCAATACCTTTGCACGGGAACCCCATCCTCGACAACTTCGTTTTCAAGCACGCCGCCGTTGCGGATGATGGATTTTGCCGAGCCGATATTGTTCCTGTCGCAGCACATCAAAACCCTGTTTATGCCGAGCTTTCTGCATTCCTGCA
>FR879709.1:92567-157448 GCA_000435055.1 Clostridium sp. CAG:138 | reverse complement strand
CCTGCAGCGCAAGTGAGATCATTGCCGTTGCATAACCTTTGCGGCGCTCACTCGGGCGGATACCGTCGCCGATATGGCCGCCTGTTTTCAGCAGCGTTTCATTCAGATAATGTCGAATATTGACAGCGCCGACAAAGATATTTCGGTCTTTGTCAAGGCAAAACAGCGTTGTGTCCGGAACGTATCCGTCCGCATTCCCTTCCTTTATTTCAAGGTTTTTAAGATAATAATCAAAATCGTGAAAATCATTGCGGAATATTGCATAGGGGGAAGGATTTGTGCGGTTGTTTTCAATATCCGCTTTCCATTCGGTCAGCATTTCAAACAATTGTTCGCGGTATTGCGGCGTGAGCCGAACAAGTTTAATATTCACAATTAAAAATCCTCCTCATTAGGTGATAGACAGTTCAAGGGTGAAAGTCGATGTTTGCTTTTCGTGTTAACAGCAAAATCGAAACCTCCGCCGAATATTATGATGTTCGACGGAGGCCTTTTGTTTGCGTTTGTTGATTTACACTGAGTGAATTTTATTCCTCGGTTTTGCAGCAGGTGCCGCATTTTGCGGAAGCGTTGTCGCCAGCGCAGCTGTCATCGCAGGTGCAGTCATCGGTGCACTCGTCACAGCAGCAGTCGTCATCACAGCAGCAGTCGCCTTCTTCAAGCCTTGACTGAACGATCTGGATCAGTGCGTCCATATCCTCTTCGGCGGGGGAGACGAATTCTTCGGTGTCCTCTGCTTCATTCACAACAACCTGCATGATGTAGACGTTGGTTTCGCAGTCGCACTCTTCGTCTTCGCAGTCACATTCCTCGTTGGTGTCGACGAGGACAGCGTACTCTTTGTCGTTATAATCGAAATAGTCGATAACGTCAAGCTCGAAATCGTTGCCGTCGTCATCGGTGAATACTACAAAATCTCTCTCTTCGTTCATGGTAATATCTCCTTTGGGCTTAATTTAATTGTACCCCATGCATTGTACCCCATTTCGGCGTTTATTGCAACCGGTTAAACGCATTTTTTTTCGAAAAAAAGGTCGAATCAGCGCACGCCGGATAAAAAAGCGTATTCGAAGCAGAAAACAGCCTGTCTTTTGCCGCCGCAATGACGGGATATTGCTATTGAGTTGATTTGAAACATGTGCTATACTGTTTGCATACGGTTGGAATGCCAAACCTGCATCGCTCGGTTCGGGTTCAATCAGGCCGACATCGCTCTGTTCGGTTAAAACAAGCCCGCCAGCCGAAGCGGCGGTTCTTTAATTCAGCCTGCCGACAGAACAGGCGGCTCAGTCAGCGGCAGGGCGGCAGAAAGGTGATACGAATATGAAATTTAAAAAACAGATTCCGAACATGCTCTCGGTTTTTCGGTTGATTTTAATCGGGGTTTTTATCGCGCTGTTTAAAAACGAACGTTATCTTTTGAGCTTTTTTGTTTATATTTTCGCGTTCGGAACGGATATTCTGGACGGTTGGCTTGCGCGGCGCAACAATTGGATCACAAACGTCGGCAAAGTTCTCGATCCGCTGGCGGACAAGCTGATGCTGATTGCCGTTCTCGCATGTTTCTGGTTCAAAGGGGTCATTCCGCTTTATATAATGCTGATAATCCTTGCTAAGGATGCGATAATGATAATTGTCGGCGGAATCCTTTATTCAAAACATGTTGTTGTTTATGCCGATTGGTTCGGAAAGATTGCAACGGGGCTGTTTGTCGGCGCAATAACGCTCACATTTATGCAGCTTGAATTCGGCATATGTCCGTTTTATCTTTATGCATATTTTGCAGCCATAGCGGCAGCGTTGATCTCTTTCTTCCATTACGGGATAAATACCTTTATAAGAAACAGAAAGAAAAAATAATCGCCGAAAGGCACCGCATACCCGTTTGCGGCATATCAATGGAGCAAGGTTTTTCTTTGGAGGTATTGAAATGAAGAAATTTCTTGCTCTTTTTCTTGTTCTTTTGCTGCTTGTTCCGATTGCGGCGGCATGCGGCGGTTCGGGCGAACTGCGGCATATCACGCTGAACGAGGTCACTCGCTCCGTGTTCTATGCACCGCTTTATATCGCGGTCAACCGCGGTTATTTTGCGGAGGAGGGCATTGATCTTGAAATTGTGACCGGCGGGGGAAGCGACAAAAGCATGACCGCGCTTATATCGGGCGATGCGGATTTTGCATTGATGGGGCCGGAAACGGGTGTTTATGTTGTGAACGAGGGCAGCGCAAACCACCCGATGATTATCGGGCAGCTCACCAAGCGCGACGGTTCGTTCCTTCTTTCAAGGGAAAAAACGGATGATTTCTCGTGGGAGGATTTGCGCGGAAAATCCGTCATTGCGGGGCGTGCCGGCGGAATGCCGTATATGACTTTTATCTATGTTCTGCTGAAAAACGGATTGAAGCCCGGGGAGGATGTTGAGGTTATCAACAACATTCAGTTCAACCTGATGGGCGGAGCATTCGAAGGCGGCACGGGCGACTATGTTACGCTTTTTGAACCGACAGCAACGCTTTTTGAACGCAGCGGAAGCGGGCACATCGTTGCAAATGTCGGACTCGAATCGGGCGAGGTGCCGTACACAACTTTCATGACCATGCCGGATACAATTAAAAAGGAACCGAAACTCGTTGAATCCTTCATTCGCGCTGTTTATAAGGCTCAGCTTTGGCTTAAGGACGCGACCGATGCCGAAGCGGCGGAAGCGATGCTGGAATTTTTCCCCGATGCGGATGTTGAAACGCTGAAAATCGTTGCAAACAGTTATCGAAAGACGGATTCATGGATGGCTGACCCGATCATGACGGAGGAGGCATTCACCCGTTTGCAGGATATTATTGACATCAACGGTGAATTGAAGGCGAGAGTTGAGTTCGGTGAACTCGTTGACAACTCGTTTGCCGAGGCCGTTGTGAAAGGAAAATAAGGGCAAACAAAGGCAAATGAAGGAAGCTGAGGCGAACGACACAGCAGTCAACTGAGTAAATAATTATGCGTAAACCCTGCCTGTATGCGTTAACGGCGGGGTTTGCGCATTGAACTCAGCACGGTGCCGAGACCGAATGCACAAAAACATACAGCTTTGAGCAATAACGAAACCGGGAGATAAACGAATGAGAGTGCTTGACATTGATCTTGATTTTTTCCTTGCGGACTGCTGCGAACCTGCACCGGCCGGCGCGCGGCCCGATGCTGCCGGGCATGAACCGTGGCAGGCGGAGAAAGTAAGGAATTTTTTGGAAAAAAACTGCGGACTGAATACGGAAAGAAAGATTCCGGGAAGGGTTTTTGAAACGCATGACGGTGCGCTGCAATTCTGGCAGGAATTGATTGCGGCCGGGCAGCTTTCCGTGCCGTTTGAGGTTGCGCATATCGATGCACACAGCGACCTCGGCATAGGCAGACCCGGACCCGGCTTTGTGCTGAATTCCGTGCTGCCCCGCAGCCCTGCGGAAAGAGCGGACATCAAACGCTACTATGAAATGAAACAGCTCGATGAAGCAAATTATCTTTTGTTTGCGCTTGCATTTCGGTGGATTTCACGCCTTGAAAATGTTCGAAACCCGAAGTCTCGTCCGGACATTCCGCAATTTGCATTCCGATGTGAACAGGAAAATCAGCGCGGCTGCGGAGAATATGAATTCATTCGGCTTTCAAGCTTTGTTTCGAAACTTTTTGAAGCAAAAAACGGCATTGAACCGAGAGTGGACTTCAAAGTTTTTGATGACTACACCGAGTTTTCGGCATCGGCCGAATATGATTTTGCTTCGCTTGCCGTTTCGCCGCGCTATTCCCCTGCGGAAGCCGATGTGCTTGTGAACGTTATCAAAGAATATTTTGATTTGATTTAACGGATATAATATGTTTCAAACGGAGCGGACGGCAGACGGCATTCGGATATGCACGGATTTCCGCAATTTCGTTCCGAAAAAAACATGAGCAAACGGCGTGAACATGTGGTATAATATGATTGGCTGAATATACCGCTGTCAGTGAATTGAACACGACTTTGCGGCGGCGGAATTCGGCCGAACAAATCCCTCTGCGGGACAGAAAGGAACGGAAAAATAAATGAGCGTGTTTTCAAAAGAATACTGTGAAAAAATGCGTGTTCGCATCGATTGCGGCAATATGCTCGCCGAGGCTGTCGGCAAACACGGCATCACGGCGGAGGAAATATCGGAAATGATGCCGCGTGCAGAGGGTGCATTTGCGGGTGTTGAAAAAAAGCGCGGTGAAATGCGCTGGCGGCTTCTGCCAGAAACTCAGCTTGAAATCCTTCCCGCCGTTGAAGAGGCAGCGGAATTCGTCAGGTCAAAAGCGGATAATTTCGTGATTCTGGGCATCGGCGGAAGCGCACTGGGTCCGATTGCGGTGCATCGTGCGCTGAATCATCTCTATCATAACGATCTTCCTTCCGAAAAACGAAAATCTCCGCGCCTTTTTGTGGAAGACAATGTTGATCCCGAGCGCATGGCTGCATTGCTCGATGTGATTGATACTGACCGAACCGTGTTCAACGTTATCACAAAATCGGGCAGCACAAGCGAAACCATGGCGCAGCTGCTTATTATAACGCGAATGCTTATTGACCGTTACGGCGAAGAAGGGCTGCGCGATCACTTGATTGCAACAACCGACAAACAAAAGGGCAACCTGATAGGCATTGCAAAAAAATACAACCTGCGCACTTTTATTATTCCGGACGGCGTAGGGGGAAGATTTTCCGAACTCTGTCCTGTCGGGCTTGTTGCGGCTGCCGTCGGCGGAGCGGATGTTCGCGCGCTGCTTGCGGGCGCGGGATACATGGATGAGCTTTGCTCAAACGCCGATGTGAAAAGGAACCCCGGATTGATGCTTGCCCTGCTTGAAATCATTGCGGCGGAAAAGCACGGCGCAAACATCGGCGTGCTGATGCCCTATGCGGATTCGCTGAAATTCATGGCGGATTGGTATGCGCAGCTTTGGGCGGAATCGCTGGGCAAAAAGCTCGTGAAGGACGGAAAGGTTTTGCGATTCGGACAGACTCCGGTAAAATCTCTCGGCGTTACGGATCAGCATTCGCAGGTTCAGCTTTACACCGACGGACCTTTTGACAAAACAATAACTTTCATCTCTGTTGAAAAATACCGCAGTGATGTTGCTGTTCCGCATGTTTTTGACGACATTCCGGGGATTGCGTTTTTATCGGGACACAGCTTGGGTGAGCTGATTTCCGCCGAATTCCGTGCAACCGAACACGCCGTAACCGTCAGCGGACATATGAACAAAAACATCATCATGCCCGAAGTCAACGAATTCACTCTCGGGCAGCTTATAATGCTGTTTGAAATGCAGACGGCATTCGCAGGGGAGCTGCTGGGCATCGATGCATTCGATCAGCCCGGAGTCGAGGAGGGAAAGAATGCAACTTATGCCCTGCTCGGAAAACCCGGATACGAAGCCAAACTCGACGAATTGAAAAATGCCGAAAAGGCAAAGAAAAAACTCATCGTTTGATGCGGCGGACAAAAAGTGCGGTGCGGGGAAACGGCTTTTCGTATCGCACCGCAGATCTTGTAAACACATAAACACGAAAGGATTGCCGAAGCCACTTGCGGGCGCGGCGCGGCTTTTGAATGAGCCTTTTTGATAAGAAATACCTGAAAAGAATAGACTGGGTAACGGTCGGAATCGTGCTTGCGCTCGTTGTGTTCGGCACGATCGCACTTGCCTCTGTTCAGGCAAAGCCTTTTGACGGCACGGAACACGGCATTGCGGATTATATGGACAAGCTCAACATGGAATACCTGCAGAAGCATATAACAAACTTCCTTGTAGGACTTGCTGCAATGATAATATTTCTTGTTTTTGATTACAGCATATTCAAAACTTTTGCAATGTGGGCATACATCGGCATAATAGGCTTGCTGATGCTGCTTTTCATTTTCGGCAAGGTGCGCGGCGGTGCGCAGGGCTGGTTTGTTTTCGACACGCTTGAAAGGGCAATACAGCCGGGCGAGCTGAGCAAGATCGCATTGATCGTGATGCTTTCAAAATACGTCTCTGCCGCAATGGACAGGGACGGGCGATTGCTGAAATTCAAGGACGTTATGATTGCTCTCGGCATAACATTCGTTCCGTTCATGCTGATAGTTCTCCAACCTGATTACGGAACGGCGATTGTATTGCTTGTTATCATGGTTGTGACATTCTTCGTTGCGCAGATAAAGTGGATTTATATAATCTTTGCCGCTGTCGGAGCCGGGGTGGGGCTTCCGCTGATGTACTTTTTTGTTTTGACCCCGAAGCAGCGCGACAGAATCGATGTTTTTCTGAATCCGTCCGCCGCAAGCGACGATGCAAAGTACCATGTCGGACAGTCGCAGATGGCAATAGGTTCCGGACGGCTCACGGGCAAGGGCTTTTTCGGTGAGCAGACGCTGGCACAGCTTCGCTATGTTCCGGCAAGGCACACGGATTTCATATTCAGCGGCATAACGGAGGCGGTCGGATTCATCGGCAGTACGATACTGATTATTGTTTTCTTTGCACTGCTTTTCCGCTGGATGTATATTGCAATAAAAGCGCGGGATAATTTCGGCACCTGCCTTGTTACGGGTGTCAGCGCAATGCTTGCGGCACATATTTTCGAAAATATCGGCATGACGATGGGAATAATGCCCGTTACGGGAATTCCGCTGCCGTTTATAAGCTACGGCGGGTCGAATATGCTCACAAACATGATAGGTGTGGGCATTGTTCTGAACGTCTATATGCGTCGTCCGATGAAACGAAAACGGAAGCATGACAAAATACGAGAAAACGGCAAGACGGTCGTTGTTTAAAAAACAGAAAAGCATGTTTTGCGGGGCGGTATTCGAAGTGTCCGCTCAATCGCTCGATTTGATTGAGAGATTAATCGGATTTGAATCCATACGAATTAACAGCCATACGAATTAACGGTGAAAAAATGAATTGGGAAGGTTACAGCGAAAATGCATCCGCAGCTCTTGATGCGGCACAGGCTGCGGCGGAGGAGCTGCATCACGGCTTCATCGGCACGGAGCACATTTTGATAGGTCTGCTCCGTGCGCCGGGCACGGCGGGGGAGTGCCTTCGCAAATGCGGTGCGGATGAAAGCATGGTGTTTCCGTATGCGGACACCCTTGTCGGCGGCGGAAGACATATTTTCACGGACAGCAGGGGGTTCGCACCGCCTGCAAAACGCGTATTGGAGCTTGCGCTGTATGAAGCAAAAGCATATGCAAGCCGCACAATCTGCACGAAACATATCCTTCTTGCTGTTTTGCGCGAGACGGACTGTTTTGCATCACGCATTCTCGATTCCATCGGGCTGGACAGGCAGATGCTGAAAAAGCTTTTGAACGATGAATCGCGGGAACTCGGTTCGAACGGGCGCGAAAGCCGAAAGTCGGAGCTGCTCCATGATGAAAGCGCAGCCGAAAAAACAAAAGGCAATGCGAATGATTCTTTAAAAAGTGATTCGGCCGAAAGACAGCCGCATGATGAAAACGTATCCCGCGGGAAAAATAAGCCTCGGGGCGGACAGAGTTCGCCGATGTTGGAAAGCTATACCGATGACCTTACGGCAAGGGCGGCGCGGGGGGAGCTTGATCCGTTGACAGGCTGTGAAGCGCAGCTGAACAGGTTGATTCAGACGCTGCTTAGGCGGAGCAAGAATAACCCTGTGCTTACGGGAAGTCCCGGCGTCGGAAAATCGGCTGTCGTTGAGGGATTTGCTCAAAGGATAGTTTCGGGTGATGTTCCTGTCGAGCTGCGTTCGTCGCGGGTGCTGCGGCTTGACTTGGGCGCACTCGTTGCGGGAACAAAATACAGGGGCGAATTTGAGGAAAGACTGAAAGCACTTCTTGACGAAACAACTCCCGAAACAATTCTTTTTATTGACGAAATACATACGATAATCGGCGCAGGTGCGGGCGAGGGCAGTCTCGATGCTGCCAATATCCTGAAACCCGCGCTTGCTCGCGGCGGGTTGAAGCTGATCGGCGCAACAACGTTTGATGAATACAGGCTCTATATCGAAAAAGATGCCGCGCTGGAACGGCGTTTTTCACCGATAGTCGTAAAAGAACCCACGCGGGAGGAAGCGATCGCAATCCTTCGCGGTTTGCGTCCGAAATACGAGGCGCATCACGGCGTTTCGATTACGGACGAGGCAGCGGAAGCCTGTGTTGATATGTCTGTTCGCTGCATTCCGGAGCGATTTCTTCCGGATAAGGCGATAGATATAATGGATGAAACAGCTTCCCGCCGGCGGCTTGCTCCGCAGAATACAGCGGAACTGCGGCAGGAAAGGGCAAGCCTCCGAATGCGTATTGAGGATGCATTGAATGAGCGGGATTTTACACTTGCGGCTGAATTAAGAAAACAGGAAAAGCAGCTCGGCGGGCCGAGAACAGCGGATGCACTTCATGCGGGAGCGGAGAATTCGGCATTCACTGCGGCTTCTTTAAAAAAGAGCTGTCGTCCGATCGTCACTGCCGGCGATGTTGCACAGACTGTTCACGAATTGACGGGGATTCCCGTAAGCAGTCTTGACGGCACCGTCCGTTCACGGCTCTCAAAACTGGATTCGTTGATCAATGCGCACATAGTCGGGCAGGAGACCGCAGTTGCTTCCGTGTGCAAAGCCCTTCGTTCCGCTTTCACATGGCGGAACGATCCCGACCGTCCGCGTGCCGCAATTGCAGTAACCGGAGCGGCAGGTTCGGGAAAAACCAAGCTTGCAGCAGTGCTTGCAGAGACATTGTATCCGGGCGAAAATGCACTTTTGCGGTTTGACATGCGCGAGTATTCCGACTATTCGGCGATCAGCACATTGACGGGATCGCCTGCGGGTTCTGTCTCCGGCGGAAGACTGACCGAAGCCGTGCGGCGGAAGCCTTTTGCAGTGGTGCTGTTTGACGACATTCAATACGCAAACGCTGCCGTGCGTTCGCTCGTTCAAAGCATCATGCGGTGCGGTGTTTTGACTGATGCAAAGGGTAAAAATGTAAGCTTCCGCAATGCGATTGTATTCGTCACCTGCGGTGAAGGCGACAGCTTTAAACAGCGCAGGGCGGGCTTTTCGGATGAGGCAAATGCGCTGAACGGCAGCCGCGACGAACGGGACGCAAGGCAGATACTTCCGCCGGAAATCGCTTCCGATGCGGATTGCGTTGCTGCGCTTTTGCCTGCGGCTCAAGCCGCTGTTCCCGAGATTGCAAAACTGATGCTGGATGATCTGTCCGATAAACTCCAAAAAACGGGCAGAACGGTTCGTTTCGGCGCTTCCGCCGCAAATTACATTGCAAGCAAAATCGATGAAGTCGAACTTGAAAAAAACGGTGCATGGGCTGTTGCACGCTGCGTTTCGAACGAATGCGAGGATTTTATCAGCGAAAAGCTGCTTGAAGATGCATACTGCTGCAACGACTGCACGGTAGAGGTTGAAAACGGCGGGACGGGGCTTTGCATTGTTCCGCACAATACAAAAGAAAGTTGAGGTCACAGAACTATGAATATTTCACGCTTCGGTATCGGATTCAGATTCGATTCTGTTGAAAACGGAGATGAACGCGAACATGCGTTCAACCTTATTTTTTCGGCAATTGAAAGGGCGGACGTTCGTGGACTTCAATTGTTTGCGGGTCATTTTCCGGTTGATGAAAGCGACGATAAAAACATATTCACGGTTGCATTTGCAGGCGGCGGCATAAAACAAACACGCAGTCTGTTTGAAAAGCTGAACGACAATCCGCTCGTTTCGGGTGCGCTTGCGGAATACAGGCCCGTCGTTCAGACGAATGCGCTCAGACGGGCGGAGAAGCTGGCTTTTTACGGCAGATTTGACGAAAACGGAACCCTTGTCTTTAATGAAAAAGACTTGGCGGAGTGCGGCTGCAAAAAAACGGAAAAACCTGCCGTGAACCCTTTTGAAGAATACGGCGGAAGGCGTATTGACCCTGTCGGCGCAGGTATTCGGATGCTTATTTCTCCGGACAAGTTCAAGGGCAGCATGGATGCACAGAGAGTTTGCACGATTATCAAAAATGCAGCGCGGCAATACCTTCCCGGATGCAGTGTGAGAACGCTTCCGATTGCGGACGGGGGGGACGGCACGGCCGAAACGCTTACTCGTGCCTTTAACGGGAATATGCGTTCGGTGAATGTTACTGCGCCGGACGGCAGGAAAATTGCTGCCGAATACGGTGTTCTGACCTCATTCGGTGAAAAAACGGCGGGCGCCACAGCGGTTATTGAAATGGCAAAGGCATCGGGGCTTGCATTGATGGATGAAAATGCATTGGATCCGCTTGCTGCAACGAGCAGGGGGACGGGCGAACTTATCGCTTCAGCATTGAACGAGGGGATAAGGAATATTTTGATCGGTATAGGCGGTTCCGCAACCAACGACGGCGGAATGGGTGCGGCAGCGGCTCTCGGCGTTAAGTTTCTGGATGCGGACGGCAATGAGCTTTCGGGCTGCGGCCGAGAGCTTGCCTTGGTGCGTAAAATTGATTTGTCAGGCTTGCGCAGAGATGTTTTCGAGGCAAAGATAACCGTTATGTGTGATGTTGATAATCCTCTTACAGGCAAAAACGGTGCGACGTACACCTACGGACCGCAAAAAGGCGCGGACGCCGAAGCATTAAACACTCTTGAAGACGGGATGAAAAACATTGCGGCCTTGTATGACGCTGAGGCAGGGAGAAAAGTGTCCGCCGAATGCGGTGCGGGCGCGGCGGGAGGCATGGGTGCAATGCTGTCGGCTCTTTTGGGCGCGGAATTGACTCACGGCTCGGCGGCGGTGCTCAATGCGGTCGGCTTTGATGCATTGCTTGGGGACACCGATCTTGTCATAACCGGAGAAGGGCAGCTTGATGCATCAAGTGCGGACAACGGGAAGGCCGTCGGCGAGGTTGTGAAACGCTGCGCCGCAAATTCCGGCGGCGCCGTGCCCGTGTTTATTGTTGCGGGAAGGCTCGGAAGGGGTTATGAACATATTTACGAGCTTGCGAATGCGGGAGTTTTTTCAACAATTGTTACGGATGAACAGTCGAATGCGGACGGAGACTGTGATGCTGAGACGCGTCTGCGCCTTGCTTCGGAACGAATGTTCCGCTGCATCGCAAGTTCTTTTTCCGTGAATTCGCAGCGCAGCGGGCGCGGAATGCGGCGATAAAACAGCTTCTTGCGCAAACACCAAAGAGAGTTTCGCAATGATATGCGATTCAACCTTTGGTTGATTTGCTGATAAATGCAGATATATCTGTGAAAAAAAGATTTCAGTCAGAAATAATTTTAAAGAAACACGCAAAACAAACCGAAAGGAATAAATAATTTGCGGCGGCACGGGATTCAACCAACGGTTGAGCAGATTTTTTGGGGTTTTCAACCACCGCTTTATTGTCATGAAAAGCTTGCGTTGCTAAAATGAGCGCGAAATTAAGAGTTGGCGAAACACAAAAACGTTTTCCAAACGTAACAGATATGCGGTGCGGCGACTCACGAAAATCAGAAAGAGGGAAAATACCATGAAAGAAAACTTTGCAATCAAACTGCGCGAGCTGCGTAAGGCAAGCGGAATGACACAGGAACAGCTTGCTGCCGAATTCGGAGTGTCCGTTCAGGCCGTCAGCAAATGGGAAACGGCGGCTTCCTATCCCGATATTGAGTTGATGCCGCGAATTGCGGATCTTTTCGGCGTTTCGCTGGATGAGCTGCTGCGCGATGTTAAGAACGAGAAAAACATTGATGCGGGTGAAGAAATTCATACCGATGCCGAACAGCAATGCGATGCTGCCTGCAACCCGGAATCGGTTGAAGTCGAATACGAGGACGAAAACGACGATGAAAATGACGGGGACGATGAAGAAGACGATGACGATGAAAATGACGATGACGATGAAGAAGATGATGACGGCAGCTGCATCTTTGTGAAAAAGGGCAGAAACGGCATTGTAAGCGTCAACACGGATGCTATCGAGGAATTCGGCAGAAAAATCGAGAGAATGGCAAAGAAAAAAGCTGAAAAAGCGGGCTGCGCATTTGAAAAAAGCGCAAAAAAACATTCGCGTTCTTCGACCCGTAATTACGGAAATCGTTTCGAATGGAGCAATATCATGATTGACGAAATGCCGGATGATAATACCCTGCGCGTTGTGCTGATGCGCGGAAAACAGATCGTGTCAAGTCAGGAATACGATCCTGCGGTTTGCATTCCCGTTGAACTGAAATATGAAAAAGAGAACGGAACGGCGGGTATGTTCGGCAGGAAAGGCGGACGCACCGATTGCTCGATAAATGTTGAAATTTGGGGCAATGCCGATATCAACGGCAGTGTTAACGGTGATGTATATGCGGGCGGAAATGTGAACTGCGGTGAAATCGGCGGTGATGTCGGCGCGGGCGGCAATGTGAACTGCGCTGATATCGGCGGAGACATTTCAGTGGGCGGAAGCATTGAATGCGGCAGTATCGGCGGCGATGTCAATGCGGGCGGAAATGTCGGCTGTGCGGATGTCGGCGGCGATGTTGGAACCGGCGGAAGTGTTGAATGCGGCAAAGTCAGCGGCGATGTCAATGCGGGCAAAGATGTGAACTGCGGTGATATACTCGGACATGCGAAGACAAGCGGGAGCATGAATTGCGGAAATGTTGACGGAAACGTTGACTGCGGAGGCAATATAAGCTGCGGCGATATCGCGGGACATGCGGAGGCTCGCGGCAGTATTGAATGCAAAACAATTAAGGGCAGTGCCGAAGCAGGCAGCCGAATAATTTACAAAGGCTGAGGATTGGTTCCGGTCTTTGAAAACAAGCGGCAAAGCAGCACTCGGAACGGCATAAAAAGCAATTAAACAACACTCGGTTTCGTATATTCGGCAAAAGGCAGACGGGAAAAATCCTGTCTGCCGCTTCCGTTTTAAAACCAAAACATTGAAACTTTAACAAATCGAATGCGATAAAACTAATCGGCGATTTCAACGGAAAGATTCGGGTTTTCGGCTGCCGCGTCCGAAAACACGCGCAGCATCATGCTCCCGTAGCTGCCGAGGGCGGCAGTCAGTGCGCTCGTTCCGAAGAGAGTCACTGCAACGGGTTTGCATATTTCCGCAAGGCAGTCAAAGAGTGCATCAAGGTTTTTTCCGTAATGATCCGGAAACTGCAATGCCTCGGCAATACGCAGATGCGCATCGGTAATTCCCGCAATCGCCGTAAAGTCAATGCGGATATTCTTAATGCCGCCGCTTTGTTCGGAACCGGAGTTGTGTGTGAAATTGTTATCCGATACGGTCATGGTCAATTATCCTCAATTATCCCTAAAAATTCTCAAAAACCCGCGGTTTAATTGTCCGCGTCGTAAAGCTTAATAAAGCTTTGATAATGGTCATCGGTATAAAAAATCAATCCGTCATTCGAAAAAACTATGCGTTTTGCCCCGCGTGAGGGTGCTCCGCAGGTGTCGATATCGCATTCGGTATAAAACCTTCCTTCCGCTTGCGGCAAAAGCCCCTCGTAGTTGCCGAACCTGTCCCCTCCGATGGAGCAGCCGGGCGCAAAATCCTGAAGCCTGCCGCCCTGCCAGCCGAGTTCCCGCGCCTGTTTCTTTGTTATGAAATTTGCGGGGAGATGTCCGAAAAGGTGGATGTACAGAGCAACTTCATCACGGGAACTGTATTCGCCGCTTTCTTTCACCGGCGATGAAGTCGGTTCCTGCGGAGGTGCAGTCGGCTTTGCGGAGAGCTCAATTTCGGCGGCTGTTCCGATTTCCGTGGGTTCGGTTGTGTGCAATACATCCGATATTGCAGCTGTCGGGGTATCGGGCGGGAAAACCTCTTCGGGTACGGTGCAGGCTGCAATGCCCGCAATGCTCAAAACCACAAGCAAAAACGCCGCAATGCGCCTTAAGATTCTTAAATCAGCATGTTTCAATATGATTTGCCTCCTTGTTCGGAAAAAGGTAAAGCCAAAAGGCATTTACGCAAAAAACTTCGCTCGCAGGCAGCCTTCATCCGGTGCGGTATCGGACCCACTCCGAATATGCTTTGAACGGAGCGAATACGGATATATGATAATGCCGAACGAAAAATTTTTCAACACCGTACGCGTAATAATCGGATGAAACCGTTCGAATTTGCATGTATATGCTGAAAAAACAGAGTGTTATATATAGTTAAAAATAATTTGAAAAAGGGGTTGACAAATGAGACCCAATTGAGTATAATATGGAAGTCGCTTGAAGAGCGGCACAATGGATGGGAGCATAGCTCAGCTGGGAGAGCATCTGCCTTACAAGCAGAGGGTCACAGGTTCGAGCCCTGTTGTTCCCACCACGCGGTCCGGTAGTTCAGTTGGTTAGAATGCCAGCCTGTCACGCTGGAGGTCAGGGGTTCGAGCCCCCTTCGGATCGCCATTTTGCCTCGGTAGCTCAGCTGGTAGAGCAAGGGACTGAAAATCCCTGTGTCGGTGGTTCGACTCCACTCTGAGGCACCATGCTGCGGGAATAGCTCATTTGGTAGAGCGCCGCCTTGCCAAGGCGGAGGTGGCGGGTTCGAGCCCCGTTTCCCGCTCCATTTTTTTAACGGCTGCGTTTCCTCCTTTTACGCGGCCAAACGGCACCATAGCCAAGCGGTAAGGCAGCGGTCTGCAAAATCGCCATCTCCGGTTCGATTCCGGATGGTGCCTCCAAATCAGCTCCATCGAATTTACGATGGAGTTTTCTTTTTGTAATTTGATATATATACTGTGCGGCTTCATTGCCAATGCCTAACATATTCGGCACAAATTGCGGCTTCGGTTTTTTGCCGCAGGTTTATTCGGGAGGATATGATGAGAACATTGTTCGAAATGGATAAAAAGAACTACGACTCGAGCGGAAAAGTTTTTTACCGTCCGTCCGTTCGGAGCATTATCATTCGCGGCGGCAGGGTTGCAATGGTTCACAGCCTGATGTATGATTACTATAAGTTCCCCGGGGGCGGCATCGAGAGCGGTGAAACTCGGCATCAGGCACTGATTCGCGAAACTGCCGAAGAATCCGGCTTGTGCGTTGTCCCTGATTCGATTCAGGAATACGGCTGCGTTCGCAGAATCGAAAAGAGCGACAAACCGGGGATTTCGGTTTTTGTTCAGAATAATTTCTACTATTTTTGCGAAGCGGAACCGGAGCCGGGAGCGCAGAAACTCGATGATTATGAGGCGCGGGAACGATTTACTTTGGAATTTGTTGAGGCAGAACATGCAATTGATGTTAACAGAAACAGAGTTCACGGGCCAAAAAATCAAACAATGCTTGAACGCGAAGCGCGCGTTCTTGAAATGCTGCGTGAAGAGGGGTACTTGGATTAATCATGTCGGAATATATACTTGATTTGAGAAAAACTGTCGGGCATCGTCCGCTGCTTCAGGTCGGTGCGAGCGTTATTGTTGTCGATTCCGAGGGTCGAATACTCTTGCAGAAACGGCGCGATAACGGACTTTGGGGCTATGCAGGCGGTTCTGTGGAGCTTGATGAGGAAGTTGAAAAAGCGGCAATGCGCGAACTTTTTGAAGAGACGGGACTTTTTGCGAACGAGCTTGAACTTTTTGGTGTTTTTTCGGGAAAAATCCTGCATTATACCTATCCGAACGGCGACGAGGTTTCAAATATTGATATTGTTTACCTTTGCCGCAGTTATTCCGGAGAGCTTACGCCGCAGGCAAGTGAAGTGTCGGAGCTGCGTTTCTTTTCCGCCTCCGAAATGCCGCCCGAAAACGAGCTGACGCCGCCCAATCGCCCCGTGCTGAAAAGATACATTGAAAGCCTGGCTGAGTGTTGAGTTTTGCTGCTGCGGACAATTATTGAACGAAGTATATTTAGAAAGACACTGTAAAGGGGATTGACTTTCCACCTTGGCGGCGTTATAATCATGCTTGTAAAGCTTTGCGCCTTTACAACAGTGCCGCATAGAACATTAAGGAGGCATATATGCAGAACAAACTCGAATTAAGCCTTCTCATTGATTACTACGGCGCGTTTTTAACCGATAACCAGTGCGAGATGCTGAAGCTCAACTGCGAGGAGGATTTTTCCCTTGCGGAAATTGCAGAGCAGAAGGGCATTTCGCGGCAGGGTGTGCGCGATGCATTGCAGCGCGGTGAAAAAATCCTTCTCGAAATGGAAGAAAAACTCGGTCTTGCCGCAAGGGACAGGCGGCTGAAAGTTTTAATTGCGGAGCTTTCGGCAGAGGTTCGCAGGTGCACCTTCAATGAAGCCGCTCGGGAAAGAATCAACACTCTGTTATCACAACTGACTGAAATCACGGAGGGCAAAGATGGCATTTGAAGGACTTTCTTCAAAACTTCAGAACATATTCAGAAAACTGGGCGGAAAGGGCAAGTTGACCGAAAAAGAAGTCAAAGAGGCAATGCGCGAGATAAAGCTTGCGCTGCTCGAGGCGGATGTTAACTTTTCGGTTGTGAAATCCTTTATAAACACTGTTTCGGCGCGGGCAGTGGGTTCGGATGTTCTCCAAAGCCTCAATCCGTCCCAGCAAATAATCAAAATTGTCAATGAGGAGCTGACTCAGCTCATCGGCGGCAGCGTTGTGAAGGTTGAGTTCGGGCCGCGCAAACCCTCTGTTTTCCTGCTTGCGGGTCTTCAAGGTGCGGGCAAAACCACAATGGCGGGCAAACTTGCTGCCTACCTTGCAAAGACTCAGGGCAAAAAACCGCTGCTTGTTGCATGCGACATATATCGCCCTGCCGCGATCACCCAGCTTCAGGTCGTGGGTGAAAAGGTCAATGTTCCCGTTTTCGAACGCGGGACGCAGGATCCCGTTAAAACCGCAAAGGAAGCAATTGAATATGCTTCCCGCAACTTCTACGATCTTGTTATAATCGATACGGCAGGCCGCCTGCACATTGACGAGAACATGATGGACGAGATCGCCGCCGTCAAACAAGCCGTTAACCCGGCGGAAACGCTGCTTGTTGTTGATGCAATGACAGGTCAGGACGCTGTCAACGTTGCAAGCTCCTTTAACGAAAAACTCGGCATAACCGGCGTTATACTCACAAAGCTTGACGGTGACACAAGAGGCGGTGCGGCGCTGAGCGTTCGCAGTGTTACGGGCAAACCCATCAAATTCTCCGGCATAGGTGAAAAGCTTACCGATATCGAACCGTTCTATCCCGACAGAATGGCTTCAAGAATTCTTGGCATGGGCGATGTTCTCACTTTGATTGAAAAGGCGGAACAGGCTTTCGACGAAAAACAGGCGGAAGAGCTCACCAAAAAGATTAAAAATGACAAGTTTACTCTTGAGGACTTCCTCGAGCAGTTCCAACAGGTCAAAAAACTCGGCTCAATGGAAGAGATTCTCGGCATGATGCCCGGGGTCGATGCAAGCAAGCTCAAGGATGCAAAAATTGACCAAAAGGCAACCGCAAGAGTCGAGGCGATCATTCGTTCAATGACTCCGCGTGAACGACGCAATCCGGAACTTTTGAATGCAAGCCGCAAAAAACGCATTGCGGCGGGCAGCGGAACGACCGTTCAGGAAGTTAACCGACTGCTCAAACAATTTGAACAGTCACGCCAGCTGATGAAGAGATTTGCGGGAATGGGCCGCAAAAAATCAGGCAGGCGCAAAGGCTTCTTCGGCTTCTGATGCAGCAAAAGGTTTTTCAATCTGCATCAAACAACAAAATCACCAACAGCGGGCTTATGCCCGATTGGATATTCAACAAAGACTTTCTATTTAATTTGGAGGAACTATCATGCTTAAAATCAGGCTTCGCAGAATGGGCGCAAAGAAGGCTCCTTTCTATCGTATCGTTGTTGCGGATTCCCGCGCACCCCGTGACGGTGCTTTCGTAGAGGAAATCGGCTATTACAACCCCCTCACCGATCCCGAACAGGTCGTTGTTGACGGCGACAAGGCAAAGCAGTGGATCAAGAACGGTGCGCAGCCCACGGAAACCGTTCGCGGTCTGTTCAAAAAGCACGGCGTTATCGACTGATGAGCGAAGAAATCATTACCGAAACTCAGGTTCCCGATATTGCGGCTCTTGTTGAATTCATTGCAAAGAGTCTTGTTGACGAACCGAGCGAGGTAAAGGTTGCCGTCAAGGCTGACGAAGCAGGCGAGGAAACCACAATTGAGCTTTCCGTTGCCAAGGACGATATGGGCAAAGTTATTGGCAAACAGGGGCGTATCGCAAAAGCAATCCGCACCGTTGTTCGCGCCGCTTCGGTAAAAAGCGAAAAGAAATACAGAGTTGACATTCTGTAACCGTACCGGAACTCACAAGTTTTGTCTATGGATTATTTTCGTATCGGGCTGTTTCTGCGCCCGCACGGCATCAAGGGTGAGCTGAAATTGCTCCCCTTGACCGATGATTTAAAACGATTTGCACGCCTTTCGGATGCCTTTATCGAGGCGCCCGAGGGCGTTTATCAAACAGTCACCGCGGAAAGCGCAAGGGTTGCCGCCGAGAATTCCGTGATAATTAAACTCAAGGGAATTGACACCGTTGAAGCCGCCGAAAAACTTCGCGACAAATACCTTTGCGTGGACAGAGAACACGCCGTAAAGCTTCCCGCAGGTGCATATTTTGTGAAGGACATCATAGGCTGTGAGGTTTTTTCGACATTGGGTGATGCACTCGGCAGAGTGGTCGATGTGTACGAAACACCGTCAACGGACGTTTATGTTATCAAAGGCGCAAAAAGGCTTTCCGTTCCTGCACTGAAAAAACTGCTTTCAAGCGTTGATATCGAAAACAAGCGAATTGTTTTTGATTCCGAAATTCTTGCGGAGGTTGGACTGTTTGAGGATTGATATTCTTACAATTTTTCCCGAAATGTTCAGCAATATCCTGTCATCAAGCATTCTCGGCAGGGCGGCATCAAAGGGCATTTTGGAATTCAAAACGCATAATATACGTGATTTTTCGCAGAACAAGCACCGTAATACCGATGATTATCCGTTCGGAGGCGGGGCGGGCATGGTCATGCTTGCGCAGCCGATTTTTGACTGCATCGAAAGCGTCGCAGCCGAAGCTCCTGAAAAGCCGCGCTGCATTGTGATGAGTCCGCGCGGCAGAGTGCTGACACCGGCACTTGCAAAAGAACTCGCTTCGGAGAAGCGTCTTCTTTTCCTTGCGGGGCATTATGAAGGCATTGACGAACGCGTATCGGAACTTATCGATGATGAAATTTCAATCGGCGACTATGTTCTGACGGGCGGCGAATTGCCCGCAATGGTCGTTATCGACTGCGTTTCAAGGTTCATTCCCGGTGTGCTCGGAAGCTCCGAATCAACCGAGGAGGAAAGCTTTTCCGACTGGGGACTGCTGGAATACCCTCAGTACACGCGTCCCGCGAATTTCAGGGGCAGAGAGGTTCCGCCCGTGCTGCTGAACGGCAACCATGCCGAAATTCTGCGTTGGCGGAGGCAGGAAGCTCTCAAAAAAACAAAACAGATGCGTCCGGACCTTCTTGAAAGGGCAAATCTGACTGCGGCGGATAAAAAATACCTGCAATCGTTGGAAAATGAGTAATATATATTGCGTCTCTGCTCATTTTTTGAAAAATTGCTCTTGCATTCTGTGCAGAAAAATGCTATAATTCTATGGTTAATTGGATGGTCCGCTGGTCGCAGGTCGGCTAAGAACATCTGTAAATAAGGAGATTACTATGTCAGACATCATCAGAGAACTCGAAAAAGAGCAGCTTCGTTCCGATCTTCCCAAGCTCGAAATCGGTGACACCGTTCGCGTATACGTTAAGGTCGTTGAAGGAAACCGCGAAAGGCTCCAGAATTTTGAAGGCATCGTCATCAAAATGCAGGGCGGCGGCATCCGCAAGACTTTCACCGTTCGCCGTATCAGCTACGGTGTAGGTGTTGAGAGGACTTTCCCCTATCACAGCCCGCGCATCGGCAGGATTGAAGTTGTTCGCCACGGCGTTGTCCGCAGGGCGAAGCTCTATTACCTCCGTGAGAGGACCGGTAAGGCTGCAAAGATCAAAGAACGCATCGTTACCAAGTAATCAAGATTTTCCTTTTTCTGAAAAGGCCTCCCGACCCAAACGGGGAAGGAGGCTGATTTTATATCGATTTTGCGCAGGCATTGCGGGGCTTTGCCGCCGCTGCAAAAAGCTGCCGAATTCCGTTTCGCGCCGATGACTGCCGCAAAAAAAGAATTATCAACCTGTTTCGGAGGTAAAACCCATGCACACGATAAATTGGTATCCCGGGCACATGGCAAAAGCCAGACGTATGCTGGAGGACAACTTAAAGCTTGTTGACATGATAATCGAAATTGTCGATGCACGCGCACCGATGGCTTGCCGCAATCCCGATTTCGAAGCTCTTTTCAAAAACAAGCTGCGTGTTGTTGTTCTTAATAAAAGTGACCTTTCATCAAAAACTCAGAATCGCGCATGGATAAGTTATTTTGCAAAGCAGGGAATCACAGCTGCGGAGTTTATCTCAACTCAGCCCTCAACACGCAAACGTGCAATTGAGCTTATTGAAAAAACGGGGGAGGAGACCGTTCGGCGGTATCGCGAAAAAGGCATTAAAAAAACTTTGCGCGCAATGGTCGTCGGCGTTCCGAATGTCGGAAAATCCACTTTCATCAATCGTATTGCGGGCGCGGCAAGAGCGCAGGTCGGCGATCGTCCGGGCGTTACGCGGTCAAAGCAATGGGTCAAAGTTTCGGACTATCTCGAGCTTCTTGACACTCCGGGTTTGCTTTGGGGCAAGTTGGATAACGAGATACTTGCAAAGCATCTTGCATATATTGGTTCGATTCGGGATGATGTGCTTGATATCGAGGAAATTTCGGCCCTGCTGCTTTTTGACCTTGTGCGCATATGCCCGGAGGCTTTGACGGCAAGATACAAAAAGCTTGATCCGAAACAGGATATTCCCGAGCTTCTGCTGGAAGGCGTGTGCCGCAGCCGCGGGTTTATTCTTTCGGGCGGAGTTTTTGATACGGAACGCGGCGCAAGAATAGTTCTTGATGAGTATCGTGCGGGCAAAATTGCCGCCGTTGCTCTTGAAAACCCCACGGATAATTTCGAACCCCAGCAAGCGGAGCAAACCGATATAAACAATGAAAAAGATTAACGAGGCCGAACGGCTTGAACAAATGACTCAATACGAACGCCCGTTCTGGGAACGCGGTATCGCCGTTGCGGGAATGGATGAAGTCGGGCGCGGACCGCTCGCGGGCCCCGTTGTTGCCGCATGCGTGATCCTTCCTCCGGGATTTGTGACAGAGGGCGTGAACGATTCCAAAAAGCTTACAAAGAAGCGCATGGAAAAGCTTTACCCGCTTATTACAGGCGGAGCGACAGCTTTCGGCACAGGATGGGTGTTTCAAAAGGAAATTGATGAGATAAATATTCTTCAGGCAACAAAAAAGGCGTTTGCCGAAGCTTACAGGAATGCTTTGGCGCATTGCCCGGGCGATTACGTGTGCAGCGACGTTTTTGTTGATGCCGTTAAAGAACTTGATATTCCCGCCGTGCAGCACAGCCTTATCCACGGCGATGCATTGTGTTATTCCATTGCGGCGGCAAGCATAGTTGCAAAAGTGGAAAGAGACAGATACATGATCGCCGCAGCGGAGAAATTTCCGCAGTACGGTTTCGAAAAAAACGTCGGTTACGGAACAAAGCAGCATATGGATGCGCTTCGTGAATTCGGTCCGTGCGAACTTCACAGGCGCAGCTTCATCAAAAAAATTCTTGCGGAACGCGGTGAATGCTGACCGCGTTGCTGTATACACCCGATCGGAGGTGCAATTGGAACGGCTGAATATTGAAAACGGAAGCAAACAGCAGCGCATCGGTGCAAGAGGGGAGCGTTTGGCAAGGCTTTACCTTCGTTTGCACGGGTACCGAATCCTTCAGCGCAATTACCGTGTTGCACACAAGGAGATTGATATAATCGCAAAAAAAGGAAGCACCGTTGCCTTTGTCGAGGTCAAGACCGCTCTCGATTCAAAGGAGCTGCCGCCGATGCTGCGTGTCGGTTCTGCAAAAAGAGCAAACATGGCTTACGCTGCAAAGTATTTTGCGGCAAATTACAGGCAAAAGGCGGTTTACTATCGCTTCGATATAATTGAAGTGATACTTTCGGAACATAAAATCAGACATATAGAAAATGCATTTACGATTTAAACAAAATAAAAAATCCGTTATCGACTTTTCCCGCAGCTTTCAATTTTGTTGTTTGCTGCTTTTTTTTGCGTTCGGCACTTCAAATTTTGAACATAATATGGTAAAATAAATAAAATCGGTGTATGATGCGCGAACGTGAGCGGTGTGACAGAGGTCAGCCGGACGCATTCGGCATCTTACAGCAGGCTTTCATAAGGAGGATGGCATTCAATATGACGCCGACCAAATTTCCGACCGAGCAAATACTGATCGCTTCCATTTTGGCAACGATTGCCTTTTTGCTGATCTACATGGTCTATGTAAGCATCAAAAAAAGCAGAGCCGTTCTTGTGAACGGTGTACGCGACAAATCAGACAATCTCCTTGTTGTGTGGACGCTGCTTGCTTCGCTGCTGCTGCATATTCTTTTTTCCTACTATATTGTCGGACACAAAACCGATATAGGCTGTTTCACATCGTGGGGAAACAAAATATTCAGAAACGGCTTTCAAAACTTCTATAATCCTCAAACCAATTTTCCGGATTATCCGCCGGGATATATGTATGTTTTGGGGTTGATGGCGCGCATAGCGGATCTTTTCGGTCACGGCGTTTATGCGGCGGACGGCTCGTACGACATATTCTATGTCACAATGATAAAACTCCCGTCGATAATTGCCGATATAGGCTCGGCGTATCTTGTTTACAGGCTTGCGCGCAAAAAACTTCGCTTTGAGGCCGCGTACCTTCTTATGTGCCTTGCAGCATTCTGCCCCGTTTTCATCTATGTTTCCGGAGGATGGGGACAGATCGATCAGATTCTTTCGATCCTGCTTGTAATAAGCATTATTCTGCTCAATTCGAACAAACCGATTCTTGCGGGTTTTGTTTACGGATTATCAATCCTGCTCAAGCCGCAGGCTTTGATGGCGGGTCCCCTTCTTGCGATTGCATATTTCTGCTATATTTTCGATCCGGATTTCTTCAGTCCGACAGGCAGAAAATGTGCGGACGGAGTCGGAACGCGAATAATGAAAACCGTTGCTGCGGTCGCCTGCGCCTGCGCACTTATCATTGTGTCCGTAATTCCGTTTGCCGATGACACCATGCCGTGGTATTCCATTATCCTTCAAAAATATATGGGAACCGCTACTTCTTATAAATACGCAAGCGTAAATGCATACAATATTTACACATTGTTCGGAAAGAATTGGACCCCGATAACCGAGAAGGCAATTCTCGGGCTGACTTACGGCCAGCTCGGCACCGTTCTGATGGTTCTTTCAGTCGGTTTCGGCGGTGTTCTGTATTTCTTCGGCAGGAAAAAGCATTCCGGCGCGTTGAGTCTTGCAACCGCATTCACATTCGCCTCGCTTTTCACTCTCGGCCACTACATGCACGAACGCTACCTGTTTCCCGTGCTGCTTCTGCTGCTTGTTGCTTACATCAGCTACGGCGACAGGCGACTTATCAGCATGTTCATGTGCTGGAGCGCAACAACGCTTGTGAACTGCATTGCAGCATTTTATTACAGCAAACTGCATGAGTACCACCTCTATTGGGATGAACGCCTTGTGTTCTGGTGCTCACTTGCAAACGTCATATTGTTTATAATATTCTGCGGCATTTGCACGGATATTATGCTCCGCGGAAGAGTAAAAGCCGATGTTTTCGCGGATGATGATGCTTCGGCGAAACCACAAAAAACTGTTCCTGCACGAAAAGCAGAGAAATGAGAGTAAACGAAATGAAAAAGATAAACAAAAAGACACTCACTGTCAGCCTTGCAATTATTGCGGCAGTATGTGTTATTTTCGGCATCGTTCTGCTGCTTGCTTCCCCGAAAAGCGGAGGAAGCGCAAACATTGCGAACGGCAGCTTCGAAAGCCTCGACTCAAGCGGCCTTATGCCGAAGGGGTGGGAATACACATCCTATTTAAACGATACTTCCGTGTCAAACGCGGTTGTAGTGAAGGATGCTGCGCGCGGCAATGTCGTGAAGCTCACGAATGCAGAACTTGATGATGCACACTTCACGCAGACAGTTTCCGTTCAGGCAAACACGATTTACAAACTCAGCTGCTACATCAAAACCGAAAATGTAAGCGGCGGAGCGGGTGCAAATATTGCTCTTGAGGACCGAACCTGTTATTCAACGCCTGTTCTCGGCACAACTGATTGGACAATGGTTGAGCTTGTCGGCAAAACCGGAAGCGGACAGTCCAAACTTAAAATCGGATGCAGACTCGGCAATTTCAGCAGCACGAGCATGGGCATTGCCTACTTTGACGATTTTAAAATTGAAAAGCTCACAAGCTACAACGGCGAAATTCAAAGCTTTGAAACAAAGACTTCATCATCACAATCCTCGGATAACACAACGGGTATGAGTGATGCGGAATACGCCGCAAGAACAAAGATGATCGTTATCATGCTCTGCATTTACATCCTTTTGCCCATTGCGATCTATTTCCTGCTCAAGCTTGAAAAATCAATGGACAAGGCGCGCAAAGGCGATCCCATCAAAACCCCTGCGCAGCTTGCTCCGAGCATTTTTGACACAAAGCCTGTTATCCCCCAAAAAACGGATACAAAGCTTCACTATACAAAAAAAGACTGGATATTCGTTATTGCATTGACTCTTGTTTACGGCATTCTTGCCGTCACGAATCTCGGCTCCACAAAAGCACCGGACAGCGAATGGAAGGGAACGCCGGGCACAACCGTAACGCTGACATTTGATGATACGGTTACCATCAGCAGTGTTTGGCATGACGGTGGAATTACCGGCGGCAGCGGCTCAAAAGGAACGACTGTATTCAAGCTCACCGGAGATGACGGCAAATCAGTCGAAATCGACCAGCGTTTCGGAACAATGTACAGGTGGGTTCGCAACAGCAGCCTGCACAGCACAACAAAAAACATCACGCTGACAGTTGTGAGCGGCGAAGCATGGATAAACGAGCTTGCGTTCTTTGACACGGCAGGCAACCTGCTTCATGTTACGGTGAACGATGCATCCGCAGCGGCTCTTGTCGATGAACAGGACTGCGTGCCGGAATACCCAAGTTACATGACCGGCATGTATTTCGATGAGCTCTACCACGCACGAACCGCATATGAACATCTGCATAATCTTAGTGTCTACGAGGTTTCGCATCCTCCGCTCGGAAAAATAATCATTTCCGTCGGCGTTGCGATATTCGGCATGAATCCCTTCGGCTGGCGAATCATGGGTGCGCTGTTCGGCGTTGCAATGATTCCCCTGATGTATGCGTTCGGCAAGCGCATGTTCAAGCGTCCCGAGCTTGCGCTGCTTGCGGCGGGGTTGTTTGCATTCGATTTCATGCATTTTTCGCAGACTCGAATTTCGACCATTGACGTATACGGCGTGTTCTTCAATATGTGCATGACGTACTACATGTACAAATTCATAAAGATGGATCTCGGCGACAGCCTTAAGGACACTCTTATACCGCTCGGGCTTTCGGGTTTGTTCTTCGGTTTGGGCTGCGCAAGCAAATGGATCTGCATATATACCGGTGCTGCGCTTGCGGTTATGTTCTTTGTTAAGATGATAACCCTTTGGGTAAAGGCAAACAAGATTAAAAATGCCAAGCTCACAAAAGCGGAAGAGGCCGATCCTGCGGTTGCGAACGCGAGAAAGTTCCCGGCACGGTTCATAAAAACCTGCCTGTTCTGTCTCCTGTTCTTCATCATCATTCCCGTTGCGATTTACTCGGCAGCATACAGACCGTATTACACGGCGCAATGGAAGCCTAATGCGGAGCAAACAAAGATTGCACGCCTTCGTGCCGCCGGACAGCTCGAGTACAATGAGGAACCCGAGGGCGAAGTTTTGACCTTCTCCGAAAAGGTCAAGACTTATGTGGACGGCGTTATTGACAATCAAAAATATATGTTCAGTTACCACAGCGGGCTCAATTCAACGCATCCGTATCAGTCCGCATGGTATGAATGGCCTCTCGGAAACCGCCCGGTGTGGTTCTATTCCGGAGGACAGAATCCGGACACAACAAAGTTCGGAACCATTTCAACTTTCGGCAACCCCGCGGTATGGTGGATCTGCTTTGCAGGCACGTTGACGCTGTTCATCATGTTCCTGCGCAACAGGTTCAGGCTCAATGCGGAGATATTCTTCATCTTTGCCTGCATGGCATCGTCCATGCTGCCCTGGATGCTGATTTCCCGCTGCGTGTTCGTATATCATTACTTTGCGACCGTGCCGATGATAATACTTGCCTCTGTATATGTGCTCAAGCACTATGAGGATAAGTTCTACTACATACCGCTCGAACGCGGCGACATGATTTCCGGCGGAGCAAAATTCGTTCCGAAGATCAAGTTCATTTGGCTTGCTGCTGCGATCGTGCTGTTTGCGGTTTTCTATCCCGTAATCAGCGGCATTCAGGTCAGCAGGGAATATATACGTGCACTTGAATGGCTGCCCACATGGACATTCTTCGGCACTTGGTAAAAAAATACCGAACACAAGCCCGATGCCCGTGCTTCCGGTGCGGACGGGGTGAAGAAGATAATGCGTGCGGCGGACAATTCGACAGAAAACCTGTCGCAGCCGGCTTTTGGGCGGGCATATTGTTCGCTGCCGCGTAAAGGAGTAAGTTTCAATAATGAGTTCAAACGAAAAAAACGGCGGCACAGCCGCAAAAAAAAGCTTTTTCCAGCTGATTAAATTCGGCTTGGTGGGAATCGGCAACACACTTATAGACATGGTCATCAGCACGGTGCTGAGCATCGTGCTTGCAATACCGTTTACGGGCGGTTGGACGGTTTATGTTTCAAAAGTTGTCGGCTATTGTGCCGGCATTCTGAACAGCTATATTCTGAACAGCCGTTGGACATTTAAAGAAGAGCGCAGACAGGATGCGCGCGAAATCATAAGCTTTATTGCAGTTAATCTGGGTGTATTGCTTGTTTCGCTCGGTCTTATCTGGCTGTTTACCAATGCTTTGCATATTGATGATTGGTGGATGAGTCTTGGGCTTCCGCAGTGGCTCACAAAGATAATTAACGGCGAAAGAGCGTGCATGCTGCTTTCGACCTGCATTTGCATAATCGTAAACTTCGTCGGCAACAAGCTTTTTGTGTTCAAACCTGCTGAGGCTCCTTCCATGAAAAACGACGAAAAAGAGAAAAAAGTCAATCTGAACACTGAAGATTAAATGTTAATACTCGTTTAACGGCTTACCGAGTGAAAAAATCACTCGGTATGGCTTTATTCGGACAAAGGGGGAAATATGCTGGCAAGAATCACAAGTTATGGGTTGACGGGGCTGCTCGGCTATCCCGTGACGGTTGAAACGGATATAAGCTTCGGCTTTGCGGGTTACGAAACCGTCGGCCTTCCGGATAATGCCGTTAAGGAATCCAAGGAGCGCGTCCGCTCTGCAATATGCAACTCGGGCTTTCCTTTTCCAAATGTGCGGCTTGTTGTAAATCTTGCGCCGGCGGATGTCCGCAAGGAGGGTACGGTTTACGATTTGCCGATAGCGATAGGCATACTTGCGGCAAGCGGGGATATCGATCGCACTGCGGCGGAAAAATGGCTTATAATCGGTGAGCTTGCTTTGGACGGCAGCGTTCGCGGTGTTAACGGGGTGCTGCCGATGGTAATCGATGCATGCTCACGCGGATACAACCATATCATTCTCCCAAAGGAAAACGCGGAGGAAGCTGCTTTCATACACGATGCAGTCGTGATTCCTGTAACGAGTCTTACAGAGGCTGTGCTTTTCCTGCGCGGAATGAAGATCATCAATCCGCAGCCGTGCAGTCAAACAAATATAGACGACCATCCGAGTTTTGACAGTGATTTTTCATTAATAAAGGGTCAGCAGGCGGCGAAACGTGCAGCCGAAGTTGCAGCAGCGGGCAACCACAATATTTTGCTTATCGGAACGCCGGGTTCGGGTAAAACGATGCTTGCAAGAAGCATTCCCTCAATACTGCCGACTTTGTCAAACGAAGAGGCACTTGAAATAACAAAGATTCATTCCGTTGCAGGCATATTGCGCGGACGCGGCGGAATTGTACGGGAGCGTCCGTTTCGTGCGCCGCATCATTCTGCCTCCATTCCCGCGCTTGTCGGCGGCGGAACAAAAGCTCTCCCGGGTGAAATCAGCCTTGCACATTACGGTGTGCTGTTTTTGGATGAATTTCCGGAGTTTCAAAAGTCAGTGTTGGAAGCATTGCGGCAGCCGCTTGAAGACGGCTTTGTGTCCATCACCCGTGCAGCGGCAAAAGCGGAATATCCGGCGGACTTTATGCTCGTTGCGGCGATGAACCCCTGCCCGTGCGGAAATTTCGGTTCAAGAATCAACCCATGCAGATGCAATCCGTCCCAGATTGAGCGTTATCGAAACCGAATCAGCGGCCCCATGCTGGACAGGATAGACATTCATGTTGAGATGACGGAGGTTGCGTATGAGGATCTTGCGTCCAAACAGGCGGGTGAAAGCTCGGCAGCAATTCGTGAAAGGGTTTCGAAAGCGCGATGCATTCAGCGTGAACGCTTTAAAAACGACGGCATAATGTTCAACGCGCAGATGAGTTCGAAACATATCAAAAAGTATTGCGCACTGGAGCCCGATGCGGAAAAGCTTATAAGGCTTTCGTTCGACAGGCTGCGGCTGTCGGCAAGGGCATACGATAGATTGATTAAGGTTAGCAAAACCATTGCCGACCTTGCGGGCGAGGAAAAAATTACAGGGGCATGCGTTGCGGAAGCCCTTCAATATCGCTCTTTGGACAGCAAGTATTGGAGCAAACTGTGACGTAATCGGCACTGCGGCAGCCGAACGGAGGGCAAATGGAGTATCAAAAGGCGGACAGGGATTATATCCGATTGAGCATTGCTTTTGAAGGCAGAGCGAAGCAGGCAAACGAACTGCTGCGAAATTTTGATTCGATTTCGGAGTTGTTTGAAGCGGTAAAAAACTTTGATTCCGATATTTTAACCATGATAAAACGGGAGCAGGCCGAAAAACTGCGGCTCACGGCATCGGATGTCTATATTGATGATTTCATTTCGGATCTTGAAAAAAACGGTGTTTCAGCATTGACTCCGAACAGTGAAGCTTATCCGACCGAATTGAAATATATTGCGGATCCGCCGTTTGTGCTTTATGCAAGAGGCAAATGCGCACGATTGCAGGCCGAAACGCCGTTTGCAATAATCGGCGCAAGAAGGTGTTCGGATTACGGAAAAAAAGTGTCCGCTCATATGGGCTGTGAGTTGGCAAAAAACGGAGTTACCATAGTTTCCGGGCTTGCCTACGGCTGCGACAGCCTTGCGGCACAGGGGGCGTTGAGTGCCGCCGAACAAAAATATCCAACGGCGGCGATACTCGGACAAGGCGTTTGCACGGCAAAAACCGACGGCACCGCGGAGATTATGGAAGCAATAATCGAGAACGGCTGCGTGATGAGCGAATTCCTGCCTTTCACGCGTGCTGCAACGTATTTTTTCCCAATGAGAAACAGGATAATCAGCGGAATGAGCTGCGGCGTGCTTGTTGTTGAAGCGGGTGAAAAGAGCGGAACGATGATAACTGCAAATTGCGCGTTGGAACAGGGCAGAACCGTGTATGCCGTGCCCGGAAGAATCACGGACAGGATGAGCTTCGGAACGAACGAACTGATACGAAAAGGCATGGCGGAACCTGTATTCAGTGCAGAGGATTTGCTGTTTCATCTCGGAATCAATCCTGAGTGCAGCAAAAAATCAAAGCTGCGCGGCAGGGGCAGCAGCGAGTTGAAATTGACGGGTAATCAAAAGATATTATTTGATTTGATTGAATTGGGCGAAAAAAACTTTGACGAAATCTGCGAGCTTACGCAATTCCCGGTCGAAGTTTTAAACTTGCACTTGACAGAATTGGAATTTTCGGGTTTAATAAAACAATTGCCGGGCAGAATCTATACATTGAGCTGATCCGTAAGTCGTATCACCGGCAGAATCGCAAACCCGATCAGGAAGAGTTTGAACAATTCGCTTCTTGTGAAAAAAAGCTGTTGCTGAACTGCCGCCGCGGTGCGGCAGAATCGGATTTTACTGCAAATTAACTGTAAACGACCAAACGGTCGAAGGAGGATTATGGCAGAGACATTGGTTATCGTGGAATCGCCGTCCAAAGCGAAGACGATTGAAAAGTATCTCGGCTCAAAATACAGGGTCATTGCATCGAACGGGCATGTTCGCGATTTGCCGAAAAGCCAGCTCGGTGTTGATGTTGAACACGACTTTGAACCCAAATATATTACCCTTCGCGGAAGAGGCGAAGTTATCGAAAAAATACGCAAAGAAGCAAAGCACGCAAAGCATATCGTGCTTGCAACCGACCCTGATCGCGAGGGAGAAGCGATTTCGTGGCATCTTGCAAAAATGCTGAAGCTGGATGAAAACGAGCCCTGTCGTGTTGTGTTTAACGAAATCACAAAGACAGTCATTCAAAAGGCGGTCAAAAATCCGCGCTGCATTGACAGAAACCTTGTTGATGCGCAGCAGGCGCGGCGCGTGCTTGACCGTTTGCTCGGCTACAAAATCAGCCCGCTGCTTTGGGCAAAGGTTCGAAGAGGACTTTCGGCGGGCCGTGTGCAGTCGGTTACGACAAAACTCATCTGCGACAGAGAGCGCGAGATACTTGATTTCGTGCCGAAAGAGTATTGGACGGTCACAGTAAAACTTCATCTTGCCAAGCGTACATTCGAAGCCAAATTCTATGGTTTTGACGGCAAAAAGACGGAGCTTCAGACGGAAGCCGATGCAATGCGCGTTGCGGATTTGTCCACCGGAGCGGTTTATTGCGTTGCGGACATCAAAACAGCAAAAAAAACACGTCATGCGCCTGCACCGTACACAACGAGCAGCATGCTTCAGGATGCATCGAACCGCGCTTCAATGCCGCCGAAGCGAACCATGCTTTGCGCTCAGCAGCTCTATGAGGGCGTTGATATCGGCACCAAGGGCAGCGTTGGTTTGATTACGTATATGCGTACGGATTCGGTTCGAATTTCCGCCGAAGCGCAGCAGAGTGCGAGAGAATACATTGCGACAGCGTTCGGCGCAGCTTACGTACCCGAAAAGCCCAATGTTTTTAAGGGCAGAGCGGGTTCCCAGGATGCGCATGAGGCAATTCGTCCGACTGATGTAAAAAACACGCCCGCATCGGTGAAACAGTATCTCGAACCGGGGCAGTATAAACTTTACAAACTGATTTACGAACGTTTCCTTGCAAGCCAGATGAGTGATGCGCTTTACGAAACTTCAACTGTTACGCTTGAAACGCAGACTCAGCCGAAATGCACATATCGAACCAACAGTTCAAAAAAAATCTTTGACGGATTCACGGCGGTTTATTCCGTTTCGAACCCGTCGCAGGATGACGGCATAGGCGAAAAGGACACGACCCTTCCCGCTATGGAAGTCGGCAGTGAACCTAAGTTTGTTTCTCTGAACCCGAAGCAGAACTTTACCGAACCGCCTTCAAGATACACCGAAGCATCCCTTGTGAAAACTCTTGAAGAGCTGGGAATCGGCAGGCCGAGCACGTATTCCCCGACAATTTCGACAATTATCGACAGAGGGTACGTAGAAAAAGAAAAGAAGCAGCTTGTGCCCACCGATCTCGGGTTCGTTGTGAACAAAGTTATGGAGGATAATTTCCGCAATATTGTTGACGTCAAGTTCACGGCGGATATGGAGTCGCGATTGGACTCCGTGGAAGAAGGCAAAGAACGCTGGCAAAATCTGATTGAAGATTTCTATCCTCCGTTTGAGGAAGCTCTTGAAGAGGCATTCAAGACCGTTGAGCGTATTGAAATTCCCGATGAGGTTTCGGATATCCCCTGCGATAAATGCGGTGCAATGATGGTATATAAAACAGGCAGGTTCGGAAGGTTCCTTGCCTGCCCGAATTATCCGGAGTGCAAAAACACAAAGCCCATTGTTGAAAAAGTCGGCGTGAAATGCCCCAAATGCGGCGGGGAAATAATCAAGCGCAAGGGCAAAAAAGGCAGAGCGTTTTACGGCTGCGAGAATTATCCGGAGTGTGATTACGTATCGTGGTATCTGCCGACAGGCAAACCGTGCCCGCGCTGCGGAAGGATGACCGTGTGGAAAATGGGCCCGAACGGACGCTATATTGTCTGTTCCGAAAAGGAATGCGGCTTTGTTGTTCCGAGCGGAGAGATTAAAAACACTTATCCCGACCTTGCGGATAAAGCGGAGGCACGGGACTGAAAAGGGAGTTATTTCATTTCCCGGTGATTTCGCAAGAGCAGGAAGGGGAGATGAATTATTCTTAATGCAGCATGATGCCGACAGGCATAAAAACATCAAACGCGAACAAGGAGGAGGAAAGCAATGAAATCGGTTTCTGTTATCGGCGGAGGATTGGCCGGCTGTGAGGCGGCGTATGTGATTGCCGAAAGCGGCATACACGTCAACCTTTTTGAAATGAAGCCGGGCAAGCATTCGCCTGCACACAAAACTGATGACTTATGCGAATTGGTTTGCTCGAACTCGCTTCGCTCAGATAAGCTGGATAATGCCGTCGGCCTCTTGAAAGAAGAACTTCGCCGAATGAATTCTCTTGTAATGAGAATTGCGGACGAAACGCGCGTTCCGGCGGGCGGTGCGCTCGCGGTGGATCGCACTGATTTTTCAAAACGAATCACGGAAGAGCTAAAAAAACATCCGAATATTGAGCTCATTTCCCGGGAAATAACGGAAATACCGACTGAACCTGCGGTAATTGCCACAGGGCCGCTTACAGACGGTGCTTTGATGGGAAACATTGAAAACCTGCTTGGAGACAGCCTGCATTTCTTTGATGCGGCTGCTCCGATCGTAACGCTCGAATCGCTTGATATGAATCGGATAAGCAGAGCCTCGCGTTACGGACGCGGCAGTGATTATCTGAATTGCCCTATGACAATGCGTGAGTATTATGATTTTGTGCGCGCGCTGGTTTCGGCGGAAACCGCTCCGCTGCACGAGTTTGAAACCGTCAACGTTTTTGAAGGGTGTATGCCGGTTGAAGTCATGGCAAAACGTGGCGACCTGACCCTTGCATACGGACCGCTGAAGCCTGTCGGTCTTGCAGAATGCACTGCAAGCGACGGCAAAAAACCGTTTGCCGTTGTGCAGCTCAGACAGGATAACTCCGAGGGCACGCTTTTTAACATCGTGGGATTTCAAACCAATCTCAGGTTCGGCGAGCAGAAGCGCGTTTTCGGAATGATTCCCGGGCTTGCGAATGCGGAATATGTGCGTTACGGCGTTATGCACAGGAATTCCTTCCTTCAATCCCCGAAACATCTGACTCCTTTTTACTCCCTGCGTGAGCGTGAGGATTTGTTCTTTGCGGGGCAGCTCACCGGTGTAGAGGGCTATGTTGAAAGTGCTTCATCCGGGCTTGCTGCGGGAATCAATCTGGCACGGCTTGTAAACAATCGACCGCAAATCGATTTTACAAGACGAACGGCAATCGGAGCACTTGCACATTACGTAAGCGAATATAACGGCAGCAGCTTCCAGCCGATGAATGCGAACTTCGGCATTATGGAAACCTTGCCGAATGCGCCGCGCGACAAACGCCGCCGTTTCGAGGCACTTTCGCAACGTGCGCTGCAAACGGTTGACAGCATTGCGGCCGAACTGAAACAACAGGAAAAATGATAAAGGCTTGAGTTGATGCGCCAAAAGGCCGGCATCGAACATGAAAAGCTGCAATAATATGTTTTGAATCGGAAAATTAAAGAGGAAACAAAATGGACATAAAAGGAACAACCATTGTTGCCGTGCAAAAAGACGGCAAATGCGCTCTTGCGGGTGACGGACAGGTCACTCTCGGCGAAGCAACAATAATGAAACACACGGCGCGAAAGGTTCGCCGCATATATAACGACAGCGTTGTTGTCGGTTTTGCGGGCGGCGTTGCGGATGCATTCACGCTTTGCGAAAGATTTGAAGCCAAACTGACCATGTACGGCGGAAGTTTGCGCCGTGCGGCTGTTGCGCTTGCTCAGGATTGGCGCAGCGATAAGGTCATGCGCAAGCTTGAAGCATTGCTTATCTGTGCAAATGCTTCCGACCTGCTTATTGTGTCCGGCACGGGCGAGGTTATTGAACCCGATGACGGCATTGCCGCAATCGGCAGCGGCGGCATGTATGCGCTTGCAGCGGCGCGCGCACTGAAGGAAAATACCGAGCTTCCCGCGGTTGAAATTGCGGAAAAGGCTCTCAGAATTGCCTCCGGCATCTGCGTGTACACAAATTCCAACATTGTCACGGAAGAGGTGTAAAGATGAACGTATTGACTCCGAAACAAACAGTTGAACAGCTTGATAAGTACATTATCGGACAGGACGAAGCAAAGCGCACCGTTGCGATCGCGTTGCGCAACAGGTATCGCCGCAGCCGCCTTCCCGAGGAAATGCGCGAGGAAATCATCCCGAAAAATATCATTATGGTCGGCTCGACGGGCGTCGGAAAAACAGAAATTGCCCGCAGGCTTGCGAAGCTTGTGGATGCCCCGTTTGTGAAGGTTGAAGCAACAAAGTTCACCGAAGTCGGCTATGTCGGGCGCGATGTTGATTCCATGATTCGCGACCTTGTGGAGGCTTCCATTCGCCTTGTGAAAGCAAAACGCACAGAGGAAGTCAGGCTTGCAGCCGATGCTGCTGCCGAGAAACGCATTGTGGATATCCTTTGCGGAAAGCCCGCAAAGCAGACTCCGAACCCTGTGGACAGCTTTTCCGACGGGCTTGCAAAGCTGTTCGGTTCGCTGACTCCCGGCGGCGAGACAGGAGTTGCGGTTAAAAAGAATGAGCCGACAGAGGAACAGACGGCGGAGCATATCTCCAAACGAAACAAAATAATCAGCGATTTGCAGGCCGGTCGGCTTGAGGATGAAATGATCGAAATCGAGGTTGCGGAAACCGCAACAGGTAACGATACCATGCTTGCAATGGGAATAGATCTGAATCTGAATGAAATGTTCGGCGGGGTTCTTCCCAAAAAGACAAAGGCACGCAAAGTAACGGTTCGCGATGCAAGGCGCATTCTTTCAAATGAAGAATCGGAAAAACTTGTTGACATGGATGCGGTCGTGCGCGATGCAATAGACAAAGCGGAGCAGGACGGCATTGTTTTCATCGATGAAATAGACAAGATTGCCGCAAAGGGCGCGGGCAGCGGCCCCGATGTTTCCCGAGAGGGCGTACAAAGGGACATCCTGCCGATAGTCGAGGGCTCTGTCGTTTCAACCAAATACGGCCCCGTGCGCACGAACTATATGCTGTTTATCGCAGCGGGTGCGTTCCATGTTTCGAAGATAAACGACCTGATTCCGGAGCTTCAGGGGCGTTTTCCGATCGTTGTGAAGCTCAATGCGCTCACAACGGATGATTACGAGCGGATACTGACCGCTCCGCAGAACGCAATAACAAAACAGTATGCCGCATTGCTTGAAACGGATAATATCCGAATCGAGTTCAAACAGGAGGCTCTCCGCGCCGTTGCGGAAGCGGCTTTCCACGCAAACGAAACCGGTGAGAATATCGGTGCGCGGCGTTTGCACACAATAATTGAGAATCTTCTTGAGGATATTTCCTTTAATGCAACGGGAGATCACCCGATGATCGATGTTGTGATCGATGAAAAATACGTTTCAGAACGTATTTCCCGAAATAATGCCGATGATATGAATAGGTATATCATCTGAAAGGAACACTATCCCAAAAGGTATAAATTCTACCCGAAGGAGGAAGCAAGTTGTGAAGTTTTTGAAAAAAAACAAACACCTGCTGATTGTCTTGGCTTTGTTCATTGCGCTTGCCGCAATTGCGGCGGGGTGCACGGGAAAGGCATCCGGCGCCGAGAGCAAGGGTAACGACGATTATGTTGTAAACATAAGCGGAGCGGATGAAATGCCGCATGGAACGGATTTCGGCAGCACGGATTCGCCGAGCAGCACGCCGATTCCGACAGACACGCCGGAACCAACCGCAACGCCTGCACCGACGGCAGCGCCGACGCCGACGCCTGCACCGACTCCGGAACCCACACCGACCCCGGAACCTATGCAGGAAGTTAACTATGTTCCGGGTTACACGAACGAAACATTTGTGAATATGCGGCAGGAGCCGTCAACATCCGCTGCAATTCTCAGAATCTGCACGCTTGGAACGGAGTTCTACATAACAGGAAAAACGAGCGAGTGGTTCCAAGTGGATCTTGACGGGCAGACGGGTTACATTTTCCGTCAGTTCGTTACCGTCGGCACATATGCAACACCGAAACCTGTTGTGACTCAGCCGCCGATGTATGACCCGAATCCGAGTGAGTTTTCGGACAGCGATATTCGCCTTGTTGCCGCACTTATTCACGCAGAAGGCCCGGGCAGTTCCTACATCGGATACAGGGCACTTGCAAGTATAGTTTATAACCGTGTAAAGAACAAATCGGGAAAATTCCCGAACAGTGTTCCCGGGGTCATCTTCCAATCCGGTCAGTTTGGTTATTCGCGTGCGTATCTGAATTCAATAACGCCGAATTCAAAGGCGATGGCTGCCGCAAAATACGTGTTTTTGCAGCACGGCAGCACTCTGCCGAAAAAAGTTCTGTTTTATCGCGCCGCATATCTCGGCACGGAATGGACGGATTACACAAAATATTACGCAACGATTGAAGGTAACTGCTATTTCTACGGCATTAAGTATTTTTAATACTTAAGCGGGTTCGGCTGCGCCTGTTTCATGCAAATTTGCAAATCGAGCGAAGTCGCTGCGCCGCAAGGACAGGAAATAATTACCGCTGATTCAATTTATTAAAGATTCATACAATAATACCGCAATTTCAATCGAAAGGCGGTATTATTTTTATGAAAGCTGTTATAATGGCAGGCGGGGACGGCAGGCGTCTGCGGCCGTTGACCTGCACGAAACCGAAACCACTCATTCCTTTGCTCAACAGACCCATTCTTGATTACACAATGGATCTTCTTGCAAAGCACAATATCAACGAGGCGGTATTTACGCTGCATTACCTTGGTGATATGATTAAAAAACATATCGGAAGCGGCGGAGCATGGGGAATTTCCGCAAGCTATTCGGAGCCTGGCAGAAAACTCGGCACCGCAGGGAGCGTCCGTGCGGCTTTGGGAGGGATTTCTCATGGGAATACCTCCGACGGAGAATCTTCCGGCTGTCAAATTGCTCAAAAAGGGGCGGGGGAGAGCGTCCTTGTTCTGAGCGGTGACGGAATTACGGATATTGACCTTTCAGCCGTGATTCGCGCGCATGAGCAAAGCGATGCTGCTGCAACGATAGTTCTGAAACGTGTTGCGGAACCCACGGAATACGGCGTTGCATTGCTGGACGAAAACGGCACGATAAAAGGTTTCTTGGAGAAGCCGGAGCGGAGCGAAGTGTTCAGCGATTATGCGAACACAGGAATATATATCCTGAACGGCGATGCACTGGAACTTATCCCGAAGGATACGGATTTTGATTTTTCAAAGGATTTGTTTCCTGAAATGCTGCGTCGCGGAATGAAAATCCGCGGTCATGTAACTGACGCGTACTGGTGCGACATCGGCGATATTGCCCAATATAGACAAGCACAGCAGGATATGCTGAACGGAAAATGTGCGTTTTCAACCATAGCAAAGGATTGCGGCGGCGTGCTGATTGAACCGAATGCAAACATTTCCGGGCGTGCAAAGCTGATTCCGCCCTGTTATATCGGCAGCGGCGCAAGAATTGCGGACGGAGTTTGCATTGAACCGTATTCGGTTGTCGGGAGCGCATCGTCAATTGAAGAGGGTGCAAGCGTAAAACGGTCGGTTTTGTTTGAGCGTTCACACATAAGATTTGATTCCGAGCTGCGCGGAGCGGTTGTGTGCGAGGATGCAAAAATCGATGAACGTGTTTCGCTTTTTGAGGGGAGCGCGATCGGAGCGGGAACTCATGTCGGTGCGGGCGTGACTGTTCTTCCGAATGTTTGCATTTGGCCGCATAAACAGATTGAAAACGGAAGCAGCTGCAAGGACAATATCGTTTGGGGCAGCACCGCGCGCCGTGTTGAATTTGACGGCTGCATTGTTCACGGGTATGCGGATGAACAGATGACTCCGGAGGCGGCGCTGCGTGTCGGAGCGGCTTTTGCTTCAAGATTTGCTCTGCCTGCAAAGGCGGCTGTCTGTGCATCGGGTGAGCCGATTTCGGTCGTGCTGAAGTATGCGGCGCTTGCGGGCATTGCGTCGCAGGGCGTTGATGCCGAGGCCGTGAATGCCGCAAGCATATCCGCATTCTCGTATACCGTGCGCAAAACAGGCTGCGCGGGGGGAATCTATGTCAATAACAACGGAAGAAACGCCGAACTTGTGTTGTTTGATGAAAACGGCATTGAACTTTCGCCCGATGCAATGCGCTCTGTGCGCGCCGGTTTCCTTTTCGGCGAACAGAAGCCCACTCTTGATGCCGAACTCGGCATAATCGGAAATCTGAACGGGCTTGAAGAAGCTTATGAGCAGCGTCTTCTCTGCGGCATTCGGCGTGAACTGATGCTGAATAACAAGCGCACGCTGCGTATCGGTGCGCCCGAACAGTCCGGCAGGGTGATAAGCAGGGTTTTGCTGCGGCTTGGCTGGAATGTTGAAAGAAGCTGCGCGGAAAACGGACTTTCCCCCGTGTTTGACGAAAACACGATTGCGGTTCAAATTGATAATGACGGCAAAATCAGCTTGTCAATAAGCAGGGATATCATATTGGGCAACAGCGAGGTGCAGACGGTTATCGCGAGGTCGCTTGCCGTAAACTGCGGCGGCGGAGCATTCGGACTGCCGGAAAAGGAAGGGGGTGCCGAACTGTTGGTCGTGCCCGTTTCATTGCCGGAGCCCTATCGTGATGAGATAAAGAAGCAGGGTGTTCAGCTTATATACTCAAAGGAAAGCTTGGCCGAGCAGCGACGGCTGTCCTTTGCAAGAAACGCATATTACCCCGCACTGTATGAGCCGGAAGCGGCGGTCGTGAGGCTTTGTGAGATGTTTGTTTCGGGAGAGTTGAAAGATTATGCGGAAGCTCTGCCAAAAGTCTATACTTCGGAAAAGAGCATACGCACCGCATGGAAAGATATCGGCAGAATGCTTCGGATGCTTGCAGAGGGCGAAAAAAACGGAGAACTTGTTGACGGTTTGCGCCTAAAGCGTGACACGGGCTGGGTGTGTGTTCGTCCCGCCGGAACTGCGGATGCTTCCTTCCGCATCGTTGCCGGCAGCAGGGACAGCGAGTACGCAAAAGAACTTTGCGATGTATATGTTGAAAAACTGACGAGGCTTCGCGACAGCGAAAAAGATAAGAACTCATAAAGCATATAAAACCCTGAAAGCCGGTTTGTGCTTCGGATTAAAACGAAAACAACGGAAAAGCACGGAAGTTCCCGTGCTTTTCCTTTTATCGCAATTTATGCGAGGTTTCGATGTTTATATAACCGCTCAGTTTTTACCGGCGGATTTGTTTGACTTAACTTTGCCGACAATGAGCTTGGTCAAAACACCGATAATGAGTGCGGTTGCAATGTTCGGAATTTCAACCACGCCTCCGAAGTTGAGGGAGAGCCCGCCGATGCCCGTGACGAGAATCGCACTTACAACGAACAGGTTCTCGGATTCGCCGAGATCAACTTCATGAAGCATCTTAAGGCCGCTGACAGCAATGAAGCCGTAGAGTGCAATGCAGATACCGCCGACAACGCAGCTGGGAATCGTGTTGACGAACGCAACAAACGGCGTAAAGAACGAAAGCAGAATCGCCATGATTGCAGTAAGACCGATGGTGGAAACGGAAGCATTGCCCGTGATAGCAACGCAGCCGACGCTTTCGCCGTAGGTTGTATTGGGGCAGCCGCCGAAAATCGCACCGACAATGGAGCCGACGCCGTCGCCGAGAAGGGTGCGGGGCAGACCGGGGTCCTTAATAAGATCGCGGTCAATGATTGAACCGAGGTTCTTGTGATCTGCAATATGCTCGGCAAAAACAACGAACGCAACGGGCGCAAACAGTGCAAAGAGCTTGACAACGGCGGCAACATCGATTTTGCCCGCACCTTCGTTGAGCGCGCCGAGGAAGGTGAACTTGGGCAGGGAAATGAAGCTGCCGAAAGTTACGGTTTCAAAATTGTTTGCCAAGGGGGAATAATCAACGATTTTAAGGTAATCAATGCCGCATTTGCTGCCGATAACGGTGAATACGGATGCAGCGACATACCCTGCGGCAATGCCGATGATAAAGGGAATCAGCTTCATCGTTTTTGTGCCCTTAACGGATGCAAGCACCGTTGCAAAGAATGTGATGATGCCGATAAGAATGCACACAAGGTTATAACCGTCGGGAGAGGCGGCGGTGTTGTTGACATTGTTGATTGCGGAACCGCAAAGGTTGAGACCGATAAGCGCAACTACCGGGCCGATGACAACGGGGGGAAGGAGCTTGTCAACCCAGTTTGTGCCGGCAAAATGAACGATAAGAGCAATGATGACGTAAACAATACCTGCAATGAATGCGCCGATAAGAATGCCGAAATAGCCGAATGAACATGCGCCGATCAACGGGCTGATGAATGCAAAGGAGCTGCCCAGGAAAACAGGGCTCTTTTTCTTTGTGAAAAGAATGTAGACAAGGGTGCCTGCGCCTGCGCCGAACAATGCTGCACCCTGGTCAAGGATTGCTTCACCGAATGCGCTGTTTACAAGGGTCGGAACAAGCAGTGTTGCCGCTATGATAGCAAGCAGCTGCTGGAATGCGAAAACAAGATTCGCACGGAACTTGGGTTTGTCGTTGACGTCATAGATAAGTTTCATCGTCGTTTTCTCCCTGAAAGTATTTCGGACGGAAGGGTAAATTCGAAACGGAAGAGTGCAGAAGGGCAAAATAAAAGCTTTGCCGCACAGCAAAGCATACAGAAAAACAAAAAGCAACAGCCGATTCGGGCATAATGCCCGGGACACAGCTCCAATTTATTCATAAGTCCGTAAATCTTGCCGGCATCTCCGTACCGCTCTTAAAGATCCATCTTAAATAAGATAACACTTTTGGCGATGTATGTCAACAATTTGTGACAATATATTGCTGAAAACTATTAAAATCATGTCAAAAAAACATGAAATACAGCATCTGTCAAAACCTGTAAAAAGGCTTGTTTTGTGGTATAATTCAATAATGCTCGGCAAACTTCGGGCGATTCAAAGCCGATCTGATATATACATAGGGAGGTGCGGCAATGAGTAAATACGAACCGCTGTGGAATTACGTTATGCAGCATGAACCGGGGCAATTCAGCCTAACCTTCGATGAAATCGAGGATGTGCTTGGTTTTCAAATCGATCATTCTTTTCTGAAATACAAAAAAAGAGCTTGCAGAGCGCGGAGCAGAGGTTCTCCGCATTTCGCTGAAAAACAAAACGGTTCATTTCATGCTGCCGAAATGAGGAACTGCGCGTACGGGCGTTGCGGACACCGGCAGCGGAATTCAATCGTTGATAATCTTTTAAAATAACTTTAAACAGACTGCAACAAAAACACATATGTGTTTGCGGCAGTCTGTTTTGTTCCAAACATTCAAGTATTTGTCAGAATTCTGCGATCTGTTTCGGTGCGAAATTTAAAAAGTCGGCCGAACAAAGTGAGTAGCGTATGCCGTCCAGCGTTCCGTTAAAGCCGAGTCTGCATGACTGCGCATGAAGATGCCCATACACAACCTGCTGCACGGGATACTGCGAAATAAGCTCCGTAAAAGCCGTCCGCATGCCGTTTTCGGCAACAGGTGGATAATGCAGCATCGTTATGACAGGCGCACGCCGAGCCGCCTTAAGCGACATTTCAAGCCGTATCAATTCGCGGTTGAAAATCTTTTCGTCGGCTTTTCCGAAGTTGGCAGCCGAAGGAAGCATCCAACCGCGTGAACCGCATACCGAAAACGCACCCATATCAACCGAATCATTCTGAACAATATACATACCGGCGGGCAAAACGGCGCGTATCCTCGTCGGCGATGCCCACCAGTAGTCGTGGTTGCCGCGGATAAGAATCTTTGTGCCGTTAAGCTCCGCAATTGAGTTCAGATCGTCAACGGCATCTTCAAGATACATTGCCCAGCAGATATCGCCCGGAACAAGCACACAGTCGCTTGGGGAGACGAGACTCTGCCATGCATCAAATATCTTTTCTCTGTGCCTATCCCAATTGGAACCGAAAACATCCATTGGTTTATCGGCTTTGCCGTTAAGATGCAGATCTCCGATTGCGAATAGTTTCATCAGAATATTACCGTTCAGTCAGTCTGCTGCCGATAAAGCAGCGGGGCTATGCGGGGATGCAATGCAATGCTGTCAATCGTCGCCGTTTTCGCGGTCTTCGTCAATATAGCCTTCATCGTCATCATCGAAGCTGCCGTCAAGCTCCGGAATTTCCGTTTCGGGAATTTCCGCTTCGTCAAGGGGCACGCCGACGTCCTCCATGTCTGAATTATCCATTTCGTCGAGTGCGGCAATGGTCTTATGCTGCTTGCCGAGCCTTTCCTGACGCAGACTCTCTTTATAACATGCGGCACAAAGCTCCTTGCCCTTCATGGCGGGATTCTCGCCGCATTCAATGCACATCAAAACCTCGTTGTCATCATCGGAGGCTTTGCGCTTTCTTGAACAAACATCGCAAAGCTGTTGGTCATCACGAATATAATTCAACTCACATCTCGGACATTTCTTGTAGCCCATGGTTTAACCCTCGAAAAAATAATTTATTTATTGCCGATTTGATTTTATGAACACGGGTGCGGCAATCGACCCGCATTGCTTTGATAAGCGGTGATTGAGACGGATACGCTCTGCGCTTTTTGCCCGCATCAATCAACGCCTACCATATTATGCTGACATTGCCCCGTCATGTCAATAGGCAATTGCATAAAAATTGAAAATTTGTCCCCAAAAGTTTTCCGAAAACAAATCAGCGCCGCCGTTTAAGCTGCCGCTTGATATGCCGGGTTTCGTTTCGCAAACGCTCGGAATAATCGGGCAGCAGACAAAAAACATGATTCTGCGCCCTTTTTGCCGAAACAAACTTAAACCGGAGTTTTTTCGGACGCCGAAATTGTTTCCGCTGCGGGGGCGGAAGGATTTGAATCAGCTTCCGTTTCGGAATCATTGCCGATTATGTCACCGTAAGCAACCGCTTCGAGCCTTTCCAGCAGCTCCGACCTGCCGTCACCGGTTTCACTTGAATATGCAATTGCATACGGTGGTGCGCCGAGTTCGCGGGCACGGGCAACCGCAGCCTGTTTGCGTCGCGTTTTTGCCAGTTTATCGGCCTTGGTTGCAATGAGCGTGTACGGAATCGCATAATAGAGTATGTACTTAAACATTTGTTTATCATCGCGAGTCGGCTCGTGGCGAATATCCACAAGCATGAAAATATGCTTCACCCTTCCGGAGGCAAGGTAGCTTTCGATAAGTTCGCCCCATTGTGCCTGCTCCTGCTTTGACGCCTGTGCAAAGCCGTATCCGGGAAGATCTACAATGTAGAAATCCCCGTTGATGCGAAAATAGTTTATAAGCCGCGTCTTTCCGGGTTTTTGTGATGTTTTTGCAAGTTTATTCATGTTGCAGAGCGAGTTTATAATTGACGATTTGCCGACATTTGATTTGCCGACGATTGCAATTTCGGCACCGCCCTCGGAGGGATAGCCCCCGTTTTTACCGACGCTCGTTACAAATTCAGATTTTTTAATCCTGAGCATATTCAAAAATCTCCTGAACCGTTGTGCAAGGCATTTTAGCAGGATTTCATGAAAATGTAAACAAGAAAATTTTTATATACAGCACACCGCCGGTGCCTCCTGCGTTTCCTCCGGGTTTTTTGCGGCGGTTTATCGGCATTGAACCCGATGTGCGGTCGGATGCGCACGAACTTCAAAGAATGCTTTTGCACAAAACAAAAAATACGCTTTCCGGATGAGTTTTGTCGAATCAGAAACTATTTCAATTGCTTTTCCGATTTTCGCCGTAAAAGGGCAAAAAAACCTGAATAAATTATTCCGAAAATGTCCATTATTTGAATATAAGAAAAACGTTGAATAACAATTGCTTATCAAAGATTTGTTGTTTGACGTGTTAATCGAAAAACAAACTTGAATCGGAGGTCGGCAATGGCAATCAACAAAGTGGAAATCTGCGGCGTGGACACCGGGAAACTTCCGCGTATCAGCTATAAAAAGAGCACTGAGCTGCTCGAACGGATAAAATCAGGTGATGAATCGGCGCGTGATGAATTTATTCAGGCGAATCTGCGGCTTGTGCTGAGCGTTATTCAAAGGTTCTCAAACCGCGGCGAACAGCCGGATGATTTGTTCCAGGTCGGCTGCATCGGGCTGATTAAAGCGATCGATAATTTCGATTTGAGCCATAATGTCCGCTTCTCCACATATGCCGTGCCGATGATTATCGGTGAAATCAGGCGATTCCTTCGCGACAACAGCAGCATAAGAGTCAGCCGCTCTCTGCGCGACACGGCCTATCACGCGATGCAGGTCAGAAGCAGGCTGGTTGATGAAAAGGGTGTTGAACCAAGTTTAAACGAAATAGCTGCAGAATTGGGCGTTCCCGAGAGCGACGTTGTTTTCGCCTTGGATGCAATTTCCGATCCGATTTCGCTCAATGAACCTATTTTTCGGGATGACGGTGATGCGGTCTATATTGTGGACCAGGTCAAGGATGACACGGCGGACGATAATCGCTGGCTGGACGGCATTGCAATTTCAACAGGCATGAGCAAACTCTCGGAACGGGAAAGAAAAATTTTACAACTTCGCTTCTTTAACGGGAAGACACAAACGGAGGTTGCAAAATCGGTCGGCATAAGTCAGGCGCAGGTGAGCCGCCTTGAAAAAGCAGCTCTTGCAAGGATGCGGAAGTTTGTATAATGCGTTCCGCTCAGCGCAGTAAGCCCGCTTTGCGCACTACGCGTACGGCGAAAAAATTTATTCCATGCCTTTTTAACATACTGTTAACTTTGGTTGCAAACTAATCAGGCTGACAAGAAAATATGGCAATTGTATGTACTAAATAGGTCAAAATTAGTACAAATGCTGTTTTGTGGCTTTTTTTGGTGCCAACAGGGCAACTTTTGTTAAAAATTCTTGAATGCGGTATTGCAATTTTTAGCCGGACAGAGTAGAATATAACCAGTGAATACAATATATGTGAGGTAAAGACTATGATTATCAAAGACGTATCCGCTGCAGAACTCGAAGTAATGGAGATTATCTGGGCAGCAGGCAAACCCGTTATCATCACCGACATTTGGCAGGCAATCGAGGGCCATGACTGGACTTATCAGACTGTTCAGACTTTCGTTAACCGCCTCAACATGAAGGGCTTCATCAAAATCGTCGGCAAGAAGGTTCGCAGCTTCGAATATCTGCCCCTTCTTACCCGCGCAGAATATGTTGCACAGACCCGCGGTCATCTGCTCAACGGCAACGAGGGCGCAAGTCTCTCCGATTTCGTCGTTGCAATGCAGAAGCTCGGTCGCTGCAATGCTGCCGATCTTGAAAAGCTTGCCGAAACCGTAAAGCTTCTCAGGGGCTGATTCGATGACACGGCAGGCTCTGCCCGAGCAGTTTCTGCCGGATGAAAACTCCTAAAGTATTTTCAACACTTATCTCCCAAAAACCGCAGGGCTTTCCGCTCTGCGGTTTTTTCGGGTGCGGACTCCGTGAATCGGCTCTTGACTCCGTGCCGAGTGCTGACAACGAGTTGTTTCCGGTTTGATGCAGACAGCCGTATGCATCAGGAAACATAAAACCCGCACGGGGGATATACCGTGCGGGTTGATTATGCATGGGCGGCGGCTGTAAGCCGCTCAAACTCAGAACTCGATTTTTTTCTCGATATAGGGAACAAGTTGGTCAATGGGCAAACGAATCTGCTGCATTGTGTCCCTGTCGCGAACGGTGACGGTGTCCTTCTGCATATCGTTGGCGGGATCGCCTTCAACAGTTTCGAAATCAACTGTTATGCAGAGCGGGGTACCGATTTCGTCCTGGCGGCGATAACGTTTGCCGATTGCACCGGTCTCATCGTAATCGACCATGAAATGCTTGGACAGCATTGCATAAAGCTCTTTGGCTTTGTCGCCGAGCTTCTTCTGAAGCGGAAGAACGGCGGCCTTGTAGGGAGCGAGCGCGGGATGCAGATGCAGAACGTTGCGAACATCGCCGTTTTCGAGAGTCTCCTCATCGTAGCAATCGCAGAGGAATGCGAGAGCCATGCGGCCTGCGCCGACGGAGGGTTCGATACAATAGGGAATGTATCGGGCATTCGTGAACGGATCCATGTATTCCATGCTCTTGCCGCTGTGTTCCGCATGAGCTTTAAGGTCATAATCGGTGCGGCTTGCAACGCCCCAGAGTTCACCCCAACCGAACGGGAAACGATATTCGATATCGGTTGTGCCGTTGGAATAGTGGCAAAGCTCTTCGGGTGAATGTTCACGCCTGCGCAGCCGTTCCTCACTCATGCCGAGGCTGCGGAGGAAGTTGTAGCAATAGCTGCGCCAGTAGTCGTACCATTCAAGTTCCGTGCCGGGTTCGCAGAAGAATTCAAGCTCCATCTGCTCAAATTCCCTTGTGCGGAAAATGAAGTTGCCCGGAGTGATTTCGTTGCGGAAAGATTTGCCGATCTGTGCAATTCCGAACGGGATTTTTTTGCGCATCGTGCGCTGAACATTTTGAAAGTTGACAAAAATGCCCTGCGCGGTTTCGGGACGAAGATAAATCTCGTTTGCCGTGTTTTCGTTGACACCCTGGAAGGTTTTGAACATCATGTTGAATTTGCGGATGCCGGTGAAATCATGCTTTCCGCATTCGGGGCAGACAATGCCCTTTTCGTTGATGTATGCTTCCATCTGTTCGTTTGTCCAGCCGTCGGGGTGAACATCGGCAAGACCGTTTGCTTCGGCATAATCTTCGATAAGCTTATCGGCGCGGAACCTTGCTTTGCAGGCTCTGCAATCCATGAGCGGATCATTAAAATTGACAACGTGCCCGCTTGCAACCCATACTTCGGGGTTCATCAGAATCGCGCAGTCAACGCCGACATTATAGGGGCTTTCCTGAACGAATTTGCGCCACCATGCGCCTTTGATGTTGTTAAGGAAAAGAACGCCGAGCGGACCGTAGTCCCAGCAATTCGCCAACCCGCCGTAAATTTCCGATCCTGAGAAAATGTAGCCCCGGTTTTTACACAGAGCTACAATCTTATCCATAGAAAATTCTGTTCTCATAGCGATACCGTTGAAAGCAGCAATCAGACGTTACGCTGAACCTTGCCGGAACGCAGGCAACGGGTGCATACATTCATCTTCTTAGGAGTACCATTGACGATGACGTTAACACGTTGTACGTTGGGAGCCCAGATACGCCTGGTCTTCCTGTTGGAATGGCTGACGAGATTACCGCTCATTGCGCCCTTACCGCATACTTCACAAAACTTACCCATTTCGTTACACCTCCTTGCCGAATCTGCCGTGTATGAGGTTGAATGCGATTGAAGGAAAAACCGCAGAATGCGGAACATACCCTGCAAAACCGCATACGAATACACGGGACGAAAATCAAACATCGGTATTTTATCACCTTTTTAAGCAATATGCAAGCACTTTTGCGGCAATCGGGCATATATATTAGCAAAATTTCAAATAATGCTGATGGAAGCTGCACCTGAATGAGCAAAAGCGGCGGCAAATCCGAGCCGCCCGGAGTTTTCGGAATGCAGCTGCGAGTACAAATAAACAAGGTTGAAAGGAATCTTTTATGAAATCGAAAAAAATCAGCAAAACATGGGTGTACATCGTTTCTATTGCGGCTGCGCTTGCGGCGGGAGGGATATCTTCCGTCTTTGCAATGTCCGCCATGAAGGAGTACGGCGCGCTCAGACAGCCGCCGCTTGCGCCGCCGCCGTGGCTTTTCCCGGTTGTGTGGACAATTTTGTTCGTTTTGATGGGGATATCGGCAGCAAGAATATATATTATCAGCAAGCAGGACCGCAGCGGAGGAACAGTTCGGTGCGGAGACAATTCGGATATAGGCGGGCAGGCGGCGTGTGCGCTCCGCGTTTACCTCGTTCAGCTCATTTTGAATATGCTCTGGACGCCGCTTTTTTTCACGCTTAATCTTCGCCTTGCGGCGTTCGTTCTGCTTGTGATGCTGCTCATCACCGTGATTGTAATGGCATGCAGGTTTTTCAAACTTGATAAAGTTTCGGGTATTTTGATGCTGCCGTATATCGCATGGCTGCTTTTTGCAGGTTACCTGAACCTCGGAACATATATTCTGAACGGCTGAATTCTGCCGAAACAACAGGACGAAGGCGGCAGAAATATTAGAAAATATTAGAAAAAATATATAGGCAAAAAACTCGGTTTCGCGGTTGAATAAGGCATGAATTAGCGTTATAATCAATCTAACGGGATTTTCTCGGGAAAAGGTTGAACAGCATTGAATCAACCGCGGCCCGGCTTCCCAAAAACAAGCGAACTATTTTTTCTAAAGGAGTTTTTGCTATGAAATACGATCGTGTTTATAACTTCTCCGCAGGCCCATCCATCCTCCCCGTTGAGGTTCTTGAGAGCGTGCGCGACAACCTTCTCAACTATGAAGGCAGCGGCATGTGCGTCATGGAGATGAGCCACAGGTCCAAGGTTTTCCAGCAGATCATCGATGAAGCCGAACAGGATCTGCGCGACCTTATGAACATTCCCGATAACTACAAGGTCATGTTCATTCAGGGCGGTGCAACGCTTCAGTTTGCAATGTTGCCCATGAACCTTATGAAAAACGGCGTTGCTGACTATATCGTAACCGGCAACTGGTCCAAAAAGGCATATAACGAAGCAAAGAAATACGGCAAGATCAACCTTGTTGCAACCAGCGAGGATCGCAATTACAGCTACATCCCCGATTGTTCCGATCTTCCCATCAGCGAGGATGCGGATTATGTTTACATCTGCGAAAACGAGACGATTCACGGAACCACATACCAGACTCTTCCCAACACCAAGGGCAAGATTCTTGTTTCCGACCAGAGCTCAATGTTCCTTTCAAAGCCCTGCAATGTTTCCGATTACGGCGTTATCTACGGCGGCGTACAGAAGAACATCGGCCCGGCAGGCATGGTAATCGTAATCATGCGTGAAGACCTCATCCGCGAGGATCTGCCCCAGTTCGTTCCCACCTACATGAGCTATGCCACCCATGCAAACAACGGCTCAATGTACAACACACCCAACTGCTGGAGCATTTATGTCTGCGGTCAGGTATTCAAGTACCTCAAGAGGATCGGCGGCCTTGAAGTCATGGCAAAGATGAACGAAGAAAAGGCAAAGATCCTTTACGACTTCCTAGATGAGTCCAAGATGTTCCGCGGCACGGTTGAAAAGGAATTCCGTTCCCTCATGAACGTTCCCTTTGTAACTGCTTCCAAGGAAACGGATGCGGAAGTTGTTGCCGCAACCAAGGCAGCGGGCTTTGACAACCTCAAGGGCCACAAGAGCGTCGGCGGTCTGCGCGCCTCCATTTATAACGCAATGCCCAAGGAAGGCGTTGTTGCTCTTGTTGATTTCCTCCGCAAATACGAGCAGGAAAATTACAAGGGCTGAGCCTGAGTCCGTTTGCTGTCACTAAAAATGCAGCCGACTGCTGCGGGCAGCGTTTCGCACCCTGCCCGCGACAGTTTTCACCCAATTGATTAATTATACATTATTAAGGAGATTATACTATGCGTATTCTTGCATCAGACGGTATGGAAAAGAATGCTGTTGCCGCACTGCGCGCACAGGGTCATGAAGTCGTTGAACAGTTCTATGAGCCGGCAGAGCTTGCAGAACAGGTAAAGAACTTTGATGTTCTCGTTGTTCGTTCCGCAACCAAAGTTCGCGTTCCCATCATTGATGCGGCATGCGAAACCGGCAAACTGAAGCTCATCATCCGCGGCGGCGTCGGCATCGACAATATCGACCACAAATATGCCGAAGAAAAAGGCATCAAGGTCATGAACACTCCCCGCGCTTCCAGCGATGCTGTTGCAGAGCTTGCAATGGCTCATATGCTCTCCTGCGCTCGCTTCATCAGCGTTGCGGGTCACACCATGCGCGAAGGCAAATGGGAAAAGAAGGCATACAAGGGCATTGAGATTCACGGCAAAACCTTGGGCATCATCGGTTTCGGCAGAATCGGACAGGCTCTCGGCAGGATGGCTAAGGGCATGGGCATGAATGTTATCGCATTCGATATTTTCCATATTCCCGGCATCGAAGAGCAGACCGGCATCAACTATGTTGAAATGGACGAGTTGCTTGCAAAATCAGATTTCATCAGCGTTCATGCTCCCGCAGTTGACGGCGGCGCAATCATCAATGCTGCAAATATCGCAAAGATGAAGGACGGCGTTGTTATCATTAATACCAGCCGCGGCACAAATGTTGACGAAGCAGCTCTGCTTGATGCACTCAACAGCGGTAAGGTTTATGCAGCAGGTCTTGATGTTTGGGCAGAAGAACCCAGCAAGAACGAGGCTCTTTACAGCCATCCCCATGTCAGCTGCACCCCCCATATCGGTGCTTCCACCACCGAAGCTCAGAAGCGCATCGGTGCTGAAATCGTTGATATCATCGGCAAGTTCTTTGCGTAACACAGAATTGCCGAATCGGCAAGTTCTTTGCGTAACTGCGTAACACGGAATTGCCGAACATGCAGGCTCTTTGCTCAGCACAGGGCTGACGAATAATGATTTTTTCTTCGCAGTCGAGGGGGAGCTTCGAATTGCGACAGAACCTGAAATTGCCGCAGCAGCTTTGTGATTCCCGTTTCGGAATCGGCACGGCTGCTGCGGTTTTGTTGTACCGTGAACAAACAATAATTGAAGGGGACTAACCTGAATATGAACGAAAACGATGAACTTAATCTGTTTGTTATCTACACCGCAAAACCCGGAATGCGGGAAGCGTTTCTGAACGATGTCAAATCGAGCGGAATTCTTCAGCTGATACTTGATGAAAAGGGCTGTCGGCGGTACGAATACTTTGCCTCTGTTCAAAACCCCGACACACTGCTGCTTGCCGAAACATGGGAAAATGCGGAACTGCAAAAAATCCATATGACGCAGCCGCATATGACGGAATTGAAGGCGATTAAAGAAAGGTATATAGAGTCCACCGAAATCGGCAGGATGATTAAAAACTGACGGCTGAATCCGTGTTAGTGAACCCATGTTAACATGAAAGAGCGGCAGTCGGCCGAAAAAACAGACAAAAACGAAAGAAGTGCAGACGGGCGAAATCGCTCTTCTGCACTTCGATTAAACATATTCGCTTTTTAAAATGAACGACAGCAAAGCCGATTCATTTTGAAAAAACGGTAAAGCAGGATGCAATTAATACTTGCGTTTCCTTGCAGCTTCAGCCTTCTTTTTGCGTTTTACGCTGGGCTTTTCGTAATGCTCACGCTTTCTTGCGTCAGCAAGGATACCTGAACGAGCACATTTACGCTTCCAACGTTTAATTGCGCTTTCCAAGGATTCATTTTCACCAACACGGATTTCCATTATCAGTTTCCCCCCTCTCTCTTGCGGGAAATGAATGATTCAACCCGACCGCAGCCGACTCGAATTACTGATACATTATACTCAATGTTCATCGTTTAGTCAACCTGAATAATGCAAATATATTGAAAAAACAGGAATATACTTATTTCGCCTTATGAGAAGCCGCTTTATCGCGCATTTGAAATGCGTCGGACGGCGGTTCGGCACGGCAATTTTTTGCAGCGAAGTTGTGATATAATAAGTGAATACCGATTAAATTCGGATATGCGGCACGAAACTTACAAAACTGTAAGCACGGCTGAAAGCCTGTTGTAAGCATGGCATGCTATACTTTTGTTTGTTGAAAGGCGGATAACATCGGATGTTGTGCCTGCCTGCTTAAAAAGCATGAGTTAAATCGCAATGCATTACAGAGCCGGCAAAGATTGGTTTAAGCAGACACTGCTGCCGAGCGGAGTCGGCCGTTACACGGCCGGAAACTCAAGCAAAATCGTAAAAACGGAGAGGAATGAGCACAATGAAAAAAGAACTTTTCAAACTTGCGCTGCATGGGCTGAAGGGGAAAAAGCGCAGCAGCCTGCTTACGGTTATCATTCTGACAATTTCATTTGCCGCTGTGCTTGTTACGCTTTGCATAACGGGCAGCATTATAAAAACGAATGCGGAATACAGGCTGAACACCTACGGCGCATGGTACGGCGCAATACCGTACGGAATTGAGGGCGATGCGGAATTTTTGAGCACGGTGAACGGCATCGGAGAGATCGGAGCGGCGACGGTCTACGGTCAGGCAGTATCAAAAAGCGGCGTCGCGGTCACATCCGTAGGTTCGGCGGACGGGAATTTGCTCAAAATCGGACGAATCGAATTGCAGGACGGAGAGTTCCCGCAGCATGACAGTGAAATAGCGTTGGAAGCTTCTGCCCTTTCGAAACTCGGAAAGAATTATACGATCGGACAGGAGATTGACTTCACCGTTCTTTTTGATGCCGAGTCCGTTGATGTTGAATCCGAAGAATCCGTTGAAGGGATAAAAATCCCGGTTGAATGCACCTTCACGCTGTGCGGCGTTTTGCGCGAATACTCGAGCCTTTGGCAATTGAGCGAGAACAAGCTTTCAAAGCCTATTTGCGGTGCGCTTGTCACAAATACGGCGGGAGAAAATTTGCGGACCAAGGCAATTGAAACAGCTGCGCAGATGAATGAGCAGTCCGCAGCGGGGGCGGCGCATGTTTCGGTCGCGGCAGCAAACCGTCAATTCTTTTTTGAAGTTGATGAAGCGGAACGCGGACAGGCAGCGGAGAGTATCAATGCATACATGCAAAAAACACGTCGCGGAACAAATGCGGACAAAGCTGTTTGCATAAACACCGCCGCATTTTCGGATAAAAGTGAAGCGAATTATCATTCGTTTTATATTTGCCTGATTCTTGCCGTGACCGTTATTGCAGTGGTCTGCATATACGCTGTTCAGCTCCGCAAGCAGGTCAGAGGGATCGCTCTTTTTCGAAGTATAGGCATAACAAAACGGCAGCTGAGACTGCTGCTGACGTTTGAAACGCTGATTCTGTGCCTGCCTGCGCTTGGAGCGGGAACACTGCTCGGAACCATTATAACAAAGCTGATTTTGAAGCTGTTTGTGTATGCAAAATCCGCACCGGTGCAGGTGGACGTTCCGCTGTCGCAGCTTGCAGTCACGGCACTGTGCTGGATTGCAGGGATATTTGCGGCGCGAATGACTGTTTTCCGCATCGCACTTTCAGAGCCGCTGACGGGCAGGATACATACAGCCCGCCGACGTGCGCATGCGTTTGATGTTTTTCGCCGCATTGCGGTCGTGCTGCTTGCCGCTGTATTCTGCGGTGCGGTTATATTCGGCATTCTGGAATCACTTTATCCGAGAGCCGATATGCATAAATGGCAAAATCAACCTGCATATGTTCTGAATGCGGAATCTTCGGAGGTTGCATTTATCAGGGATGGTCGAAATGCACAGCTTATTACTGCGGATATGCTGAAAACCTATCAGAGCATACCCGGCGTCACAAAGGCAGCTGCATTAAATTCGATGACGGTGGAGCTGACGTTCGACGGCGACAAAAACAGCAGCCTTTTCACCGCTTTGCGTGAATATGACCCGCGGTTTGAGGACGGTGCAGCCGTGTGCCTGTATGCCTTATCGGAGGAAAGCCTCGGCACATTGATTGACCCTTCCGCTGTTGATGCGGCGGCATGGCGGGCGTTTTCAAACGGAGAAGGCGTCATAATGTCCTTTCCTGTCGGAACGGACGGCGGAGTGTTTTTTAATCGTGAACACTTCGGCGCAGCCGATTTATCGGCCGGTGATGAAATTTCAGTCGGCTGCTACGGTTCAAAACTCATTCGGGAGGAAGATGTATGCAGGTTAGGCGCTTACAGCAAGCTGCTCACAAAAAACGTAAGCATCGCTGCCGTGGCAGAATTCGATCACGAAAAAACCAATCTGATTCTCACAGGTGCTTATCAGCCGTACACAGTATTCTGTTCGGACGAATTCTTGAAAAACATCCTGACGGAATGCGAGCCGGGCAGCCTTTGCGGGAGCTTTATTACCGGTGACAAAAACGCTGTTGAAGCCGAATACGGCTATAACACTGCGAATGTATATACCGACCTTAATGCCGGCTATGTTTCAACGGACAGTGTGCTTGCTGAAATAACTGCCAAACAAAGCATTTCAATGAACAACAACCGTGAACAGTATGCAGCGTATATACAGGAGGATCTGCAAAAGCTCATATTGATTTACTCGGGATGCGGCTGCATCGCACTCGTCATGCTGCTGCTTATCGGAAACATTCTGACGCTTGAAGCGGAGGGAGAAGAGCGCGAATTCGGCATTCTGCGTGCGCTCGGAATGTCCAAACGTCAGCTTCGGTGGCGGCTGAATTGCCGTGCCGCGCTGCGCGGTGCAGCAGCAGTATTGTGCGGCTGGCTCGTGTATGCGGCATATATGTTTGCTTCTGCAATTTCGCGTTATAACCATCGGCAGGAAGTGAATGCAGATATGAATGTGCTTGATTTCGTGCAATCCGGTCTTTCGGGACTTGCACAGGGGGGAGCGAACGCGCTGACGGTTGTGCTCATTACGGTTAGCTGCGCAGCGATACTCATCCTGCTCTCCCGTGCAGCAAAGCATCGACTGACACGAAACGTCTTGCGGCAATGCTTCGCGGACGCTGAACGGCCGTTTTGAACGAAAGATGAATCTTGGACGAAAATTTATTGTGAAATATAAGGAGAAAAATTATGTCAATTATTTTGCAGGCAGAAAAACTGTACAAAGAGTACAAAACATCATCCGGAGCGGTGAACGCATTGAACGGAGTCGATCTTTCGATTGAAAAGGGACTTTTCTATGCGATAATCGGAAGAAGCGGATCGGGAAAATCCACCCTGCTTCATGTTCTGAGCGGGCTGGACAGGCCGACATCCGGAAAAGTGCTTATCGACGGCGTGGATATGTTCTCGTTCTCTGACGAAAAAATGGCAATCTTTCGCAGACGCAGCATGGGCTTTGTGTTTCAGCAGTTCAATCTGCTGGATGAGTACTCCGTGTTGAACAACATTTGTATGCCGCTGAGGCTGGACGGCAGGAAGCCGGACGAAACATTTCTTGCAGAGGTTACAAAGATGCTCGGAATCGAAGAAAAGCTGAAAAAGTACCCTTATGAGCTTTCCGGCGGTGAGCAGCAGCGTGTTGCAATAGCGCGCTCGATTCTTGCAAAGCCGCATATCATTTTTGCGGATGAGCCGACGGGCAATTTGGACAAAAAAGCGGGGGAGGACACGCTTAACCTGCTGAGCAGCTGTGCGGCGCGTTTCGGGCAGACTCTGATAATCGTTACCCATGATCTTGAGATCGCAAAAAAAGCGGACAGAATAATTAAAATTGAGGATGGAAAGATTGTCTCAAATCAGCTATAATAAACAATGAGCCCCGAACGGGAATGAGGATGTTGAGATGTTGGTTAAATGACTGAAAACAGGCAGGAGGTGCAGTGCCGTGAACAAACATATACTTGTCACTGAAGACGATAAAAACGTTGCCGATGGGCTGCGGGAAATTCTTGAAAGCGACGGCTATACCGTTTCATGCGCGGACTGCGCCTCTGCCGCAATGCAGACAATGCGTGACGGCGGTGCGGATCTTGTTATTCTGGACGTACGTTTAGGGCAGGATGACGGTTACGAGCTTTGCCGCAGGATAAGAGAGTTTTCAAATGTGCCGATACTTTTTTTAACTGCATGCAGCAGTGAAATCGAGCTTGTGCGCGGCTTCCGTGCCGGCGGGGATGATTATGTTGCAAAGCCGTTCAGGATGCATGAACTTCTTGTCCGCATTGAAGCTCTGCTGCGCCGCACATCAAAAAAGAGCAGCGGGGTTCTCAGAACCGGAGAACTCAGCTACGACAGCGCAAGCTGCCGCATCAGGCGAAAAGGGAACGTGCTTGAGCTGACCGCAACCGAAACAAAGCTTGCTGCGGCATTGATAACGCATTCGAAACAGACCGTGTCCCGTGAGGAGCTTCTGTATCTGGTCTGGGATAAGGATTCGGCATTTGTGGATGCAAACACCTTAAGCGTGAATATCAGTCGGCTGCGCGACAAACTCGGAAAGGTTAACGGCAAGCCCTACATTGAAACCGTGCGCGGCATAGGTTATCGTTGGACATTGCCCGTTACGGAGCAATAAGAGTTTTTACGGAAGATAACGAACGGAGAAAACGCAATGCAATGGCTGATTTGGCTTGCCGTCCTGCTTGCTGCGGCGCTCGGCGGTGAATTATTTCATATTTGCAGGCAAAGACGTGAGCTCGACAGGCTTTCAAAGGCGGTTGAGCATTTTTTGCTGTATCCGGAGGACGATATTGAAGAAACATTGAACGAAGGCGCTGTTGCGAATCTTCAAAACGCATTTTCCGAGCTTACGGCACAGTTTTCGCTCATGCGTGCCGCTTCCGCGCATCGTGAAGAAGAAATGACGCATTTTGTTGAAAACATTGCGCATCAAATCAAAAACGCTGCGACCGCATTGCAGATTCGACTGGATATTCTGCAAATGAAATTGAAGCTTCCGGATGAGGTTGAAGCTTTGAAGAAGAGTCAGCTTTGCATGAACCGCCTCACGGACGAGGTGGACAGGGTATTGAAATCAAGCCAGCTTGCGTCCGGCAAAATAACGATGGTTCCGGAAAAAATCGATCTTTCAGAAGCAATAAAGGAATGCTGCGATGAACTGAGCCCTCTTGCCGAAGCACGCAGCGTTGAACTGCTTTTTGAACCAAAGAATTCAATTTGCATTTCCGCAGATGCTTTTTGGCTGCCGCAGGCGATAAGCAACATAATCAAAAACGCCGTTGAGCATACCGCCCGCGGAACTGCCGTTAACGTCATAATCAAAGACTGCATACAGAACATTGAAGTTCGCATTGAGGATCACGGTGCGGGCATTCCGGAGGATGAACTTCCGCTCATGTTTGAACGATTTCATCGCGGAGCCGCCGCAAAAGCAGGCTACGGAATCGGCTTGTCAATGGCCAATGATATTGTCAGAGCGCACCACGGCAGCATCAGAGCCGTGAATATGCAGACAGGCGCGGCATTCACGATCACTTTGCCGGTGCTCGACGGCATAAAGCCGTATCTGAATGCGGAAGAGGAATAAATCCTGTGTTTTACCGCAATTTTTTGCAAAAAACATCCGCAGATACAAATTCGCATTTAAAGCCAACGCACAGGACGCCAAGCTCACGGAGGCAGACAGGCATAACCGTTAATTCTTTGTCAAAATCAATAAATATATTGCAATTTCTGCTCAAATTACTGTATAATTGATAGCATGGAAAAACAAAGAAATAAAAAAGGGTCCTTACCCATCGGTGTGCGCATCATCGGCATTATCATTGCCGTGCTTGCTGCCGCATACGGCTTATATGCCGGAATGGGTAATTCCACAGGAAATTTTGACGGCGAAATGCAGATATTCGCACTTGACGTCGGTCAGGGCGATTCATTCTTCATTATTTCGCCGAACGGCAAAACGATGCTGATTGATTCCGGCGAGTCCTCAAACTCAAAGCAGATTGAGCAGTTTATCCGCGAAAAGGGTGTTCGGCAGCTTGATGTTGTTATCGGCTCGCACACCCATTCGGATCATGTCGGTTCAATGCCGTATCTGCTCGATGCCTTTGATGTCGGAAAATATGTGATGTCCGAAGCGGGGCTTGAAACGAGGATTCAAAAACGAATCAACGCCGTGCTTGAAGAAAAAGACATTCCATGCAGTTATGTATGGGCGGGAGATGTTATTGATTGGGACAGCGACTGCAAGGTGACGGTTCTTTCGCCCGTACCGGAATTTGATGAGTATTCAAAGACGGATTGGAATGAATGGAGCCTTATCATGCGCGTGGAATACGCAAATCACTCGATGATTTTCACCGGAGATGCAACCGTGCGTTCCGAACAGGCTGCAATGCTGAACGATGAGAAATATTTGTTCGATGCCGATGTTTTGAAAGTGCCGCATCACGGTTCAACGACAAGCTCCTCTCTCGGTTTTTTGGAGGCTGTCAGCCCGGAATACGCAATAATTTCCGTCGGAAAAGGCAACAGCTACGGACATCCCGACTACGATACAATTCAAAAACTGAAGCAGGTTAATGCTGAGATTTACCGTACGGACGAGCTTGGCACAATAAACATTGTTTTCAGTGCGGATGACATAAAAATCACATACTGAAGCCTGAAAAAATCTCGGGTAAATAAAGATTGGAGGAAAAAATGTATTGTCCTGATTGCAAAATTGAGGTAGAGTCCGGCGAGTACTGCCCGCTTTGCGGAAGAAAACTCGTGAGGGATTCACACAGCACGGGGACCGTTGTTGATGACAGCTTCAGCGGTGAAGCGGCTCAGGTTTCCGGAAAAAAACGCTGCAAATTCAATTTCAGCAAACCGCTTTGCGCTGTGTTTGCATTGCTGTTGATTTTGAGCCTTGCGATGCCGTGGTTTCATCTGAATGTGAAATATGTTTCGGCAAATGTTGTTGACGACAGGCTGACAATTCTTCAGCTTAAACCGCAGTTCTCATATTATTGCGGCATGGTGTCAAGACTTGCCGGAACTTTCGGCACGGATATGAATCAATACGCGGATTTGATCACGGCAGCGGAGGGTATTTTGCTTGCAGCTGAGAGCTATTTTATGCTCTGCGGAATTCATTTCCTGCTGTTCGGGATTATCGGTTTGTTTTCAAGGGGAAAACTGCGCTACTATTTTGCGCGTGTCGGCAGCACGATGTACATTGTCGGATTGCTGGTGTTGATAATTGCGGTGCTTATCGGCAATGCAAAACTCGGCGCTGCCGTTGCAGCGTTCGGCGCGCAGAATGAGCTGCAAATCTCGGCCTCTGTCAAGCTTACTGCGCACCCGTACATTGCGCTTGCGGCTGCACTTGTTTTCAGAATCTTCGGAATTCGCCTGCTTCGTTATTTGAACGGCGTAAGCTGCCTGAATCGCGGAATAACGGATATTGCAAAACGCGAGTTTTCATTGATTCACTGCGTGAATAAAGTACCGAAAACGTACTCAAAGCCCAAACATCGCGGCAGAACGAATTACACGTCCTACGGTGATACGGAAAGCTTCAACGATGGAATCGTAGACTGATATTTGATTTTGAATAACTGCTCAAAAAAGCTTTGCACGCTTGCGTGCAGGGCTTTTTTTGAATAACCGATGAATATATGCATTGGGAAGAATACCGATATGCTCTGCGGGAAGAATAAACCCGACAGAAGGGATGCATGGAGGAATTGTCATGACAATGAATGAAAAAGAACGGGGCATGAAATGCGGCAGAATACATCGGAACAGGAAGGTAATGCTTCCGATTCCGGCATTCATGCTTTTGTGCATGGTTTTTATTATGCTTGCGGGAACTGCGGCGGCGATAATGCCGTTCCCGTCGTCGGAGCTGCTTCAGGTTGATGAGCTGCTGTTCGTGTTATATGCGGCAAATTCCTCGCCTTATGATGAAAGCTGCGAACAGCCGAACATCCCGGCTTCCGTGAGCGGAGAGCGCGGTGAAGAAGATTCGGCTCGCGTTGTGGAAGCATTGCAGAGTTTTTTGAATACGGGCGAAACGGTCAATTTAGAAAAAATGCTGCACCCTGCTCACCTGTCTGCACTGCGGGAAGGCTGCGGCAAGCTTGTTCCGACGTCGGGCGTATCAAAACTCGGTGAATCAATTCGTTCGCTGCTGCTGCACAGAATTGTCGTTAAGCTTTGCGGTGACGGGGCGGCCGACTTTTATCCCGAGCATGTGGAATGCACCGTGGTTTCGGTTGAAAAAACGGATGCAGAGGAAACGGAACGCATAATCGAAAGTGCACGGAGCAACGGCGCAGCTGATGCCTGCGGAGGAATGAATATACGACTGGCAGTAAGCTTTTTGAAAGATGAAAAATTGCTCTGTTTCGAGGAATGCTCTTTGATTGCATTTGAATCGGACTACGGCTGCTGCCTTCTGCCGGAGAGTCTTATAAACGTGATTGCGTGATTTAAGATAGATACATCAAACCCCCGAGAATTCCGTTGACGGATTTCTCGGGGGTTTTTGTTCGGATATCGCTTAGCTTATTCAGCTCTTTTCGAAATACCTATCAGGCAATGCCGAGGAACTGCTTTGCATAAGTGTCGATATACTTGTCGTTCATGCGAATCTTTGTGTTGTTCTTCCACTCAGTGAAACATTCGGAGTAGTGATCCTGTTCCGTTTTTTCGATGTAGAACTTCTTGGCGTTCCTGTAAGCTGCATCATCGTTCTCAGCTTTGATAACGGTATCGCCTGCATCAAGCCTTTCGTTGATGAAGATGAAGTGTACGCCGCCGCCGGAAGTCTTTGTGGTGACTTCTGCGATCTTCTGTCCGTCGGTGGTGGTGTATATCTTGATGCCGTACTTCTTGACGGGGTCGGTCTCGTCGTCGGCGGGTTTATCGGTGGTGGGAGCGTCGGTTGCGGGTGCATCCGTTGCGGGAACATCGGTGGAAGCAACATCGGTGGTTGCGGGAACATCCGTTGCGGGAGCATCCGTGGTCTTGGGAGCATCGGTTGCATCGGGTGCGGGGGATGCGGACTCAGCGGGAATCTTCCAATCATCGCCGTAGAAAAGCAGGCAGGCTGCTGCACCGAAACCGTCAAAGTATTTGCTGAGAAGGTTTTCGTTCATGATGTAGCCGTGCTCTTTGTAGCCGCCGGGGGAATCGGGATCGGCAGTGGGCTCGGGAGTTGCATCGGGGTTGGGAGTTGCCGAGGGGTCGGGAGTTGCGGACACGAATACGGTGTCGCTCTGGTAATCGCCGTTGGTGACATACTTGTCAACAAACTCGTCGAGGGAGATGCCGCTCTCAAGCGCTTTGCGGATTTCATCAAGCTTTTTGTTCTGTTCATCGGTGAAAACGCCTTCAACGGTATCGCTGACCTTGTCAGAGTTGTCATACTGAACGAGAAGGTGCTTGACGGTGAACATATCGTTGGGAGTGTAGAGGGGGATCATGCCGGAACCGCTGATGTAGGAGTTGTAAGCGGTCATGAACGCGGAAACGTCCTTGCCGTAGTTGTCCCTCTGGGAGAGAGTGTTCTCGCTGATGTATTTTTCAAAAGCGGATGCGTCGAATTGAACTTTGGAATAGATTTTTTCCTGAAGCATTTCCATCATCATGGATTCAAGCTCGGACTGCTTGAGGGACTTCATGTATGCTTTGTAGGAAGTACCCTGCTTTTTAAGCGCCGCCTTGAACTGTTCAAGCTTGTTTTCGCGGATGGCAGCCTCGTCGGTGATGCTTGCATCGACTTTGTAGCTTGCAATTGCCTGATCAAGCTTAGCATCAACGTTCTTCTGAAGCTCGTCCTGGCTGATTTCTTTGTCAAGGCCGAGTTCATAGCACTTGTTAAGAGTCACGCCGTAGGTGATGAGCTGGTTTTTAATAAAACCGTTGAAATCGTCCATGCTATTTGCGTAATAGCTGTACTGCTGATAAATCTGCTGGTACTGTGAAAGTGTAATTTTCACCTTGCCGATTTTGCCGATGGTGGGGTTGTTGTCGGTTGCGGAGCAGGCGCAGACACCGAGCAGCATTGCAGCCGCCATAAGCAGTGCAATAAGTTTTACAAATACTTTCTTGTTCATCATTAGTCTCCTTCCGGTTAGTTCGTTGGTCGAATCGAAACTTCAATACATTTTAATAGCAATTCAGGTTTTTGTCAATAGCGGTTGGCAATTATTTTCAGCGGTTCGGCACGGGAAGAGTCGAGCTGCCGGTGCCGTAATGCAGCTCACCCTGCACAGGAACGTATTTGTCAGTGTAGAGCTTTTCAACATCGCCTGCCGGCTGACCGTCCGCACCGATAAGCTGCCTGTAAACTTCAACGACGTAGCCGTAACGGGGCGAAATGACCATTTTCGAATATCCTGTCGGCCAAAGCGGTTCGGCAATGCGTTTGGGTTCGGGAGGGTCGAGCTTTTCTATGGTATCCGACCAGATTTTATAATGCGTGCCGTCATCGGGCTGCGTGCCGTAAACAAAGGTGTAAACTGTTTTTGTCCGCATGTCCGCATAGGCAAAAAGGAACATGGGAGATTCCGCTGCATTGCTCCACACAAGGTCGGGTCCGTAATACGAAACGGTTGCGTCAAGTCCCATTGCAACATAGCTTCCGGGGATTGAGTGATGGGAGCGGCTGACGATGCGAATATCGGGGCCGATAAGCAGCAATGAGTTGTACAGTGTTGAGCTTACCTGACAGATTCCGCCGCCGGGAGTGTCGATATATTCTTTGCCGCCGGAAATCCCGTGCGCGGGAAGCCAGCCGAGTTCTTCGGTGCGCGGCCCAAGAAGCTCGTTGTAGCTGAGCTCTTCGCCCGGTTCGAGAATAACACAGTTAAGCAGCCCGGCCGCTTTTTGAACGTTGCGTGAACGGGACTCGTTGCTTGTTGCAAATTCGGTTGAGAAACGGGAGAGTTCACGCATTGAGTCAATGAGCGTGTTCACATCGCATTCGGGTTCAACTTCCTCGAGAAGGAGCGAAAGAGACGCGTTATAATTCCCGGAATTGAACGCTTCGGAAATCTGCTTCAGCATATCTTCGCGGTTAAGACAGAAGCCGTTGCTGCCGGTATGAAAAAGGATCTCTCCGACAACTGTTCCGTCGGGAGCTTTGACCGTTTGAGTTTTGCAAACGGTTGAAATATCGCCGCCCGTGCCGTAACCCGGTTTGCCGCCGCCGACACGGTTCAAAAGTGTCACATAGGGCTCAATAGGGGGGTGATCCAGCTGAGCAGCTGCTTCGGATACGATTGCAGCAACGCTCTCCTCGTCCATCCGAAGGGTGTAGCTGCCGACTTCAAAACCATTTTCGGCAATTTCAACGCGCTTCAGATAATTCTGATAAGGGTCGGCATCGCTTCTGCCGAGTTTGAACGCGGAGCTGAGCAGCTCGTTGATGTTTGTCGTAATGCGAAAATCCGATGCGGTGAGAACAATGGTAACATTGTCCACCGTTACGGAAATGTTGATTTTCGAAAACTCCGCACTCAGCGCGTCAAGCATTGCATTGCGTGCGTTTTCGTAATCCATTCCGCCGACGGGAACACCGGAAATTGTGACGCCGGGAATAATACGGTTGTCCTCAATATATTGGTATGACGTGCCGCTGCTTTTCCCGGAAACGAGAGTGGTTCCGTCCGCCTGAGCGGTGGTTTTGAGCCAGTTGTTTTCTCTGTAGGTGCGTACGGCGCGTTCATGATCCGCTTTAAGTGAAAAATGAACGATAACAAGGGAAACGAGCGCAAAAACGAACACCGCCAGCGCACAGACGAGAACGCCGAAAGGTGAACGGAAATCTATGCCCAAAACACCCTTCCGATTGCGGGAACGGGTTTGGGACACTGTGGAACGATTATTGTTGTCCAAGGAGCAGCCTCCGTGAAAATTTAATCCTCAATGTGTTTTTTTGCCGATTGCGCTTGATTGAAGAGCAGCGTATCGGAAAAAAGCACATTATTCAACATCTATCATTATAGCCAAATTTGTGACGAACTTCAACATTCGGGAATGATATAATTTCGCTGACGCATCGATTGGCAATTGAAACGGAGGCGGAAGATGTTCGGGACGAATACGATGAACAGGGAGCCGGAATATCAAATCGACAGGAAAATTAAAATATATAATAATTTTTAAAAAAAGGGGTTGCAATTGTCCGCGGAGTGAGTTATAATACAACACGTTCCGCAGGGAAGCAACGCTGGTGTAGCTCAGTAGGTAGAGCACGTCATTGGTAATGACGAGGTAGTCAGTTCGAATCTGATCACCAGCTCCATAAACCGCTCAAATTGTTTGAGCGGTTTTTTTGTGCCATGTGTTCGGTGCGGAACCGCAGCGGCGGGTCTTTTGAAAACTCTCAAAAAGTTCACGATTTCAAAGGTTTATTAATCCGTAAAAATGAGGACTGCCGCGAAATTTGCGGCAGTCCTTCTCATCGTTTTTTGTCAGGCACTTATTGACCGTGCTGCTTATTCGGCGCAGGTCGGATCTGCTTCCGATACTTTATTGCCGTAACGGTTGTATGAATCGGCAAGCCGCACAAAATCGGCCGCTGCAAGCTCTTCGGCTCGGACGGTCGGCAAAAGTCCGGCATCGGCAATCACTTCGTCAACATTGTTTTTCGGAATCAATTGCAGCATATTGTTTCGGAGCGTTTTTCGACGCATCGCAAATGCGGCACGAAGCACCTTTATAAAATTCGGCGGAAGCTCGCTGCCGTTTCGTTCGAATTTCAGCACACAGGAATGAACCGACGGCTCGGGGTAATATGCCGCGGGTGAGAGTTTCAGTTCGGTTGAAATGTCGAAAAGATACCGGGAAACAATCGAGAGCGGCCCGTAGTTCACATCACGCGGTGCCGCAAAGAACCGC
>FR879709.1:53532-92536 GCA_000435055.1 Clostridium sp. CAG:138 | reverse complement strand
CTGCTGCTTCAACCTGCATCATAAGCACCATGCGCTTTACAGGGAGTCCGGATTCAATCAGCCGCATACAAATAGGTGATGTTATATAGTACGGAAGATTTGCAGCAACAGTAAAAGCCTCTCCGCCGAATGCATCGGAGATTTTTGCAGGCGGAAGCTTCAGAAAATCGCTGCAAAGGAGCTGCACGCTGCGTTTATCCGCGAATTCATCCGCAAGAATTCCGACAAGTGTACGGTCTATTTCAACCGCAAGCAGATTTTTCGCTTTTTCCGAAAGAGCGGATGTCAATGCACCGAGCCCGGGACCGATTTCAAGCACGTTTTCGCCTTGGCAGTCTGCAAGCGCTGCAATGCGGCTTATCGCTTCGGTATCGATAAGAAAATTCTGCCCCAGAGCCTTGTTCGGGGTCAAACCCAGTTTTTTTATCATTTCTTTTGAATCTGTCATGATTGAAATTTTAATGCAGATTTGCATATATGTCAACAGAATCCGAAAAATAATGCGCATATTGAGAGTTTTTTTATCCCAAAAAGCTGATTGCCGACGGAAAACCGCCCTGACGGTTAAAAAAAGACTGCCGCCGCGCGAATAACTGTGTGCAGCGGCAGCTGATGTTAAACGCGCTTTCTTTAAAAAAAACAGAAAACAGCGAATCGAAACACGATATTGCTGCCGACGACATAAAACACGGGCAATGCGGCTTTACATATTCTCCCTTCGGTAGTATAATTATAATGCATGATTATAGCTCGAAAGATTTGAAAACAAAAGAATTAAATCGGGGTATGAGTATCGAGGTATAAATATCGAGGTATAAACAGGAATGAGACTGACTTTCGGAACAAAAACAAAAAGATTTTTTTGCTTTATCCTTTCCTCTCTGATGCTGCTTTCTTTATGCTGCACGGTTTTTTTCGCTGCGGGATGCAGCCGGGAGACGGCGTCCGGGGACGAACAGGCGTTCACATTGTTCATGAATTCAATACGCAACGGGCAGTTTACGGAAGCTTTTTCCTTCATCAGTGCTCATGTTGCGCCGGAGAATGCCGTTGACGACAGCATTGAAGCATATAAAAACACAATAACTCTCGCCCAGTTCGAAAAGCGTTACGAGAGCCTGTTTTCGCTGCTCGGCGTGAACGATATTGAATACAATATTGCTGAAGAGAACGTTTCCGGAAATTCAAAAAAAGTCATTAAATACACGATGACATATAAAACACAATCCGCGGGCGACCTGACAAACGAATATGAGATGACTCTTCTGAAAGAGAATAATCTTTGGCGGGTTGTATGGCAGCCGAGCCACATTTTTCCGGATATGGCCTGGGGCGACACGTTCGACAGGGCAACGCTTGCGGCAGAGCGCGGCGATATCGTTTCTCACGGAGCTGTTGTTGCAACCAATGTCCGCCTTGTGACTGTTTACGCGCTTTTAAGCGAAATTGCGCCGAAAAATGTGCTTACGGATGAAATAATGCAGGAAAATGCCGGCATGAGCGAGCAGGATGCGGAAAAGGAAGCGGACAGGCTTTATTCCGATGCGGAGTATCTGAATACACGCTTCTCGGCGGAATTCGATGCCGCTGCTGCCGAAATTGCCGCTGTGCTCGATTTGGACGCCGCAGAGCTGCGAACAAAATTCGGAAAGAACACAAACGAGTTCATCACCGTTTATCAGGCGATGCCCGATGAAGTTACCGTTGAACAGCAGGAACAGCTGAATGCCGTAAACGGAGTTCATGTTGACACCGAGCACTACGGTTCAAAGCGGTATTACCCTTACGGGAGCCTGCTTGCGCATACGTTGGGCTATATTTCGTTCGCAACATGGGAGGAGATACAGACATATAACGAGGGACGCGATCCGAATGATGGATTATATACTACTGACAGCAAAGTCGGTAAAAGCGGCATAGAAAAGCTTTACGAAAGGGAGCTCCGCGGCAAGGACGGCTATTATTTCTTCATCCGCGGAACGGACGGAGCCGTTAAAAAGGTCATCTATCGCAAAGATAAAGTTGACGGCAGCGATGTGATGCTGACGATCGATTTCAAATTGCAGCAGCGCACAGAGGAACTGCTGGATCTTGTGCTTTTCGGTACGGACACGGCGGGTGCGGTCGTTGTTATGAACCCGAAAACGGGAGAAGTGAATGCAATTGCTTCCAATCCTTCCTATGATTTAAACAGATTTATAAAGGGTATGGGCGGCGATGAATACAAAGCCCTTGAAGATCAGGAGAATGAGCCGCTCAGAAACCGCGCAACAAGGGAACTTTACCCGCCGGGATCAACTTTCAAGGCGTTCACTGCTGCTGCTGCGCTTGATACGGGTACGGTGAATGAGAATTATGTTTTCACAGGCTATATCGATAATGATTACTGGAAGCCGACCGGTTACGGGGAATGGCCTTGGCCGCGCATAAAACGCACGCGCGTCTATCACCGCACGGAACCAATGAACATGACAAACTGTATGCTGCATTCCGACAATATTTACTTTGCGGATGTTGCACTGAAAATCGGTCAGGAGAAATTCATTGCATATTTTAATGAAAAACTCGGCATGGACAAGTCGCTGCCCTATGAATTGGGGGCTGCCAGCTCCCAGCTTTACAGCCGCGGCAGCGTGATGGACAACAAAATGCTTGCGGACTCCGGCTACGGACAGGGCCAGGTGCTCGTGACGCCGCTTCAGCTTGCGGCAATGTTCTCCGCATTTGCAAACAACGGCGATATGCCGACCCCGCGAATCACGGACGGATTATACGTAACGGACGGCGTGGAATACAAATGCATTCGGAAAAGCGAATACTCCGTATGGATGGAGGACGCAATTTCGACAAATGCAATAAACAAAATAGTCCCGATGCTCCAAGGCGTTGTGGATCCGAACAAAAACGGAACGGGCCGTTCGCTGCGTGTCACGAATGTTGACGTTGCGGCAAAAACGGGTTCGGCCGAAATCGGCAAAGACAAAACCCGCATGTATTCATGGTTTGCCGGTTTTCGCCTTAACGTTGCGCAGGAGGATGAGCGTGTTGTGATCGTAATGCTAGATGTTCCCGATTCGGGCGCATACTCATCCCTGAAATTTCAGATAGCGCGCGAGCTTTTGAAGCTGGACGACACCCCCGATCCGAATGCTCCGCCGGCGGAATAAAACAGGCTTTGGATGAAATGCCTGCGGTCAGCGCCGGCTGTCTTCGGGTTTGGAGGATGCGGTTCTTTTGCGGATAAACAGCAGTATTGCGGCGAACATCATTGCCGAGGCTGCAAACCGCATATAGAATCTGTATGCCGAAAAAAACGAAAGAGCATATAACCCCATGCCCGCAAAGAAGTACTTTGAAGCGTGTTTTTCCGTGCGGAGTTTCGATGCGGCGCGCTCAGCGCGGACCCTGACGGATACACGCTCGGCGGGAGGAAATGCAGCTTTGATTTCGGAATCGATTTCGGCATCGTCGGGCAGGAAACGTTCGCGAATTTGCGGAATCGTTTCAAGCAGCCTAAACTCAACTGCGGTGGTGCCGACGGTGCGCACGGCGGATTCCGCTTCCGGTGCGGGTTTCGAAACTGAATATATCACGATGTGCGAAATGCCTTTTTCAAGAGCCTCGCGAATAATCGGAAGAATATCATCAAAAGTGATTGCTTTTTCAGTTCGGAGCAGATAAAACGAGCGAGTTGCACTCTGTTCGGAATACGCTTGATTCGGGTATTCCGAGGATGAACGGTGCAGGCTGCGGATTACTTCGTCCACTTCGGGCGAAACGAGTATCCTGCGCCGCAAAATCGACTCGGATGTTTCTTTGCGGAGTTTTTTGATGTGGGCATTAAACCGCAGGCTGCGCAAAAGGCTTGCAGTGAGCAGTATTGACGCGGAAATGAGCATTGCGGCAAACAAAGACGCGGCGCCGTGATGCAGCTTTCGCGAAACAAGCAAATAAAGTGCGGCGGTCAGCAGCAGTGCCGAAAACACGTTGTCGCATATGCGCGCAAAGCGGGATTTGCCGCCGTTGAAGCTCCGATTATAACTTTTCAACGATGTGTCATTCATAAAATCAGTATGGCACATAGATATGTTTTTCATTCACAAACGGTTCAGGATGTTGTATAATATGCATATGAAGATTGGAATTTACGGCGGAACATTTGACCCCGTTCACATGGGGCACATATTTGTTGCCCGTTCCGTGAAACAGGAGCTTGGGCTTGACAGGGTGGATTTTGTTGTTGCGGCAGATCCGCCGCATAAGCATTCCGCAGAGCGCACTCCGGCTGCATTAAGATTCGATATGGTCTGCGCCGCTTTGAAGCGCGAACGCGGAATGCGCGCTTCCGATATCGAAATTCGCCGCGGCGGAGTCAGCTACACTGTTGACACGCTGCGCGAAATGAAGCGGATAAACAAGAAAGCCGGGCTGTATTTCATTGTCGGAGCGGATATGCTTGAAGATTTTCCGAAATGGAAAAATCCGAAAGAAATACTGGAGCTTGCAGCTCTCGTTGCCGTCAACAGACGCGGTCAGGAACGCGATATCGAAGCTCTTGCAGACGGGATAAGGGCTGAATTCGGCGGCAGAGTCGAGATTATTTCTGCGGAAGGGCCGGACATATCCTCAACGGAAATCAGAAGGCGTGTTCAAAACGCACAAACCGTTGAAAGGCTTGTGCCGCTTTCCGCCGAAATGCTGCTTTACGAAAAGCGCTTGTATCAGCCCAAAAGCATAGAGCAGCTTGCGGAACGTGTTTCGAACGTTTTGGATGAATACAGAATGCGTCACACAATGCTGACCGTGCGTGAAGCTGTCGGACTTGCTCAGTATCACGGGCTTTCAACAGAAAAAGCGCGGCTTGCGGCTCTTTTGCACGACTGCGCAAAGCTTGGGCGTGAAGAGACCGTTCGATATGCCGAAAAAATGGGTTATGCGCTGACAAATGAAGAACGTGAAAATCCGTTTTTGATTCATTCGCGCATAGGTGCACTGCTTGCAAGGGATCTGTACGGAGTGCAGGATACGGAAATATTGAACGCAATAGAACGGCACACCGTCGGATGTGCGGAAATGACCCCGTTTGATGAGGTGATTTTTCTTGCGGACAAGCTTGAACCGTCACGTGATTACAGAAGAATACGGGATTTGCGCGAGCTTGCTTTCAGAGACCTCGACAGGGCGACGATAGCGGTTCTTCGGAACACTATCGAATACACTGAAAATAAAGGAATGCGCATTCATCCGCAAACGGAAATTACCATTGCAGCACTCGAAAAACGGGTGAAAGCCCGCCTGCACGGCGGCGATTGAGAAAACACGTCAAATCGGCAACGGCGGTGAGTTTTAAGCCGATTTTATCCCGGCTGAATTCGATACGGGCAATGTCGAATAAAAAGACGTACGATTAATAAAAATAATATCAATATAGATATAATCGGAGGAAGAATGGAAACTAATAACGAAAACAAAAACATCCTTTCGGAACCGGAACTCAGGTTTCGCGAAGAGCTTAAAAATTGCGTAAAGCGCATTGTGGATGTCGCCGATGCAAAAAGAGCAAACGATATTGTTGCGGTCCATGTGGGAGACAAAACAATCATTACCGATTGGTTCGTGTTCATGAGCGGCACATCGCCGATTCATGTAAAGGCGCTGAGTGATGAAATTGAAGATTGTGCCGCCGAAATGGGGCTTCCGATGCGCCGCAGGGAAGGCTATTCCGAAGGCCGTTGGATCGTGCTTGACTTTGCCGGAATTCTTGTGCATATTTTCCATCCGGAAGAGCGCGAGTATTACAATGTCGAACGGCTGTGGATGGATGCAACAACCGAAATTATTCGTCCCGAAAAATAAAACTCGGATAAAGTAAAAAATTTGAAAAACATTGCACCCTGCTCCTGCGGGAAACAGCGATTTAATTGTGTATCGGCAAGAAGGCCGTGTTTTCAACCTGTTATTTGAAAACGGATAAGCCATTGTGCTGCCGATACATGTAAAACGGGGAGCAGGGCGTTTTGCATTTTGCACCGGAATGCTGCGAAAGCAAATGCGAACATCAGGGACGGAGGAACGTTATGAATAAATCAAACAGAGTGCTTGTTGTTGAGGATGATGCCGCGATCGTTCGTGCGTTGAGCTCGTTTTTGACGGATGAGGGCTTTTTGTGCAAAAGCGCAAACGGGCAGGCCGAAGCGCTGCGGCTTTTTGAACAGGAGGAGTTTGATATTGTGCTGCTGGATGTTTCGCTTGCGGACGGCAGCGGCTTTGTTGTTTGCTCCGCCATGAAAAGCAAAAAGGATATACCCATTATTTTTCTGACGGCTTCGGGTGATGAACACAGCGTTGTTACGGGACTTGAGCTCGGTGCGGATGACTATATTGCAAAGCCTTTTCGGCCGCGGGAGCTTGTTTCGCGCATCAAAAACGCTCTTCGACGGGCGGGAAAACCGCAGGCCGCGGTCAGTCTCGGCGATGTGCGTGTTGACCTTGAGAGAGGAGCCTGTTTCCGCGGGGATACGGACCTTTGCCTTTCGGCATTGGAATACAGGCTTTTGCTGACGCTCATAAACAACCGCGGGCATGTTTTAACGCGCGCACAGCTGCTTGAACACATTTGGGATGTTGCGGGCGACTTTGTGAATGACAACACCTTGACCGTTTATATTAAACGGCTGCGCGAAAAACTGGAAGCCGATCCCCAGACTCCCTGCATTATTAAAACGGTGCGCGGCGTTGGATACAAAATAGACTGAATATATGCGGTTTGCCGCCGAAGAATAACGCAAAGGGGGCATGGAAAATGAGAGTACTCAGAAATCCGGATGTTTGTGCGCTGACGCTGACAACGGCAGCGGTCGGTATCGCCGCAAGCGGAATATGTTTTTATTTAAATCAGAAAGCGGGGCTTATTGCGGCCGCCGCTTTTGTAATTGTGATTTCGGCTCAGCTTGTGAACGCTGCGCTGCGTCACAGGCATTTCAGAAAGCTTGCGGACGAAATAGACGGCATTCTCCACGGTGCGGAGGGCATGTGCCTTTCAAAGTATCGTGAAGGCGAAATCAGCATACTTGAAAACGAGCTCACAAAGCTGATTGTTCGTCTTCGCGAGCAGGCCGATGCACTGCGTTCGGACAAAACAAAGCTTGCGGATTCAATTGCGGACATTTCTCATCAGATAAAAACTCCGCTGACGGCGCTTAATCTGATTGCGGAATCTTTGGGCAGGAGCGGCATGAATGCAGAAAAACGCATGGAGCTTCTTCTTGAACTTCGCAGGCAGCTGACAAGGATCGAGTGGCTTGTTTCCGCATTGTTGAAGCTTGCAAGGCTCGATGCGGATTCTGTCACTTTCAGCAGGAAACATGCCGAACTTGCGGCAATTGTTGACGGAGCGGTTGAGCCGCTGGAAATCATGGCGGAGCTGAAAAATGTACATTTCGAAATTGATGCTTCCGGGTTTGCATACTGCGATCCAGATTGGATGACGGAAGCTTTGGGCAATATACTTAAAAACTGTGTCGAACACTGCGAAAACGGAAGCATATATGTCACTGCATCCGAAAACCCGATTTATTCGGAATTTCGAATTCGCGACACGGGACCCGGAATCGCGGAGCAGGATTTGCCGCATATTTTTGAAAGATTTTATACCGGTTCAGCCGGCATGAACTGTACGGAAACGGGGAGTTTAAGGAATAATACCCATACCGAAAACGAGACGGTTCAATGCGGAGCGCAGATTCCGCAGCTGCAAAGCGTCGGCATTGGGCTTGCGTTGTCAAGAACCATCATTTCAAAACAAAACGGAACAATTAAAGCGGAAAATCATCGTCAGGGCGGTGCAGTGTTCACCATACGCCTGTATAAAAGCGCAGTTTAACAACACTTCGATTGGATAATGTTTGAACCGTTTCCGAAGCTGCGTATTCGGTGTTTGTGACATATCTGTTATTTTCAAGTCACACACAAGTCATATTGCGCGGGTATAATTTCAACCATAAACAAAAGAGTCGAAGACAATACATTCGGATTGCGCGTATAAAAGGTTTGCCTGCCGCATTTCGAACGGATGATGCTCAAAAGGAGAGAAAATGGAGATTTTGAAGGTTGAAAACCTGACAAAGGTTTACGGAAAAGGCGAGAATGAAGTTCGTGCGCTCAACGGCGTAAGCTTTTCGGTTGAAAAGGGTGATTTTGTTGCGATTATCGGGCCTTCGGGCAGCGGCAAATCAACTCTTTTGCACACATTGGGTGGCGTTGACCGCCCCACGGGGGGCAAAGTGCTTGTGAACGGACAGGATGTTTATTCGCGAAGCGATGAACAGATTGCAGTTTTTCGCCGCCGCGAAGTCGGGCTTATCTATCAGTTCTACAACCTGATTCCGGTTTTGAACGTTGAAGAGAACATGTCCCTGCCTGTGCTTTTGGACGGACGAAACGTGAACCGCGACAGGCTGCGTGAACTGATTCGCGAGCTTGACCTTGTCGGACGCGAGAAACATCTTCCGAATCAGCTTTCCGGCGGACAGCAGCAGCGCGTGTCTATCGGCAGGGCATTGATGAATTCGCCTTCGATCGTGCTTGCGGATGAACCGACGGGCAATCTGGATTCAAAAAACAGCCATGAAATAGTTGAGCTTTTGAAGCGAATGAACCGTGAATACAATCAAACTCTCATCATGATCACTCATGACGAAAGCATTGCACTGCAAGCTCGGCGCATTATTGCAATCGAGGACGGAAAAATCGTCCGTGACGAGGTGATTTCAAAATGAACATCATGAACAAAGTCACTTTGCAGGCGATGAAAAAGAACAGGGTTCGCACGATCGTAACGATAATCGGCATAATCCTTTCCGCCGCAATGTTTACCGCAGTCACAACTTTCTGCTCAAGCATGTACGGCTATATGCGCGAGTACTTTGCATATGACAAAGGCGACTACCATGTTTCGTTCAGCGGCTGTTCAAGCGAAACGATAGATAAAATCAAAGCCGACGAGCGCGTTTCAAAGGCCGCTGTTGCAAAGCCCATAGGTTATGCCGAAGCCGGTTCAAGCAACGCCGACAAGCCCTATTTGTATGTTCTTGAAGCGGATGAAAGCTTCATGAAAAATATGCCTGTTCATCTTACGAGCGGCAGACTGCCCGAAAATGAAAACGAGATAATTCTTCCCGCACATCTTCAGCCGAACGGCGGCGTATCACATAAAATCGGCGACAGATTGAAACTGACTCTCGGCAGACGTGTTGCGGAAGACGGATCGGAGCTTGGGCAGAACAATCCGTATTCGTACGATGAGGAAAAGCTGACTGCGGACAGGATTTGGGAATATGTCGTTGTCGGTTTCTATGAACGCCCCGGGTTTGAAGAAATGATTGCTCCGGGTTACACCGCGCTGAGCCTTCTTTCCGAACCCCTGCGGGAAGGTGAAACTTATGATGCCTATATTCTGATGAAAAATCCGAGAAAGAATCTTGATGCGTTTGCGGAAAAGCTTTCGGGAGCTTTCACTGAGGCATCCTATCAAACGAGTTTGCTCACAATTGACGGCTATTCGGTGTTTAACAATTATTCGAATATGCTTGTGAGCCTTGCCGCTGTTTTCTGCGTGCTGATTTTTATCGGCTCGGTTTCGCTGATTTACAGTGCATTTTCAATTTCTGTAAGCGAAAGAACAAAGCAGTTCGGCTTGCTTGCTTCGATCGGCGCAACACGGAGCCAGATAAGGCGGTCCGTTCTTTTCGAAGCATTTGCGCTGTGTGTATGCGGCATACCTATCGGCCTTCTTGTGGGCATCGGAGGTATGGGAATTACACTGTGGCTTTGCGGAGATTTGTTCAAATCCGTACTCGATGCACCGTTCGGCATGAGCTTTTCCGTTTCATGGCAGGCCGTTGCCGTTGCTGTGGCGGTCGCAGTGCTGACAGTTTTCGTTTCCGCATGGATACCGTCGCGGCGTGCAATGAAAATTTCAGCCATTGAAGCAATCAGGCAGGCGCGGGATGTGAATGCGGGCAAGAAGAATGTGCGCTGTTCAAAGCTTTTCATTCGGCTTTTCGGTGCAGAAGGCATGCTTGCAAAAAAATACTATGCACGCAGCCGCAAAAAGTATCGCGCAACGATAGCTTCTCTTGCAATGAGCCTTGTGCTTTTCATCTCTGCAAGCGGTTTCTGCATGTATCTCACAAAGTCGGCAGAGGACATATTCACGGAAAAAAGCTACGATATATGTTATCGTGATTTGTCGGCGCAGAATTATACGGAGTTTGCCGCAGGCGCCCGAGAATACTTTGATGAGATAACTTTCTGCCTGAACACGCTCGACAACAGCTTTGTGTACCTGCCGGAGGGAGACACAACGGCGGAGTATAAAGCATACACAGAAGCGCAGCGCAGCGCACATGAAGGGCTGCTCAAAGTTGAACAAAACTGTTTTGCGTATTACATTGATGATGCGGCATTCGGACGGATGCTGACCGAAAACGGCATCGATGCCGATGCTTATTTTGCAGCCGAAGAAAAACTGCCCGTCATGCTCAACAGCGGTTACGATGTTGTTTATTCGCAGGATAACGGCGAAAACAACAGAAGAACATATAATTACAGCTTTGTTTCGGATGGGGTAACGACCCTGATGCGGGCAAAACCCGCACCGCAGCTCGACGGATACATTTTGGACGGCATGTTTTGGTCCGGCAATGAAACAGGAGAGGGCGTTCTGCAATACTACTATTGGCCCGCTCAAGAGGAAGATGCTGACGGCGGAAGCAGCTCCGACGGGGAAAACTCCTCCGATGGGGAAGATTTCGAATCCTCAGGAATTGATTTTTTCGGAAGGCCCATAGACCAGCCCGTGCGCCCGGTTGAATATGAAGAAATACATATTGCAGCAACCGTCAAAACCGCACCCGCAGGGATTGACAGCGGACGCGCAATGAAGCTCATTCTGCCGTTCTCCGCGTTCAAGGATCAAAAGGCATTCAATGAGGGGTTCATGAATGTCTACATCTGCGCCGATGACCCGGACAAGGCGGAGAATGATGTTAAATCCGTATTTGAAACCCGTGGAATCGAATTTGCGCCTCAAAGGCTGTACAACCGTGCGGAGGAGGAACGAACCGTCAGCAACATGATAATCCTTGTGAAGGTATTCTCCTATGGCTTTATCGCGTTGATTTCACTGATTTCGGTTGCGAATGTGTTCAACACCGTGTCAACCAATGTTGCACTGCGCCGCCGTGATTACGCAATGCTCCGTTCGCTCGGAATGACGAACAGGGGAATAAACCGAATGATGAACTATGAATGCCTGCTCTACGGAACGCGTTCGCTGTTGTTCGGTTTCCCGCTTTCGGTCGGCATGACCTACCTTTGCTACCTGTCCGCAGCGGAGGCTGCACAGATGAGCTTCACAATGCCGTGGACGGCGGTTGCGATTGCTGTAGTGAGCGTTTTCATGGTTGTGTTTGTTTCCATGCTGTACTCAACAAGCAGGCTGAAGCGCGAAAACCCGGTTGATGCACTGAAGGATGAAAACATCTGATCGAAACAGTTATGATTGACAGACTGTGAATCAAAAAAATAACCGACTGTACCGCAATGTATGCGGCGCAGTCGGTTTTGTTCAAAATAAAGCTGATTTCGTTGTTTCTATATTGCGGAATGGTTATTTGCAGTGCGTCTCGTTGTATTTCTTAATGCCGAGAGCCAACAGGTCCATGGCGCGCTCAAGATCCTTCTGCTTGAGGACGTAAGCAATGCGAATCTCGTTCAGACCCTTGCCGGGGGTTGCGTAGAAGCCCTCGCCGGGAGCAAACATAACCGTGTCGCCGTTGTCATCAAAGTCGGTGAGCAGCCATTTCTGGAATGTGTCCGCATTGTCAACGGGCAGTGCAGCCATCATGTAGAACGCGCCCTGCGGTTCCTTAACAACGACGCCGGGGATTTCGAGCAGCTTATTGTAGCAGGTGTCGCGGCGGAGTTTGTATTCCTTGCGAACAGCATCGAAATAGTCGGAATCAACGCTGTAAAGCGCGGCGGAAGCGATCTGATCAAGGGTTGCAACGGAAAGCCTTGCCTGACAGAACTTCATGAGGTTCTGCTGAAGCTCCTTGTTGCGGGTGATAATGGTTCCGATACGTGCGCCGCAGGCAGAGAAACGCTTGGATACGGAGTCGATGATAACGGCATTTTCGTTGATATCTTCGAACTGTCCGATGGTTGCAAGCTGCTCGCCGCCGTAAACGAATTCACGGTAAACTTCGTCGCCGATAACAAACAGGTTGTGTTCTTTTGCGACATCCGCAATGGTGCGCAGCTCTTCATGAGTCAGAACAACGCCGGTGGGGTTGCCGGGGTTGGTGAACATGATTGCGCGGGTGTTTTCGTTGATAAGAGCCTCGAGCTTTTCGCGGAAAGCATAGCGATAACCGCCTTCGGGGGAGGTGGTCAGGGGGCGAATGGTGCCGCCTGCACTCTTGATGAAGGTGTTGTAGTTGGGGTAGAAGGGTTCGGGGATGATAACCTCGCTGCCGTCGTCAAGAATGCTGAGCATCAGCATCTGCAGCGCTTCGCTGCCGCCGGTGGTGATAAGGATATCGCTCTCTTCATAGTGAATGCCGAGTTTATCATAATAGTCCTGAACGGCTTTGATAAGCACGGGCAAACCGGGGGAAGGAGCGTATTCAAGAACGGGAAGCTCAAAATTGCGAACCGCTTCGAAATATGCGGGCGGGGTTGCGATATCGGGCTGACCGATATTCAAATGATAAATCTTTTTGCCGTTATTGGTTGCTGCAACGGCAAACGGATGGAATTTACGCATGGGGGAAAGGTTGCATGCCAAAGCCTTCTGCGAGATTTTCATGGAAGAAGCCTCCGAAAAAGTTTTTTTGAGGAAGAAAAAGCGGTGAAACAGCAGAAACGCCTTTTGCGCTGCCGCTCAGCCGAGGGAGTATCCTCATACGATGTGATTGTAGCATTTTTTTCGGGTTTGTGCAACAATGTTTGCGCCGAAAAAAGGTATATTTGAAGGAAAAGTGTTGGCAGGGAAGCATGACTGCGTTTGCGGAGAGCAAAAATCAGATGACACAAATGTAAAACAATTGTGAACTTTTTTTATGCAAAGCACCTGCAACACACATATATATTTGCAAAAACGTGTGTTTAAAAGATAAAATAGTATTTCACAACGGCATGTGCAGCCGATAGGGTTAAGAGAATATTACAAAAGGGGTATTTAAACCGGCATTCCATTGTGGTATAATAACGCGAAATGTGGATATGCGAAAGGATACTGTTTGCAAATGATCGTTGTCATACCTGCATATGAGCCGGATGAAAAGCTTTTGCGTCTTGTGGACGAACTGAAGCAGCAAACGGACTATAAAATTATTATTGTTGACGACGGCAGCAAAAATGCGGAAAGCAAAGATGTTTTTTCAAAGCTTGAAGCGGATTCCGCTGTTACTCTGCTGCACCATAAAGTCAACCGCGGCAAAGGCCGCGCAATGAAGACTGCGTTTGAATACATAAAGGATGCGGGGTTTTCCGATGACGGTATAATAACCGTTGATGCGGACGGGCAGCACCTTATAAAAGATATCGTGGCAGTCAGTGAAACCTGGGCAAAGAACCCGAATGCGCTTGTTCTCGGCAGCAGACGTTTTTCCGGCAAGGTGCCGCTCCGCAGCAGATTCGGCAACGGCGTGACACGCGGCGTGTTTGCGATTTCAACCGGTGTTCGCGTTTACGACACGCAGACGGGGCTTCGTGCGTTTTCAACCGAAAAGCTTGACGACATGCTCAAAATCGGCGGCGAACGCTATGAATACGAGATTAATCAGCTCCTGACATGCACCAAAACGCATGTGCCGATAATCGAGCACACCATAGAGACCGTGTATCTTAATAAGAATGAGACTTCTCATTTCAACACTGTAAAGGACTCGTGGCGGATATACAAAACGATTTTTACGTTCGTTTTTTCAAGCTTTGTCAGCTGGGCTGCGGATTATATCCTTCTGCTTGTGTTCAATGCGATACTCGGCGGCATTACGGGCGGTGCGGCGGTCAGGCTTCTGTCATTTAATCTTCCGCCAAAGTTCTTCGCGCTTGTCGGAGCACGCACGATAAGCTCCTTGCTGAATTACTTCCTTAATCAGCGGCTTGTTTTTCAAACAAAGTCCAAGGGCAGTGTACTGCGCTATTACATCCTTGTTGCGGCGCTTTTTGTGTTGAACTACGGTCTGCTTCAGCTTATGGGAAAAATCGGCATCGCGCTCTGGCTTGCCCAAATAATCGCACAGCTTGTGATTTACCCGCTGAGCTTTGTAATTCAACGAAAATTTGTTTTTTGCGAGAAAAATACCACAGCATAAAACATTGCGGTGTCGGGCGGTTCATGCCGTGTAATTTTAAGGAGATAATATATGAAAGCAAATAAGGCAAAAATTATTCTTGTTGTTGTTTTGGATATAGTATTTTTTGCGGCAATACTGTTGTCGTTTGCATGGTTTCATCATGCAAAGCCGCAGAAGCTTTCACCGACAAAGACTTTCAATCCGAGGGTTTCGCCTTCTCCGAGTCCGTCGCCGGATTATTGGATTCCGAAAGACACACCTGCTGCCGGTGAAACACCGGATCCGTCGGCGTCCGCCCAACCCACCCCTGAACCGAACGATCTGCTTCGCGGAAAGTATTCCGAAAAGTTCACTTCCGGTGAGGTAATCCGAGATGAGAACGGCTATCGCAGCGGAAATGTATGTGTTGAGATGAGCAAACACACTATGACCGTTCAGGGGCAGCCCGTATGCTACTATGTTGCCGACATTTACATAAAGGATATTACAAGCCTTCGCTGCGCAATTTCCGATTCGCCGGACAGGGATGAATGGGTGACGGAGCTTGCAGGCAAGAACAATGCAATCGTTGCAGCTTCGGGCGACTTCTTTGTTTTCAAGCGGAGCGGACTTGCGATTCGAAACGGACAGGTTTACCGCGAGGAGCTGAACAGAAGTCAGGATGTTTGCGTTGTCTATTCCGACGGCACAATGGCAACTTATTTTGCCGGTTCGGTGGATTTAGATTCGATTTATGCTAAAAACCCGTATCATGCGTTTTCGTTCGGCCCAAAGCTTTTGAACAACGGCGAACCGATGACGGAATTCAACACGAGTGTTGCAACATGGAATCCGCGCTGCGCGATAGGTTATTATGAACCGGGGCATTACTGCCTTGTTGTTGTGGACGGAAGGCAGAGAGGCTATTCCCTCGGGCTTGAAATGACAGAGCTTTCAAAGCTCATGAAACAGCTTGGCTGCACGGAGGCATACAACCTTGACGGAGGCATGACCGCTATGATGGCATACGGTACTGAGTTGTACTCACAGCCCTGCGGCGGCGGCAGACAGAATTGCGACATTGTTTATGTTGCGGAACCGCTGTCCTGAACGTTCGGATTCGAAACGGAAGCTGAAAACTACTTGAAATTTAAAATTTAACGGGGAAATAATAATGAGAAAATCACTCTTCAATTTCAATAACAAACGCCGCGTGTTCCGCGTGCTGCTCTCTCACCTGACGGCAATGCTCGCATTGCTCGTGCTGATTTGCTTCGTTATCGACAGGTTCAACACGGCAATGGCATTTATGGACAGTGAACTTTCAAAGTGGTATATTGCGGTGCTTGCAGTCCTTGCACTCATATCATCGATACTTAACATCGTTGCGTTGTGGGTAAATCCCGACAAAATGAAGAAAAATCGAACGCCCGACAACCATTGACGGTGCAAAACGGCGTTACCATTTGTGGATATAATTACGACTGTATGAAAAATAAAACAAAGATTTTACTTGTTGTTACGGCGGATATTCTTGTTTTTGCGATTATACTGCTGTCTTTCGCATGGTTTCATCATGTTAAACCGCAAAAATTTGATGCGAACCATGCGTTCCCTCTGCCGGAAAAACGTGAAAACCTTCTGCACGGCAAATATGAAGATAAGTTTACCGCTGACGGAAGCATTCAAAAAACCGAGAATTCCTATCGCAGCGGCAATGTATCCGTTGAGATTTTGAGCCGGGATATTACCGTCGGCGGCTATCCCGTGCACTACTACATGGCGGATATTTACATTAAGGACATTTCAAGCCTTCGCAGTGCGGTGTCGGAAGAGTCCGACAGGAGGGAGCGTGTTGAAAACCTTGCCGCAAAACATAATGCAATAGTTGCAACTTCCGGCGATTTTTTTGTTTTCAAACAGAGCGGGCTTGAGATTCGCAATGGGTATGTCTATCGCGAAACAATAAATAAAACGCAGGACGTATGCGTTATTTATCAGGACGGCACGATGGAAACCATACTTGCGGGTTCGGTGAACCTTACCGCTGTTTATCGCAAAAAGCCGTATCATACTTTCTCATTCGGTCCGAAGCTGCTGAACGGCGGCCAACCTATGGAGGAATTTAACACGAGTGTTGCAAACTGGAATCCCCGCTGTGCGATCGGCTATTACGAGCCGGGTCACTATTGCCTTGTGGTTGTTGACGGAAGACAGGAAGGGTACTCCATGGGGCTTTCAATGAAGGAACTTTCAAAGCTGATGTTTGATCTCGGCTGCAAGGAAGCATATAATCTTGACGGCGGCGAGACAGCAATGATGGCTTTTGACGGAGAACTGACTTCAAAGCCCAGCAACGGGGGAAGAGAAAACTGTGATATCGTGTATATAGGTGAACCGCTCGAATAAAGCTGCACGCAGAAACCATTCGGAAGATTCAGAATCATACATGGATGCCGCACCGGCGTTTCGGCGCGGCATTTTGAACAATTATATGCTAATATATGCTTATTAAAACACGGAGACCGACCGATGCTGTATATATCAAGATTTGAATTTCCGGATGTCGAAACCGAGACAGATTTCCGATTCGGGTTGAAAATGACATGCTATGATTCAATCTATCCGTTCGGCGTTCTTTCAGAAAAAGGGCTGACGCAGCTTGATTTTGAAGATATAACGCTGCTTTGCGGCGGCAACGGCACAGGAAAGACAACCGCACTCAATATCATTGCAGAGAAACTGAAACTGACAAGGGCATCGTTGTATAATCGCAGCTGCTTTTTCGAGCGTTACCTTGAGGATTGCAGTTTTATATGCGAACTTGAGATCACTCCGCACAGCAGGATTATCACGAGTGACGATGTATTTGATTTTATGCTTGATCTCCGCAGCCTGAACAGCGGGGTTGACAGGCGGCGCGATGAACTGTTTGATGAATATCTTTCACTAAAACACAAAAAATCAAGTGTTCGTTCACTTGAGGATTATGAGGCTCTTAAGCGGCTCAACACGGCGCGCAGCAAGACCGCTTCGGAATTTACTCGCAGGAGCTTGCCGGCAGGCTTGCGCGAACGGTCAAACGGGGAAAGCGCATTCATGTATTTCCAAAACAAAATTGAGGAAAATGCTCTGTATCTGCTGGATGAACCCGAAAACAGTCTTTCTCCGGAAAAACAGATTGAACTGCTTCAGCTTATTGAGGACAGCGCAAGGTATTTCGGATGCCAGTTTATAATTGCGACTCATTCCGCGATTATGCTTTCCGCCCGAAACGCAAAGATTTATGATTTTGATTCATTCCCGGTGGGAGTTTGCGCATGGCAGGATATTCCGAGTGTTCGCTGTCAATATGAGTTTTTCAGAAAGCATGATGCCGAGTTTGAATAATCATCGGACGGAACCATGCAGAAAAATCGGCAAATTTAAATCTCACGAAAATAAGTCATTCGGAGTATTTCAGACATTAATCAGCAAATTCATAGCCGTCACTCGGCGAGGGCTGCCTGCCTGTTTCATCGAACAAAAGCCTTCCGATGAGCGAATCGGACCTTGCGCCCTGCTCGATGAACCATTCTGACGGGATATAAATCGTCGGTTCGATTGTCGGATCGGCGATAAGTTCATATTTTCGATAGCAGAGCAAAATTCCGCAGTCATAGAACATGAACATGCGATCCGAATAAATCGGTTCAGGCAGACAAATGACAGTATCACCAAAATTCGAAACTGCGGTTTCGTATGCTTTTTTACCGAAATCTGCCGCGAAATCATCGCTGAACGCAGCACCGAAACAATCGTCAACGGAAAGAATCCGTCCCGATAAGATATCGATGTTTATCGGTCTTGTTTCAAAAACCGCATATCCGTTAACGGTCGGAACATCATAATCCGCATTGAGTTGTTCGAAGGGAACATAAACACACATTTTGATTGAAAGCAGGTCGTTATCATTGTACATAACATCGTAAGTTATGTACCTGTCAGCAGGCTGCTCACGCGCATATTCCACGAAGGCTGTTTTCACGGCAGCATTAACAAGGACGGAGTTTCTGCAAACGAAAACAGGACATACGACATAGCAGCCGGATGTTCTCACATGCTCCTCAAACCCGACATATGGCGTTTGGCTTTCCGAAGGCTGATTTTCGGGAACATCGGCCGTCGACTGAACCGATGCAGCGGAGAAAACGTTCACACCGACAGCGGATGATGCACCGGAGGCGGCGGAAAGCGTGAAATATGGACCCGACCGCTCCCTTACGGTGTGTATATGTGACTGTGCCGTTTGCGTGTCGAAACGGATTTGCTGCGATTGAGCATATGTTGAACAGGCGAAACAAGGCAAAACCGCAGCGGCCGCTGTCAGCATTGCAAAGAATCCCGCCGCAATGCGCGGAATGCGGCGGATAGTGTATTGTGTTTTTGTGTTGAGATTCATATCGAATGCCTCGCAGAACATATGCTTGATGCAGCTCAACGACCGAATAAGCCTGCCCTTTTATGTGCAGTTTACTTAATAATCATAAGCTCGCTGTCCGAAATCGCATGCTCAATCATTTCGGAGAAATCAACCTTTGCTTCGCTTGCGCGCAAATCCTCAAGCACAGGTTTTGTCACGGGATGCTTGGGAACAAACACGGTGCAGCAATCCTCATAGGGAAGGATGCTTGTTTCGTATGTTCCGATTTTCCTTGACAGATCCATAATATCATCCTTGTCGAAACCGATGAGCGGACGGAAAACAGGCATGGTCACGGCGTCGTTGGTGACGCAAAGGCTTTCAAGCGTTTGACTTGCAACCTGTCCGAGAGCTTCGCCCGTGATGAGTGCACGTGCGCCTTCCTTTTCGGCAATGCGCTGCGCAATCTTCATCATAAGCCGGCGCATGATGACGGTGGTCTCTTTACTCGGACATTGCTCGTAGATGGTCATTTGGATATCCGTGAAAGGAACAAGGTGCAGCCGGATCGGACCTGCATAGCGTGAAAGCAGGCGGGTCAGGTCAACAACTTTGTCACGGGCGCGCTCGCTTGTGTAGGGATAGCTGTAAAAATGAACCGCACTCAGTATAAGCCCGCGTTTTGCCATCATATAACCTGCAACCGGGCTGTCAATGCCGCCGGAAATGAGCAGCGTTGCACGTCCTGCGGTGCCGACAGGCATTCCGTTTGCGCAGGGAATCTCCTCGCAATACAGGTATGCTCTGTCGCGTATTTCAACGGAAAGAGAAACCTCGGGTTTGTGGATGTCAACACGCACGGACGGGTAGCGTTCGAGAATCAGATGCCCGAGTTCGCGGTTGATTCCGTCCGAATTCATAAAATAGTGCTTGTCCGAACGGCGGGCAAAAACCTTGAAGCTGAAATTCGGATTTTTTTCAATCTCTTTGTCCATAAGCATATATGCCGTGCTGCATACACTCTGCCAATCCTTATCAACGGCAAGCGCGGGACTGACGGAGTGAATGCCGAACACGCGGGTGAGCCTTGAGATTGCTTCGTCAAACTGTACATCCGGAATATCCATAACATATATTCTGCCGTGTTCGCGGTCGATTCTTGAGGGAATACCGCGAAGGGCGGAACGCATGTTGTCAACGAGCTTCTGCTCAAAATAGGGACGATTCAGCCCCTTAAGATGAATTTCGGTGTAGCGAACAAGAATAACTCTTTCCATTTTATAATACCTTTCGTGTTTATCTTCCGAGTGGAACGTTTTTGGGTTAAACTTTCGAGTGTGCTTTATCTCCTGCGGAACCGTCGAAGCAGGGAGAGGCTGTCCTCGATCATCTGAGCGGCCGCATCGGCTTCTGCCTCGGTGTTGCCGGCGCCGAAGCTGAAACGGATTGCGCCGTCCTGCCTGTCGCCGGTGATTCCCATTGCGGTTAAAATGCGGTTTTTGCCGCGGTTCCTTGCCGCACAGGCGGAGCCGGTTGAAACAAGCAGGCCTTTGTCCATTAATGAATGCAGCAGAACCTCACCGCGCACACCGAGAAAGCTGATGTTCAAAATATACGGTACACTGTCGTTTATTTCGGGTCCGTTGAGCTTTATATCCTTGATTCGGGACAAGTTGTTGTAAAGGCGGTGTTTGACACGGGTCATATTTTCGAGCCTTTCGGTGCGGTTGTCCGTCCAAAGTTTTGCGGACACGTCAAGAGCCATGATTGAGGGCACGTTCGTGGTTCCGGAGCGAAGATTGTTTTCCTGCCCTCCGCCCGTTTGTCCGCCTTTGAAGCGCGTTCCGCGGCGCACATAAAGCCCGCCTATGCCTTTAGGAGCGTTAAGCTTATGTCCGCTGAAGGAATACATGTCGCATTGCACGGCGGGCATTTTGATGTATGCCTGCACGCCGTCGCAATGGAAAACCGCTGATGGGCTTTTTTCGCGCACGAGGTTATATATGCTGTTGATATCATTCACGGCGCCGACCTCGTTGTTGACGTGCATGATGCTCACATAGCCCGTTGATTCGGTAAGGGCGGCGGAGAGTTCATCCATGCGCACACAACCGGTTTTGTCAACGCCGACAACAACAACATCGTATCCCTGCGCTTTAAGCGCGGCAAAAGGCTCAAAAACGGAGGGATGCTCAACTGCGGATGTTATGATGCGGCATTTGTCGCGGCGCATTGCAAGCGTCCCGGAGAGGGCGATATTGTTGCTTTCCGTTCCGCCGCTTGTAAAAATAAGCTCGGATTGCTCCGCATTAAGGTAGGATGCAAGCCTTGCTCTTGCAGCGTTGACATCCCGCTCGACAGAAACGGCGGGGGAGTATGCAGCTGCCGGGTTATAAAACTGCTCGGTCATGTATCGAAGAGCCGTGTTTGCAGCCTCGGGGCAAACCGGCGTTGTTGCACTGTTATCAAAATAAATCATATAAATTACCAACCTGTTGTTTATTGAGCAATCGCCGGATGCAGTGCCTTAAGACACAATGCCTGCAAATGCACGTTCGGCATGTCCGGCGATTACTAAATAAATATGCTGTCAATTCCGCTTTTGTTAAGAATGCCGTTCGAAGGGAGTTTCAAAGCAGCATACGACTCCGATTTATCCGTTGGGGAATGTCGGTTCATCCGTGGGTTCGGCGGGCTGATTCGGAGGCGGATAAAGTGCGCTCAGCACATCGTAATTCCGCTTCAGTTCGCTCATATACTGACTGATGAGCGCAGCATCGGATTGTGCAATTGCATTTTGCAGCTGCGTGATTCCGCCTTCAAGAATGTGGCGCGCCGTTTCTGTCAGTGTCTGAACGGTGTCAAGATAATGGCGCACAGTCGCAATAAGCTCGTTTGAACGCGCAATAAGCTCATCGAGCGGAATATCCGTCCCGCCGCCGGTGTGTACCGTGCAGCATTCAAGATGTTCCGCGTTGCTTATGAATTCGTCTGCGGTAAGATCCGTGCGCACCGCGTTAGGCATGTATTGATAGAGTTTATCGTTGCTCAGTCTTGCATAAAGCGATGTTGAAGGAATCAGCACAATGCATTTTGCATAGCGTGATTCGGCGGGGCAATGCTGCCCTGCCGGCATTTCGGAATCCTTGCAGTACACAACGGTGCAGTGCATATCACAGTATTCAGTGGGCATTTTTTCAACCGCGCACCAGTCGGTAAGCGGAGGGTTGTTCGTGTCGTGCAGACATTCTTCGGTGGCAAGCTTGCCCGAAACCGGGCAGATCGTGGCTTGGGTCAATCCGATGTCGGACGGGGAAACGTCGAGGAGCGGACGGTCCGAGAAACCGTCATGCACCTTGCTCATGAAAGCCTGCCAAAGCGGAGCGGCACTGTTGCCGCCGGTCGAGCCGGAGGCAAGCTTTTCGGAATACTTGTCATGGCCGATCCAGAGGGAAGCGGTATAGTAACCGGTGAATCCGGCGAAATAGACGCTTGTGTAATCATCATTTGTGCCGGTTTTGCCCGCAACGGTGATACCGGGTATGATTGCACTTGTGCCCGTGCCGGAAGAAACAACGTCCTTCATCATGTCGGTGAGCATAAATGCACTGGATTCTTCAAAAACGCGCCGCGTCTTCTGATAGTCGCGCGCATCGATAACGATGCTGCCGTCCTCAGCAACAACGGTCGTGAAGGAGATGGGTTCCATATACATGCCGCCGTTGGCAATGCAGGCATATGCGGCCGCCATTTCAAGCGGAGTGATTCCGCTGGTGCCGAGTGCAAGTCCGGGGCCGTCAACGTTGATTCGCGAGGGATCAACGCCGAGCCGCTCAAGGTACTTTGCACTGAGTTCGGGGGTCACAATGTCGAACAGAATCCTTGCGGCAACAATGTTGAGCGAGGATGTGATGCCTCGGCGAACGGAAGTCAGTCCTTCCCAACGACGCGAACCGATTTTCGGGTATCCTCTTTCACCGCCGTAACCGTCGATTGCAAGCTCGGAATTCAGCACGCATGTTGCCGGCGTTGCGCCCATGTCGAGCGCGGGACCGTAAACCGCAAGCGGCTTGATGGATGAACCGACAGGCATACTGCTCTGGTAAGCGCGGTTGAGCTGCCGTTTCTGAATCGGCTCTTCACGTCCGCCGACCATGGCAACGATATAGCCCGTGTGCTGATCGATAATGACCGATGCCGCCTGCGGCTGCGCACTTGTGATGCCGGAATTGGGGTCTGTAATTTCAGATGCGGCCGAATTGCGCAGACGGGGATAATTCTGCCATTCGGTAATGGTTTGCTGAACGGTGTTCTGAATGTCCGGCTTAACTGTCAAATAAATGTGGTATCCGCCGGTGCGCAGTTCCCTTTCGATTTCGGCACGGTTTGCAGGCGTGTCCGCAAGGTCACGCGCTTCAAGCATGTGCGTCACAACATCATAAACACCGTATTCAACAAAATATGCCATGTCATAGAGCTGCTTTTGAGCACTTACTTCAAGGATGTTGACATGTTCAACAAGTGCGGCGTCATATTCGGCGCGCGTTATGAAGCCCTCATCATACATTGCTTTAAGAACAACGTTCGTCCTGTCGTTGGTTATATCCATTTTGTTGCGTCCGCTGCTGTAAAACCGTTTATAGGTGTTTGCACGGGGATTGGTAACGTTCGGCTTTTGAACCATGCCCGCAAGCATTGCGCATTCGCGAATGGTCAATTCATCGAGTTCCTTGCCGAAATAGTCTTTTGCGGCTGTTTTAAAGCCGTAGTTGGAGTCGCCGAGGTAAACATCGTTCATATAGGCTTCAAGTATTTTGTCCTTTGAAACGGTGCTTTCAAGCTCATATGCAAGGTATGCTTCCTGAATTTTGCGCTTATAACTCTGAACGTTGGAAAGTACTTTGTTTTTGATAAGCTGCTGGGTGATTGTTGAGCCGCCGTGGGTGTTGGTGTTGCGCAGCGTGTTGATAACAGCCGAAAAAAGCCGCTTGAAATCAAGGCCGCTGTGTTTATAAAAGCGAACATCTTCAACCGCAATAAGCGCATTTTTAAGATTGTCGGGAATTTCGTCGATATTTGCCCAATCACGGTATTCCATGCTGGCAAAGGTCGTTATCATATTTCCGTTGCCGTCATAGATGTAGCTTGTGCGGTCGCTTTCCGTGAGCGCGGAAATATCAAGCGTCGGCGTGGTGTCGATATATGCTTTTGCAATGCCGAGCACAAGGCCGAGTCCGATGAAACCGCAAAGTATTCCCGCAACAACAACAAGTTTTATGACTGTGAACACGATGGCGAGCAAGGTTGAACGCGGTCGTTTGCGCGGCGCAAAAACTCCCTGCGGTGCATCCGCTTTGTTCGGCGAAGTGCGTTTTGCACGGGAATGATTTTTGTTATTCGGTTTTGAATGCATTGATTCGTTTGCTCCTTTTTTGTCTGAAAACAGTTTGGCAAAAAAACTGCGCACGGAAGCGAAGGTTTTTTTGAAAAAACCCGAATTCCCGCCGTCGGCGGGTTCTCCGTTCGCATTTGTCGCCGCAGCGGGACTCTCAAAAACGAGAGTGTCGCCGTCCGCTGCGCTGTTATGTTCATTTTTGAAATTATCCATCTCAAAATACCTTTCGCATATTTTCCCATTCAAATTATACCACAGTGTGCACCGCTTGGCAAACCGAACATCAAATATTTGCAGTTTTGCCGCAAATATCCGCAATTATCCGCGTTTGCTCCCGCATTGCGGGTAACACTCATGCCGTGTGCGGAATATTTTAAAAAGAAAACGATAAAAAGGAGGGAATGCAATGTCGGACTGCACGGGGGGCGAAAGCAATGCTGTTGTAAGGAAAAGAAACGGGAAACGCCGCTTCCGAAGAGCACACGGCACAAAATCAGCCAATATCCGCAGGATACAAAAACCGAATCTGCATTTTGGCCTGCGGGGTATAATCTGTGCTGCGGCTGCGCTGTTTATTGCGTTCGCAATCCTGTTTGACTCGGCGTTTTCCGTGCCCCTGCGCGCTCTTGCAGAGGAAAAGGCAGCCCGGCTTGCGGCGGAACTGCTGAACTCTGCGGTATTGGAAGTCATGGGAGCCTATTCGGAGAAACATGATCCTTCCGAACTTGCAAAAGTGCAGCGAAACGAGAGCGGTGCGGACATTCTTTTTATTGACGCCGTGAAAATTAATCTGCTTGCGGCGCAAATAACCGATTGCGCCCAAATTCGGCTTCGGGAGCTTTCAAATGCTTCTGTCGGCGTATCACTCGGGACGGCAAGCGGAATTTCATTGTTTACCGAAAAAGGCCCTCGTATAAGCGTCGGGATTTCTCCTGCGGGAAGAATCGATTCCGGACTTTCCGCTGCATTTTCTCCTGCCGGAATCAACCAAACAAGATATTCGGCATATCTAAAACTGACTGCAAACATTCGGATAATACTTGCCTCTTTTGAAAAACATATCGCCGTGTCCCATACCGCCGCGCTTTGCGAAACAGTTATTGTGGGCGATGTTCCGCAGGCATACACAAACGTTGAATCGGTTGATGACGCATTGAACCTTTTGCCGTCAACGGGCGATACAGAGTAAGTATTGACGGGAACTTTTGCGATAAAATATCAGACATATACCAATGCTGCGCAAAAAATCCGTCAATTAAAAATATTAATTGATGTTTTTTTCGCAACGGCTGCAAATCCGTAACATGCCGCGTAAACAGCTTGAATTTCGGGAGAAAATTATTAATGTTAAAATTTTTAGAAAAAAATAAAAAAAACACTTGCATTAGCCGGTAATATATGGTATGCTTGACTCGAAGAGCGGAAGAGAGCCGAAACGAGGGCGATCGATCCGATTTTCAAAAGCTCCAAACCGCAGTTCCTCGGGTCTTTGTGCATTCCGGCTGTGCTGACAACAAAGACTTCCCCGTTTCCGATCTCCGCCCGATAAATGTTTTGGCTTGCAAAACTCATTTCGACCGGGAACGGTTCAATCGACAGCAATCGGGCAAGCTATCACCATACCATTGCTATGGAGGTTTAATTATGAAAAAGAAAACTCTTACCATCATCATCGCACTTGCATGTGCAGTTGTGCTTGCTTTGGGCTGCTTTGCAGTGCAGGCACTGACGCTCAGCGGAAGGAATGCAGCCGATGTTGCTTTGAACGATGTTGATCCTTTTGAACAGAACCGGGATGCGTCCGAGTATTACTACTACTGGACTGACGAGAACGATCCGAATTCCTGTTATCAGATTCCTTGGGCATGGGATTCGCAGGATACTTCCGAATTCGAAAATTCGGAAGCTGTTGAGAGTGACACTTCGGCTGTTTACGGCAAGCTCTATGCAGAAGCAAATGACGAGCAAAAGCGGATGATTGAAAACATCGAATGTGAATTCGGTGGATTCAATTATGATTACAAGAAAAAGATCTTGCAAATTATGGGGAGGCTGCCCTCGGATACTCCGATTCTCACTGTTGAACAGGCACGCGCAATCTGCGCCGAAGTTAACGACATGGGAATTGAAGATTGGTGGGAATGGCGCAGTGAACTTGACAGAAGACTTTGCGCAGTTACCGGCGCCCCGGACTATGAAGGCGGAAGCGGAATCGGATTCACAGTATACTATTTGAACAGTGAACACACACGGTATCTGCAAGTAACGATAGGCTTCGCAGCGGTGTTTGATGCTGCAACGCACACAGTCGTGGAATACATAACTGAACCGATTGCATAGCATTGCGTTAAAACGGCTGACTGAAACCTGTTCTCGCAACGGCAATTCTGCCGTTGCGAGAACAAAAAGAATCATTTCTACCGGATTCAAGGAGGAATTTATTATGAAAAAGAAAACTCTTACCATCATCATCGCACTTGCATGTGCGGTTGCGCTCGCTCTCGGCTGCATTGTTGCTCATGCAGTCACTTCGGACAGAAGCAAAGTTTCCGAGCAGGAACAGGACGCTTCCGAAAGGGTTGATGCTGTGAACGAGCAGGAACAGGACGATTCCGAAAAGGTTGATGCCGTAAACGATGAAGTGATTAACACCATCAGGAACAGGAGCTACGGTGACGAAACGTCACTTTACAAGTACTGCTGTGCGCATGCTTCCGATGAGCAGAGGCGGCAGCTCGAAAGCTTTGAAATGGGTTATAAAGGGGCTACGTCAGAGCTGCTTAGAGAGGGTTATATCAGGCAGATTGAGACGATAATGGGAGCGCTCCCGTCGGACACTCCGAGACTGACGGTTGAACAGGCAAGAAGCATTTACTTTGAGGTTCGGGCGGAGGGCTACGGTCTCGGCTCGAGGGAACTTGAAATGGAGTTGATAAGGCGTTATAACGAGATCGCCGGAGCTCCCGATTACGATGGCGGATGCGGAGATTACATTACCGTCTATTCCTGCAATCCGGAATTTACCGAGGGGATAATCATCGTTTGCGGTTCGATCGGGGTTTTTAACCCGAGTATTATCCCTTACGCCGGCTATATAGACTTTGTTGAATAAGCATTCTTAACGAAAAGGAGGACAACGGCATGAACAGGAAAACTCTTACCCTCATAATCGCGCTTGTATGTGCTGTTGTGTTTGTCTTGGGCTGCACCGGCACTTCGGGCAAAAATCCGAGTACGGCCGCTCCGACAGAACAGGCTCAGCTTCCGACGGAAGCTCCGGATTACAGTGATTTGGATGTTTGGAAAAGCTCGAAGGTCTGGTCAAAGGCATATGGCTCGCTGTATGAATACTGTATGGCTCGTGCCGACGATGAGCAGAAGCAGAAGCTTAAAAACATTGAGCTGAGTTTTCAAGGCATTGGGTCTGAGAGGAACTACACAAAGCAGATACTGCAAATCATTGGGGATCTTCCGGAGGATGTGCCTATGCTCACACTTGAACAGGTGCATGAGGTGTTTGCAAATCTGCCCGAATACCGTTCTTCGGAGGAATGGTATCAGAACGTGGCTAAGAAGCTTAATGCAATCACCGGTGCCCCCGACTATGAGGGCGGAAGCGGAATCGAATTTAAAATATACTTCTTGAACAGTGAACACACACAGTATCTTATCGTTTCGGACGCATATTATGCTGCTGTCAGAAGTGTTGCCGAGGGCGAACCCGGCTTCACAATCGATGAGGAGATGTTCGGCGGAAGCGGTGGAAAAAGTCAAAACTGAATCGTTCAGCCGAACACATGAACCCTGCCCCGGACGGCTTATAACCGTCCGGGGCATTCTTTTGTGCGGCACGAAAAAATAAAAAGCGAGTCGATATTACCCGAATATACTTTCATTTTGTTCGCTGCTCTCATTGAATGCACGGGGCTTGTCTGCTATAATTACGATAGCAAAATATTTTGATGAGGGGGAGCTTCTTAGAATTATGAACTCAACCAACGGTATCATAACTGTTTTTGCCGGCTCCGCAAGCAGGCCGTTTGCACAGAAAATGTGTGATTATCTCGGCGTTGAACTCGGCAAATCCACAACCCATATTTTTTCCGAGGGCGGAATCTACGTCCGCGCCGATGAATCCATCCGCAACAAGGATGTTTACATTGTTCAATCCATCGGCAAGGATCCGAACAATGCGTTCACCGAGCTTATTTTTTGGATAGATGCGTTCAAGCGTGCAAGTGCAAACTCAATAACCGCAATTATTCCTTATTTCGGCTATGCAAAAGCCGACAAAAAGGATGAACCCCGTGTTTCCATCCGCGCAAGGGTCTGTGCGGACTGCATCGAGATGTGCGGTGCCGACAGGGTCGTTACAATGGACCTTCATGCGGCTCAGGTTCAGGGTTTCTTCTCGAAACCCGTCGATCACCTTTACGCAAGTGCATTGCTCTGCGAATATGCGCGGCACCTCGGCATTGTTAATGAAAATCTCGTTGTCGTTTCTCCCGATGCGGGTTCGGCAAAGCGCGCAAGGGCATACGCAAACATTCTCGGCTGCAATGTTGCAATCGGCGACAAGGTTCGCATCGGCCACGACGAAAACCCCAATGCACTTGAGATTATCGGCGATGTAAAAGGCAAAACCTGCATGGTTGTTGATGATTTCACAATCAGCGGCAACACCCTCTGCAAGGTTGCATACGGCCTTATGGACAAGGGCGCGAAAGAAATTTATGCGTTCCTTTCCCATGCGATCGTCAAGGAGGACGCTGTTAAGCGCATTGAAGAAAGCCCCATCAAGATGCTTGTCACAACCGATACCGTTGACAACACCGATGTGCTTAAAAATTCAAAGAAAATCAAAGTTGTTTCCGCCGCGCCGCTGTTTGCGGAAGCCGTGCGCACCATTCACGAACGTGAACCCATGGCATACATGTTCGAACATTTGCCCGCACGCCTTATGGAAATGAGCTTTGAGGATACCGATAAATAAATCGTGTGCTTCATTGCACTTTCTTTCGAATGCAGTCCGTCGCCGGCAACCGGCGGCGGATTGCGTGGCATTACAGTAAAATCAAGCGAATAAATCAATTTCGAAAACGGATTCAAACGGAGCTATGCAGGACCTTTTTTCAAACAATGTTTCAAAATCCGCTCCGCTTGCGGACAGAATGCGCCCGCAAACGTTGGATGAATTCATAGGACAAAGGCATATTGTGGGCGAGGGCTGCCTTCTTCGGCGCGCCATAAAAATCGATGCACTTCAAAGCAGCATATTTTGGGGTCCGCCCGGCTGCGGAAAAACAACGCTTGCTTCAATAATCGCAAACACAACGCGTTCGAACTTTGTAAAGCTTAATGCCGTGACGTCCGGAGTTAAAGAGGTTCGCGAGGTCATTGCCGAGGCCGAAAATAATCTGCGCCTTTACGGAAAGGAAACTTTCCTGCTCTTGGATGAATGCCACAGATGGAGCAAGGCACAGTCCGACTCCGTTCTGCCCGCGCTTGAAAGCGGCACGATTAAATTCATCGGCTCAACCACCGAAAACCCGATGATTTCCATGACGGGCGCAATAGTCAGCCGATGCAGACTGTTCCAATTTTATCCTTTATCGGAAAAAGATGTTATGCAAGCGATGACGGCTGCTCTTAATAACGCGGAAAAAGGGCTCGGTATGTACAAAACATCGGTTGATGAAGCGGCAATGATGCATATTGCCCGCATTGCAAACGGAGATGTGCGCTGCGCACTGAATGCGCTTGAGCTTGCGGTGCGAACAACCGAACCGTCTGCAAACGGAGTGATACATATCACGGCTGAAATTGCGGCTGAATCAATTCAGCAAAAAGTCATTAAATGTGATGAGCAGCAGTTGTATGATATGCTCTCCGCATTTTGCAAATCCCTCCGAGGCGGGGACAGCAATGCCGCACTTGCGTGGTTTGCAAGGCTTATCTATGCGGGACTTGACCCGCGGATTATCTGCCGCAGGATCATTGCGCATGCTTCCGAAGATGTCGGCATGGCGAACCCGACCGCAATGCAGCAGGCTGTTGCGGCGGCGCAGTCACTTGAACTCATCGGAATGCCGGAGGCAAGGCTCAGCATTGCACAGGCGATCGTTTTTGTTTGCGAAAGTCCGAAATCCAATTCCATAGTTCTTGCTGTTGACGGTGCATTTGCCGAAGCGGAGAAGACGATTGACGAACCTGTTCCGATTCATCTCAGGGATACGTCATACAAGGGCGCGAAACAGCTTGGGCACGGCGCAGGGTATAAATATCCTCATGATTACCCGAATCATGAAGTGGAGCAAAAATACATGCCGCCTTCAGTTGAAGGACATGTTTACTATGTTCCGACAGATATGGGCATTGAATCGAGAATCAGGCAGACGCATGAGCGAAAAGGCAGAATTTAGATTAAAGAATACGAAAAAATAATATATTGACACATTCGCCCCGATTTATCTTTGATGAATGCGGCGGATGTGTTATTATATATGTGCAGTGGTTCGGACAAACCCGCATCGAGCGGATTGTTTGCCGATAAACCTCTGCAAAAACTTCAGGAGGAAACGTTATGAAGAAAATCATCAGTATCATGCTGAGCCTGTGCCTTGCGGTAACGACGCTTGCGGCAGTCCTGCCGTCTTCCGCTGCTGCAAAAACACAGGTAACCCCAAACCTCATCAACACCGGCGATGTTGAAATCGACACCGACGGCAGCGATGGCTACAGCGGCGACTATGTCGTTATTTACAACCCGAGCACAAGCTCTTACGGCGATATGTCCACGGGTAACATGAGCGGCCTTATCGAAACCGAAGTCGGTGTCGGCGCAACCGGTGCAAACCGCGGCAGCCTTCCCGTTTCCGACAAGGGTTATGTTGTCGATATCGATTCCGAGCTTGCCGAAGCGGACAAAAAAGCCGGTGTTGATTCCCGCAGCAACATCGGAAGCATCGGCACGGAATCCCTTTCCTTCAATGTCGGCGACACACATGTTTTCAGCCTCTATTCAAGCTATTGCCCACTGCCCAACTCAAATGTTGAGTTTGAAGTGCTTGCAAAGGGCGAGCATTGCTATATCTGGACTCCCACATCAACGGCGGCAAACGTCTATCCCCTTGATGAAATCGACGAGAGCTTTGCCCAAATTTGTGCGGATGAGTTCGATTCGAAGTTTGCATTGATGCAGTCTTCATTCGGCGATCACGCAAACGGAAGCCAGGGCGACGGCAGGCTGAACATTCTGTATTACAACATTGACGACGGCTGGACTCCCGGCAACGGCTATGTTGCAGGCTTCTTCACTGCATCGGACCTTGCTTCGAACGGAATGCCCTGCCTTAATATCGATACATATCCCGGTGTTTACTATGTTAATACCGAGGGTGAAGTCATCATCGACGTTGCAGATACCTACGGCACAATGGTGCACGAATATCAGCACCTTATCAACTACTCCGCCGGCGGTTCCGACACGTGGATAAACGAATGCATGAGCGCGGCTTCCGAGGAGATCTGCTATCCCGGCAGCAGCATTTCCCGCAGGGTGCAGAGCTGGATGAACTACAGCTTCAAAACCAATAACGATTGGCTCACTCCGCCCGCAGAACACGAGTATGTTTCCGCATGGAGCCTGCACAACGGCTTCTCAATGTACGATTGGAGCAACTGGATCGAAATGGATGACAGGCTTGCGCTTTATGCTCAGGTATCGTTCTTTGCTCAGTATATCTACACGCAATACGGCAACCAGACTTTCCGTGCGCTTCTGCAAAAGCTTGCCGCAGGAAAATCCTTTGCGGCTGCGTTCAAAGAGGTCACGGGCCAGACGGCTTCCGAATTTGTCGGCAATTTCCGCGTTGCAATGACCGCAAATGCGCCGGATGCATACGACGGCATTTACGGTTTCAGGATGCAGGAGGGATACAACCCCGCGGATTATCACGATGTTCAGAACCTCTACAACCTGCTTTCACCGGTTGTTTTCACGGGAAACAGCTGCTCCATCAGCGGCGGCGGTGCAATAACCGTAAAACCCGTTGACGGCATTTACTTCCCGCCGCAGGGTGCGGACAACGGCCTTAAGTATTTCGGCGTAACTCTGAATGCAATCCCCCCCGAACCCGTTGCGCTCACGGCGCTCAGCATTGACCCCGTTTCCGCACAGGCTTATGTCGGCGGCGAAATTCGCCTGTCTGCACTCCGCACACCCGAGAATGCAAACAATTTCGAGGTTGAGTGGACTTCTTCAAACCCCGCTGTTGCAGCAGTTCGCGGCAATAAGCGTTATGCAACCGTCACCGGCGTCGCTCAGGGCACGGCAACCATAACGGCAAGAGCACACGATTTGCTCAACGATCGTTACTACACTGCCTCCGCGCAAGTGACGATTGCAGGGCTTCCGAGCTTTGACGAGGCGGCAAACGTGCAGAACGGCACGCTGAATTTCACAAACAACAGCAGCCATCCTTGGGCGGTTGATGTTGTGAACAGCGTCGGCGGCGCAAGCGTTGTAAGCACAAATACAGGCGTCGGCGGTTCTTCCGCAGGGTTCAGCGTTACCGTCAACATGAACGCAGGCGAAACAATGAGCTTTGATTGGCGCGTCAGCAGCGAAAGCAATTACGACAAACTCAAATTCAGAGTCAACAATACGGACAACACGAATATCTCCGGCGACCGTGACTGGACAACGGTTACATACACCGCTCAGACAACCGGTTCCTACACCTTCGAATGGGTGTATTCTAAGGACAGCAGCGTCAACGGCGGAAGCGACTGCGGCTGGGTTGATAATATCAGCATTCCCGGTTATATCGGCGCACAGTACGCTCCCGGCGATGTTGATATGGACGGCAACGTGACCATTTCGGATGCATTGGCTGCAATGCGGTATGCAATGGGCACGATGCAGCTTACCGAGCAGCAGATTCAGCTTGCGGATGTTGACGGCAACCCCGGTGTTTCCGTTTCGGATGCATTGACCATAATGCGTATGGCAATCGGTGTCATCTGAGAAAACTCCGTCCGACGGAAACTCTGCCTAAAGACTGTTTTTGTGAACCGAGCCGCAACTGCAAGTGGTTACACACAAAAACACGAATTATCCGGAGTATCTCCGAGTGTCGAACGGCATTTGCACCCTTGACAGCTTTTGCACAGCAAAAGTCCGGTGGATAATGCCGTATTCCGCACGATGATTTGGCATGGGGAGCGACCGACAAGGCTGCTCCCCTTTGGCACGAGGATCCTTGACAGGACGGCGGCTATTGGTTGATGCGAAAACGGGCATTGCAAAAGTGCGTCGAATGCGGCGGGAACAAACAATATGAGTTCGGGACGAATATGATTAACAGAAAAAATACGTATAAATCTAAATCAAACAACGAAACTGACGATAAAAAAGCAAAATCGGCATTGCAGCATTGTTCACGGAACAATGGGGTTCGCACCCCCGGTCCTGCTGTTTTGACTGCACTTCGTAAACCGGCTGCTTTTGCGCTGCTTATATGTATCGTAGCGGCCGCAATTCTCGGATGCAGCGGCGGCGAGAGCCTTGTTCCCGTAAAACCCGAGCGATCTGCCGAGCAAACCGATTCCCCTGTGCCGAACCCCACACAGGTTTTGTCAGGCGATTATATTCCTCCTGTGCAGACGCCTTTGCCGCTGCCCGCAGACGAACCGAATCCGTTTGAGACAGAATTACAATTTAATAACGAAAACTTCGCGCGTGCCTTTAAATATAAATATGGCTCGATATGCGTATCGGACAGAAGCAGCATTGCGGAGCTGCATCTGCGGCGGTGCGGACTGATGTATATTGACGATTTAACAAAATTCGGTTATCTTCGTGTGCTGGATCTTTCCGAAAACATGATTTACGATTTATCTCCGATTGAAAAGCTTACCGCATTGCGAAAACTGAACCTCGATACGAACAATATTTCTGACATATCCCACCTGAGTGAACTGACGGAGCTGCTGGAGTTGGATATTGACAAGAACAATATCTCCAACCTTTATCCGCTGACGCCGCTCAAGAATATGACTAAACTACTTGCGCATGAAAACGAGATTCATGACCTTCAGCCGCTTTCGGAGCTTACAAAGCTTCAAAAGCTTGGTTTGCGGAGCAACAGCATAAGCGACCTGCGCCCGCTCTCAAAACTTGTTGAGCTGCGTGAACTGTATCTGCATGATAACAGCATTTCGGATGTTTCACCGCTTTCGGAGCTTCACGAATTGCGCAGGCTGAACCTGCACGATAATGTGCTGAGCGATATTTCCGAGCTGCGCAGCCTTGAGAATATGGAACGGCTGTGGATATACAATAACAGCATTTCGGATATTTCCGCTTTGGCGGGCATGAAAAAACTGTCCGTTCTGTATGCGGGAATGAATTCGATTGAGGATATTTCCTCTCTTGCGGAGCTCATCAACCTGACGGATGTTTCGCTGCACAACAATGCAATAACGGATGTTTCGGCTCTTGAAGAACATGTGAATCTGAAAAAACTCGATTTGTCCGGCAATCCGATTGATGATTCGGCGGTCGAGGTGCTTTGCACATTGACGGGACTGGAAAAACTGGATTTGCAGCGAACGGGTATTTCACAGGAAGGCATTGCAGCAATCCGTGCCGCATTGCCGAAGGCGAACGTGCTTGCCTGAGGTTGAGCAACAGCTGTTTGCTGCGTTTACGCACCGTTAGTATTGAAAAAACCGAAACAGACTGAAAAAAGTATAAAAAATATAAATCAAATTTGCGGAAAAAAGCGGTTGATTTAATACAGGCACTGGTATATAATAGGTTCAGCGGATGATATTGTCCTGATTGATACGCAGGAGTTGTTCGCGCTTAACTTACAATGAATAAATTCGTTAGGAGGATTCCGGAATGCCACTCGTAACCAGCACCGAAATGTTCAAAAAGGCCTATAACGGCGGATACGCCATCGGCGCATTCAACGTTAACAACATGGAGATCATCCAGGGAATTACCGAAGCTGCAAAAGAAGAAAACGCACCGCTCATTCTTCAGGTCAGCGCAGGCGCAAGGAAATATGCCAACCACACATATCTCATGAAGCTTATTGAAGCAGCCGAAATTGAAACTCAGCTGCCCATCTGCGTACACCTTGACCACGGCGACACGTTCGAGCTTTGCAAGAGCTGCATCGACGGCGGTTTCACCTCCGTTATGATCGACGGTTCACATCATTCCTTCGAGGACAACATCAAGCTCACCCGTCAGGTCGTTGAATATGCACACGATCACGGCGTTGTTGTTGAGGGCGAACTCGGAAGGCTTGAGGGCGTCGAGGACGATGTCAATGTTTCCGCAGAGGATGCAAGCTACACCAACCCCGCGCAGGTTCAGGAATTTGTTGAGCGTACCGGTGTTGACAGCCTTGCAATCGCAATCGGCACCAGCCACGGCGCATACAAATTCAAACCCGGCACAAAGCCCATGCTTCGGTTCGATATCCTTGAAGAGGTTGAGCAGCGTCTTCCCGGTTTCCCGATCGTTCTGCACGGTGCAAGCTCGGTCATTCCCGAATTTGTCAAGATGATAAACGAACACGGCGGAAACATGCCGGATGCAATCGGTGTCCCCGAGGATATGCTCCGCAAAGCGGCAAGCATGGCAGTCTGCAAGATTAATATCGACAGCGATCTCCGCCTTGCAATGACCGGCACCATCCGCAAATACTTCGATGAGTACCCCTCTCACTTCGATCCCCGCCAGTATCTCAAGCCAGCCCGCGCTGCCATCAAAGAGATGGTTCGCCATAAGATCGTTGACGTTCTCGGCTGCAACGGCAAGGCATAACAAAAACATATTCAGGCAGCAATCACGCGGCTATGGGTGTGATGCCCGAACAGTGCTTACTTAACGTACGATATATGCAGCGGCAGTGCATTGTGCCGATTAAACGGCTTTCTGTGCTGCTCGCTGCATATTGCTGCATTATAAGGCGGAATTTGTCGCCGCGGAGCAAAATACAAACACAGGAGAGCAGAGTTTGGAAGAACAGCTTTATAACAGCATTATCCTTATCGATGAGGATGAAAATGAGATAGAGTTTGATATTATGGACATTATCGAACACAACGGCGAAAACTACTATGTTTTGCTTCCGGTTGATGATGACAGCGATGAACTCGAATACGTAATTTTGCGTGAAACAGGCGAAGGGGAGGAAAAAACCCTTGTCGGTATCGATGACGAAAAAACGCTTGATGATGTTTTTAAAAAATATCAAAAACACAGCACTGACGAGAACTGATTTATTGATTCCCGAAAAGTGAATTATTCAGTGTATCTCCGACAGTTTTAACCATATAAATACCCCCGAAAGGATTCAACCACAAATGAGCATAATGAGCAGCCGCAACCTGACCATGATGACGGACCTTTATCAGCTGACCATGATGTACGGCTATTTTAAAAAGGGCATGGCGGGCAACAAAGCGGTCTTTGACCTTTTTTTCCGCGATACAAAAGCAAATTCTTCCTATGCAGTAATGGCGGGCACGGAATCTATCGTTGAATATATCAATGATCTGCATTTCTCGGAGAACGATGTTGCTTACCTGCGTTCGCTTAATCTTTTTGATGAATCGTTTTTAAGCGTACTCCGCGGACTGCATTTCACGGGTGAAATCTATGCAATGGAAGAGGGGACCCTCGTTTATCCGTATGAACCGCACGTTCGCGTCCTTGCACCGATACCGCTCGTTCGCGTCATTGCACCGATAATGGAGGCACAGCTCGTTGAAACAGCGTTGCTGAACCTTGTTAATCATCAAACGCTTATCGCAACAAAGGCAAGCCGCGTCTGCTATGCCGCAAAGGGTGATGCCGTAATGGAATTCGGTCTGCGCCGCGCACAGGGTCCGGATGCAGGGAACTACGGCGCACGTGCTGCCGTTGTCGGCGGCTGCTGCGGCACAAGCAATGTTCTCACGGGTCAGCTTTTCAACATTCCCATCCTCGGCACACATGCACACAGCTGGGTAATGAGCTTCCCGACGGAGCTTGATGCTTTCCGCGCCTATGCGGATATTTTCCCGGGAAATTGTCTGCTGCTTGTTGACACATATGACACGCTGCGCAGCGGCGTTCCTAATGCAATAACAGTTTTTAAAGAGCTTCGCAGCAGAGGTTATGAGCCGGCGGGCATTCGTCTTGACTCGGGCGATCTTGCTTACCTTACAAAAAAAGCAAGAAAAATGCTTGATGAAGCCGGGTTTGAAAATGCAAAAATCTGTGTTTCGGGCGACTTGGACGAGACGCTTATCAACAGCCTGAAAATGCAGGGAGCATGCATAAACACTTGGGGTGTCGGAACAAAGCTCATAACTTCAGACGACAAGCCCGCACTCGGCGGTGTTTACAAAATGTCTGCTGAAATTATTGACGGCGTCGTTTATCCGAAAATCAAATTGTCCGAAAATGCTGTTAAGATCACAAACCCGGGCATTAAAACCGTTTATCGCCTGTATGATAAAGATCATATGGCGATTGCCGATCTTATCGCTTTGCGCGATGAAAAGTTCGACACGACAAAACCGCTCACGATTTACCACCCCGAACAAACTTATAAACGCATGACACTTACGAATTACACAATGCGTGAGCTGCTTGTGCCCATCTTCATAGACGGAAAACAGGTTTACAACTGTCCGACGATTCAACAGATTCAGGCATATGCAAAGCAGGAGCTTGACACCCTCTGGGAGGAAAGCAAGCGTTTGATGAACCCGCAAGTTTACAAAGTCGATTATTCGGACGGGCTGTACGATTTGCGTCAAAAGCTTATTCGTGAACATCGGAAGCTTCCCGCGAATGCGTAAAACTGTGTTTGAACACTTCAAAATAAAGAACGATATTGCGGACGGGTGTATGCGTTTTGCACTGCGCCTGTCCGCGGGACTGCTTGCGGCTTTAGTGCTCTCGGCAGCGGGCTGCAATGACAAAAACTCAAGCATTATGCCCGATGTGACATTGCCGCCTCACGGATTCCGGGTCGACAGCGCCGAGCCGACAGCGGGTACATATCCGACGGCCGATGCAGCGCCTACGGGCGGCATAATGCGTTATGATGCGCTTGGAAAAGAAATTCGCGACAAGGAGCATTTCGAGCAATATCTCCGATTTGTAAACTTTCGCGTTTTCGAGGAGGGCGACGGCACATTCGTTGACGGCATGGTCATAAACAGCTACCCCGAAACTCTTTTTTGTGCTGTGAACATAATTTTCGCGGACACGACGGAAGGCGGCAGCGAGGCCTTCATTGCTTCCGGCAGCATGCAGTCGGCAGACGGCTCATTCATGCTGAAGCTTGAGCCGGGGGAGAATCTGCTTTTTGCAACAGTATTGACAGATACAGCGCTGACGGATAAACCTTTTACTCTTGAATTCGATGCTTCTGTCGGTGTTCAGCCCGGGCATTGATGACGGAATATAACGTACGGACTTATTTTTCCCTTTTTGCTTGAAATCTGCGGCGAAATAGGATATAATTTGTATAATCTCCCAAGACACGGCCGGAACGGTCGGTCTGCGGAGGCAGCAATACGTCGGCGCATCCGCCGCTGCGGAATCATTGCAATGCGGTTTGCGCTGCAACAACAAAGAATAAAGGGCAACGGTTAATAATTATGGAAAAAACACTTTCGCTTATTGTACCCGTTTATAACGAAGAAGAGGTGCTTGAAACCTCATTTTCCCGTATGGATGCGGTTATGAAAAAAATCGGTTATCCTTACGAAATCATTTATGTAAACGATGGCAGCCGTGACGGCTCAATGAAGATTCTGCGCAATATCGCAAAGAACAATCCA
>FR879709.1:0-53482 GCA_000435055.1 Clostridium sp. CAG:138 | reverse complement strand
AGGAATTTCGGGCACCAGCTTGCCGTAACCTGCGGCATGGATGCTGCCAAAGGTGATGCGTTGATAATCATTGACGTTGACTTGCAGGATCCGCCCGAAGTTATCGAGCAAATGGTCAAAGCATGGGAAAACGGTGCTGATATAGCATACGGCAAACGCCTCAAGAGGCAGGGAGAGACTATCTTCAAAAAGCTCACGGCTGCTGCATATTACCGCCTGCTGAAGTCAATGAGTGCAACCGCAATTCCGCTTGATACCGGTGATTTTCGTCTTATCGACCGCAAAGTTGCGGATGTGTTCCTCAAAATGCGTGAACATAACCGCTTCCTGCGCGGCATGAGCGGCTGGATGGGCTTTGACGCCGTCCCGATTGAATTTGTCCGCAACGAACGCTTTGCGGGAAAAACCAAGTACACGCTCAAAAAAATGATTCGCCTTGCAATGGACGGAATCATTGGTTTCAGTGATCGTCCGCTGACGCTTTGCGGCGGTTTCGGCGTGTTCACAAGCATCATTGCGGGTCTCGGTCTTATCGCGCTCATCGTGCTTGCCTGCTGCGGAGTTAAATTCCCCGCATGGCTGTGGGCAGTTGACGGCGTTGTTCTGCTTCAGGGACTCACGTTCCTCTTCCTCTGCATTCAGGGCGCATACATGAACCGCATGTACGATGAGCTTAAGCAGCGTCCGCTCTATATCGTTGCGGAGGAGCTGAACTTCTGACACCTTCCGCCGGCAGGCGGTTCGGCTCGTCGGCGCATTAATTTTTTCTATTTTTTCGGAAAAAATATCCCGAATTATATAGTTGTTTTTTCCCCGTAATGGGGTATAATAAGGTCAAGGCCGGCTTCTTTTTCGCCGCCGGCTTCCGATTCAAACATTTATAATCTTTTGAGGAGGCTTTTCACTCATGGCAACCAAAATCGGCATCAACGGCTTCGGCCGCATCGGCAGGCTCGTTTTCCGCGCAGCAGCAGCGGATCCCGACGTTACTGTAATGGGCATCAACGATCCCTTCATCGACCTTGAATACATGGCTTATCTGCTCAGGTATGACACCGTTCACGGCAGGTTTGACGGAGAAATCAAGGTTGAAAACGGAAAGCTCGTTGTCAACGGCGAAGCTATCAGCGTTTATAACTGCATGGATCCCAAGGAGATCCCCTGGGGTGAATGCGGCGCAGAATACGTTGTTGAATCCACCGGTAAGTTCACCACCACCGAACTCGCAAGCCAGCATTTCGTAGGCGGCGCAAAGAAGGTCGTCATCTCCGCACCCGCAAAGGATGCAACTCCCATGTTCGTTATGGGTGTAAACAACAAGGAATACAAATCCGACATGAACGTTGTTTCCAATGCAAGCTGCACAACCAACTGCCTTGCACCTCTTGCAAAGGTTATCAACGATAATTTCGGCATCAAAGAGGGTCTTATGACCACCGTTCATTCCATCACCGCAACCCAGCTTACCGTTGACGGTTCTTCCCGCAAGGATTGGCGCGGCGGCCGTGCGGCAGCACACAACATCATCCCCAGCAGCACCGGTGCAGCAAAGGCAGTCGGCAAGGTCATCCCCGCTCTTAACGGCAAGCTGACCGGCATGAGCATGCGCGTTCCCACCATTGACGTTTCTGTTGTTGACCTCACCTGCGTGCTCGAAAAGCCCGCAACTTACGATGAAATCAAGGCAGTTATGAAAGCAGCAAGCGAAAGCCCCGAATTCGCCGGCATCATCGGATACACCGAGGACGCTGTTGTCTCTTCCGATTTCTATCACGATAAGAGAACTTCCATCTTCGATGCAACCGCCGGCATCATGCTCAACGATCATTTCGTAAAGCTCGTTGCTTGGTACGACAATGAATGGGGTTATTCCAACAAGCTTGTTGACCTCATCAAGCATATGTCCTCCGTTGATCATCCCTGCTGTTGCTGCTGCGGCAAATAATTCCGCGGTATAAACAGAAATCAACGCACACAACTAAACCAAAATAACGAACAGGAGCATTGCCATATGACGATGCTCCTGTTTTCACGTTCGCCGCCCTGCTGCAATACACGGAGCAGCCGGAATGCAGCGGCAACCCTCATTATTGATTCAAACTGATTCTGCACACTTTCGTTGCAATATCGTTGACGAAAGCTTCGTCATGTTCAACAAACAGCATGGTCGGCTTGTATTCAAGTATCAGCGTTTCTATCTGAAGTCTTGATATAACGTCAATGTAGTTCAGCGGCTCATCCCAGATATAGAGGTTGGCTCTTTCGCAAAGGCTGCGGGCGAGCAGGACTTTTTTCTTTTGTCCCATGGAAAATTCCGACATATCTTTTGTGAACTGCGTGCGCTTGAAATCAAGCTTTCTCAGAATCGTTTTGAACAGGGTGATATCAATTTCGCTTTCTGCGGCGAAGTCGTCTGCGCTGCCGGAAAGAAAAGATATATCCTGCGGCACATACGACACGGTCAGTCTGCTGCCGATTTCAAGTGTGCCCGTATGTGCAATTGGTTGGCCGATTAAAAGCTTCAGCAAACTGGATTTGCCGCAGCCGTTGCGCCCGACAAGCGCAATTCTGTCCCCGCGGTTGAGCGTAAAACTAATTCCGTTTGCAACGCATCTGTCACCGTAAAAAATGGAAAGGTCTTTTGATAAAAGCAGATTCTGCCTGAAATACGGCTCGGGATGCAGCTTCAGCCGCTCGTCATATTCAACATCGTGCATAAGTGCCTCCCGCTTTTCGATTTCGCGTTCAAGTCTGCTCTCCTGTGCCTTTGCATGACGCATCATCTTTGCGGCTTTTGCGCCGATTGCGCCGCGATCACACGGACCGCCGCCGATTTTTGTTGCTTCAACTTTGTCCGACCATGAAGCAATTCTGTCCGCTGCATTGCGCAGGTTGGCAATTTCGGCGGTCAAGCGGGAGTTTTCACCGCGTTCATAATCGTCACGCCGAGTTTTTTCACGCTGCCATGATGAATAATTGCCGTGAATGACTTCTATCGTGCTGCGATTAATTGACAGCACATGGTCAATGCATTCATCAAGGAATGCCCTGTCGTGCGACACAAGAATGAACCCTCGTTTGCTCTTGAGATATTTCGCAACGAGTCGTCTCCCGTCAAGATCAAGATGATTCGTCGGTTCATCAATGAGCAGAAAATTGTTTTCCTTTAGAAAGAGTGCGGCAAGCAGCAGTTTGGTTTTTTCTCCGTTGGAAAGCGTTGCAAACGGACGGGGGAGCACACTTTCATCAACACCGAGAAGTCCGAGTTCCCGCTCGGCGCGCCAAAAGTCGTATTCCGCAATACCGGAAACAGTCAGAAGGATTTCGGCAGCGGTCAGACATTCATTTGTTACGGCAAACGGAAAATAGTCAAAATGAACGCTTGCTGTGATGCTTCCTTCGTATGCATAATCGCCCGTTAACAGCCGCAGAAAAGTCGTTTTTCCGCGCCCGTTTCGTCCGATGAAACCAAGTCTCCAATCGGTATCGATCGTGAAATTTACGTTTTCAAAAATGTTGTCGAAACTGCCTTCATAGCAGAAAGTTAAATTGCGTACTGAAATTATGGACATATGAACCTCCTTGTTGTTCAAGCCTGCGGGTTATAAATGCGCTGAAAGCCGAAGTCTGCGGGCGGTTCGGAGGGTTTCGTTAAGGTGCACATAAAACACATTTTATGAAAATAAAAAACGGAACGTGAAACATCATTCACATCCGCTTCTGAGCAGAACTATAAAGCTCATACAGGGAAACACAAAATCTGCATTGCATTTATCCTGTTAAATATGCGGAAGTCCACCGGGATGTTATCAACCGAATCGCAGCGCAAACTCTTTTGCACACTTTTAAGCGCAACAAAAAAAGTTTTGCTTTGCATAAAAACTCAGTCGATCACGGTCACTCCGGTATACCCCTTTGTTTAAATTTCGGCGGATGAACCACCGATTAAAATGATTATAGCACCGAGCCCATCGTATTGTCAACAACGAATTTTGATGTCGGCTGCTTTGTGCAAATAATGATGATGTAAATAAAACCGCATAACGGAATTGAAAGCATCCGAATGCTGTCTGCATGTTCGGATGCTTTCGGTTTTTTGTCAGATTGTTAAATCAGTTGTTCTTTTTCTTGGAACGGAGAAAATAGGGCCAATCGAGTCCGCTGTTTTTGTCGCGGTCATCGCGGGGAGTGCTTTTGCGGGAAGACTCAGCGGGCCTTGCCGGGCGAGGTTCATCGCCGTAGCTGCTGTAACCTCTGTTGTCTTCATATGCAGGAGCGTTGCCGTATCCCGGGCGACTCTCATAATCGGGTCTGCCGTACTCTGCACTGTTCGAGCCTGAACCGCCGCGAATGCCGCTGCTGTAGTCAGCGGGGTTTCGATGGGGCTCCTGCCTGTCGCTGTAGCTGCGATCAACGTAGTCGCGCCTGCCGGGTTCGTCACGCATGGGTGCAGTACCGTATTCACGTTGTGCGTTCGGAGTATTTAAGCGGTCGTCACGGATATCATATTGTTCACGGTCGGGAGCGGCGGGACGTGTATCAACACGAATGCCTCTGCCGTCGCGGGAGTCGGGGTCGGGACGAACGCCGGAATTTACAGCATTTTGACGCGTCCTTGAGGGGTCGTTATCCAGTTCTGCGGGCCACTCAAAGCCTGTTGCAATAACGGTAACACGAACATCGTCTCCCATTGCGTCATCAATGCCCATTGCGAAAATGATGCGTGCTTCTTCATCCACAGCCGAGGTTATGAGGTTGGTTGCATTGTCAACCTCCATCATGCCGAGAGTGGGTCCGCCCACAACGTTGATGAGAACGCCCTTTGCACCGTCAATGGTTGTTTCAAGCAGCGGACTTTTGATTGCCTGCTGGGTAGCTTCCGTGCAGCGATCTTCGCCGCTTGCGGTGCCGATACCCATGTGGGCCATGCCCTTTGCGGAAAGGACGGTGCGAACATCCGCAAAGTCGCTGTTGATCATTGTGTGGCAGGTGATAAGGTCGCTGATTCCCTGAACGCCCTGACGGAGCACATCGTCCGCAACGCGGAGCGCATCGTTAATGGGTGTGTTGCCGACAATGGAAAGCAGTTTTTGGTTGGGAATGATAATGAGCGTGTCAACAACATCGCGCAAATCGCGTATGCCCTGAAGTGCATTTCTCATGCGTGAGCGGCCTTCAAAACTGAAAGGCTTTGTAACAACACCAACGGTCAGTATGCCCTGCTCTTTGGCGGCTTTTGCAACTATGGGTGCTGCCCCGGTGCCGGTGCCGCCGCCCATACCTGCGGTGATGAAAACAAGATCTGCGCCGCGAATTGCGTCGTTGATCTCATCAATGCTCTCTTCTGCTGCAGCCCTGCCGACGGCAGGTTCCGCACCTGCGCCGAGACCTTGGGTTGCCTTTTCACCTATCTGAACCTTGATGTCTGCCTTGGAGGTGAATAGAGCCTGTCTGTCGGTGTTGATGGATACAAATTCAACACCGCGAAGACCAAATTCAACCATACGGTTCACTGCGTTCCCGCCTGCGCCGCCGACGCCGACGACTTTAAGCTGGGCAATATTGCCCTGTTCGTTATCGAGTTCAAGATCAAGTGCCATTATTGATAAAACCTCCTTTGTCTTCGGTTGATTTAAACTTTGAGAATGCATCGAACGGTTTGCTCTTTTCAAAAACCAATCGGTGCATACTGTGGCAATCTTTGCATAATTGCTATGCATTTTGTCGGTAAGCGAAAAAATCTCTGATGTTGCCGACTATATTATCCACCAGTCGTCTGTTGTCGACAGCAAGTGAACCGCTGCCGTAAAGCATGAAATGCGCAAGCGCAAATGCCGGTGCGTAGTTAACGGCGTTCATAAGGCTTGTCCGCGGCATGGAAACATATACGCGCCTTCCGAGAAGTCGGGAAAGCCTTTCGGCGCCGCCGCGCATAAGCGCAATTCCGCCGCCGATGAGATAGACGGGGAAGCGCGCCCGAGCGTTTTGTTCAATGCCGCTGATAATGCTTTGAATTTCATCCGCAAGCTGAACGATGCGGGCTTCGATAACGGATTGAATTGCGCCGCAGCTGAGCGTTGCAAGTCCCTCTCCGGGAATCATAACGCGTTCAACTGAGTTACTGTAATCAAGCCCGAATACATACCTGCGTTTGATGCTTTCCGCCGTGCTGAACGGAAGGCGCAGCCCGTATGCAATATCACGCGTGAAGTGTTCGCCGCCGATTCCGATGCTTTCGGAGCAAAGCAGAGCGTTGTCATATATGAGTGAAACATCACAATGCTGACCGCCGCAATCGATTAGTATCGCACCGTTTTCGCGGTCCGGTTCGGGAATTGTGAACAATGCCCCTGTCAACTGCGATGAAACAAACGGATCGGCGGCAATGCCTGCTGAGCGAAGCGCATCCGAAACGACTGCGGCGAAAGCCGAGTCAACGAAGGTATGCGCCGCATCCGCCGAAATTTCCTTTGCGGCCTTGCCGACGGGCGAATGTTCCGCCGCCATGCCGTCAAGTTCAAAGTTGAACAGCGAGCTGTGCATCAGCGTAAAGCCTTCCGGCGGAGTGAAATCCGCCGCCTGCTCAAGCAGAAGATCGATGTCCGGTTCCGTGACGCGGTGCGATCTGGATTCAACAGGCTGTCGGCAGGAGTTGAGCAGGGTCTTTGTGAATGGTGCGGGAACTCCGACACAGGCACTGCGAAGGCGGATTCCCTGAGAGCTGCGGAGTGCAGAGGCAATGCTTTCAAGTGTATCGCTCAGTGCGGCCGCGTTCGGAAGCTCACCGAATCGATACCCGGAGTAGGTACGTTCTTCGGCATTTTGAACAATGATTGCGCCGTCAGCCGCAGGGCAGACAACCATGGCAAGAACTTTGCTGCTGCCGATGTCGATTATAACACTCTGTTTCATTCAAGCTCTCCAAATGCAGAATCCGCTGCCCAAAAAACAGTTTTCGGCGGGGTAGGTCACATTTTCACAACGAAAACGGCATGTGTGCGGACGGTGCATATATGTATGCTCATTATAGCATATATGCAATATTATGCGCAACACCCGGGCAGCGACTTTGCGTAAAAAAGATAGAATAACCTAATTTGTTTTATAAAATCTAACGCGATGTTTCATCAAGGCTCGTCCGTTGAATTCGGCGGAGCAGTCACCTGCTGCGGTGCATCCGTTTCAGGCGGAACCGATGCGGCCGAACTGCGCGGAGTGAAGTCAACAACGGTTGAATCCTTAAATATGTTGACCGTCCCCCCGCTCGGATAGACGGGGAGAAGGCGTTTGTAAGCCTTTGCTGCGGTTTTAATATTTCCTTCCGCATATCGCCAGTCATCCAGAACAAAAGTGTAGCCGTGCTGAAGCTCAAGCTTTATCGAGGCTGCATTTGACACATCAATTGCAATAACGCTTTCTGCAAAATCACATTCTTTTACTGCCGCAAGCAGCTTCATTGCCGTGACGGTGCGGAGACAATGGTTCTTTTCGGTTATCACGGTATTATGCACAAAGCCGATATTCGCCATGCCGCGGAGCAGGATAAGCTCACCGCTGCTTTCTGCGCCGATTGCAAGCACAAGCCCTTCGGCATCGATAAGCGTATATGTTCCGTTTGCTGCGGGTATGGCCGCCGCAGCATTGTGATCGGCAACATTGATACTGATTTTATTCGGAAAAACCCTGCGCACGCCGGTGCAGATCAAATTCGGAATGCTTGATACGTTTTTTGATATTTCATCCGTGTTGTAGGAAAGAATATGCCTGCCCGTCTGCAAACCTGCAAGGCCGATTATCTGTTCGGCACTGTATTGCCCGCTTCCGGAAACAATGAACGAGTCAACGCAGGTAAAGCGGTAGGCTGTATAGCCGCAAAACCCAAGCAATGCGATAAGAAGAAGAATTCCGAGCGAACTGAAAATGTCACGCCTGTTTTGTCTCCGCCGCTTTTCCTCGTGGCTGATGCCGCGTGCGGGTGCCGCTGCGCGGGTATCCAGCCCGTCGGATTCAACACCGTGCGGAACCTTGCGTGCACGTGTTCCGGCCGCACCGCGGGCACCGTGTACGGAATTGCCTGAAGCGTCCGCGGAGCGATTGCGGGAATGCCTGCTGCCGTACTCAGGTTCGTTATTGCTGCCGCTGTTTCTGGTTTTTGTGTTTTCCATATGATCCTCCGCGTGATTTTCGGGGTTCCGTATAGCGTGAAATATTGAGCAGTACGCCGATGCCGGCAAGGAATATAACAAGCGAGGTACCGCCGGAGCTGATGAAGGGGAGCGTTTGCCCTGTTGCGGGTATTGAATTTGTAACAACGGCAACGTTGACCGCAACCTGCACGGCAAGTATGGAAGAGAACCCCGCCGCAACAAGTGAAGCGAACCTGTCGCGAACGGAGAGCGCAATTCGAATGCCGCGGTAGATAATAAAGCAGTAGGCCGCAATTAACAGTGCAACAGTCACAAAGCCGAGTTCCTCGGCAATGATGGAAAGAATGAAGTCACTTTCACGATAAGGCAAAAACAGGAGCTTTTGACGGCTTGCATCAAGCCCCTGACCGAACCACCCGCCGTTGCCGAATGCATAAAGCGATTGAACGATCTGATAGCCGGCATCGCTTTTGTTGCCCCAAGGATCAAGCCATGCCGTTATACGGCTTTCGCGATATGACGCAGCAAACAAAAGAACAACGAGAGCAGCTCCGCCGATAAGTGCCGCAATGCTGAGATATTTCAGATCCGCTCCTCCGATAAAAAGCATGATCGCAAACACAATGCAAAGGATTATGAGCATGGAAACGTTCGGCTGAAAATAAATCAACACGGCGGGAACGACAAGCAGTGCAGCCATCGGCAAAAGCCCACGAACGAACGACGGCATATCCTCATGATGATCCGTCATGTATTTTGCCATGCAAATAACGATTATGAACTTTGCAAGTTCGGAAGGCTGAAATTGCAGCGGACCGATTTTAAGCCAACGCTGTCCGCCCTGCAGGTTTTTGCCGAAAAGAAGAACGGCAATAAGGAGCAGGATTATAAGCAGATATGCCATCCATGCAAAGCGTCGGTAGAATTTGTAATCCACGAACGAAAGCCCGAACATAACGGGAATGCCGATTGCAAGGAAGATAAGCTGCTTTTTTACGTAGTAATACCCATCGCCCTGAAAGGACTGGGCATAATAATAGCTTGCGGAAAACAGCATAACAACGCCGAATGCGCAGATTGCCGCAACTGTAAGAAAAAGCAAGTAGTCCATGCCGTGTCTGCGCGGGCGCATTGTCGGCACGGGTGCAGCGGCGGGAGAACTGCCGCCGCGCCTTTCGGTGGAACGAATATGTGTTGCGTTGCTTTCCATCTCAACCTCTCTTATCGATTATTCCGAAACGGGAGGGACCGTTTCGGGCAGAATGCGGCATTTTTCGGCGGAAACTCAAGCCCGATGGGCGTGAATCAAAACCGCCTCAGAGTGAGTTTACTATTTCCTTAAATATGTCACCGCGCTGTTCAAAATTGTCGAACATGCCCCAGCTTGCGCAGGCGGGGGAGAGCAGCACTGCATCGCCGGGTTCGGCAAGGGATGCTGCTTTCAGTATCAGTGCGCGGAAATCATCCGAACAGGGGTAGATGTTTTTAAACCCTTCCTCTTTGGCCGCACGCATGATAGCTTCGGTGTTCGAACCGTTTACAACAACAGCCTTAACTCTTCCGTTGAAGGCGCGGAAGACGGGGCGATAATCACTTTGCTTATCATAATTACCGACGCCGAGCATAAGCACTGTCGGCTTTGTCATTGCTTCAACGGCTTTAACGGTGGATTCGGGGTTTGTGCCTTTTGAATCGTTGTAAAAAGTGATTCCGTTCAGGCAGCGTGTGTATTCAATTCTATGCTCAACACCTTTGAATGATTTCAAAACATTGCAGACGACATCAGGCTTTACTCCCATGGACATAGCAAGGCAAACCGCACAGAGCGCGTTTTCAAGGTTATGTGCACCGATGATGCCGAGTTCGTTTGCGGGAATAAGCTGCGTTTCAACTCCGTTCATGCGGAAGATGATGATGCCGCTGCGGACAAAGGCGCCGTCCCGAACCTCATGCAGCCTTGAAAAGTAAAGCTTTTTTGCTTTTGTTTCCGCGGCCGAAACAATTGGATCATCCGCATTCAGAACGGCAAAATCCTGTTCGGTCTGGTTTTCAAAAATGCGCATTTTGGCCGCAATGTACGCTTCCATCGAGCCGAACCGATTGATATGATCCTCGGTGATGTTCAAAAGCCCGGCTGCATCGGCATGAAAGTCACGGATGCTTTCGAGCTGGAGCGCGGCGGTTTCCGCAACAACGGTGTCGCCCGGGCGCGTTTCGGATGCATGTTCGGTAATTGGAATGCCGATGTTGCCGAGAACAAACGTTTGGCCTTCGCCGTTTGCTTTGAATATTTCGCCGGTAAGCGCAGTGGTTGTGGTTTTTCCGTTCGTGCCGCCGATGCACACAAAATGCGTTCCTCTGCTGCAATAACGATAACCGAGTTCAATTTCGCCGATAACTTCAATGCCGCGGCTCTGTGCCTTGCGGACAAATGGAGCGAAAATCGGAATAACGGGGGAAATAATCATCAGGTCCACTCCGTCCAAAAGTGTTTCGGGAGCTTCGCCGAGTTTGTCGGTGTATTCAATGCCGGAAAGGGCTTCCTCAAGCCCGGGAATGACAGGTTTCATATCGTTAATGATAACGTTATACCCGTTTCTGTAAAGCAGTTTTGCGCTCGAAATGCCGCTTTTTGCCATTCCGACGATCAGTGCGGTTTTTTTCATATCGAATCGCGTCCTTTCGTTATTTATAGGTTTTATTCGGTGAATTAAGCTGCCTGCGGAACAAATTCGTATCTGCGGCAGTGCAGTCTTTTTAGATGCGGCCGTTCGGAGCAGCGGGGTTTTGAGAAGTGTGCCGATGCTCCTTCTTAAAAACCCGGTATCATTATCAGTCGTGCCAAGTGCCAACAAAAATCACGACTTTCGGCGCCGAACGGCGGCTATGTGTTCAAAACGGTTCGCCCGAACCGCAGGAACCAATGGTGGGAATTCTGCAATGCAGCGTTATGCTGCATGATATAACAAACTCGGATTTGTTTGCTCTATCAAAGGAACAGTGCGAGTGCGGCAACGCAGGCAAGTGCGGTCACTATCATGTATCCCGAAACGACTTTTGTTTCGGGATAGCCCAAAAGCTCAAAATGGTGATGAAGAGGTGCCATTTTGAATATGCGCTTGCCGTGGCGCAGTTTGAACGAGCCGACCTGCAGCACAACGCTTACGGCGGAGGCAACAATGCATACGCCCATCAGCAGGCAGAGGAACGGGGAACGGCTCAGCAGGAAGAGGAACGGGGAACGGCTGTAAATGACCATTGCGGACATTGCGCCGCCCAGTGCCATTGAGCCTGTATCTCCCATAAAGACTTTTGCGGGATAGCTGTTGCTCTTCAAAAAGCCGAGGCAGCCGCCGGCGACCGCAAACGCAAAAACGCTCATGCAAAGCATTCCGTCGCGGTTTGCAACGAAACGGGGTTCGTTAATGAAGCTGCCGTCGAAAACTTTTGCAAAATAGAGAAAAAGCACACCCATTGCAATGCTGTAAATCAGCGATACGCCGGAAAGCAGACCGTCCAAGCCATCGGTCAGGTTTGCACTGTTGACAACGGCAATTATCATGAACATCGTAAAGGGAATGTACCATCCGCCGAGTTCGATGCTGCCGAAAATCGGGTCATACAATGTTGAGCCGATAAAACTGCTTTTATAGGCATAGTACGCCGCTGCAAAGGACAGAAGAAGCTGTGCGATAATTTTTTGGTATGCGCGGAGACCGAGATTGCGCTTGCGCTTGACTTTTATAAAGTCGTCAAGAAAGCCGACAAGCCCGAACGCAAGCATGATAAGCACGGCAGGAACCGAAAAATCGAATGCAATGCCGTATATGCTGAATGCCGCAACTGCAATAATGATCGCGATTATGAACATAATGCCGCCCATTGTCGGAGTGCCTTCCTTTGCGGAATGTGCATGCGGCCCCTCGGCACGTTCAACCTGCCCGTACTTGAGTCGTCGGAGCATTGGAATGAACAGGGGAGAAATGAGCATGACCGCTGCTGCGGCGGTTATGAAAGCGAAAATCATCTTTTGCATAATACGAACCTCTTATATTTTTTCTTTGCACGGAACCGAAACGGCCCGATGCGCAAAACTGTGCCGAATACGGAATTATTTGCGCCCGCAGCGCATATCTTCAAGAATTTCGGCAACGATTATCTTTTCATCGAACGGATGCTTGATGCCGTTGATTTCCTGATAGTTCTCGTGGCCCTTGCCTGCAAGAACAACCACATCGTCCTTCTTTGCAATATTCAGTGCGTAACGTATTGCCTCGCGGCGGTTTTCAATAACAACGTACTCCGTTTTTTCGCTGCGCACACCTTCAAGCACCATGTTGATGATGCGCGTCGGATCTTCCGTGCGCGGATTGTCGGATGTTACAACGCAGAAGTCTGCAAGTTTTGCCGCCGTTGCACCCATTATCGGACGTTTGGCATTATCCCTGTCGCCTCCGCAGCCGAACACGGCAATGACGCGTCCTTTGGCAAAACCCTGAACGGCAGAGAGCAGGTTGGACAGTCCGTCCGGTGTGTGTGCAAAATCCAGTATAACGGAAAAATCAAAGCCTTCCGCAGGAAGGGATTCCATCCTGCCGGAAACGCCCTTCACGCTTTTCAGCCCTTCCGCGATGGTGTCCAAATCAATTCCGAGTTTCATGCAGACCGATGCCGCAAGCATTGCGTTAAAAACATTGAAAAGCCCGGGGATAGAGACATTGATTTGCTTGTTTCCGTTCGGCGTCAGCATTTCAAATTCGATGTTGCGCGCACAGATTTCAATGTCGGCAGCGCGAACATCGGCTTTTTCGCAGCGAATGCCGTATGTGATGCTTGGAATATTGATTCCGCGAAGCAGCTCCGCACTGTGGCTGTCATCAGCATTCATAACGGCAAATTTGCTGCGTGTGAACATAATTTTTTTTGCCGCAAGATAATTTTCAAAAGTTTTGTGATAATCAAGATGATCCTGCGTAAGGTTCGTGAATCCGCCTATGAGATACTCGATTCCGTGAACCCTGTCCTGATCCAATGCATGCGAACTGACTTCCATCACGATAAGCTGAACACCCTCGTCGCGCATAAGCCTGAACACACGCTGAAGCTCAACGCTCTCCGGTGTGGTGCGGTCGGTGGGGATGATTCTGTCGCCGATAAGGTTTCGAATCGTGCCGATCAGTCCGACTTTATAGCCCGCCTTTTCGGCGATCGCTTTTATCATGTATGTTGTTGTCGTTTTTCCGTTCGTGCCGGTGATGCCGATGACAGGGATTCCGTCAAGCGGATGACCGTAAAACTCAATTGCAAGTTCGGCCATTGCATGACGTGAGTTTTTCACAATAATTTGCGGCACGGAAAGAGGAAGCTCCCGTTCAACAAGGAGTGCGGCTGCGCCGCGGGCAACTGCGCTTTCGGCAAATTCGTGCCCGTCTTTGAAAGTGCCGCGGATGCAGCAAAACAGCTCACCGCCGGTGAGTTTTCTTGAGTCGTATTCGATTCTGCTGATGTCGCAGTCGCTGCCGATTATGCGGCAGTCGGTATTTTTTGTCAGTTCACTTATAAGCATTGCTTTTCTCCTGTTATAAAGCAAGTATTGATTTTGCAGCAAAAAGTCTGCCTGTTGCGGAAATTAACCGCCTGTAGTCGAATAGCCGAAATAAACCGTTACGGATGAGCCGAATTCAACCTGAGTGCCCGCATAGATGCTTTGTCCGATGACATATCCGAACGGATCGGCGGGGTCGGCAATCATTGTAAGCCCGAGCTGTTTGAGCTCATCATGCGCCTGGAGCGCGGTTTTCCCGATTAGACTCGGCATGGTAACATAATACGGTTCAGCGGTCGGTTCGGCAGTGTTCACACCCTCAAGTCCGGTGTACAGCAGAACGGACGAGCCGATAACAACGCTTTGACCCGCTGCCGGAACCTGCATTGTAACAACCGCATTGCATTCGAAAATGCTCTCAAGTCCGTACTGCGCAAGCAGTGCGGAAGCGTCAGCCGCGGACATTCCGACAAGGTCGGGCAGCTGAACCGTCTGATAGCTTGTTTCCGGGGTCAATCCGGGAACTTCCTTCAGCGTCAACACATTTTCAAGCACACGGCGAACGAAAGGTGCGGCAACCGTGCTGCCGAAGATTGAACTTACACGAGGCTCATCAACAAGGATGAGGCAGAGATAACGGGGTTCGTCCGCGGGAGCGAATCCGATGAATGAACAGATATAATTTCCCGAGGATACGCGGCCGTATTCGTCGTATTTCTGCGCCGTTCCCGTTTTTCCGCCGACGGTGTAGTTTGCAAGCTTTGCGTTTTTGCCCGTTCCGTTATCAACAACACTTTGCAGTATCTGACGAACGTATGCGGAGCTTTCCGCGCTGATGACCCTGCGAACGGGGGACGTATCGGCCTTGAATACCGTTTCACCGGAGGCCGATATGATTTCGTCAACGATATAGGGTGTGTGCAGTTCGCCTCCGTTGATTGCGGCACAGACTGCGCTTGCAAGCTGAATAGGCGTCACGGCAATGCTTTGCCCGAAGCCGATGCGTGCAAGATCGTTTTGGGTGACGTATTTCTGGTGAGTTACGATGCCTTCGCTTTCACCGACAAGTCCGCTGCCCGTGCTTTGCCCAAGGCCGAACGCATAAAGATAATCATAAAACTTTTCGGTACCCATTGTCAAGGCGAGTTTCATGAAACAGCAGTTGCAGGAATTTTCCGTGGCGCGGGTCAGGTTCTGGGAGCCGTGGCCGGCATGTTTCCAGCATTTGATGCGTTCGCCGTTTACAATATAACCGCCGTTGCAGTAGAAACTGTCCTCAAGATGAGTACTTCCGGAATCGAGTGCTGCCGCAAGGGTAAGGATTTTGAAAGTTGAACCGGGTTCGTATGCATCGGTTACAATGCGATTGCGGGAAAGCTCGGCAAGCATCTGCATGTCGTCCCTCGGAGGGGAGTTCGGGTCATAGTCGGGTTTTGTTGAAATTGCAACGATGGCACCGGTGTTGACATCCATGATGATTCCCTGTGCATTTTTTGCATTGTTGACCCGGACAGCTTCGGCAAGCGCGTTTTCAAGGTAACTTTGAATGTTTGCATCAACGGTAAGCTTCAGTGTTGAACCGTCCGTGGGCGGAAACTCCTGAATCATACTGTCGGCAATTTGGTTTCCCCTGCTGTCCGTTTCGGCAATACGTTCGCCGTCCTTGCCGGTGAGATACTTGTTGTATGTCAGCTCAAGCCCGCTTTGCCCGGTTCCGTCCGTGCTTGTGAACCCAATGGTTTGTGAAAGCAGAGTGCCGAACGGATAATAGCGCTTTGTGTCCGGTGAAATTCCGACACCGCCGCCAAGCTGCAAACTGCGGATTTCGTCGCAGGCTTCTTTACTCACCTGTCGTTTGAGAATAAATTCACGAAGTTTTTTGCTTGAAACTCGTTCAAGAACTTTTTCATAGTTAAGGTCGAGAACACGACTGAGTTCCGTGGCAACACGAACTCTGTCGCTTTCGGAAATGGAATTCGGCCATATCACAATTTTGTAAACGGGGCCGTCTTTGGCAAGTGTCTGCCCGTTGCAGTCGATTATCATGCCGCGTTCGGCCGTAATGGTTGTCGGGCGCGTCCACTGGCTTAATGCCTTTTGCTGAAGCTCTTTTGCGTCAATAACCTGAAGCCAGAAAATGCGAATAAGGAGGATGAGAAAAAATAAAGCAAAAACAGGCAAAAGCCATGCAATCCGCTTGTATGTTGACCATTGCGGTTTCAGGGCTTTTTGTGCTTTTTTATTCTTTTTGCGATGTTTTTTGCCGGGGGGAACGGCTGTGATGCTCATTGCAGAATTACCTCCGAATATATATGACAAACGCCGGTCGGCTCAGAAAATGAACAAAGGATATATTTCGTTTTCTGCCGATCACCGCTTGCGTGCGCGCGGCGGACTCCGTTTTATCGGCAGGCGTTTTCGTCCGCCGTTTGCCGCTATTTTCTCGGGTGCAGGCCTGCGGTTTCGGCAGCGAGTCGTGCCGCTTCAAGGTCGATGGAGGAGCTGAGATCCATGTCAAGTTCTCCGAACCCGCGCTGGGCGGCGGCTATGCCGGCATTGATTTCGTTGATGTCGCGCTGAACTCCGGCAATGCGCTCAAAACGGAGAACTACCAAAAGCGCGGACATTGCGATCAACGCAACAAAAAGGAAAGCAGTCAGCTTAATTCCGACTTTGCGTTCACGCAGCGTGACGGAAAGCGGAATGCGCGTTTTCTGCGGGCGAATCTTTGGCTGGGTTTCTGCGGGCGCGGCAGTTTCCTGTCTGCGCTTGGGTTGAGCCGCTGCAAGCCTTGTGTCGTAAAGATAATCGCTTTTGTATGCCAATGAGCCGTTGTTTGGCGCATAGACACGCATTTCTTCAACAGTTCTGCCGTTAAATCTTGAATCCTTTGCCATTTTATTCGTCCCCCGTCGTGTTTATGAGTTTCTGCGCTGCGCGGAGTTTTGCGCTGCGCGATCTTGAGTTCAAATCCAATTCGGTATCATCCGCAACAAGCGGCTTTTTGGTAAGTATTGCAACCTCGGGCTTAAGTCCGCATACGCAAACGGGCGCATTAGGCGGGCAGGTGCAGGGGTTTGCAAGGTTCTTGAAAACGTTCTTAACGATTCGGTCTTCAAGAGAGTGAAAAGTTATGACAGTAATTACTCCTCCCGGATTCAGAAAGCGGATTGCATCGCGCACCGCTTGTTCAAGTCCCGCAAGCTCACCGTTGACCTCAATTCGAATTGCCTGAAACGTTCGCCTTGCCGGATGCGGCCCGTCGCGCCTTGCCGCCGCCGGTATTGCATTTTTGATAATTTCGGCAAGTTCGGTTGTTGTTTCAATGGGCTTGTCCGCACGCGCCGCACCGATTGCATTTGAAATGCGTGAGGCAAAGCGTTCCTCGCCGTAGTCGCGTATGATTCGTGTCAACGCAGCTGTATCATAGCCGTTTACAACATCATGTGCGCTGAGCGGAGCGGATTTGTCCATTCGCATATCGAGCCGCGCCTCGCTTCCGTATGAAAATCCGCGCTCCGCATCGTCGAGCTGATGCGAGCTGACGCCGAGATCAAGCAGGATTCCGTCCGCACCGTTGACTCCGCGGGCATTGAGCAGTTCGGTAAGTTGAAAAAAATTGCCGCGAACAGCCGTGAAATTCGGAAAAACCGAAAGCCTTGCGGAGGCTGCGGCGATAGCTTCGCCGTCGCGGTCAATGCCGAACAATCTGCCGCCGGCAGGGAGTGAACGCAAAATTCCGAGGCTGTGACCGCCGCCGCCGAGCGTTCCGTCAACATATGTTCCGCCGCGTTCCGGACGCAGCAGGGACAGAACCTGCGGAAGCATTATTGGGGTGTGATAAGAGCTTGTGTTTATATCATTGAGCATCTTTTATTAACCTCCGAATGCGGATGATATGAGCGATGCCGCAGAAGAATTACCGGGAGTTTTATCGGAATAATTCTGAACATCGGAGCAAAGCTCATTAAGCGTGTAGTCGGCTTCCGCTGCCTCGAAATCATCGGGATTCCAAACGAGAATGCGATCTTCAACGCCGCAAAGCAGAACCTCATCCTTAAGGTTTGCATACTTTGCAAGCCATTGCGGAATCAGTATGCGTCCCTGCTTGTCAAGGGTACACTCTTCCGCGCTTGAAAAGATCTTTCGTTTGGCACGCATGAGGGATAAATCGGAGGGACGCGAGGAGGTTAGATCCTTTGCAAATTCAACAAACTTTTCGTACCGAAGAATCTGAAGGAATCTTTCTTCCTTTTTGACATCGGCAGGATTCAATCCGATAAGAACAACAACGTGATCGGAGGTGTCGGGACGCCACTTAACGGGGACGAAAATTCGCCCCTTGGAGTCCAAATTGTTTCTGGATTGCCCCAACAGCATGTCGACACCGCCTTAATTTCGATTGAGTACACCGAAAATCCGCATTTCTGCAAAAAGCGCGGAATTCATGGTCTTTATTGCAGAATAAGCCGGATTCGGCGTTTACTATGTAATGCATTACCCGTATCGTGGGATGTGTGTTGATTATATCATCAATCGCCCCACAAATCAACACCTTTCACCACTTCAATGAAAAAAATTTTGAATTTTTTTAAAACGGGGAAGCAGCCCTTGAAATACATCGGCAATACTGGTATTATAGCCCTGCCCGAAGGCAAACGCAGAACGAGACGTATTGAAAAAGTCTGATTTGACAATAAAATGTAAAATGCGACAAATACGTGCGAACCGCGTATACAGTATTCCGAAATTTATACAACGTAAGGAAAATGACTATGAAACTTGTTCTTGCAAGCGGCTCACAGCGCAGGCGCGAGCTGCTGACAATGTGCGGATATGACTATGAGATTATTGTCAGCAATGCTGATGAAACGATTGATGAAAATGACCCGGAGAGTTTTGTTCGTGCTCTTTCGCTTCGCAAGGCGAAAGAGGTGTTTGACCGTCTTTCTGCGGCGGGGCGGCGAGATTTTGCGGTTATCGGATCCGACACGGTCGTTGCTTTTCAAAAGGATGGGGAGACAAAGCCCGTGATTATCGGCAAGCCCAAAGATGCGGAGGATGCAGTGCGCATTCTTTCAATGCTGTCCGGAAAAACCCACAGAGTTTTCACCGGAGTGTCCGTGATTGCGGATATCCCTGATGAAAGCGCCGCCGCTCAGTGCAGCATTCGGAAAAAAGAGGAAATTCAAACCGAATGCAGCATTCGGGAAAAAGCGGAAATTCAAACTGAATGCAGCATTCAGGGAAAAGAGGAAATTCAAACTGAATGCAGCATTACGGAGGTCACGTTTGAAACTCTGTCTCCCGACGAGATAACGGATTATGTGCATTCGGGCGACCCGCTGGACAAGGCGGGTTCTTACGGCATACAGGGGCCGTTCGGCATGTTTGTCCGCGAAATTCGGGGCAATTATTTCACGGTTATCGGTATGCCGATTCCTGTACTGTACAAAATGCTTAAAAAAATAGGGATATTACCACACGGTTTTTACGAACGTATCGAATAGAGTAAGTGAGAAAGGTTTCTGCCGTGTGCGGCAACTCGGCGGTGCGGAACACTTTGCTTTGCCGTAAAAAGCCAAAAAAACCGAAAATTTTTGAATCGGAACGGGTTATTCTTTGCAAAAAAGGGAATAATTTCTTATAGGGACAGGGAGTGCAAAGACTGAATGCATTCCCCGTGCCGAGAAGGAATTGTTTCGGAGGTCGTTCAAAGATGTTCAAAACTGTTTTTGCAGCGGATATAGGTTCAAAATGCATTAAATGTGTTGCTCGGGGGCAAGTTGCGGCGGAGGAAACGGCAATCGCTCTTGAAGCGGGGGCAAAACTCACGGTCGCCGCAGCGGGCAATGCAGCACTGCTGCATCGCAGCGGTGTAATTCGGCCTGTTCGCGATGGTGCGGCGGCAAACACGCGTATGCTTGCGCTGCTGCTCGGTCGGCTTGCATGTGAAAAAACCGGCAAGCGTACAACGGCATCGATTGAGCTGCATGCAGCGATACCGCATATGCTGCCCACGGTGAAGCAAAACGCTCTCAAACAGGCGGCACGTCTTGCGGGATTTCGTGCGCTTCAGGTGCATGATCCGATTTTGATGGGTGCAATAGGGGCTGATGCGGATTTGTTTTCGGACAGGGCACATATGATTGTGAACATCGGAGCGGAAACAATGACTTGCGCTGCATTCGCAAACGGCGGAATGCTTTGGCAGGGATTTTCGAATGAGGGCAGCGCGGCTGTGGACAGGGCGATTCAAAATTGGTTCCGCGATGAACACAGGCTGCTGATAGGTGAGCGCATGGCGGAAATAATTAAACAGAACCTGAATAAACTGAGCTTTGATATTGAGGGGCGTTCGGCCGACGACGGTTTGCCGCAAACGGTACGCGCAAACGGTGCGGAGCTGCGGGCGGCTGCACAAAAAGGGCAAACGGCGCTCATTCGCTTTGTTAAGGATGCCGTGAAGGCTTTGCAGCCGGAGGCCGCCGCCGACCTTCTTGATACGGGAATAACGTTAATCGGAGGCGGCGCATTGCAATTCGGCCTTGCGGAGTGTTTCAGCCGCGAACTTCCGGAAATACCGATTTTGACCGCAAAAAATGCCGTGACCGCAGTTGCGGACGGGATGAATGCAGTGATTTTTAAAAAAGAAAGCAGGGTTACGGCATTCAAAAAACTGTTTACCGAAATCGGGTCAGTGCGTTCCGCAGCGACTGCTGCCGAAGCCTCGGTGTGATTTGCATATACATAAGCAACTGAAAACATCGGCAGTTCCCTGTCTAAGGGGCTGCCGATATTTGTTTCGCCATATATAATTTAATGCGTCGAGCGGTGAATCATTCCTTGCCGGTTTGACAGGTTTGCGGAATTGAAAATGCGTCGATTATCCTTTCCGCGGTTTCATCCGCGCTGAGTTCGGATGTGTCGATTCGAATATAGTTCTCAAACGGGATCTCTCCGGGATTGCTTACCAAGCGGTACTTGCTGTCTTCATGCCGCAGCCTTTCCTCATAAAAATTCAAATCGCGTTTGGAGGCCTTATGCCGCAAGCGGTTTTCCGTTCGGTTTCGTTCAAGCCTGACGGATTGAGGTGCAACAAGCTCTGCACAATAGATTTCTGCGCCTTGTGAGCGAAAAAGCTCCGCAACGGAACGAATGTAATCGCCGTCCTCAGGGCAATCGAAAGCCCACATATAGGTAAAAATCAACCCTTCCCGTTCGGTTTTCAAAAACTCTTCAAAAATCGTTCTTCGAAGTTTTGCAACAACGGAGTGGTTATACTCGCCGAAAATCTCAATGACGGGTTCAATCATCATATGGTTGTGGAAAAGGCGCAGCGCCGTTTTTCTCATGATTGATTGCCCGACGGTCATCTTTCCGACAGCACCGCTGCCGACAAGAATAAGAAGTTTCATATCAGACCTCTTTGAATCTTTACGAACAATGCACTGCAATCCGCACTATCTGAAAAGTCCCACAACGTCGCTGATTGTAACAACTATCATAAGTGTGAACAGCAGGGCGAGTCCAACACCGTTTACGATTGCTTCGACCTTGCGGTTCAGCGGACGGTGAATAATTGCTTCTATCAAAAGGAACAGCAGCCTTCCGCCGTCGAGTGCGGGGAACGGAATAAGGTTGAACAACCCGAGACTGAGCGAAAGGATCACAGCGATATTGACAAGATTAATCATTGATTCCCGCGCAACATCAACCATGATTCCGACCGTTCCGACAACGCCGGAAAGATCTCCGCTGTGTATGCCGTGTTTGAACATGCCCGCAATGCCCTGGGCTGTTGCTTTCACGATTAGAATGAGGTATTCCCCGGAACCTGCTGCCGCCTGAAGAACGTTCAAATGCCGGTAGTCCTCAACAAGCCCGCTTATCGTTATGCCGATAACGGTTCTGTTTTCAGTTGAGTTGAAGGCGTCGCCGACGGCAAGATCCAGCTGCGCTCCGCTGCGTTCAACAGTCATAACAAAATCATTGCCTGCGGCACCGATAAGTGCGGAAACAGAGGAGTAAATATCCGTGTCAGCCGTTTCGGTCGGATATTGACCGTTGATTGCAATGATGACGTCACCGTTTTTCAATCCGGCCTTTTCTGCGGGACTGTTTTCTTTAACTGAAGCAACGATCGGAACCTCGTAATGCGTAACAGGGTCAACAGCGTAAACCGGCATCGGTTTGCAGAGATAGAACACGAACGCGATAAGAAAGGCGGTGAGTATATTCATGAACGGACCGGCAAGAATAACAATAAAACGCTTCCAAACGGGCTGAGCGTTGAATCGGCGCGGGTCGTTCTCCAAGGCTTCTTCATCTTCACCGTCAAACTGACACAAACCACCCACGGGAAATGCACGAAGAGAGTATTCGGTTTCGCCCTTTTTGAATTTTAAAAGAGCCGGACCGAATCCGAGCGAAAAGCCGAGTATGCGGAAACCGAGCAGTTTGCCCGCCGTAAAATGACCGAGCTCATGCAGGAAAATCAGCAGCTCAAGAATAAGTATCGCAAGAAGTATGTAAACAATTGTCATAATGTTTCCTTTCCGAAGCATTCACAGGCCAACCTGCGGGCTTCTTTATCAAGATAAAGTATGTCGTCAACGGAGCCGATTTTTTCACGGGGAATTCTTTCCATTGAGTATTCAACACATTTTGCAATGTCGGTAAAACCGATGCAGCCGCGAACGAACAGCTCAACGGCCGTTTCGTTGGCGGAATTGTAGGCGATGGGCAGACTGCTGCCGTCGCGGAAAGCGTCGTACGCAAGAGAAATTGCGGGGAATCGTGTGCAGTCGGGTTTTTCGAACGTGAGCGAATGCAGAGCTGCAAGGTCAAGGCGCGGAAGCTGAGAAGTGATGCGGTGCGGATAGGTGAGCGCATACTGGATCGCAAGGCGCATATCGGGAGGGCTCATCTGCGCAAACACTGCACCGTCGCAAAATTCGACCATCGAATGCACAACGGACTGCGGGTGAATAAGGATCTCGATTCGATTCGGTTCAATATCAAACAGCCACCCGGCCTCCATAAGCTCAAGTCCCTTGTTGAACAGCGTGGATGAATCAATCGTGATTTTTCCGCCCATGCTCCATGTGGGGTGACGGAGCGCCATTTGCGGCGTTACACGGGCAAGCTCATCGGCCGAAGCGTTGCGGAACATACCCCCGGATGCTGTCAGAATAAGCGAACGAACATCCTCACTGCGGCCTGCGGCAAGGCATTGAAAAATTGCACTCTGTTCGCTGTCAACCGGAAGTATTTTTCCGCCGAATTCGGCGAGAGCGCGGTTCACAACAACGTGTCCGCAAACAATGCTTTCTTTGTTTGCAAGCGCAACGGTTTTTCCTGCACGGAGTGCGGAAAGCAGCGGGAACAGTCCTGCAAAGCCGCTGACACCGTTCACAACAATGTCAACTTCGGAAAGAGCCGCAAGCGAGTTTACTTCGCCGCCCGAAACAACAGTGATGCCGGGGCAGCGTTCGGAAACTTCGCGTGCGGCGGCTTCGTCATACATGCCGATGAACTTCGGGTGAAACTCATTTGCGCTGCGAACCACCTGCTCTGCGTTTTTGTTTGCAGCTATTGCATAAACTTCGAATTCATCCGGGTGAAAGCCCGCCACGGAGAGAGTTTGTGTTCCGATTGAACCGGTTGAACCGAAAACGGCGATTTTTTTCATTTGTTAATCCTCCGTACAACGAGAAGTTTTTCTGCGAGCTGCCAAATCCGCAGCTGAGCCCAATGGAAAAATCCGTAAACAACAACGGAGCGGACAAGCCGCCTTTGCAGCGGGCTGCGGCAATCAGCAGACCGACTGTTCGGCATCCGCTTGATGCATATTAAATGAAAAATGCAAATGCGACCGCAACGATTGGCGCAGCGACCATTGCGCTGTCCAATCTGTCCATCACGCCGCCGTGACCGGGGAAAAGATTGCTGTAATCTTTAACACCTGCCCAGCGTTTGAATGTGGATGCAAGCAGATCTCCGAACTGTCCAACGATGCCCGCGATGAAGCATACTGCAATAAGAGTAACGAGAGAAACGTCAAGTCCCCAGAGTTTTTGAGCAAAATAGACAATAACGCCGCCGAGAGCACCGCCGACAACGCCGCTTACTGCGCCCTCAACAGTTTTATTAGGGCTGATGTAGGGACAGAGTTTGTGCTTGCCAAACAGCGAACCGACCATGTATGCGGTGTTGTCAGCCATGCAGGGACCGGCAAAAATGCAAAGGAATGCTGCACGCGAAATATCGTTTCGGCCGAACCCGACAAGTCCGAAGCAGGCAAGCAGAGACACGGGGTAGACGAGCAGCGCAAGCGAAGCGATAAGATCTTCATTTGTGCGCCGCGCGTTAAGGATTCTTTCAACCATGATTGCAACAAATGCGGCAGCCGCCATCGGAAGAATGAATCTTGCGCCGAATTTATACATTACGGCGAACATTGAGCCGCCGAGCAGAATTTGCGGAAGCACGGCGGGGCGAATTCCTCTTTTGACAAAGATCGTGAACATTTCATAGACAGCTGCAACTGTGAAAAGTCCGAGAACAGCCGCCTGAACCCAGCCCCCGAACCAAGCAACGAGGCAGAGCAGACCGATTAACAGAACGGCGATTAAAGTGCGAACAGGCAAATCTTTCATAAAACAAAATCCTTAAATCAAAATTATTCTGCGGCTGCGCTGAAATGAGCCGCAAAACGGCGCAAGCCTGAACAAAACTTCCGCAAAGTCAAAGCACACGGCCAAAGCGTCGGGTTCGATTCAAAAACTCGCGCAGGCAACCAAAGTAAACCTCGGGAGTGAAATCGGGCCACAGCGTTTTTGAAAAAACAAACTCGGCATATGCGGCCTGCCAAAGCAAAAAGTTGGACAAACGCTCCTCACCGGCGGTGCGGATGATGAGATCAAGTTCGGGCAGTCCTGACGTATAAAGCCTGTCTGCTATTGTTTGCTCGGTAACGGCATCGGGTGCAATGCTGTCCGCTGCAATGCGGCGGACAGCATGAACGATTTCGTCACGGCTGCCGTAGTTAACGGCGATATTGAAACAGAGGCCGGTGTTATGCTTTGTTCTTTCAACGGCATCCTCCATGAGGGAACGGAGTCCGGGGTTAAATGCCGAAAGTTCGCCGAGGGTGCGTATCCGGACGCCGTTCAGGTTCAGCTCATCGATTTCTTTATAAAAATATTCGGAGAGGAGCTTGAACAATGCATCGATTTCGGCTGCGGGGCGAGCCCAGTTTTCGGTTGAAAATGCATAGACCGTGAGAGCCTCGATTCCGAGGGAATGCGTTGTGCGGACGATTTGGTGCAGGGATTCCATTCCCGCACGGTGCCCCGCACTGCGCGGAAGCAGGCGTTTCTTTGCCCAACGGCCGTTGCCGTCCATTATTATGCCGACATGGTGCGGCAGTTCGCCGCCGAGTGAAAGTGCGGCAAGTTCTTCATTTGTGAATTTGGGATAAATCTTCATAAAACATAAAAGAGGCCGGAACGGACACCATACCCGGGCAGCATCAAAAAATACGATAACAAGACTGCTGCAAGCCGAGAACCTGCAGCAGCCGCGTATTCTCAATGGGTTGATTCAGCGTCCGCCGCATCCTCCGCACGGAGGGAATCGACGTTTGTTTTGAATTCACAAAACACAAGCTGAACTGTCGGAATGCTGCGACCGGGCAGGGGAAGGCAGCGCACAACACGTTTGGAGTCGCCTTCAACGCCCTTGCGTGAACGTGCCTCGACCGTTTCAACGCGGTAGCCCGCACGCTCAAGAATTGCAGCGGCCCGATCAAGCGGATAACCGAGTATGTTCATCAAACGGCAAGAAGCTCCTTCTCTTTTTCGCTTGCAATGCGGTCAATTTCTTTAATGGCATTGTCGGTGGCCTTTTGAGCCTTTTCTTCAAGCCTCTTCTGGTCATCCTCGGTGATAGTGCCGTCCTTGCAGTCTTTTTTGATGGTTTCGTTTGCTTCGCGGCGGATTGCACGGATCGCAACTTTGGATTCCTCGGCTTTTTTGCGGACGATTTTAACAAGCTCTTTGCGGCGTTCCTCGGTAAGTTCGGGGAAAACAAGGCGAATGAGCTTGCCGTCGTTCGACGGATTGATGCCGAGATCGGATTTTTGAATTGCTTTTTCCGCGGCTGAGATCATTGAAGCATCCCACAGCGAGATAACAAGAAGACGCGGTTCGGGTGAGCTGACGGTGCCCATTTGGTTAATGGGAGTGGGCGTGCCGTAATAGTCCACCATGATGCGGTCAAGCAGCTTGGGGTTTGCCCTGCCTGCACGAAGGGAGCCGAGATCCCTGTTGAGCACAGCAATGGTCTTGTTCATTTTATCCTGTGCGGTTTCGATAATATCCATGGTAAATCCTCCTCTTGAAGAATGAATTAACTGTATTATTTTATATTAAGGCCGCGGCGTTGTCAACCGCAGTCGGGGGTGTTTTTTTGTATTTTTGCGGCAAAATTCGCAAATTGACTGCGCAAGGGCAACTCCGATTGATGCTGCTTATGAGTTCGACTGCCGCCGAAGCAGCGTTTAATTTAAACAAGTTCAAATCCCGGCTGCGCATCAACTATCGTGCCGGCATTTTCGCCGTTAACGGCGGCAACAAGCGCTTCTGCGGAGTGCATTTTGAAAAGCACCATCGGAATGCTGTATTCGCGGCAAAAACTCATTGCCGTTAAGTCGGTTGCTTTGAGGTTTTTTGTAATGACTTCATCGTAACTGATGCGGGCATAACGCTTTGCCTCCGCACAGACATTCGGGTCGGCGGTGTATATTCCGTCAACATTTTTTGCAAGCAGCAGTGCGTCAGCGTGAATCTGAGCAGCGCGGAGCGCCGATGCCGTATCCGTGGAAAAGAAAGGCGCTCCCGAACCGCAGGCAAAGATAACAACCGTGCCGGCGTCAACGGACTTGTTCGCTTCGCGTGCGGAATAACTGTCCATAAACATATCCATTGAAACAGCGGAAAGCACGCGAACGGGAACGTTAAGGTCGATGAGTGCCTGCTCAAGGGCGAGTGCGTTCATGGCGGTTGCAAGCATGCCTATGTTATCGGCGCGGCTTCGGTCCATTGTTCCGCCGGAGCGTCCGCGCCAAATGTTGCCGCCGCCGACAACAACACCGAGCAGACAGCCTGCATCATGAAGCGCTTTAATTTGCAGTGCGGTTTCCGTGGCCTTTTCAAAATCAATCGGCGTTTTGCCCGAAAGTGCTTCGCCGCTGACTTTTAACAGTACTCTTTTATATTTCATTGTGGTTTTACCTCCGATTTAAATTCATGTTGATTTGACCGCCGGCCCGTTTTATTTCGTACCCTTTTCGGGCTTAACGGGTGTGTGAACAACATTGATTTCATTAACGCGCCTTCCGTCCGCCGCCTTTATCGTGATTTCAAGGCCGTGCGCGTTGAATTTATCGCCGACATCGGGAATCCTTCCCAGGTGTTCCATAACCCAGCCGTTAAGAGTCGATGAATCGGTTTCATCCGTGATATCAAACATATCGAAAAATTCATCGAGATCCATTGCGCAGTTGATGTCATAATTGTTTTCGCCGAGTTTTCGCACGTTTTCAACGATTTCATCGTGTTCGTCCCAAATCTCGCCGACAAGCTCCTCAAGGATATCTTCCATGGTGACGATGCCGAGTGTGCCGCCGTATTCATCCGTAACAACGGCCATATAAGTTTTTTCCTTTTGCAGCAGCTTCAGGAGGTTGCTTATCTTCAGAGTCGGCGGGATGAATATCGGTTTTGTCATGATTTCGCGGACCGAATGCTCCGTAATGCCGCCGTCCGTGTAAAAATCCTTATGATGAATTATGCCGATGATGTCATCTATCGTTTCTTCGTAAACGGGCAGACGCGAATGTCCGGATTCGGTAAAAATCTTTGCAATTTCGTCTTTTGATTCATCAACATCAACCGCTTCAATATCAACGCGGTGAGTCAAAATGTCTTCAACCTGCACGTCGTTAAACTCGATTGCGCTGCGGAGCAGGGAGCCCTCGTTCTCGTTGATGCTTCCGCCCTGTTCAACTTCGTCAACAAACATCAGCAGCTCTTCCTGCGTGACCTTTCTGTTGCTGTCGGTTTTGAGCAGTTTTGCAAGCAGCTTTTTAAGGCCGGTGAAAAGCAGAGTGAGCGGGGTAAAAACAATCATCAGAAGGTTGATTAGGGGAGCCGAAAACATGCTGAATTTTTCAGGATTCTCTTTTGCAAGGCTCTTGGGGCAGATTTCGCCGAAAATCAAAACAACGATTGTAACAACAACGGTTGAAATTGTTGCGCCCTTGTTTCCGTACAATTCAACGAAAAGCACAGTGCCGAGTGACGCCACAAGAATGTTAACAATATTGTTTCCGATAAGAATGGTGGACAAAAGCTTGTCATATTTATCGCAAAGATGCAGCGAAAGCACGGCGCGGCGGTTGCCTTTTTCCGCAATTGTACGCAGCCTTGTGCGGTTAAGAGACGAAAAAGCTGTTTCCGTTGCGGAAAAATATGCGGAAAGAATGATGCATATCATCATGGCAACGATCATTGAAATGTGGTTCATTGGGTCAAAACTGCTCCTTGTTGAATTTGCAGGGATGGGAACGCGGGCAACAAAAAAACGCTCCGAACGCAAAACTTTCGGATACGCATTTGAGCATATGCGGAATACATAACGAAAAAACCGGGCAGAAAATGCCCGCCGGAGCAATGCTCGGCTGAAACGCAGCAGTATGTTACCGCGCCCTGACACTCATGATTACCGTTGTCGTCATCGGTACTCAATGTCCGTCCCTCCGTAAAAAATCGATGCTACTATTATAACTTATCCGTGAGCCGCTGTCAATAGCACCGAAGCCCGCTCCTGCATTTTGAACAGGAACGGGCTTCAGGCTTCGCTTTTTGTTCCGCTGCCTACGGTAAAAAGCAGGGGCAGCGGGCAAATTCGGAGGGTTTATCAGTTGCCGGCATACATCTCAATTTCGTAAACATTGAGATAATAGGGATACCCGGTCTGATTCGTTTTGCGCATGTTGATTTTGAACAGACGCCTTGCTTCGGGCATATCAATATGGTCGACAGATATGTCAGCGGTATTGCCGGTTGTGACATGAATCCTCTTCCAGAACCATGCGATTTGGCAGACTCGGTTTTGCGTGGATCTGTCCATATTGAAGTACGCTTCTTCCGTGAGATACCTTTCGTTAAGGATATAAACATCCCATGACGAAGTGTTCAGGTTGGAATTTTCACCTGCAGAACCGGCATGATATATCTTGAGTATCGGATTTGCAACGGGGGTATGAATGTCGAATGCAACCCAACCGTTGATGCCGGAAGCGTGCCACTTGTCGGCTTCGAGATCACTCATCTTTCCGTCAAATGCGTGCTGCGGTCCGTTCTTCGCATAATCCGGATACTTCTTATTGGAATAATAGATGGTGGCGTTAAGCGCAAGGTTGACCGAGGGTTCGGCGACCTTTGTGAACACTGCGGTAACAATAACGTCACGTGCAGGCATCGTGAAGGTGCCGCCGTTGTTCGCCGCACCGTTGACAACGTAATGACTGAGCTCGTACCCTTCATCGGGAACGGCTGTCAGCTCAACTGCTTCCCCGAAAAAGGCGGACAGCTTGGAAGCCGTAACCGTGCCGCCTGCGGGCTGAACAACGGTGATGCTGTACGCATTCGCGGTGAACACGGCGGAAACCTCAACATTCCGTGCGGGCATGGAGAAAGTATGGCCGTTAATCCTCTCGCCGTCAAGCGTAAAGTAATCGAGGGTGTAGCCTTCCGCAGGGGTCGCGGTAAGCTCTATTGTTGTACCCGCAGTTGCGGAGGTTGCGGAAGCCGAAACCGTGCCGTTTGCGGGCTGAACAACGGTAATGCTGTACGCATTTGCGGTGAATACGGCGGAAACTTCAACATTCCGTGCGGGCATGATGAAAGTATCGCCGTTAATCCTCTCGCCGTCAAGCGTAAAGTAATCGAGGGTGTAGCCTTCCGCAGGGGTCGCGGTAAGTTTTACGGTCGTACCCGCAGTTGCGGAGGTCGCGGAAGCGGCAACACTGCCGTTTGCGGGCTGAACAACGTTAATGCTGTATTTTACCGCGCCGGGTTCTGCATCAAAGGCGGTGCTGAGCTTGATACTCTCTTCCTGCTTGCCTTCCTGAACCGTGTAGAACACGCGTCCTGCATCGCTGCCGTAATCAAGGCCGGTGAAGCTGACTGTGCTGCTCTGAGCTTCTTTGGAAGCAATCTGCGTGTAGTTCCCGTTTGCGTCACGCAGATAGAGACGAACCGTGCTGCCCGTCGGAGCATTGGTGAGACTGAACGTATCGCTTGCGCCCTTGTTGTTCTTTGCGGAAGCGAACTTCATGAGCACGATGTCCGTGCGGTTGCGTTCGGTCGTTTCAAACATCTGCCATTCGTAAATACGGATAGCGCCCCATGCGGAAGAGCCGCTGTTGGAGATATAGAGTCTCCATTCCTGTGCGGTGACGGGTGTGATCAGTTCATCGGTGACATCCGAACTGTTGCTGTTTGTGCTGTATACTGTTACCCAATTGTTTCCGCTTTTGTACTGAACGGAAAAAGCAATTGTGTTCATGTCCTGGGCCTCGCCGCCGTATTCGGCGTGTTCAATTCGAATTCGTTTGATGGTTCGCGGTTGGTCGAGTTTTATCGTCATCCAGCCGCTCCGCGCATTAGTGGCGCACCATTTGGAACCGTTTTCGCTCGTTCCGTCAATGGCCTTCCATGCGGGTTCGCCGTCATTCTGAGCGGAATAGCCGGTGACTTCGGCCAAGGGGCAGATGTTTACGGGAACGGTAACATCGCTCAGCTTTTCGGTATCGCCGTTTTCATAGAGCCAATCGATTGTAAAGCGGGAGCTTTCGCCGCGAACACCGTTTGCGTTTACGGGAACGACTTCAACGGTAACATCTGCCTGGTCATCGTTGCGGACAAGGTTCGGAATATAATACGCGGTGTTGGGCGTTTCCATTATAAGTGTTCTTGTGCCGTCCGCATTGAGCCTGTAAATCTCGTAGGAGGAGGCGTTATTGCCGTTCCACTTGATGCGCGCTTCGGCGGTGTATGCGTCGAGATAAATGATTTCTTCAAGCCTTGCATTGCTTGCGCTTGCAGCCGCCGCTTCGGAATCGGTGACGGCAAGCCTGCCGATGTTGACCTGATAGACTGTGACAAAAGAATTTAAAATCACAAAAGTTCTTATATAATTGAAATGAAATATTAATAATTCAATACGTTCCGCATCTGACGGTTTCGGGTGATGCGGAACGCTGTCCGCTGCATTTATTCATTGCAAAAGAGTGCAAGCCTGTCGGCATGGGTTTTTTGCAGTTTTGAAATATATGTTTCAATATCCTTGGGGTTCGGGACGCGTTCGATCCTTCCGCCGCTCGGGAAAACGCGTTTGTTCATTGCGCCCGCACCGTGAGCAATGATACTCAGCGAATCCTCCATCATATCGATGTTGTAGATGCAGATGCTGCCGGGTTTTGCATAGCCGACGTTTTCCATGTTGCCCGCCATGTATTTTTGACGGTACATATAATAAGGAAGCATACCCGTTTCTTCGGCACCGAGCGCACCGATTTCGGTCATTTTTTCAACTTCCGAAACATCGGGAAGAGCGTATTCGGAAAGATTTTCACGCAGACGGGAAGAACGCTTTATTGCAAGCGTGTGAACCGTCAGACACTCCGGAGAAAGCTCAACGAGTGCGTTTACGGAATGCTGCATGTCAGCTGCCGTTTCGCCCGGCAAACCGGCGATAAGATCCATGTTGATTGAATCAAAACCGATATCCCGCGCAAGGTTGAAACACGCCTTGATATCCTCGGATGTGTGATCGCGGCCGACAAGATGCAATGTTTTATCACACATCGTTTGCGGATTTACGGATATGCGCGTTGCGCCGCGCTGCTTGATGATGCGAAGCTTTTCAGCTGTTATCGTATCCGGCCGTCCGGCTTCAACCGTGAACTCCGTGCCGGGTGCAATATTATAGGCCTCCTCTGCAAAATCCAAAAGATCGCGCAGCTCGTCTGCGGTCAGCACGGTGGGCGTTCCGCCGCCGAGATACAGCGCACGAATATTCAGCCCGAGTTCGCGAACCATTTGCGCACCGTTTGCAATATCCGTCTTCAGTGCGGCAAGATAGGGCTGCATGTCCGTCTTTGCCGTGCGGAGCCGTGAAGCAAAAGAGCAGTACAGGCAGCGTGTGCGGCAGAACGGAATGCCGATATAAACATCAACATCGTTTTTCCGCACGGAAGCAAAAACCGGTTCCTGAACGGAAACTATCCGCTCCGCAAGTGCAAATTTCTGCGGCGTGACGTCAAAATCGTTCAACATCATGCTTTTGGCTTCGGCAGGACCGCAGCTGTGCTGAAGCTCGCGCAGCAGGCGCGTCGGGCGTATACCCGTCAGAGAGCCCCACGGGAGGTGCGCATCGGGATATGCCTTTCGCATTGCGCGGAAGACAGCGATTTTAATGCAGCGTTTTGCAAAACGCTTTTCAATAATTGAATCATCATTGCGAAAGGGCGTTCGGCACGAGTATGAATGCTCCCGACCGTTCGAAACAAAGGCGGCTTCGGCAAAAAAATCCGTTCCGTCGCTTGAAAGCACAACACTCAGCGTCTTTTCGCCCGCATCCGCTGTGTGAATTTCAGCGGGGGACAAAACGGGAGCTATCTCCTCACCGGGCAGAAAAAGCCGTATTTCTTCGCATATATCGTTAAAAAAATCCTGTCTATTTGTGAATAAAAACATATTGTTTGCCTCTTTAATGCAGCTGCGGCATTTTCTGTATTTTCCGTCAATAGTCTTGGTTTCCGCCGCCGCGCAGATACGGATTGTGTTTCCGTTCGAAATCCAAAGTTGTTTCACCCATGTGGCCGGGGAATACGCGGTAATCGCCTTTCAGCCTGCCTGTCAGCAGGAGCAGGGAGTTGTAAAGTGCATCATTGTCACCGCCGTCAAGATCGGTTCTTCCCACGCTGAGACGGAAAAGCGTGTCGCCGGAAAAAATCACACGTTCTTTTCCGATAACATAGCATACGCCGCCCTTGGTATGCCCCGGGGTGTGCAGAACGCTGAATTCAATACCGGCAGCGGTGAAGCATTCGCCGCCGTGGAGGATGATGTCCACTTTGCAGGGCTTCACAAGCGCACCGCCGAGGTAGGCAAGGCTTGCTTTTCCGCCTGCAAGTGCGCCCGCATCCGCTTCGTGAATTGCAACAAGCGCGTTTTCATGCGATTTCAATTCCGCAACGCCCATCGTGTGATCAAAATGACCGTGCGTCAGCAGAATATGGGTGCAGTGCAGGTTGTTTTGATTTAGAACTTCAACCACCTTGTGCGAATTCGCCGGATCGATAACAACACAGGGAATCCTTTCGGAATTTGAAGGCGTTTCGGCGGATTCGTTAAAAACGATATAGGTATTTACGGAAAGCGGACCGGTTGGGACACAAAGAATTTTCATGCGGCTTTTCTCCTTTTTAAACATAGACTGAATATAGCGAAATTAAAACGTTTTTTTGCTGTCCAGCAGGATCGTGACCGGACCGTCGTTGACAAGCTCAACCTGCATATCCGCGCCGAAAATACCCGTTTCGGTGTGCAGCTGAGTGCGAAAAGCGTCGATGAGCTTTTCGTAGACGGGGATCGCCGTTTCGGGACGAGCGGCAGCAATAAAACTCGGGCGGTTGCCTTTACGGGCATCGCCGAAAAGCGTGAACTGTGAAATCAGCAGAATTTCATACCCGAGTTCAACGGCGGAAAGGTTCATCTTGCCGTCTGCATCTTCAAAAATGCGGAGTTGAGTACATTTTTTAACGATATAGTCAATGTCGCTCTGCGCATCGGAAGGTTCTATGCCGATAAGCAAAAGCAACCCTCTTTCGATTTTGCCGACACATTCGCCGGCGACGGAAACGCTTGCGCGGCGGACTCTTTGAACAACGGATCTCATACGGATCTCACCCTTGAAACGGATTTTACACCGTTAATTTTCATAAGATTTTTTATAATGCTGTCGAGATGCTCGGCGTTTTGGACCTGAAACCCCATGGTTGCTTCGATCTTTGTGCCGTCCTCAACAGGCTTTGCGTTGACAAGATTGATGTTGATTTTCATGTTCATCAGCATCTGTGAAATATCCATCAGCAGCCCGACGCGTTCCGAAGCGACGATATGAATTGTTACGGGGAATTTTGCACTTTCGCCGTCCGCCCATGAAACATCGATTATCCTGTCCGCATCGGCAAGCAGTGCTGCGGCATTCGGGCAGTTTCTGCTGTGAATCGAAACACCTCTGCCGCGCGTGATATATCCGAAAATTTCATCGCCGGGCAGGGGAGAACAGCATTGCGCAAAGCGAACAACCATGTTGGCCTCGCCTTTGACAATGACGGCTCTTCCGTTTGCGTCAAAACTTTTTGCGGGAGCGTGTTCCTGCTCTTCAAGTTTGCGCGCAAGCTCCTCCTCTCGCTGAACTTTTCGCCGGGCTTCCATCAGTTTATGCAATGCCTGCCCGGTTGTAATTCCGCCGTAGCCTATGGCCGCATAAATATCATCCATTTCGTTCATGGAGAAGCGTTTCAACAGAGGTTTGCACAATTCGGCCTTCGTAAGGTCGGCAAGCTTCTGCCCCTGTCGTCTTGCGGCGTCGGCAAGCATTTCTTTGCCGCGGACAATATTTTCTTCACGATTCGCCTTTTTGAACCATTGTTTGATTTTTGCTTTGGCTTGGGATGTTTTTACAAAGTTAAGCCAGTCGCGGCTCGGCGTTGCCTGCGGGTTCGTAATGATTTCAACAACATCGTGGGTTTTAAGCTTGCAGTCAAGCTTCACAAGCGCACCGTTGACTTTTGCGTGCTGTGTGTGGTTGCCGACGTTCGAATGAATACGGTAAGCAAAATCAACGGGCGTTGAGCCCAGAGGCAGGTCGATAATCTCGCCGTTCGGAGTCAGAACAAAAACATAGTCGGAGAAAAAATCGTGTCGAACGTTGTCAACGTATTCCTTTGTTGAGTTTGCATCGGAATCATAGTCAACAAGTTGACGCAGCCACGCAAGCTTTGTGTCCAGCTCATCCTGCCGTGTTCTGCCCTCTTTATACATCCAGTGTGCGGCAATACCGTATTCGGCAGTGCGGTGCATTTCCCAAGTGCGAATCTGCACCTCAAACGGCATTCCGAGATCACTGAAAAGCGACGTGTGCAAAGAACGGTACATGTTGGTTTTCGGCATTGAAATGTAATCTTTGAACCTGCCGGGGAAGGGACGCCAAAGCGAGTGAACAATGCCGAGCGCACCGTAACAGTCCTGCACGGTATCAACAATTATGCGAAGTGCAACAAGATCATAAATCTCGTTCAGTCCGACTTTTTTTATGTTCAGCTTGCGATAGATGCTGTAAATATGCTTTCTGCGTCCGCTGACTTCCGCTTTGATTCCGGCATCCTTAAGTGCAATTTCAAGCTTGTGCATGGCTTTTTTGAGCAGTCCCATGCGTTCTTCCTGCTTCGGTTCGATAAGGGACTGAAGGCGGCGGCATTCTTCGGGCATCAGATAGCTGAACGATAAATCCTCAAGTTCGACTTTTATGGCACCCATTCCGAACCTGTCCGCAAGGGGAGCGTAAACATCCATGGTTTCCCGTGCTTTGCGAACACGCTTTTCCTTTGAACAATAACCGAGTGTGCGCATGTTGTGCAGTCTGTCCGCAAGCTTGATAACAACAACGCGAACATCGTTTGCAATTGCAAGGAACATTTTGCGCAGATTTTCGGCCTGTCTGTCTTCTTTTGACAGCATGTGGGAAAGATTGCTGTTGGTCAGCTTGGTAACGCCGTCCACCATTCGGGCAATGTCCTTGCCGAACATCTGTGCAATGTTTTCAACGGTGATATCGTGCCCATCCTCAACCGTATCATGAAGCAGACCCGCAATGACCGTGTCTGCATCCATGTCCATATCGAGCAGAATGAGCGCAACGGCTTCGGGATGAATATAATAAGGTTCCTGCGATTCGCGTTTTTGGTCAGCATGAACCGATTTTGCAAAATTAATTGCCTTTACTAATAATTCGGTTTTTTCCTTCGGAAACTTTTTTTCGAAGGCAGCGGTCAATCTGTCCATAGCACACCCACCTTTGGCTAAATTTTACCTTTGATAAATTTTGCAGGAATGAACGTTCGGTACCGTTCAAAAAGCAAAAAATGCATTCGGCGCAGGCACGCGGCCCGCGCCGAACGGTTGGCTCTGTCAAATCGGCAAAGTGCCGAGTCGGAGTTCTCGGAAGAAGGTTCGCAAAAGGTTCCGAAACGGGCATTGCCGGGAACATTCATTCGCGAGAGTTATCTTTGATATCAGTATTTGATAACCGAGTAAACATTATAATCACGGAGCAGGTCGGCACCGCCGAGATCGGTAAGTTCGATTGCAAAATCAGCAGCAACAACTTTTGCCCCCATTTTTTCCACAAGGTCGATAACAGCTTTTGCTGTTCCGCCGGTTGCAAGCAGGTCGTCAACGATTGCAACGCGCTGCCCCGGAAGAATTGCGTCTTTGTGAATTTCGAGGCGGTCGGAGCCGTATTCAAGTCCGTATGACACGGAGTTTACTTCGCAGGGGAGCTTTCCGGGTTTTCTGGCAAGAACAAAACCTGCATGAACCGCATATGCAACGGCGGAGCCGATAACAAAACCGCGTGCTTCCGGACCGATAACGATGTCAACATCAAGCGGGCGAAGCTTCTCGGCAATGGATTCAACAAGCGTTTCGTATGCATCGGCATTCTTAAGCAGTGTGGTGATATCGCGGAAGAGTATGCCCTCTTTCGGAAAATCGGGAATACTGCGAATCGTTGCAATCAGTTCGGTTTCGTTGATAATCATGGTTAAATCTGTTCCTTTCGTTTCATCCCCGCACGGCTTATACAGCGGGAATGTTTGTTTGCTGTTATTGAAAAATACTGAAATTTTTGCCGAATAAACCGAGTCAGCCTATATCGGCATAAAACTGAAAACTTATTCATCCGAATCATCCTGCTCCGAGTCCGGGAAATTGCGCGTGCGCAAACGTTCGACAGCGGAATACAAAGTGCTGGCGCACAGCGGCGCAGGCCGAATTTCGCTGCTGTTCCGCAGTGCACCGCCCGGAGTGAATTCGATAAAGCCAAGCTCGATAAATACCCGAACGGCGAACAGCGCACAGTAAACAGGAACGTTCAGCTTGTTGGACATCTTGCCGCAAAGCTCCCCCTGAGAACAGGGTGAAGCAGCAAGAATTGACTGCACAAGCTTGTAGCTGCAAACCATGAAATCGCGATCGCAGGCAAAATGCAGTGCGACCCTGCCGAAGTCGCTGTTCGTGCACGGCATCCGAAGCATTGAAGCGGAACTCATTCGGCGTGAAACCGCCGTGTAAACACCGCTGCAAGGGGGATTGTCGTAGAAAACGACCTTGCTGAACCCGAATGCAGGCAGATTTGCAAGCTGCGGTGCAAGCAAAACGGTGTTGCAGCAAACGGGTGAATCCGCAACGCAAGAGTAACAAATGTCAACATTGCCGATTTGACTGCTGCGAATTTCGTCAAGAATCTTTTTGGCGGATTCAACAGAAAAAACAAGCACAAGCAAACCGGATATAGAGCGGGAACAAAGCTCGGCGAGGGTTGTTTCGCATATTTCCGGGAGCTGCTCCGGTTCGGACAGCCGATAAGACAGGTTTTCAAGCAAGCCGTTGCAGAAATAGCGCATACCTTTTTCAATATAGGCATCGATGTCACGCGGCTGCTCCGCTTTTGCGGAAACAACGCGAAGCTGAATGCTGTCAAAACCGTTCCAATTATTGATGCCGGGCGTATAAAGTATATCAACCGTGTCGGCATTCAGCAGCCGATAATAACTTGCGGCCGAGGCAAACCAAACTGCATCCAACGGAGCCGCAGAGCTCGAAATGCTCGGGCTTACGTCCATTTTTGTGTGTTGAGCATCGCTGCCGAAGCGGCGCAGCCTGCTCACGGCCACATGGCGGGAGCGGAAGACGGGGGAAGGGTTGCTCTCTCCGAACGGAGCGAGGCGGGTCAGTTCGGCAATCAATTCTCGGGTGACCTGCTCAAGCGGAATATCGAATTCGTATCGTTTGCACGGGATGAACACGGAGTCATCATAGCCTGTTTTAAGACAAGCGTTGAGTTTTAAGCGAAAATCCTCAAAAAATGCGGATTCCATTGTTATTCCGGCCGCTTTTGCATGGCCGCCGAAACGAACAAAAAAATCACGGCAGCAACAAAGCACCTCATGAATGTTGACTCCGTCTATTGATCGCGCAGAGCCCTTGAGTATTCCGTCGGATTCCGAAAACAGTATCGTCGGGCGGTGATACATTTCTGCAATGCGTGAAGCGGCAATGCCGATAACACCGGCATTCCATGTTTCGGAACGGAGGACGATTGCTCTTGTGTCCGAAAGGTCGCAGGGTTCAAGACGGCGAATTGCATCGTTAAGAATGTTTGCTTCGTCCTGCTGACGCAGCTCGTTGAGCTTGTTAAGGCGGGCGATTATCTCGTCGGCACGATTGGGGTCGCGGCAAAGAAAAAGCTCAACTCCGAGTGAAGCATCGCTCATTCGCCCGGAGGCGTTAAGCCGCGGGGCAACAGCAAAGCCGAGAGTGCATGCATTATACGGCCGACGTGCAGTGGGAACACCGTTCAAAAGACGGTAAAGCCCGTTGCAGCAATTGCCGCTGTTTATCGCATCAAGCCCCAACTTAACAAAAACACGGTTTTCGTCAAGCAACGGAACAACGTCCGCAACCGAGGCAAGCCCCGCAAGGGAAACATATTGCATTGCAGCTTCAAGTCCGGCGAGAGCGTGGAGCAATTTAAAGGCAATGCCCGCACCGCAGAGGATTGAATTCGGATACTGTGAATTGCTGACCGTGTGGCAGACAACGGCGGTGCATTTCGGAACGGTTTCGGGCGGAATGTGATGATCCGTCACAATAACATCAATGCCGAGTTCGCTGCAATAGCTGATTTCATCGGCGGCGGAAATACCGTTGTCAACAGTGATTATGAGGTTAACCCCGCACGAATGCAGCTTGTCGATTGCACCGCGGCTCATGCCATAGCCTTCTTCCCGACGCGACGGAATATGATAGCCTACATCTGCACCGACTGAATGAAAATAATCAACGAGCATGGCGGTTGAACAAATACCGTCAACATCGTAATCTCCGAAAATGCAGATTCTTTCGCCGTTCTCAAGTGCAGCATGTATCCTTTGAACGGCCTTGTCCATATCGGGAAGAAGAAACGGATCATGAAAATCTTCAGCGGAAGGGTGAAGAAATCTTTCAATTTGTTCCGGAGTGACGGCACCTCTTGCACGGAGCGCACGAACAAGCAGGGGGGAAAGCCCTGTAAGATTATCCTGTGCCTGTTCGGCAGAAAAATATTTCGATTTTTGATAAATAATCAAATCGAACCTCCGGCTGAATCGCTCAATGCCTTGCAGCAAAGTGCAAAGCGGCAATAAATCGCGGCAAAGCCATTAAATAAACAAGGTTTTGCAGTTAAAATAAACAGAAAAGGGAGCTTTGCATCGAGGCTGAGGCAAAACAAACCCTTGCAATGTTCAAATTTGGATTAATTATACCGCATTATTACCGAAATTTCAATAGCCGAAAGAGAATGAAACGCTAATTTCAAAAAAACTTAATTAATAAGGATAATATTAAAATAACAATGAATCATTAATAAATGAGCCGGCAATTGAAAATTAAAGCTTCGGAACCGCTGCGTGTAAATGTTTTTTGACTGAGATTCCGAAGCTTTGTGCGTTTTGGGCGGCCGATTACTCACGCCGCAGATGTTTTTGACTCTTCATCCGTTCGTCCGGTTTCATCGGAGCAGATGCCGCTGCGGTCGAAACACGGCATTGCGGAACTGCGATACGGAAGCAGACTGTTGAATTTGCCAAGGAGCTTGACACCGTGCTCACAAAGTATGAAACATACGCAATAACAAATTCCACCGAGAGTGCAAACAAGCATGTCCTGCATTGTGTCAATAAGCCCGATGTCGAGGTAGCCGTTGATGCTCAGCTCTTCGCCGTTGACAATAACGGATTGAATATCCGAAATTGAACCCGCAACGCCTTTCTCGCTGCCCAACAGATAGGAATTTATGCCGGACACAATTGTATCCTGCTGCATATCCATTCCGAAAAACGTGTCCATGGCGTATTCGTAAAATTCCCACACGGCGGCAATTGCAAGTGTGAAGCTGAGAGCGGACACAAGCTTCAGTGCATGCGAATGGCTTTTGTTGCCGCTGTCCAAAACGTCCGGCAGCACCGCGCCAATAACTGCAAAAAGAAAGCCTGATGAGACATGCAGCGATTTGTCCCAAAACGGAATTATATAGTAAAATTTATATATCTTGCCGAAAATCGGTCCGCCCATTATCAACAGCATAAACAGCAGTTTCAGAATCGGCGGGAATGAAACCCTGAGAACATGCTCGGCAAGCCACGGACTGAACAAAAGAACGGATGTCATGATGCAGATAAGCATGTTTTCGCGAAGGTTCCAGCCGAGTTTCTTTCCGAACAAAAGTGATACGGCTGTGGTCAATGCAATAAAAATCTGCGCGGCGCAAAAACCGTAATCCGCACAATTTTTCTTGGCGGCCGGTCTCTTTTCAAAGCCGTTTGCAGAGCTGAAAACCTTTTTTTCTGTTTGGGAAGATCTTTTCATTGCGGTTGCCTCCTTTTCCTGATGTTATGTTAATCCTTCTTCGCAAACTTTCCGTGAACCGAGTGTGAACAGCGGTTGATATTCAAATTGTGTCGAAAAAGAAAACAGCAGACGTCTCTGCCGAAAAAACACTCTTTTTTTTTCAAAAATCGGGCGATAATTAATATTCGCTTGATGTTTTTGTGCTAAAATAATACTGACGATGGGAAAACGCCCCTTGAAAGTGCACACGGCACAGGAAGCAGCGGACGGGAAGCCGCGTCAAAACAAAGGTAATTGTAAACGTAACAGAAATAATATTGATTTGAGTCTGTATTTGCAGAAAAACCGCGAATCACGCAGTTTCTGCGCCAAAAGTGAGTTCTCAGGCTTATTTCAAACGAAAGCGAGGCAGCTGACAATTATGTTTAAGATTCTTATTGCAGAGGATGATATTGAACTCAGGCAATTGTTCTATCGTGTTCTGACTCTTCACGGTTATTCGGCAATATGTGTTTCCGACGGCAAGGAGGCACTTGACGTGCTGGACAAGGAATATGTTGATTTAATCATTTCGGATATTATGATGCCGAATATGAACGGTTATGAACTGGCTTCAAGTCTGCGCGAAAGCGGGATTACGATACCGATTCTGATGATCACGGCGAAAGATTCTTTTGTTGATATGCAGATGGGCTTTGCTTCGGGAACGGATGATTACATGGTTAAGCCCGTGAACGTTAACGAAATGGTGCTGCGCGTGGGCGCTTTGCTGCGGCGTGCACAAATGATCAGCGACAGAAGGCAGACAATAGGAAACACCGTGCTTGAATACGACTCAATGACGGTGACGGCAAACGGCAAAAGCATGGTTCTGCCGCAAAAAGAATTCATGCTTTTGTACAAATTGACCGCATATCCGGGAAGAATATTCACCCGTCAGCAGTTAATGGATGATATATGGGGGTTGGACAGCGAGACCGAACCGCGCACGGTTGATGTACACATCAACAGGCTGCGCGACAGGTTCAGAGATAATGACGATTTTGAAATCATTACCATACGCGGATTGGGCTACAAGGCGGTGAAACGGCATGGAGCATGATGAAATAAAGAAAAACTGCATATCGGGATGCGCGGCGGAAAAGAAAGCGGAGACATGCGGTGGGAAACAGAATTCAAAACGAAAAAAAACAGATGTTATTGATATTGCACAGCAGTTGAAAAATGAGAAAAAAATACGAACATATTTCACGCTTGTGGTGTTTATTATACTCACATGCACTCTGATTATCGCAATGTCTTTAACGTTCGTGCTTTATCGGCTCGGAATATGGACGGCGCAGCGGGTCGGAATATTCACGGTGCTTGCAGGCATTTCAGTTTTGAGCCTGCTGCTCGGCACTGCAATAACGGTGATACTTTCCGGAAACATTGTGCGCCCGGTTAATGCGTTAAGCACAGCAATGCAGCGTGTTGCGAACGGGGACTATGACGTGAAGCTGGAAACCAAGAGCAATTTTGAAATCATCAGGCGTGTATACAGCGATTTTAACCATATGGTTGACGAGTTGAATGCAGTCGAAACGCTGCGCAACGATTTTGTTTCAAACGTTTCGCATGAATTTAAAACTCCGTTAAGCTCCATTGAAGGCTATGCGATGCTTCTTCAGGATGAAAGTTTGTCCGCTGAGGCACGAAGTGAATATACGGAACGCATTGTTGTCAGTACGCGCCGCCTTTCAACGCTGGTTTCAAATATCCTGATGATAACAAAAATCGAAAACCAGACAATGCCGTTCACTCTGAGCAGCTATCGCGTTGATGAACAGGTTCGCCAATCCATTCTGCTTTTGGAAAACAAATGGAGTGAAAAAAATATCGGCTTTGAAATGGATATGGACAGCATTGAGTTTTGTGCGGTTGAAGGACTGCTCGGCAATGTTTGGTCAAACCTTATTGACAATGCAATAAAGTTCAGTCCGGAAGGAGAAATAATATACATAAGCCTGAAAGAAAAAGATGACATGCTCAGCTTTAAAATCGCCAATCGGGGAGAGCCGATGTCGGGTGAAACGCTGAAGCGCATTTTTGAAAAATTCTATCAGGGAGATACATCACACAAGCGTGAAGGCAACGGCCTCGGGCTTGCACTTGTGAAAAAGATAGTTCGTGTTCACGGGGGAAGCGTTTCTGCCGTTAATACAGAGGATGGATTGATTGAATTCACGGTGAATCTGCCTGCAAAGCGCAGCTGTGAAAGGTGCTGCGGCAGCAATTAATACATCAACAGCGTCCCGCATTTGCAAGCAATTTTCGGGACGCTGCTTTATTGCGGAATTCAGTCGGCAGTGCAGCCAATCATTCTGTTATTCTTTTATAATAATCGAGAATTCTTCCGATGCAGCCGGCGCTGTCCGGATTAACAATAAGATCTGCACATTTGCGGTAGGTTTCGATACGTTCGGCATAAAGTTTGAGCACGGCTTCGCGTCCGCCGCGGATCAAGGGACGGTTGGCGGTTTTTGCGTTCAGCAGTATGCTTATATCCCTGTTCAAAAAAACAACGATTCCGCTGCCTTTGATTATTGGGATGTTTCGCTCAACAGTCAGTATTCCGCCTCCGGTTGCAACAACATGTCCGCCGCGTTCCGCAATGCCGAGCAGAGTTTCGCTTTCAATCTCGCGGAAGAAGGCCTCGCCGTGTGTATCAAAGATTTCATCAATAGACATGCCCTGTTTATCGATGATAAGTTTATCGGTGTCGGCAACGGGTTTTTCAATTGCCCTTGCAAGGCGTCGCGCCGTGCGTGATTTTCCGCTTCCGGGCATTCCGACAAGATATAGATTAAGCTTTTCTTTTTGAATGCGTTTTGCTCTGCGGATTATCATGCGGAACACTGCAACGGCGTCGCTCCGGTGCGAAAGCATTCCCTCCGTGCGTGCGGCAACGAGCTCTTTTTCCCGTTCGCAGTTTTCGATCGGCAAGCCGTTCATGCGCTTATATCGCCCGATTTCTTCACACAAATCGAACCGCAGCTCCAAAAGGCGCGCAAGTTCGGTATCAATTCGGTCTATCTCGGCGCGGAAACCGTCCAATTCGTTCATAATAAAGCTCCTTAAATTGAATAATTTACATATAGGGATATTACGGCGTGCAGAGAATTCGTTACTGCCTGAAAACAAGATCGAGCAGAGCGATTGCGGCGGCAGCCTCGACGGCGGCACATCCGCGCGGGATTATGCATACGTCGTGACGTCCGCGGGGAGTAAGAACAGTTTCCTCGCCCGTGACAAAATCGATGCTCAATTGCTCTCGCATAACAGTCGGAACGGGGCGGAAACAGGCACGGAACACGATCGGCATACCGTTTGCAATGCCGCCGTTAATTCCGCCGGAATTGTTCGTTTTTGTTTTTCCGCCAGAAAGAATGCGGTCGTTTGCCGAGGCGCCGTCAAGGTCCGCAAAACCGAACCCCGCACCGAATTCGATTCCGTGAATTCCGGGAATTGAAAACACAATATGCGAAATCATGCTTTCAACACCGTCAAAGAACGGTTCGCCGAAAAATGCCGATTCGGGTTCGAGCAATGCGGCACATTCAACGATTCCGCCAAGGCTTGTTTTGTCAGCGGCAGCCTTTTCAAACAGCTCCTCAAACGCACTGCGCCTGTTCGGGGCAACAAGCGGAAAAAACGGGTCAAGCATCGGCTGCTCACACATGCACGGTTCAAACCGCAAATCGGATATGTTTCCGATACGAAGAACATGCGAGAAAACTCGGATTCCGTGTTCACGGAGAAGCTGCTTTGCAATCGCTCCGGCAAAAACGAGCGGGGCAGTCAGCCGCCCCGAAAATGCACCGCCGCCGCGCGGGTCGTTATACCCGCTGTATTTCCGATTTGCTGCATAATCCGCATGGGACGGACGTGCAGCGGTACCGCAGTAATCTGCGGGTTTCGCATCGGAATTGCGGAAAACGGCGGTCAGCGGCATTCCCGTAAATCGGCCGCGGAAAAAACCCGAAAGAATTTCAAAAGAGTCCGCTTCGCGCCGCGCGGTGCTATCAATGCTTTGCCGCGGACGCCGCCGTGAAAGCTCAAAGGCGATATCTTCAAGATCGGGCTGAAAACCCGCGGGAAGTCCGTCCAGCGTGCAGCCGAGAGCGGGACCGTGAGATTCACCGAAGATTTCAACACGAAAAATATTACCGAACGTATTCAACCACTGTTCCTCCGAGAGCCTGAAAATCATTAAAAAACTGCGGTGCGCTTTTGTTCACCGCTTCAAAGCCGCGAATCACAACGGGATTTGAGCAAATGAGTGATGCAATTGCCGCTGCCATCACGATGCGATGATCATGAAAAGAATCAACCGTTCCGCCGCGGAGCGTTCCCGTTCCGTGAATTATGATGTTGTTTTCGCCGCATTCGGCACTTCCGCCGAGGGAACGAATGCATTCAAGCATTGCGTTCACGCGGTCGCTTTCTTTTCCGCGAAGGCGGGCAGTGTCTGTAATAACCGTGTTTCCTGTTTTGCCGCAGGACAATATGCAAAGAATCGGAAACAGATCCGGAGAGTTGGAAATATCGATATTGTCTTTGAAAACGAATTTGCGAATCGCAAAATCCGCCTGTTTTTTTTCGCCGTTCAACGGAGGAGGAAGGCAAACTTCCGACCCGAGAGCGTTTGCGGCAACGAAATTTGCGGCATAGGAGCAGTCGTATGAATAAACAGCCGCGGACGGAAACCCCAAAGGCGGGCGCAGTGTTCCGTGAGCAAGATGGTACCTGCTCTTGTCATCCGGTTCAATACGGCACCCAAATCGGCGGATAACATCCAGCGTAAGTTCAATATACGGCCGAGAGGACGGGTTCGTTATTTCGAGTTCGAAAAACTCGTTTTGACTGCCGAAAAGAGTTTCCGACGCAAGCAGGATCAACATGCCGCTTGCAAACTGTGAACTCTCCGCTGCGCTGCATGAATACAGCGGCAGATGTTCGGCACGACGGGAAAATTCGATGAACTCGCTGTGCCGTTCGATGCGGCAGCCGAGACAGATTTTGAATTCATCAAAATTTCGCTCAAGAAGGGTTGAGCCGGCAAAAAAACGAACCTGTGAGTGCCGTCGGAGGAGCGAAGGAAGCAGCAGCCTCAGCAGCGTTGCGGATTCTCCGACATGAACCGAAAGAGGGGATACTTTTCCGCTTTCGGCATCGGTATTAAAAAAAGCTTCATTCACGGCAATGACGGCATTTTTGATATCCTCACCGCAATTATTCGGAAGATGAACGAACTCCGCCGGCCGAATGCCGCACAGCCCTGCAAGAATCAAAAGTCGTATCACTTCGCTTTTGTATGGGGGAGGCTCAATGCGGCCGATGAGTTTTTTTGCCGAAACAATAACGCAGCTCATATACAATGCCTCAAAACACACAGAAACTGTTAAGAAAAGCGATTGCGGATTCAGTTGAAACGCGATGCGTGAACACATGCCCGAATTCTTTGATGAACACCATATCGATGCCGCTGCGATCGCCCTTTTTGTCATGCAGCAGCAGTTCGGCGGCAGTTTCGGTACAGTAGGGCGCATAGTTTGTTTTCAAGCCCTGCTCACGAAGCAGTGAAATGATTTTTTGAGCGATGCCGCGTTCTGTGAAACCGAGTTTTTCACCGAAATCCGCAGCAGCGGCGAGCCCGAGTCCGACAGCTTCGCCGTGACTGAGCGAAAAGCCGCTTGCCGCTTCAAAAACATGGCCGAATGTATGTCCAAGGTTCAAAATGCGGCGTGTGCCGTTGTCAAATTCATCTTCTTCGACAAATTTACGTTTAATTTCGCAGCAGGCGGATATAAGCGCAGCGTTGTTAATAATGCCGCCTTGCAGCAGATTCAGTATGCTGTCGCCTCCGATAACGGCGTATTTGATTATTTCACCGATGCCGGAGTGCAGCTCGCGCAAAGGCAGTTTTTTTAAAAAGTCCGTGCAGCAAACAACAAGCACGGGTGCGTGAAAACTGCCGACTGCATTTTTGACGCCGCAGAAATCCACTCCGGTTTTTCCGCCGACGGAGCTGTCGGTCATGCCGATAAGGGTTGTCGGCATTGCGATAAAATTGATCCCGCGCATGTACACGGAGGCAGCAAACCCGCCCATATCGCCGATAACTCCTCCTCCGAAACAGAGCAGCACGTCCGAACGGGAGGCATTGCCATTCAAAAGAAAAGCAAGAATGCTTTGCACTGTTTCAATCCGCTTATTCTCCTCGCCTGCCGAAACAACAAGGCTGAGAACGTCAATCCCGAATGCGCGGAGAGCGGCGGATACATCCTCAAGAAAAAGCGGCGCAACATTGCTGTCCGTCAGAATAAACACTCTGCCGCAGGGCAAGAAACGGCAAATTTCATTGCCGAATTCGTCAAGCGATGTTCCGATGAGCATTTCATATTGCGTACTTTTGCCGCAGGAGTTGAAAACTATGCGCTCCATACCGATTTCCCTTCAAAAACAAGACTTTCGAAAAGCGGAATTAATGCAATGCCGCTTTCAGCCGTCGGATTTCTGCATTTATCATAACCCATTTTATCGATTTTTGCAACAAGACAAAACAAGTCAGAATGCGCCCGGATTCGATGCAGGAAAGACTGCGGCTTGCGAATAACAGTGATAAACATAAGGCAATCGACGATTGGGCATTAGAAAAGTGACGGCATTCGGCGAATACGGATTGAAAAGCCGTCCGGAACACACCGACCGGGCTTTTGGGCGCAAAAGGGTTCGTTCCACGGCCCATTTCCGAACAAACGGCTTGAATTGAGTAAAGTTCATTGACAATGGAGGATGAGCGAAAATGAATGTGACAATTGAAAAATGCGGTGATGAACTCATTGCTGCACTTGCAGGTGAGATTGATCACCACAATTCAAAACAAATCCGCGAGGCAATTGATGCCGAACTCGAAAGAGGCGGATATAAATTGCTGACGTTTGATCTTGAATCGGTATCGTTTATGGACAGTTCCGGAATCGGGATCGTGCTCGGCAGATATAAGGTCGTGTCCAAAAGGGGCGGGCGGCTGAGAATCATCAATGCAAACAGGAGAGTCGAACGCATATTGCGTATGGCGGGTATTTTTTCAATTGCGGAATATCGGCAAAGGAGAGCTTGAATCATGAAGAACACTGTAAAATTCGAATTTTTGAGCCTGTCGGAAAACGAGGCACTTGCGCGTTCCGTTGCAGCGGCGTTCATTATGCCGCTTGACCCGACACTTGAGGAGCTTGCGGATGTGCGAACCGCCGTCAGCGAAGCGGTCACGAATGCGATAGTTCACGGATACAAAAAAAAGAAAGGCACGGTTCGCATGGAATGCAGGCTGGACGGAAGACTGCTGGTTATTTCAATTACGGATTTCGGCTGCGGTATTGAGAATATTGAGCAGGCACGGCAGCCGTTTTTCACGACCGATGCGGACGGGGAAAGATCGGGAATGGGTTTCGCAGTTATGGAAGCGTTTATGGATGATGTTGACGTTGTGTCAAGACGCGATATCGGAACTCGTATCACGCTTAAAAAATTCTTTTCGGAACCGGATTATTCGGCAGTTTGCGACGGCATTGCGGACAGCAAAAGCGACTTGCACGATGAAAAAAGCGAAAATGATTCGGAATGCATTTCCGGCAGGAATACAATCGAACAGACACACGGAATAATAAAAGCGATACGTCCGAGTATCAATGTGCAAAACATAAACGCGCGAACATCGGATTGATATGAACTTTGAACAAAAAAACGGCGGGGAGAATTGCACGGCGGATAATTCTCCGCAGTATGTATTTCACTGCGATGCCGATGAAAATGAATTTGCCGGTTTTATTTTGAAAAACCTGCCGCTTGTCAGTGCAGTTGCAAGGCGTTTCTCCGGACGCGGAGCGGAACCGGAGGAACTGGTTCAGGCCGGTTCGATTGGGTTAATAATTGCTGCAAAAAGCTTTGACAAAACCCGAGGCGTATCTTTTGCAAGCTATGCGTTCCGCTTTATCGAGGGTGAAATACGTCGGTTTATTCGCGAAAACACTTTGATTCGCCTTCCGCGCAGCGCAGTCGAAAGGCTGCATATTGACAGCGGCGATAGAGTTTCAAATGCGGATTACTCAGGTTCGCATGCGGACAGCATCGAGTTACCTTCCGTATGCGTTTCGCTTGATGAAGAAAAAACAAAACTTTATGATTTTAATAATACCTTGCAAACGGAAAACTTTGAGGAGAGGTCAAATGCAAATATGCTTGCCCTGAAATTGATGGGCAAACTTCCGCCGATTGAACAAAAAATCATTTATCTACGCTACTTATGCGATTTCGGGCAGGCAGAAACCGCATTGAAGCTTGATTTAAGCCAAAGCACAATTTCAAAATACGAAAAACGTGCCCTGCTGAGAATGCGCCGCATTGTTTCGGAGGAATAGAACACTGCCTGTCGGATACGGCGGTGCATTGCGTTTCATAATGAATATTTTTTTCACATCTTTCGCAAAATACAATCAAACAAAGGGCGATGAAAAAAAGTTGCCCGCGAAAGGTGGTTTGTGTTTTGAAAAAAACATTTGGTATTTCAGCCGGCAGCGGTGCTGCGGTGAATGATAAAAAAACAATCGAAGTGACAAAAGCGGGAAGAGGGCGTATGGGGCGCATTGTTTCGGCTGTTTTGATTCTGCTTGCACTCGCTTTCGGTGCGTATTTTGCGGGACAATCATACTCGTATGAAGAAAAAGCGGAGTCCATGTTCAGCGGTGCAAGTTTTGTCTGTGCGGAGGTGCATAATGATTCCGTTTGACGAAAAAAACATCATGACCAACACAATATTTCCGCCTGCATTCGGAGTGGATGAAAACATGAAACAGGGAACCAATGACAGGGAAATCCGCTACAAAACCTATACTGCCCGCGTTCATAATCAATGCGGCAGCAATGCAGGAGGAACAAACTGATGGCAAATGAGGTAAAACACGGGCGAAGGCTCACTCCGGAAGAAAAACTTGAACACCGAAAATACCGCGAAACAGTGAACGCAAGAGCTCCGAAAAGCAAAACCTTCAGCCAATGCATTCTTGCGTTTCTGACAGGCGGTGCGATTTGCTGCATCGGGCAGCTTATAGGGGATTTCGGAACGGCGGTATTGAACCTTGCGGAACAGGAGCGCGCGGCGTTCACTTCGATCGTTTTGATTTTCGCAGGTGCATTGCTCACGGGAATCGGGGTTTACGATAAACTCGGTGCAATTGCGGGCGCAGGGTCGGTCGTTCCGATAACAGGGTTTGCAAACTCGATCGTTGCGCCTGCAATGGAACATAAGCGTGAAGGGCTTGTGATGGGTGTCGGAGCGGAGCTGTTCAGCCTTGCCGGCCCGGTGCTTGTTTACGGAATCACATCATCAGTAATTGTCGGAATAATTGCATGGCTTGCCACGCTGTGAGCGCGGTTTGTTCCGCCCGGTGTTGCTTTTTGGTTGAGTTTTGACTATAATAAAGCGGGTGATGCACACGGCAATACAGGTTTTGCCCGATAAGCCGATGCAGCCCGCCAACAAGCTGAACACGAAACGGATAAAACGCAGCAATGATAAACACTTATTGCCTCTTCTGCTGTTCCGGCAAGGAGAACTCGGTTATAAAAATGTTGAAAAACGAGGGCTTTCCCGCAATTGCACCGACGGTTATGCACTGGACGGGCGGTGCGGCGCAGCCCAAAAAAACGGCTCGGCGGCTGATGCCGGGCTATGTTTTTTTTGATTCGGACACGGAGCCGGCGTGGAACCGAATTTTGAAGGATTCCGCTGTTCTGAAGCTTTTGAGCTACGGAGACGGAGAATACGCTCTTCGCGGTACAGATCTTGAATTTATAGATTGGATAAAGAAAAACAACGGCATAATCGAGATGTCTTCCGCAGTAAAAGTCGGCAGCATGATAGAATTTGTTTCAGGTCCGCTGAAGGATATGAACGGAAAAATAATAAAAATCAACCGAAGCAGGCGGCAGGTACAGGTATCGTTCGGTTCGGAAAACGGCATTATCAGCAAAGTTTGGTGCTCAATGGAGTTCGTTTGCAGCAACGCGGATTCGTATTCCACCGTGAAAGAGAACAAAAAAGAATTCGACAGCGCAAATCCGTAATAATTTATTGAATAATGAAAAAGCCGTATTCGACACGGCTTTTTGTTTTTAAAAATTCTGCATGATAAACAGCACTCATGCCGCATAAAATGCAGCATGGACGGATTTTCTTCTTTTTTTGCAATATTGATGCTGTGCGCGGGTTTGTTTTTGAGCGTGCGCATAAATTTCTTTCAGTTTACGCACTTTGGATGTGCAATTAAGACGGCGCTCGGCCTCGGGCAAAGGCGTGCAGCGGAAAATGTGCGCCGCAAACAGAAAAGCGATGCTTCGGGAGTGACGCCGTTTCAGGCACTTTCTTCCGCACTCGGCGGGTCTATCGGAACGGCAAATATCGCGGGCGTTGCAAGCGCGATTGCGATAGGCGGAGCAGGCGCGGTATTTTATATGTGGCTTGCGGCACTGGTCGGAATGGGCGTCAAATTCTGTGAGATAGTGCTTGCGCTGCGCTATCGCGAAAAGCGCGTAGGACAGTGGTGCGGCGGTGCAATGCTTTATATAGAAAAAGGCTTCAGAAAAAGCAACACGGGAAGCCGCTTTCTACAGTCGGTTTCAAAACCCCTTGCAGCGGGCTTTGCGCTTTTCGGACTGCTTGCTTCTTCCGTCGGAACGCCGCTCGTGCAGTCAAACACGATCGCAATGAGCGTGAATGATGCCGTGCTTCTGTTTTTGCCCAAGGCGGAGCAAAGAACCGTCTGCATTATTGCGGGTGCGGCAACTGCTGCGTTGGTGGGCATTGTAATACTCGGCGGAATTCAGCGCATAGGGAAAGCCTCGGAAATCATCGTACCTTTCATGGCGATAGGTTATATTGCAATTTGCATCATAGTTCTGAGCAGGTTCGGCGGCCGCATACTTCCTGCATTTTGTGATATTTTCAGCAGTGCTTTGGGCATAAAGCAGGCAGTCGGCGGGGCGGCGGGCTTCGGTGCGGCGCGTGCGCTGCGGATCGGCATGGCGCGCGGAGTGTATTCAAACGAAGCGGGGGTCGGCTCCGCTCCGATGGCTCATGCCTGCGCAAACACGAACGATCCCGTAAAGCAGGGAATGTACGGAATTTTTGAAGTTTTTGCAGACACGATCGTGATGTGCACAATGACTGCGCTCGTTGTGCTTGCAAGCGGAATACCTTTGCAGGCGGGCGGAGAAATTTCGGGAACGAGCATCGCATTGCGGGCGTTTTCAACCGTTCTTCCGGAGCGGACAACAGGCATTTTTCTTGCGGTTTCAATGCTTTTGTTTGCGTATACATCCCTGCTCGGGTGGGCGGTCTACGGAATGCAATGTGCCAAATATCTTTTCGGCAAAAGAGCGCAGTTACCATTCTGCATTTTGTACACGGTTTTGACATTTGCGGGTGCATTGATGAAGGTGGACTTTGTATGGACGGCGGGTGAAACGCTCAACTATCTCATGGCAGCGCCGAACATGCTTGCTCTTCTTGTGCTGAATCGGGAGGTGCGGCGGGAAACAGCTTTTGCCTGAAGCCAAAAAAACCGAGATGCTTGCTTAAAATATTTTATATTTGCGTTTCGGTATTTACTTTTTCCCGATTTTGATGCAAAATAACAGGCGGATAATCATGCCTTTCGGCATTCAGGAGGAATACTATGGATTTTATCGTTGAAGTATCCGCACGTCATGTGCATCTGACTCAGGAACATGTTGAGGCTCTTTTCGGAAAGGGTCATGAGCTTACCTTTGACCGTCCCCTGTCCCAGCCCGGTCAGTTTTTGAGCAAGGAAAAGGTCACCATCAAAAACGGCGATCGCAAAATTGAGCGTGTTTCAATCCTTGGACCCGTTCGCAAAGCATCCCAGGTTGAAGTTTCAAAAACCGACAGCGTTGCTCTGCGTGCAGAGGGCTTCATTCGCGAGAGCGGCGATCTTGCAGGCACTGCGCCTGTTGAAATCGAAGGTCCCGAGGGAAGCATTCAGCTTTCGGAAGGCCTTATCATTGCAAAACGCCATATTCACATGACTCCCGAGAATGCGGCGGAAGCAGGTCTCAAAGATAAGGATGTTGTCAGCGTTGCTGTTAACACCGACGGACGCAAGACCATTTTCGGCGATGTTGTCGTTCGCGTCAGCCCCTCCTTCACCCTTGCAATGCATATCGACACCGATGAAGCCAACGGTGCAAACGTTCCCCGCAGCGGATGTCAGGGTCATATTGTGAACGTTGAGTTCTGATTTAACCATCAAAAAAACAACACTGATTATAAATCAGCATAAGCAAAAGCACCCCCGCCGGGTATTGCCCGAGCAGGGGTGTTTCCTTAACAATCGATAAAAGTGACCGAAAGCAGTGTTATTCAAACCTTATGCTCTCTGCAACGCGCTTGGAAAGGCTTGCAGAGTCCTCGTAAGTATTGGAAAGCTCAACGGCAACGGACACGGGATTGCCCGTTGCACAGCACGAAACTGCGCTCGGGCAATAGAAAGGGTGAAAACCCCAGCCGTCTATCCATGCAGCGGATGAAATTCCGTGATACGAAACGGAATACACACTTTTGCAGTTTGAAGAATCACCGTCCACAAAATGATAATTATCCCAGTCGAAGTAGGTGACGTGTCCCATAGCAAAGTGAGTGAAAGCCTCACGGTATCCATACTCCGCATATCTCTCGGCACTGTATGCATGCAATCCGGCCGCACCGGCAAGATTGCCATTTTCATCAAACAACAGCTTGCGTCCGAGTAGGGCGCAGCCGTATTCGTCATATCCCGGATCAAAGGAAGAAGACGAATTATCATAAACACCTTCGTCACTTCTGACCGTCCAGCCTTCCGGCAGGTCGAACGTAACGC
>FR879708.1 GCA_000435055.1 Clostridium sp. CAG:138 | reverse complement strand
GAGCGAAAAGGCGTTTGCGTACAAGCTGAAGCTTGAGGCTATTTCCCGACAGGGCCGAAGGACAGATTTATCTTCGGGACAAGTTGTCCCACAGACCGACGATCCAACTTCCCGCCAACTTGTCGGGAAGTTAAGCAGTCGCAATCCCGAAAGCGCGGATATGGTTTCGGATACCGACAGCGGACGGCAGGTGCAGCGCTATATCCGCCTCACTCACCTTATCCCCGCTTTGCTCGATATGGTCGATGACGGGCGTATCGCGTTTTCCGTCGGCGTTGAGCTGTCTTTCCTCGACAGCGATTTGCAGGCGGCGCTCATGACTGCTATTGATCTGAACGACTGCACTCCCTCGTATGCCCAGGCCTGCCGGATGCACAAGGCCGTGAACAACGGTTACATCAGCGAGGAAATGATCGATAAGATCATGGCGGAGGAAAAGCCGAATCAGAAGGAAAAGGTAAGCATCTCAGCCGACGAGCTTCGCGGTTACGTTCCCAATGGTACTCCATCCGAGATGAAGGCATTTATCCGCAAGGCCTGTGAACACTATTCGGATTATCTCAGGCGAAAGGAGCGTAATAGCGATGAAGCAAGATAACGACGCAAAGGATACGCCGCTGCCGGCGATCCTGCCGTTTGAAAGTCTTGAGGAAGCAAATTCGCAGACGGAGTTTTCCATTAAGGCAGCCGGAACTGTCTATACCGTAACTACTCATTTTGACCCTTCAGGCAAACAGAGCGTATTCGAGCAGCTGAAAAAACTTTTGCTTCCGGACTGACGTATATTTGAGATCGGTCATCGGGCATGGTAACATAATTATGCCTTTACTGTGCCCGATGTGGAAAGGAGCCATATGAAAAACAAATCATCCGGGCAGGAAAAGATAACGGCCCTGTATTGCCGTCTCAGTCAGGACGACGGCAGGGAGGGCGAAAGCAACTCCATCTCCAACCAGAAGGAGATATTACAGGCATACGCCAAGAAGAACGGGCTGCTGCATCCCAAGTTCTTCGTAAACGACGGCTACTCCGGCACGACCTTCGACCGTCCCGCGTTTCGCGAAATGGAAGCCATGGCCGAGAACGGAGAGATAGCTACGATAGTTGTGAAAGATATGAGCCGCCTCGGAAGGGACTACCTTCAGGTCGGTATGTACACGGAGATGCTTTTCCCGGCCCACGACATCCGCTTCATCGCCATCAACAACGGCGTGGACAGTATCAACGGCACGGAAAACGACATGACGCCCTTCATCAACATTTTCAACGAGTTCTACGCCAAAGACACCAGCCGGAAAATAAAGGCTGTGTTCAAGGCGAAGGGCAATTCCGGCAAGCCGCTCTGCACCAATCCACCTTACGGCTATCTGAAGGACCCGGAGGATAAAAACCACTGGATCGTGGACGAAGAGGCTGCAGAGGTGGTAAGGGAGATATTCCGGCTGTGCATCGCCGGTTATGGTCCCTCACAAATCGCATCTATTTTGGAGAAGCGGCAGATTGAGATCCCGATCTATCACGCAAAGCGACTCGGCATCACGCTCCCGGCCCGGTCAGACGGTCACAGCCCTTACGGATGGGATGACACCACGATCACCCGGATTTTCACGAGGCAGGAATATCTCGGCCATACGGTCAATTTCAAAACTCGAACGAAATCCTTCCGGGACAAGAAGAAGCTAGCAAACGATCCGTCCGAATGGGCCGTGTTCGAGAACACACACGAAGCCATCATCGATCAGGAGAGCTTCGATATTGTCCAGCGTATCCGTGAAGGCAGACGGCGTGTTACACCGATGGGCGAGATGCCGATCCTGTCCGGTATGCTGTTCTGCGCCGATTGCGGCTCAAAGCTGTATCAGGTCCGTCACCGGGGCTGGACGCACGAGCAGGAGATTTTCATTTGCGCCAAGTACCGCAAGCATAAAGGAATGTGTACTCCGCACCAGATTCACAATGTTCAGGTGGAAGAAATTCTACTCCGGGAACTTCGGCTCATCACTGCCTATGCCCGTGAGCATGAGGAAGATTTCATTCAGCTGGTCACACGGCACAGTGAAAAAGAACTGACCCGGCAGCTCCGCGACAGCACCCGTGAGCTTGAACAGGCAGAGGAGCGCATCGGCAAGCTGGATAGCATCATTCAGCGTCTCTACGAGGATAATGTGGAGGGCAAGATCAGCGATGAGCGTTTTGCCAAGCTGTCCGCCTCCTATGAGGCCGAGCAGAATCAGCTGGAAAGCCGTAAAGCCGAGCTTACCGAGTTCATTGACGCCTCAAAGGAACAACGGCTGAATGTAGACTCCTTCCTCGGTATGGTGCGCAAGTACACGGACATCACGGAACTAACCGCTGAGATCATCCGGTCCTTCGTGGAGAAGATAGAGGTCCTCAAGCCAGAGAAGGTCCCTGGCACACGCACGAAAAAGCAAACAATAGTCATCTACTGGAATTTCATCGGGGCTGTTGAAATCCCCGTTGAAGCGCAAGAAAAGACGGCATAGCCTACATTGCTGTAAACTATGCCGTCTCCTTTTTAGAGATTTACACTATCCCTAAACCGCACGGACAAACCTTTCCGGTTTGTTTTTTAGAAACATAAGCTCCTGCACATCCGCCTGCTACAGCACCAATTACTGCGCCAATAATAATGCAGGCTAATGTTATAGAATGTCCCGTTGGATCAGAATACATAATGGGATTGTTGTGGCAATATGCGAACATATTGTATCCCAATATACCATCTTTTTGATTCAGCTGTGAATCTGCGTTAATAAACCGCCCAATCTCAGGATCATAATAACGGCTGGATACATAGTAGAGACCTGTCTCCTCGTCATATACGTAACCCCTATAGCGGAAGGGCTGTTCCGCGCCGAAGGTTTCTGCAAGCGAACCGGTCGTTGACAGCAGCTTGCCCCAAGTATCGTAGTTATACTCTACTACCGTTGAGCCGGTTTTATCAATCAGCTTGACTATATCGCCCTGCGCGTTTTGATACTCTATTCCTCAAGCCAAGCTTTAATCAATTCTCCTTCCGCTCCATCAATTGCAACATATAAACACCCGCAATCAATTAAATCGTCAACATCCATATTTCGTTGATCAATTGAATATTCGAAACGCCACACATCGTCTTCCGTCGAATGAATAACTGAAATCAATGTATAATCGGAAAATTCTCTTCTTTCGTGAAGTTTTTCAATTATTGCCGCGGCAACCTCTATTGCACTCCGGTCCGTCTCAATTGGCTTAATTTCTTCCAAGACATCTTCATTCAAGTCAATAGGAAACTGAATTTGTTCCCACTCTGTACCACACATTCTATTTCAGTAATATAAACATCCCCCATAATATCATCCTCATTCGGTCTATCACTGTTTAGGACATTACTGCATCCCGTAAAACAATCAATAAAAGCATTAAAGAAAGTATTCTTTTCATAGTATTCCATTTCACCTCTCTACCGCTTCGAATTCGTACTCTACACTGAGTCCGTATTTTTTCTTTAATTCTTCAGAGTTATGTTCGTACCATACCTTCATATTACCCTCTATTTCCGAGTAATTACCTTTTTCAAGTCTTTCAATATACCACAACTTATAACCCTCGGTCTTCCAGACTTCTTCACAAAATTTTCCAAGTGTTATACTGCCCTCTTCAAAACAAATGGAGCTCATTTTTCCGCAATTCTGAAGCAGCTTCAATGCATCGGAATACCTCTTAGCTTTACAAAGACATAGAACCATCGGAAATGTATTTTGAGTGTATATCATATTATAGCTCGAACGATCGTAGTTTTTCATTTCCGCACGCGTATCAGTTTTAGCTTTAATATCCCTAATACGTTTATATGCAATATAATTCAATTCAAAATTGGCGGCATAACAGCTGTCCATATCATGCACACTCACAAGGAGCGGGTCAAGAACTAATCATGCACACTCACAAGGAGCCGTTCAAGAACTGCAGAAAACAAAATTCTTCCCGTTTCAAGCATGCTTTCGTATCTCGTATCGGTTTCTTCTACCATCATTAAAGGTTCGTGCGCATGAACCCGGTTTGCGAATTCTGAAGGTATCAATCCGGCCTCATACATATAATCATACCAATCACCTAACCTATACTCATAATTATAGAGCTTTGAAAACACCGGCTGTATGTTAAAAAATATTCTTACACAATAATCATCATAAAACTTATGCTTTTTGAAACTAACGGCAAAATAGATGCCTTCATCCGAAACCTTGACCCAGGTCGTGTTGCGCCTGTGTTCAAATCCGTATTTCGCAAGTTGGTCCCCAAGCATTGCCTTGGCAAAAGCAAGTAATGTCATACCGTTTTCTCCTTATTTTATAAATTGATGTATATGTCCGTCTCCATGTTTTAATTTGCAGACGCCAAAAGCAAACCCACAGAACAGTCCAATTCCCAAATAGGAATATTGTAGTGCTTTATCGCAAAGCATTGCCGGAATTGGCGGGTGCAACCGATTTTTATATAATGAAGGATTCTCAATCTCATCCTTGTCCGGTTCAGTGACAGGGACAGTCACAGGAACTCTGCACCCTTCTACTATGTCAAACGAATATTCAATCAACCCGCCTTCCCTAAACCAATATTCAACAGTAAACATACCATCCGCTGTAACAAAACTTCCATTCTCCAACATAGGACCGGGAGTTGGCTTTGCCCCGTTGCTCAATGTGCCCGTGCAATATTTTTTCAGCTGCCATATGCCATCAGCTTTCGCGTTGATAGGCTTGACTTCCCATGCTTCATAATTTGGAGACAATAAATCTATCCTGCCTATAGCTCCACCCGGTAGTGTTACCGTAACCTCAAGGCAAAATCCATACATCATTCTTAAATGTTCTTGAACCTGTCGGTGTATGTAGCCCCAATCCGGAAGGGCGTACCACGGAATTGCCCGTAGCCCAAACTCATCAGTCAGGTTCACCGGATTATTCAGGCAATAGGCGTAGCTGTTATGCCCCAGCACTCCCTGACCGGTTGAGAGGTAGACGTCGGCGG
>FR879707.1:20119-42169 GCA_000435055.1 Clostridium sp. CAG:138 | reverse complement strand
GGCGACGGCATGGGAGGATAGGCAGCTGCCGGATTCCAAAGAAACAGTCAAATGACTGTTTCTTTTTTTGTTCCTGTTTTTATTTGCATTTCGGCTATCATTTAAAAGGCACTATGCAAAAAATATACACGCATTTTTGCTTGACTTCACAACGTTAGAATGCTATTATGTGTATACCGAAAATCGAAGAGAGGCATGTATTTAATGGAGAAAAGAAAATATGCAAAGAGAACTGTTCTTTGGAAAGTAATTCCCGGTTTTGTTATCGTTTTGCTCATCGGCTGCATTGTTTACCTTTGCGCTATCGTGAAATCAAACACTGCCGCACGCATGGATTCAATGCGGTACAGGATTTTGTTTGATCGAGAGTGCACGGGCAGCGAAATTGTTAAGGCTGCGGAAGAGCGCGATTATGATATCATTGTGCTGACAGGCGAACAGGCGGAAGAAGCAGGCGAGGCTATTGCGCCGTTTGTTACCGAGAACTGCCTTGTTGTGTTTGAAAACATGACGCTTGAACAGGTCCAAAAGGCAACCGGGCTTGTCGAGGGGTTTTCGGATGAGAAAAGCAGCAGTAACGCAAGCATCGGCCTGATGATGAAGGGCGGCGCGCGCCGGTTGTGCGGCTTTGAATCCAAAAACGGAATTATTGACAGGCTGACAAACGAAAACGTTGCGGATGCGGCGGCTGATATGCTCAGCAACAATAAATAAGAACTCGATTATGACTTGAAGCTTATGCTTCCAAACTGAAAGTGAAACGCAGCACGGCGGGGTTTTCCCTGCCGTGCTTTTTGCTGCAAAGTTTTCCGCAAGTTATATTTATTTGAGAAAATTATGAACCGTACCGAAAAATGTTAATTTGCCGCCTTTTTTCAGAAAAAGAAACAATCGGATACTTTTCGAATGTTGTTGACAGCCTCGGAATACTGTGTTAAAATCTAAATGATTGGAGCGCAATTTAAATTATTATTTAAATCATGCTCCAAGGAATAGTTTTTGCAAACAGGAGATTCGGACCCGACTGCGGTCGCGGTATGAATGACGGAAACGGTGCAGCGCGTTCTCCGAAATCCGATGCTTGAGCTTGTGAACGATATCAGCGCTGTTCACTCGAATTGCGTGATATAAAAAAATCATTCAGGAGGCATTATGAAAGGAACGAATTTCAGAAGAATACTCTGTATTCTCATTGCGGCGATGCTTTGCATCGGGCTTTTGCCCATCGGTGCTGCGGCGGACAGTTATGCGGCAGCAGCTGAACTTCGCAGTATGCAGAAGGTTCGTCGTGAAATTGACGGCGAGCTCTTTGAACTCGAAAGCGAACTTGACCCCGACCTGTCCGCTGTTGACACGGTTGACACCCTGTTCGAATATCTTGACGGAGATTCACGAATCAAGAGCATCAACCGGCAGAACGGAACAACTTTCGGCTACACTCTGAAATCCGGAATGACCGTTGTGTATGATTACAATATCGTTCACGGCATCAGAGAAGGTTCCGAACCTGTTAAAATCGAGCTTTCCCCTGCGGAAGAGGTTCGCGGAATTTTGGATGACGGTGCGGTCACGGCCTCAAACAGGAATGTTGCCGTTTATGCGCCCTATTTGGGAATTGATGAGGGTGTCGGCGCTTACTATTCGGAAACCTTCGCTCCCGTGATCAGCAGCTACACGGGCGGAACTTTGACCGTGTACGGAGGCAACGAATGTGATGTTACCGATTTGACAGAGATGTATAAATATGGTGTGATCATGTTTGACTCGCACGGTTTGGAATATGACGGGTTGAGCTATATTGCGATTCACAATGAAAACGGTGTCACGGCAAGCGATTACAGCAACGGTTGGGTTGTGGAACTTGCCGGCGGCGGCATTGCCGTGAATTATCTCTATCTGAATCACTATGCAACCGCAACCATGCCGGGCAGCTATGTTCACCTTGCAACATGCAGCGGCGGCAAGGACGGCAATCTGCTGAACTATTTCACTTCACACGGTGCATCCGTTGCTTTGGGTTATGATGAAACCGTGACCGTTGCATATGATGTTTACATCTTCCAAGATATTTTGAACTCCATGCGCGGATTGGGCGTGTCCGAATGCTACAATATCGGGCAGGCACTTGACTATGCGAAGAGCCGCCGCGGTGAATACGATCCTTATTATTATGAGGATGAGGGTATATACACCCATCCCGTACTTGCGGGCAACAGGAACTGGTACTTCCCTCCGCTTTACACGGTGAACTTCATTGTTGAGGGACAGACTGCGGCGTTTGAATCCTTTACGGTAACAAAGAACACGGTGCTGAATCTCAGCGACTTCCCGACGCCGCCGACGATTCCGGGGAAAAACTTTTCTCATTGGAGGGGTCCGAACGGAGAGACCGTTACCGGAAGCCTGACAATAACAGCCAACACAAATATAATTGCTTCGTACACCGTTCCGACCTGCACCGTGCAATGGGTGGACGGCGCGACGGAACAGGTGCTGAAAACTCTGAATATGCCCATCGGAGATACCGTTATGGCAGAGGCTTTTCCCGAGCCGCCGGAGCATGAGGGCAAAACGTTTGAATATTGGTCGGTTAACGGTTCCGAATTTTTCGGCAGCAGTTACTATCTTACGGGTGATACGACTTTCCGCGCAGAATACAGCAACGAAGTCTACACGGTAAGCTTTTATTCGGGACTCACCGGCGAACTCATCGGAACACGCACCGCAGAATACGGCACGGAAATTCCCTTGTCCGAATTTCCGAAAGCTCCCGATGCAGTCGGATACAATTTTGCCGAATGGCAGTATGCGGACGGAAGCGCCGTTTCGGGAAGCATCAATGTTACGGAAAATACAAGCTGCTATGCGGCTTATGAAGCGAAAATGTACACGGTCAAGTTCTGGGATAATCACACCGACGTCATTCTTCGTACCGATACTGTGCCTTACGGAACAGTGATCAAGGCGGAAGATTTCCCCGAACACATTGAACATGAAGGCTATGATTTTAAGGGATGGTACGGCTACGGCGAGTTTCTTGACGAAGTTACGGTCGTGTCAAACGTTATAATCTACGCTACCTATGAGCAGCACCCTTATACGGTCACGTTCGTTGACGGTTACACCGGTGAAACGCTGCAATCCGTAACCGTGCTCTATGACAACGGCCTTTACAGGGACGAATTCCCCGTTCCGCCCGTTCATGAGAATGCGGACTTTGTCGGCTGGTATGTTGAAGGGACCCTGTTTGAAGGCTCCTATCTCAGAGTGTTGGGGGACATGACGGTTACAGCGGTTTACAGCGGGTTCGAAACGCATACGATCACGCTTGTTGACAGCGATACCGGCGAAACATATGAGACTTACGAAGTTCGAACCGGAACGGAAGTTGACCTCGCGGATCTGCCCATGCCGCCCTATCGTGAGGGAATGGTGTTTGTGGGCTGGCTTGTAAACGGCGAACTGATGGAGTCGGGGACCGTTATCGTAAACGAGGATATGGTCATTACGGCGGTATTGAGGAAAGAGACTTTTACCGTGAGATTCTATGATACCATGGCAGACAGCTTTTTTGTGACCATGGAGGATGTTGAGTACGGCACGGTGCTGAGAGTCAGCGATTTTCCCGCGCCGCCCGTTCACGAGGGAATGGAGTTCGCAGGCTGGGATTGCAACGGACGCATAATAACCGAAGAAACCGTAACGATTACCCGGCTCATGGTTTTTGCGGCGGTTTACGCTCCGCGCACGTGCAATTTGACGGTGATTGACGATTACACGGGAGAAACGCTGCTTGATACCCCTGTCAGTGTCGGATTCAGCTTGGAAGTCAGCGAAATACCCGTTCCGACCCATGAGGGCATGGTATTTGTGGGTTGGTTCATCAACGGGGAGCTTGTCACGGATGAGATAATCACCGTTGAGGAGGACACGGTTATTCACGCGGTTTTCGAACCCGAAGCCCCCTTTATCGGCGATATTAACGGCGACGGCACGATTGGAATTGACGACGCGCTTATGCTTATGCGCTATGCAATAGGAACGGAGGGCCTCACCGATGAACAGGCTGCACGTGCGGATCTTAACGGCGATGGGGCGGTTGACGTTTTCGATGCTCTGCTGGCTCTGAGAGCGGCACTTAACGGTGAACAGCCGCCGTGCATAAAACCGCAGAACACGGAGGGCAAGACGGAGGCATAATAAATCCGAAGAAGAATAACATTTTGCACTAAAGCGAACGGCGCGGCAGGAATAAAATTTCCCGCCGCGCTTTATGTTAACTCGTCCGTTGAGTCGTTTTATTAATGTTAAATCAAATATATTGGGGTTTGCAGTGCATATGCACTTGACTATTTGCGCTTAAAAATGTATTATACGACTGTAAAATGCGGCACACAATGTTTCTTTGTGTGCTTGGGTTATGTAAGGACACTTTATCATAATAATGAGAGGTCACAGTGATGGATAAAAAGACTCTTGTTATCGGCGTTATCGGCGCCGATGTTCACGCGGTCGGCAACAAGATCCTGTATCATGCATTCACCGATGCGGGTTTCAATGTTGTCAATCTCGGCGTTATGGTTTCTCAGGAAGAATTCATCAACGCCGCAATTGAAACGAACGCCGATGCAATCGTCATCTCCTCACTCTATGGTCAGGGTGAGCTGGATTGCCGCGGTATGCGTGAAAAATGCGACGAGGCAGGTTTGGAAAACATACTGCTCTATGTGGGCGGCAATATCGTTATCGGCAAACAGCCGTTTGACGAGGTTGAAAAGCGTTTTAAAGAGATGGGCTTCGATCGCTCCTTCCCGCCGGGAACCCCGCCGGAAGTTGATATCGAGGCATTGAAACAGGACCTGCATGTTGAGGAATAACCTGCGGCTCTGATTGTTTACTGATTACGATTGCAAAGCGGGGAAAAAACATGAAACCTGTTCTTTTGATCGATTTCGGGAGCACATACACAAAGGTCACCGCGGCGGATGTTGACGAAGGCAGGCTGTTGGGGACGGGGAATNNNACCACGGCATGCTGCGTGGCACGGCAAATGCCTACACGACCGTTCAGTCGGACATTAACAACGGACTTTCCGACGCGCTTTCAAAGCTTGAAAAAGTGACCGGAAAACTTGATTTTTGCGAACGCTACGCCGCCAGCAGCGCGGCGGGCGGTCTTCGTATGCTTGCAAGCGGGCTCGTTCCGGAACTGACGGCGGAAGCCGCAAAGTGTGCAAGCCTCGGTGCGGGCGCAAAGGTGCTGAAGACCTACGCCTTCAAGCTCAATGAGGATGATGCGGATGAGATAAAGGCGATAAATCCGGATATTTTCCTGCTTGTCGGCGGCACGGACGGCGGCAATACCGACTGCATTCTGCACAATGCGCACGTGCTTGCGGATATTGGCGGAGATTTTCCCGTCATAATTGCGGGCAACCGAAATGCCGTGCGGCAGTGCGAGCGCATTCTTGACGGGCGCGAAGTGCATATTTGCGAAAATGTTATGCCGAAATTCGGCACGCTTAACATTGAACCGACCCAGAAAGAGATTCGCGAAGTTTTCCTTAAAAGAATCGTGCAGGCAAAGGGACTTACCAAGGCGAGCGAACTTATTTCCGGCATTATGATGCCGACGCCTTCCGCAGTTATGGCGGCAATGAAGCTGCTTGCGGAGGGAACGGATAATTCCCGCGGGCTTGGGGAACTTGTTGCCGTTGATGTCGGCGGCGCAACAACGGATGTTTATTCCGTTGCAAACGGAATGCCAACCGACCCGCGAACCATAACGGAATGCCGACCGACCCGCGAACCATGCTCAAGGGTTTGCCCGAGCCGTATATCAAGCGCACGGTTGAGGGCGATATCGGCATGAGATACAGCATTCGCGGAATTGTGGATGCGGCGGGAATAAAAACGATTGCAGAGCTTGCAGGCATGAGCGAGGCGCGTGCGGAGGAAATCATCAGTATGTTTGCCGCAAACACAGATCTTTTGCCGACGGACGATGAAACCGAACGGTTGGACGAAGCTCTTGCATGCATGGCGGTGCGCACGGCGGTGACAAGACATGCGGGCCGCATCGAAGAAGCGTATTCAATGATGGGCACGACCTATGTTCAAACCGGCAAGGATCTGCGTAAAGTGCATAAGCTCGTTGTCACGGGCGGTTCACTGATTCACACAACAAACACGGCAAAGATCGCGTCATTTGCGCTCTATGACCAAAAGGATCCGACATCGCTGAGGCCGCTCATGGCGGATGTGCTTGTCGACAGAAAATATATTATCGCCGCAATGGGTCTGCTTTCCGAAAAATATCCGGAACAGGCGTTGAGCATAATGAAACAAGAACTATGCAGAGCCTGACGGAAACAGGTTCGGTGCCGAACCTGCCTTCAGGCGATTTCCCAATAAAAGAGGAGCATTTAAACAATGAACAACCCCAATATCAAAAACAAGCGCATTCCCGATGACGAATTCAACGCGATCCGTGCCGACGTGCTCAAGCAGTGGCCGACCGGCAGGGAAGTTGATCTTAAAGAAGCCATCGAATACCACAAGGCCATGCCCGCTCACAAAGTTTTTTCAAAAAAACTTGTTGAAGCAAAGGAAAAGGGTATCACTTTGATTCAGCCGCGTGCGGGCGTTGCGCTGATTCCCGAACATATCAAGCTGTTGACTTATCTTCAGGATAACGGCGAAGCCGATCTGCTTCCGACAACCATTGACAGCTACACCCGTCAGAACCGCTATGAAGAAGCCGAAAACGGCATAAAGGAGTCCCAGCGGCTCGGCCGTTCCCTGCTTAACGGCTTTCCCGCCGTCAATCACGGCGTCGCGGGCTGCCGTATGCTCATTGAAGCATTGAACACTCCCATTCAGGTGCGCCACGGCACACCCGATGCGCGCCTTTTGACCGAAATTGCCTATGCGGGCGGTTTCACAAGCTATGAAGGCGGCGGAATTTCCTATAACCTGCCCTATGCAAAGAGCGTCCCGATGGAGGAGACGATTCGCGATTGGCAGTATGTTGACAGGCTTACGGGCATCTACGAAGAAGCGGGTGTTTCCATCAACCGTGAACCCTACGGTCCGCTTACGGGAACTCTTGTTCCGCCCTGCGTATCCCATGCGGTTGCGATTATTGAGGCTTTGCTTGCAGCAGAGCAGGGAGTTCGCAATATCACCGTCGGCTACGGCCAATGCGGCAACCTTGTTCAGGATGTTGCGGCGATCCGCACCCTTGAAGAGCTGACAAACGAATACATGCATAAATACGGCTATGATGATGTTATCATAACCACGGTTTTCCATCAGTGGATGGGCGGTTTCCCGCAGGACGAAGCGAAGGCATTCGGCGTTATTTCCTGGGGCAGTGCAACCGCTGCACTCTCAAAGGCAACAAAGGTCATTGTCAAAACTCCGCATGAAGCGGCGGGCGTTCCCACAATGGAAGCAAACGCACAGGGTCTGCGCTGCACAAAGCAGGTCATCAGCATGCTTTCCGACCAGGTTTGCACCGCAGCCAACCTTGAGGAAGAAAAAGATATTATCCGCAGAGAGACGCGCTGCATTGTCGATAAGTGCTTCGAACTGGGCGAAGGCGACATCGCGATAGGTTCCGTTCGCGCTGTGCTTGCGGGCGTTCTTGATATTCCGTTTGCGCCTTCCCGCTACAATGCGGGCAAAATGCTTCCCGCACGCGATAACGACGGTGCGATCCGCATTCTCGACATGGGTGCGCTGCCCTTCACCGATGATATCAAGGCGTTCCACCGCGCAAAGATCGAAGAACGCGCAAAGGCCGAAAAGCGCAATGCAACCTTCCAAATGGTCATTGACGATGTTTACGCGATCAGCAAGGGCCGTCTTGTCGGAAGGCCGCAGGCTCTCCGCAGATAAACGAACGCAAATCGGCTTCGGCTGAAAATGCACGGCGGCGCGGAATGCTTTCGTGCCGCCCGAATACTTAAATTTCATTTTTGAAATAAAATTTTGAAGAACTGAAAGGATACTTTTATGAAAATTATCGATGTTATCTGCTCCGCAGGCAGAACAGGCTTCTATTTTGACGATCAGCGCGCCATTAAGGCGGGCGCAAAAAGCGACGGCGCCGCATACGTTGGCGAACCCAAAACCCCCGGCTTTACCTCCGTTCGTCAGCCCGGTGAGTCCATCTCCGTGATGCTCGTTCTTGAGGACGGCCAGATTGCATACGGCGACTGCGCTGCCGTTCAGTACAGCGGCTGCGGCGGACGCGATCCCCTCTTCCTTGCAAAGGACTTCATTCCCGTTATCGAAAACTATATCAAGCCCGAACTCATCGGCAAAGAGGCGGACAATTTCCGCGCACTTTCCGAAATGGTCGAATCCATCCATGTTGACGGCAAACGTCTGCACACCGCAATTCGCTACGGCATGACTCAGGCGATTCTTGACGCTGTTGCAAGGTCCACCGGCAGAATGATGTGCGAAGTTGTTGCGGACGAATACGGCTGCACCATTTCCGACAAGCCCATTGATATTTTCACCCAGTCCGGTGACGATCGCTACACCAATGCGGATAAAATGATTATCAAGGGCGCACAGATTCTGCCCCATGCGCTTATCAACAACGTTAAGACCAAGCTCGGCGAACACGGCGAACTGCTCGAACAGTATGTTGCATGGCTGCGTGACCGCGTGCTTCAGCTCCGCACGGATGAAAATTACAACCCGATTTTCCACATTGACGTATACGGCACAATCGGTGCTGCATTCGGCAACGATAACTACAAGGCAATGGCCGATTACATGGCGCGCCTTGAAGAAGCCGCAAAGCCCTTCCATCTCCGCATTGAAGGCCCCATGGATGTTGAAGACCGCGAAAAGCAGATGCGCGCGCTTGCAGCAATCACCAAAGAACTTGACGATCGCGGAATCAACGTTGAGATCGTTGCGGACGAATGGTGCAACACTCTTGAGGACATCAAGTACTTTGCCGACAACAAAGCGGGTCACATGGTTCAGATAAAAACTCCCGATCTCGGCGGCATCAACAACACGATCGAGGCTGTTCTTTACTGCAAAGAAAAGGGCATCGGCGCATACCAGGGCGGCACCTGCAACGAAACCGACCGTTCCGCACAGGTTTGCACCCAGTGCGCAATGGCAACCCAGCCCGTTCAGATCCTTGCAAAACCCGGCATGGGCGTTGACGAGGGCTATATGATCGTTTATAACGAAATGCAGAGAATTCTTGCGGTTCGCAGGGCAAAACAGGCAAAATAAGCCTTAGCAGCAAAATCCGAAAAAAAACATAAAAAGCGGCTCGCCCCGACACATTGCGAAATGCAAACGGGATGAGCCGCTTTGATTATTTCGATTCTTTATGAATGCAAAGGAACCGTTGTTTTGCCGGCAAAGGCCGATTGAAGAAGTGCTTCAAAAAATCGCCGCAGACATGATTTTGCCTGCGGCGATTCGGACACTTTGGCTTCACATTAGACGCAAACAGACTGCCGCACTATAGATAAAGTTAAAGTGCAATTGCGTGCGAACGACAATAAACAATAGATTGCCGCAAAAGTATGAAAAGTCATATTCTTAATCCCAATTCTCCTCGGAGGGATCCAACGGAGAGAGGCTGCTTTCAGGAAAAATCGTCAGCTTCTCGACCAAACGGACTTTGTTCGATTGAAGCAGTGCCTGAGCCTGCGCACCTGTCAGCGTCAGTTTAACTCCGTATATGCGATATCTGCCTTGCTCCATTGCTTGTTTCAACATGACAAAGTTATCATGGGATTCCTGCAAGTCAGCCAAGTCTTCTGCCAGCTGGAAGTCTGTGTCATCGTTGCTGTAGGAGCTTCCGGGGACTTTAATATCGGATGTGTCTATATCCTTGCCGAATGTGTCAACAGGGGGCTGCGTAACAAAAGGCTCGACAGTCTCATCATACATATAAGACTCCCGAATTTCCGCAGCCTGTTGATCATAACTGTCCAACTCGGAACAGATGCTGTCGTAAGTGTCCGCATAACACTCGGCGGCAAGCTGCGCCGCTGTTTTGCCTTCACAGTCGAGATAACCGCCGTACATCGGGTCGTCAACGCCTTCGGTTATACAGTCGTATACCTGGGTGAAGCCGCCGCAGCCGGTGAAGAGCTGCGTAAACTCCTCCGTTGTAACACTGTCGAGCGAGACAAGAACGGTATAGGTCTTGTTCGGGTTTTTGCTGAATTCTTTGTAACATGACTGCGCATATTCAATGCGCTCCTGCGTGTTGTGAATCATTTGCTCTTCCGGGTCTATGCGCTTTTTAAAGGCCTTGTAAAAGAAGAACACGCCGACTGCCAATGCCGCCGTAAGCACAACGGCAAGGGCTGAAATGAGAAATTTGCGTTTTGATTTCATAAGATTTAACCTCCTGTCATGAAATCGTCGAGCGGGGGAAAAACAATGCCGTGAGCGGACAACTGAAAGATTGTTCGGCGGTAAACACGAAATTACGCGGAGAAAATCAAATGCGCTGTCCTTGCTCCTTCCCAGTATAACACATATACCCGATATTTGACAACAAAAAACAAGGCATTAATAAAATATATCAACTGCACAACAGAGATATTTCAACGGATATTAAAACGCCAAAAAGAAAAATCACCGCAGACATGATTCTGCCTGCGGCGAAAATATCAAAAGCAAAAAAGCGGAACAATCATTTTCAGCGGGCAAACTGACTCTCGTAAAGTTTTTTATAAAAACCGTCGGCGCGGAGCAATTCATCATGAGTTCCGCTTTCAACTATGCGTCCGCTGCGCATAACAAGGATAATATCCGCCTCACGAACGGTTGAAAGCCTGTGCGCAACGATAAAGCTTGTTCGGCCGTGCATAAGCTTTGCAAAAGCATCCTGAACGAGAAGCTCCGTGCGCGTATCAATGGAAGAGGTAGCCTCGTCAAGAATCAGCATCGGGGGATTCAAAAGCATAACGCGCGCAATGCAGAGGAGCTGCTTTTGCCCTTGGGAAAGGCTGCCGCCCGCTTCGTCAAGTACGGTGTCGTAACCTTTCGGAAGACGCATTATGAACCCGTGCGCGTGACAGGCCTTTGCGGCGGCGATGATTTCGTTTTCCGCTGCCTGCGGCCTGCCCATTGCGATGTTTTGCCGAACGGTTCCCGCCTGAAGCCATGTTTCCTGAAGAACCATGCCGAATTTTTTGCGCAGCTCATGGCGGGGCATGGAACGAGTTTCCACTCCGTCAATAAGAATTTCACCTGAGTTAACGTCATAGAAACGCATGAGCAGGTTAATAAGCGTCGTTTTGCCGCAGCCCGTCGGGCCGACGATTGCAACGCGCATTCCGCTTTTTACCTCAAGCGAAAAATCGCGGATCAGCTCCGTGCCGGGCGTGTAGGAAAAACAAACATTGCGGAAGCTGATATTGCCGGTGCTTTCAGCCTTTTCATTGCGTTGAGCAGGGTTCGGCGCAGCGGCGGCATCGACTTCCGCAGGGGTGTTGATAAGCTCAAACAGCCGCGCCGCACAGGCAAACGCGCCCTGCAATTCCGTAATAACTCCGGAAATTTCGTTGAACGGCTTTGTGTATTGGTTGGCATAGCTCAAAAAAGCGGAAAGTCCGCCGACGGTCAGCCCGCCCGCAAGCACGGAGAATGCGCCGGAAACGGCAACCCCTGCATAGATAACGGCATTCACAAAGCGCGTACACGGATTTGTGAGAGAGGAAAAGAATACGGCGCGGAGGGAAAACTTTTGCAGCTTCTCGTTAACTGTATTAAAGCGTTCTTCGGCGCGGGCTTCGTATGAAAATGCACGGATGAGCTTTTGTTCGCCGATAAATTCATCGATCAGCGCAGTTTGCTCCCCACGGGTCTCGCTTTGTTTGCGGAACATGGAGTAGGTTCGCTTGGAAATAAAGCTTGCGACCGCAAGCGAAAGCGGCGTCACGGCAACAACAACAAGGGTTATCAGCGGGTTGACGGTGAGCATGAACACGAGTGTGCCGATAATGGTCATAATCCCCGTGAACAATTGGGAAAAGCCCATCAAAAGCCCGTCCGCAAGCTGATCGGCATCGCTGAGCATACGGCTCACGGTTTCGCCCGCCGGGTGCGAATCGAAATAGGCGAGGGGCAGTTTTTGAATGCGGCGGAATGCTTCTGCACGGATATTGCGAACGCAGCCGTAGGTTATGCTGTTGTTGCAAAGGCTCACAAGCCATTGAGAAAGTGCAGCTCCCGCCGCAGCTGCACCGAGTTTCAGCAAAAACGGTGAGATCTCGGCAAAGTCAACCCTTCCCGCGCCGATGATGCAGTCAATAATTTTTCCGGCGAGAACGGGGATCAGAAGCGTTAAAAACACATACACGAGCGAAAGCCCGAGTGAAAGCGCGAATTTAAAACGATAAGGTTTCAGCCGGCGCAAAAGCTCCGCAGCGGTGCCGCGTCCCGCTGAATCGAGTGTAAAACGTAATTCTTCTGAGTGAGCAGATTTTCCTTTTTTGTTTAAACCGTTTTTGCTCATTTTGCCGCATCTCCTTCGGGTGTGTTGTTCGGAATGCTAAGCTTTGCCGCTTCGTCCGGGAACTGAGAGGCATAAATCTCGCGATAAACAGCGCAATTGCGCAAAAGCTCTTCATGCGTGCCCTGTCCGACGGCGCGCCCTTCATCAAGAACGATTATGAAATCCGCAAACATGACCGAGGCCGCGCGTTGGGACACTATGAAGGTCGTCGGCGCGGGGGAAAGCTTTCGAATTGCGGCGCGGAGTTTTGCATCCGTCGCAAAGTCCAGAGCGGAAGCACTGTCGTCAAGAATCAAAATTCTTCCGCCGTGAACAAGGGCGCGCGCAATGGACAGCCTTTGTTTTTGCCCGCCGGAAAAATTGCTGCCGCCGCGCAAAACGGGTTCATCAATGCCGTTCGGCTTTGTGCGGACGATTTCCGCCGCCTGAGCGGTTTCAAGTGCCGAAAAAAGCTCCGCTTCGGAGGCATTCGGGTTGCCCATTAAAAGGTTGCTGCGGATCGTGCCTTCGAAAAGCACTGCTTTTTGAGGAACAACGGAAACTGCGGAGAGCAGTGTGGCGCGGTCGTATTCATCCGCATTCACGCCGTCAATAAGCACCTGCCCCTTTGTTGCGCTGTAAAAATTCGGAACAAGGTTCACAAGCGTGCTTTTTCCGCTGCCGGTGCCGCCGATAACGCCCACGGTCTGCCCGGGTTTTGCAAAAAAGCTTATGTCGAACAGAGCTTCCGCTCCGGCGTTTTTGTATTCGAACGATACGTTTTTAAATTCCACACTTCCGCAGGGCGAACCGTTCGCAGGCAGCTTATTGCCGCCGTGTGCGCCGCTGTCAAGCTGCATGACTGCCGCAACTCTGTCAGCACAGGCGAGGGATTTTGTGATGGTTATGAACAAATTGGCCATTTTTATCAGTTCAACAAGAATTTGTGCCATAAGATTATACAGCGCAACGACCTGCCCCTGAGTCAGAGAGCCGGAATTAACTCGAATTGCACCGCTTTGCAAAAGAATTATAACAGCGGCATTAATAATTATCAGTGTGAGCGGGTTCATCAGCGCGGAGAGTTTGCCAGCGTTGATTTGAAGGCCGAGAAGCTTTTCGCTTCGCCTGTCAAACGTCCGAATCTGCTCTTCCTCGCGGCAAAAGGCACGCAGAACACGAACGCCCACAAGGTTTTCGCGCACGGTGCCGGTCACGCTGTCCAACTCCGCCTGAACTTTTCGGTATTTCGGGATGGATGCCAGCATGATCGAAAAAACAACGGCGCAAAGCAGCACTATAACGCCCGCAAAAATGAGTGCGCAGCGTGTGTCGATTGTGAACGCCATTATCATTGCACCGAAAACAACAAACGGGGAGCGCAGAAGCAGGCGCAGAGAAAGGTTGACGCCCGTTTGAATCTGATTGATATCGCTTGTCATGCGCGTTATCAGTCCGGAAACGCCGAGAGTATCAAGAGCGGTGTAGGAAAAACTTTGGATTTTTTTCAGCAGAGCGGCGCGAAGGTCGGTGCAGAAGCCGATTGCAGCCTTTGCCGCGAAAAATTGTGCCGTTACGGAACAGAGCAGGCCGACCGCCGCAAGTGCCAGAAGCAAAAGCCCCATATTAATAATGAAGCTTTTGCTTTTGCCGTCAATGCCGTTGTCAATAATTGCAGCAACGATGAGCGGCACAAAAAGCTCAAATGTTGCTTCCAAAAGCTTGAAAAGCGGAGCCAGAATGCATTCCTTTCGGTATTTTTTCATGTATATCAAAAGTTTCTTCATTTTCACTTCCACCTTTGCATTCAGCTTTTGCGGGAGGCGGTGCATCCCGACGGCACAATGCGGCTGCATCCGTCTGCGCGGCGGAATTGTGCCTTATTTGAAACATTATACAGCAAAATCAAGGCTGTTTCCATATAGAATGAGGCAATGCCGCAAGATAAATTCAATTCGTGCGGAAATAGACAAAATTAAGCCTTGCGAATGCTGTAAATAACCAATATAATATTAACAGAGACGGAGAAGAGCGGCTTTTGCATCGAAACGGGCTTTTCCGCAGGAATAACGGAAACGGAAAGGATGAACCGAATGGTAAAGGAACACAAAAAACACGGACGGCGGGTGCTGTGCATTTTCACGGCGGCGGTGATTGCGGCGGTTTCAATGCTTTGCTTTGCGGGCTGCGGCTCAAAATCAACCGAGGAAAAGACGGTTTCGGGAATTATCACCGTTATTGCCGACGGAAAGTACACTTTGCAGCCGGGGACGATCGAAAGCATCGAAAATCAATTTCCCGGCGGAATGAATAACGGATCCCGCCGTGACGGTTCGGCTCCGGCCGCACCGAACAACAACAGTAAAATTTCGGATAATGACGGCGCCGAACCGGCCGACAGCGGCGCAAAAGATACAAATACAAACGATAGGAACGATACGGGCAAACAGAGTGAAGGCAATCCTCCGGAAGGCAATCCTCCGGAAGGGAATCCCGGTTCGGGCATGAACTCGGGCGGCAGCAAAATAAGTTTCACCGAAAACGGTGAAGCGGCGATTGTATTCACCGTTGCAGAGGGTGCATATATTGCGAGCGGCACGGGATTCGTTTCGGCGGACAAACTTGCGGTCGGCAGCATTGTGACAGTTCGATTGAACGAAAAAAACGAGGCGCAGGCGATGATAATTTGCAGCGCCGAGGCGGGCGGTGCGGATGCAGCGATTCCGAACGATCCGAACGGACAAAAAAATACAGCGGCTCCGAACACACCGACGATGAGCGATGAGCCGACGGTGAGCGATGAACCGACGGTGAGCGATGAGCCGACGGTGAGCGATGAGCCGAGTTCCGAACCGAACACAACGAACACCGGCTCAGTCAGAGAGAAAAACTGATTTTAAAGTATATTTCTTCATGCCTCCTACACCATAGACTAAAGAGCCTGCCGAAAAAGCAGGCTCTTTTCCGAATCCAGTGCGGCCTAAAGCTTTTGATTACAGCTCATTAAGCATTGCGCAAACAAAATCCTTTGCAATTTCGGAAGCACGGGAACAGTTTTCTTCAAATGTGCCGACTCCGCTGTGTTTTGCAGTGTCTGTGATGCAGCGCACCGCGATGAAGCGAACGCCGTTCAAATAGCAGACATGAGCAATCGCAGCGGATTCCATATCAACCGCAAGCGGTGCAAGGCGGGAATTAATATCCGCACGTCCCTCGTCGGCAATGAACGCTTCACCTGTTGCGGTACGCCCGAAAAATATTCGCTGTCCGCGTTCGGCAAGGGGTTTTGCTGCGGCTTTAGCTGCCGAAACAAGCTCCGAAGAGGCGGGGAAGAACTGTGTTTTCATAAACGGGTGATAATCGGTCAAAATACGTTCGTGAACATCGTGATAGCAGGCTTCGGCTGCAACAACAGTGTCGAACAGTTGAAGCTCTTCCGCCATTCCGCCGGAGGCTCCCGCACTGATGACGGTGTCCGCACCGTAACAGTCTATCATAATTTGTGCGGCTGCGGCGGCATTAACTTTGCAAACGCCGCAATAAACCGCCGCGACTTCAAACCCGTTCAGCCTGCCCTCGTGAATGCGCAGCATTGCCCGTTCGGAAATTGTCGGGTTTTCAATCAACGGAAGAAACGGAGCAAGCTCACGCTCGCTCGCACAGATAATTGCAATCTTTTTGAATTCGGATTTCATGATTATAACCTCATCTTATAAAATACTTTAAATTAAATATTACGCGCAAAGATATATTTGCAGACTAAGACGCAATGCGTGCCGCAAAACGCAGAATCATGCTGCGGGGCTCGTCAATCAGCCACGCGGGCAAATCTTCAACATAGACCGTGCGTTCAACGGAAAGACCCTTTGCTTCTGCAAGCTCAACAAAGCGTTTTACCCACGGCGAGATATAAAAAATCTGCTCATTGTCCGCCTCGTGCAGGAACATGCAGGCATATTGCCCGGCGGGAAGGAACTCATTGGCGGTTTCCGAACGGCAATGCTTAAAAAAACGGCGCGGATGAAGGGCTTCGGCATCCTCTTCAACCCCGAGATAATGACCGAGGGAGAAGTAGCTTATGCCGAGGGAATGATTGCTGCCGGCATCATCGGCGTTTATTGCGGAGATTGGCAGTGCGGGCGCATTTTCCGTAAAAATCTCGCCGGGCGCGTGCTCAAGATAACTTTTGCGCAGGGCAATTCTCCGCTCAATATAGCAAAGTCCCGCCTGCATATCCGCCATTTGCTGCATGACGCGCTGACGGCAGTCGTTTACAATGTCGATATTATGTCCGCTTTCGCAGAGCAGCATGGATTTGATTTCACGAAGATTCAGCCCCGCCGATTGCAGCAGGCGGATGGATTCCATGCGCGGCAATTGCGAAAAATCGTATTCACGGTAGCCGTTGGGCAGTATGCGCGCAGGCTTGAGCAAATCGATTTCATCATAAAAGAACAGCGTCCGCTTTTCAACTCCGCAGAGCTTTGCAAATTCCTTTGTTGTCACGGCGGCTCCTTCCGCGGCTGAATGTTTTCGGCATGAAAACATTGCGCGTCCAAAAAATTTTTTGAAAGGGCTTGACTGTAACGTTACGTTATACCCTATATTGATTGTATCACCGAAATCGACATTATTCAACCCCAAAACGGAGGTTTTTTCGGGTCGCGCGGTTCGAGTGCGGCCCGGAGCTCCTCCGAAAACGGTGATGAAGCAAAAGGCTGATAAAAGAGGCGGGGTTCCGTGCTTTTTTTGCATAATCAGATGACTCCTTTCGAAAACGGGGCGGCGCGGCTGCCTCGTTTTCGAGTTTGCATAACGGAGCGCGGATTGGCAGGATTGCAGAGGTTTCGGTTAAATCCGCCGAAATTGGGGCGGCACCGGGCTGAACCTGCCGCGAAACCGCACCGAATTAAAACCGAGATTATTAAAGCAATTATAAAAACAAAATGAAAACTCCGCATAAACGGCGGAGTTTTTCGCATGAACAAGGGGAGATTATTCCGATTGAATTGATGTATGCTGCAAGAATAACAGGAAATATAATTTACTTATTCTTTCCCGCGTTCCTTTTGTCTGCGGAACGCTTGCTCCCTGCGCTCATTTTGTTGAGTGCGGCAACGCAAAGAATCAAAACGCCCGTAACAATAAAGATGATGATAAGCCCGAGCAGCATGACCTTAAGCGAATCGACAAAGCCGAAATCATCCTTGCTGAAATCGAAGAATCCGTTCATAACGAGTGAATTTGTGCTGAATAACGTCATAATATTCGCTCCTTTCCGTCAACCGAGCATGGAACCGAAGATGCTGAGAATCAAGCCGCCGGCAATGACGGACGCAATCTGACCGGAAACGTTTGCGCCGACAGCGTGCATAAGCAGAAAATTCTGATTATCCTCTTCCTGCCCAAGCTTGTGAACGACCCTTGCAGACATCGGAAAAGCGGAAATGCCCGCCGCACCGATCATGGGATTTATCTTTTTCTTTGCAAACAGATTGATGAATTTTGCAAAGAAAACGCCGCCGACCGTGTCAAACACGAACGCAACAAGGCCAAGCCCCAGAACAAGCAGCGTCTGCGGACGCAGGAATTTGTCCGCGCTCATCGTGGCTGCAATGGAAAGCCCGAGGAAGAGAGTGATAAGGTTCGCAAGCACCTTCTGTGCCGTTTCGGAAAGTGTATTCAGAACGCCGCATTCGCGAAGCAGATTTCCGAACATCAGGCAGGCAATGAGCGGCAGACCGCCCGGCGCAACGATGCCGACCACAAATGTGATAACGATCGGGAACAGAATTCGGGTCAGCTTTGAAACATCCCGCTGTTCGTATTCCATGCGGATAAGCCGCTCGTGCTTGGTTGTGATAAGCTTTATTACGGGTCGCTGTATAATCGGAACAAGGGCCATATAGGAATATGCCGCAACAACGATCGCACTGAAAAGCCCCGGGTTGTTTGCGCTGATGCCGAGGTGGTTTGCAACAACAATGCTTGTCGGGCCGTCCGCCGCGCCGATTATCGCAATGGAAGCGGATTCCATCGGACCGAACCCGCAGAGGGTTGCCATGCAGAGCGTGAAAAATATGCCGAATTGCGCCGCCGCACCGAAAAGCATAAGTTTCGGGTTGGTCAGCACGGGGCCGAAGTCGATCATTGCACCGATGCCGATGAAAAGCACCAGCGGGAAAAATTCGTTTGCAATGCCGCAGTCGTAAAGAATGCGGATGATTCCGCCGTCCGCCGCAATTGCGGAACCCGGCAGGTTCACGATGATCGCGCCGAATCCCATCGGCAAAAGAAGAGTGGGTTCCATATCCTTTTTGATTGCAAGATAAATAAGGATCCCGCCGATAACCCACATAATGGCGTTGTCCCAGTTCGCGACGGCAAAATCGCGTGCGATTTCCAAAAGACCCATAGATGCTCCTTTGTTTTTTGTTTTTGCTGCTGCGCACTGCGCATCGCCCAGTCTGCATTATACCCTTTTTTATATTCACAAACAAGTGCAAATTTGCAGCTTTTTTCCGAAACGGTAAATTAATGAAAAATTTACGCTCAATAAGGCTTGACGGATGTAAATGTTTTCGGTATAATATCAAATGTGACAACACAAATATGTTGATATTGGGAGGTTCATGATGAAAAAGAGGCTGCTTTGCATTGCGGCGGCGGTTTTGATGGTTCTTGCTGCGGTTTTTGCTTTCGGCTGTGAAAAACAGTTCCCGAGCGAACAAGAGGTGCTGAAATCGCATCTCGATAAGTATTGCAGGGAAAACGGCGAAAAAATCATTGAAAAATACAAAAACTATTTCAGCGGCGCCCAATGCTCCGCCTGCTATGTTGACGATTCGGCTCTTGTGATCGAGTTCAGATTTGACGAGAAAATATCCGATCCTGAGTTTCAGCAGAGGTTTGCTCCGGATACGGAAAACATCATTGCCGAGTTCCGGCCGATCGCTCAGGAGATTGCCGATGCATCGGAAATCACATATACAGGCGTTGTCCTGATGTTTTTGGACAGCGAAGGCCAACGGGTTCAATCAATTCCGATTGGTGCAAATAATTCGAATATGATTGTCGATTTTTCGGATAAGGGTAATAAACCGACACGGGCATGTTCGATTGAATAAAACATCGGGCAAAAGAAGAATCGGGCAGGCGGCAAAAGCTGTTTGCCCGATTTGCTTGCTTTTGAGGGGCGGCGAATGTATAATGAAACAGAGAAAGCCAAGAAGGAGGGCTTGAAAATGATGCAAAGCGGTGCGGACGAACGAATTCTTGATATAACGCCCGAACTCAGACTGCGGAGGTACGCGGGCGAATGCGATTTTGCACTTGAATGGTATTCGGACCCGGAACTCGTGTTCCTTGTTGACGGCGTTCGTGAACCGTATACTTCGGAAAAACTGCACAGGATGTATGATTATTTGAACGTTCACGGTGAGCTGTATTTTATTGAAGCAAAGGAAAACGGTGAGTTTCGCCCTGTTGGGGATGTTACGTTTTCCGTGCAGGATATGCCGATTGTGATCGGCGCGGCAGAGTATCGCGGGCGCGGCATAGGCAGGGCTGTTGTAAGCTTTCTTGCGGCAAGGGCGAAGCGGAACGGCATTTCGGAGCTTTTTGTTCAGGAGATTTATTCGTGGAACATCTGTTCGAAACGCTGCTTTGAGTCGGTTGGATTCGTGCCGTATAAGCCAACGGAAAAAGGGTTTTCCTATCGGTTGGAGTTGCGGCAGTTTGAACCGAAAGGGCTTTTGCCGGAACAGGATTATGCCGAAACAAAGTGAACAAATGCAAACAAAACCCTTCCGTCAAACGTTCGGCGGAAGGGTTATTTGTCGGGCGCGGTGCCGAAAGCGAAAAGTCAATCGCTGTGTTCGGCGACAAAGCGTTTAATTGCCTCAAAAGTTTCATCGGAAATAACATGCTCGATTTTGCAGGCATCCTCTGCGGCGATTCCGGCGGAAACACCGAGCTTTGTGAATACTTTTGTTAAAACGCGGTGACGTTCGAATGTTTTTTCGGCGACCGAACGCCCTTCATCCGTGAGATAAAGATGTCCGGAACCATCCATGATGATATAGCCGTTTTTCTTCAATATGCCAACGGCGCGGCTGACGCTGGGCTTTGAATAGCCCATTTCTTCCGCAACGTCAACGCTGCGAACCTTGTTCAACCTGCGGGAAAGCACAAGAATGGTTTCAAGATACATTTCACCGGATTCCTGCAAATGCATTCGATTCACCCCTTTCAAAGTTTTTTTAATTCAGTTGAACCTTACATAACTGCGGTCAGAAGGTAGATGATATAGGCATCGATCCATTCGGAGGGATCGCGTGACAAGCTTGACGCATAGTCGGCATAGGTAACATCCTCATCGTTTGTGAGCATATAGCCGGAGCTGAAAACCTGCGTTGAAGTGCCTCTTACGCGGTCAATGGCAACAAGATATTTATATTTGTCGTCAAATGCCTCTTTTGTGCCGTCCTCGTTTACCTGTTCGTAATGCGTGCGATAAACGCCGTCCTTGTATTCAATATCGACAACGACAAGCTCCGGCTCACCGCCGGTGACAACTTTTTCATAGTAAGTTGCAACGCGCAGAAGTGCAGGGCTGCCCTTTTTTGTTGTTTTTGCAAAGTCGGTCATGACGGTTGAATTTTTGATTGTTCCTTGGCTTTGGTAAACAACAAGGCAGCCATCCGCCTCAGCCTGTTCGGGTGTGTAATCGGCAGGAATCTCGGAATAGGCGCAATAGTCGGTTTCGATCGTCTGCGGAGTTTTTTTGCAGGCGCAAAGGCTCAGCACAGCAGACACGAAACAGAGTGCAAGTGCAAAAATTATAACATTGCGGAAGGTTTTTTTCATTGTTTTTCTCCTTTTGCGGGTTAAGTTTAAACGGTGTCGGACGCTTCAGCGGCGGGTGATGATAACGTTGCGGAGCCTGTCATCAAAAACGCGTACGCAAAGCGTGAAAACAAGTTCGTATGCGATAAAGAAAATCTCAATCGCAGGAATAATAATGTACAACGGATAATTCGGCAGCTGAGCGATTATGTCAAGACTGAACAGCTTGCCTGCGCCGAATATCACAAGTGCAGCAAGGCCGTTGCAGAGGATAAGCTTTGCGGCAAAGGCAACAAGCTTGTCGCGGATAACGCTGTCGATGCCGAGCTTAATCATTCCGTAGCAGCCGAAAAACAGGATGTACGCTGCAAAATACAGCTTGTTCGGAATCAGAAAAAAACATATCGCGCCCGTTGCCGCATAGCTCAGAAGGGCGTAGACGAACCCGCCGCGTTCCCTGAGGGGTATCCACGGCATGAGCGATGTCAAAAAACACAGCGCAAGCTTTGCCGTCGGAATGACGGATGCCGCATAAAGAAACACAACGCTGAGCGCGGTGCTCATGGCGGAAAGGGTCAGTTTTGTTGTTGCAGAAATTTTTTTCATGTTTATAAAGCAATTGCAAAGCCCCAAAAGCGGCTGAAAAAGCAGAAAATCAGCAGCAGGGAATCAGATCTCCGCCCATGCATTCGCAGCAGGAATTCG
>FR879707.1:0-20096 GCA_000435055.1 Clostridium sp. CAG:138 | reverse complement strand
CAGGAATCCGCACAAAGCAAAGTCGAACAGCAGTTGCAGGCAGTGTTCACGGTTGCTCCCGTATCGCCGTTGTCATAGGTGTGGTAGCTCCGCGTGCTGCGTGCGTTCAGGGAATCCCTTGCGCGGCGGTACTCCGCATTGCCGGGTTCCATCGAAACGGCTCTGTCAAGATAATTGCGGGCGGAGGAGTAGTCGCCGCCGCGGAAACAGACAATACCATAAAGATAATGCCATTCCGCATTGTGCAGCGGTATGCCGTCCAGTATTGCCTGCGCTTCATACAGAGAACTTGTGTTTATGCATTGCCGCACACGAGCGAATTCAGCCGAAAAATTGCCGGAATAACCACTGCCGTAATTTCCGGAATAACCGCCGGAGGAAGTGCGGGAGCTGCTGCCCGAATAACCTCCGAATCCGCTGCCGGAATAAGTGTTTTGGGAAGCGGAGCCGTTTTTGCGCATGTTTGTTATTGTGTCATACGCCTCGTTGACCTGCTTCAGCTTGTCGTTTGCAAGATCCTTCAGGTCACTGTCCTGATAGCGATCGGGGTGATATTTTTTAACTAATTTAATGTAGGCGGAACGGACCTGCTCATCGGTGGCGGTTTCCGAAACGCCGAGCACCTCATATGGGTTCACGGGTTCGTCCTTTCTAATATACAGGCAGAAAAAATCAGGCTTTGTGCGCCGCCGTCGTAATGCCGTCGTTCGGCAGCGGCTGTTTTTCCTTTGCGAAAACGGCATCGGAAACGGCAAAAAGCCCCTGGAACAGAATGTTGTCGAGAATCGCCCTGTCGCGGCCGGTGCTCAACAAATTATATGCCGAAATTGCAGAATTTATCGAGATATTAATAATAAATTCTGCATCATCGCGGGTGCAGCCGCAGATATTGAACGGGTTGAAAAGCGAATGCTTTTTGTCGCTTTCGCGATCGTCCCATGCATCGCAAAGGTAGATGAACCTTCCGATAAAAAAACCGGTTTCCTTCAGCGCGGGGATTTCCTTTTTGGGAACGGGTGCCGACGCAAGCACATCGCGCAGCATTTCCCCGAAAATATTTGCGGGAAGATCCGGTGAACGCAGCGTTTGAGAACGCAGTTCCGCCGCTGAATCGTTCTTTGCGGCTTTGCGGCGGGGAAAAGCCCGACTGCCGCGATAAGGTGCTTCAACGGAGGCAAGCTCCCGCATACGCTTTTTTACCGCTGCATAAACTTCCGGCCGGCGCAAACGTGCTTTTTTGAATGCGCAGAGCAGGGGGAGTTTTGCGGCAATTCGCAGCGGCTTTCCGTCCGCAATATCGTCCGAAAGCTTGAATTCGGAAAGAATAACGCAGACATCGGCTGCAAAATCGAGTGCGGCGGAAGGCGAACCGAGCATTGCCCGCTTTTTGCCGAAGGGCTTGAACGGGCAGCGCAGCAAATCTTCAGGCGAATCTTCGCCGCTGACGGAGGCAGCGAGCAGCGCAAGAAAGGTGCAGTCAAAGCTCAGCAGCGCACGGGCTACTGTTCCGTACCGCGCCCCGAGACGGCGGCATAATCCGCAGTACCATGCATCATAGCGCGCTTTTTCGCGGACCCGAAGCTCCGGAATGTTTGGCTTTATGTATCCGAACAAAGTTTTTTCCGCCGAAAGTTGATTTTGCGGGCAAATCGCAGGTGCGGCGGATTCCGCGAACGATTTTGCCCATATCGTATTTTATACCAATACGGACTTTTTTTCAACCGTCCCGAGGCAGGACAATTAAAGAAAAACGCGGAAAATTGTGAAATTAACGCGGCAATCGGTGCCGCAGCCCGTTTTTAAAACACGCTCAACACGCGCATATACATGAATATATAGCCGGCATATGCAATCGCAGAGACTGTAAAAATTGCAGCGGTTCTTTCTTCCGACTTGCAGCTCATTGCAATTGCAGCGATAATTGCGGGAACAACGCTCAGATAGCGCATTGCGGAAAGCAGCCATGTGCAGCCCATTGCAAGCGCGAAATAGGCGAGAAAATGCAGTGTGTATGCGGCGGGGAGCTTGCGGGCGCGGCGAAGAATCAGCAGCGGAGTCAGCACAATCAGTGCGACCGTCGGCAGGAAGAGCACAAACACGGATGTGATGTTCGTTCCGTTAAACGCTCCCGAACCCAATGCAGCCTTTAAATCACCGATTGCCCTTTGATACATGTAGCGTGCCGTATCAAAGAAAAAGCCGAGACCCTGACTCCAGTTGGATTTTTGGTACACGGAGAACATAAACCAATCGCCCGCGACGACCTTGTTTATGTAAAGATAGGCAAGCGTGCCGAAAGTCGATATAACAAGCGAAAGCGCAATTTCCGCAATCGCCGAACCGACCTTTTTTCCGCTGCGGGCTCTGCGGACACAGTACCCGATGCCCTCAATCGCGAGAGGGACGGCAAGCAGCACGCCCGGCGAACGGGTGAATCCGGCACATGCCGCGGCTATGCCCGCCGCAAGGTATTTCTTTTTTTGCAGGGCATAGAAGCAAAGCACGGTGAAAAGCATGAACAGCGGCTCCGTCATTCCCGAATTCAAAAAAATCGAGCCGGGCAGCATCAACCATATGAAGGGCGCAAGGCGTGCCTTTTTTTCACCGAGCAGAGGCCGAAGCGTGAGATACAGAACGCCTGCCGCCGAGCAGGAGGCGAGCGTGTTGATTATTTGCGCGGAAACAAAGCTGTTGTGAGTCAACAGGTTGAGCCCGCGCATAAGCAGCGGAAGCATCGGAAAAAACACGATAAGCAAGCTGTCTTCGCCGGTTGAAGCATACCAGTTTTCGGCTATGCTGCAGTAATGCGGGGCGTCCGTGTTGACTTTTGTCCATGCAGTTTGCCAAAGGTTGAGCAAACTGCCCTGAAACTTAGGATTAAGACAGTAAAAAACGATCATTCCGAATATTGTCAGTGCTGCGCGGAGAACGAATGCGGCAAGAACGATTTTCAGGAAGGTTTTTCCGTTTGCCTTTTCGATGCCGGACGGTGCAAGCTGCGTGTCGTCCCCGCTGAAAACTTTGATAATCTGCGGGACAGCCGCAATGAGCACTGCGGTAAAAACGGCAAGCGACACTGCCGAAACCGCAAGACTGTCGATTTCGAAATTTGCACGGTTTTTGACACAGTACACAGCGAACAGCACGGAAAAAGCAATTACGATGAATATGCGCACCAAAAGCACGGCGCGTTTTTGAGGATTCATGCGCCCGATTTTATTGAAAAAGTTAAGCTTTTTCGGTTTTTCTTCTTCAAAAGTCGATTGAAACGGTTCGCCTGCCGGGTCTTGAAGCATATCGCCCCGGGGCAGCTCATTCGTTATATCGGCTGCTGCGTAATCAAACGCATTTTCGGCGGAATTTTGAGGATTATTTGTTTCGCCGCTTCGGTTTTCCATAAAAAAGGTTCTCCTCCCGCAAAGATTTTAATCAGGACTTTTTTAAGTATATCACACTATGCGCACTTATTCAATGCGAAAAACAAACAAAAATGCGAAAGGGAAACGGGGAAAGAGCAAAAATAAGCATAAAAAACCGGACAGGCTTTCGCCTGCCCGGTCGGGTTTCATGCTGCCGTAAACTTGTGAACCGAATCGATGAACGAATTCCGTTCACGGCGGCTGCAATTTGTTACATAATGTTGTCGTATTCGTTTACGATGATGCTGTGTGCGGGCATTGCGGAAGTATCGTCGGATACTTTAACGGTGCCGTCGAACATGCTCTTTACAAGGGCCTTATAGTCGTCCTTTGTGAAGGTGTCCGTCCACTGAGTGGATTCCATGGGGATCTGAACGTAGTTAAGTTCGGGATCGTCGCCGGATACGAGGCCGAGGGTTGCGATCTTGCCGCCGTAGTTAGCCCAATTGCCGTTTTCGATAACGTCTTTGAGGGTTGCCTTGACGGTTGCGCCGAGACCCTTCATTGCGGAGGTAACGGTCATGCCTTCGGTGCCGAGCTTGTTGATGGTTGCTGCCTGGTCGGTGTCAACGCCGATAACCTTGCCGTTTGCCTTCTTTGCAGCTTCGGTTGCGGAGGTGTAGATGCCGCCGCCGCATGCGAACACAACCTGAACGCCCTTTTCCTGATACCAGGTGTCCATATAAGCGGTGATTTCGGGAGTGCCTGCGAACTTGTTGCCGTAAACATATTCAACGGTGATTTCATCGTTCATTTCTTTGCCTGCGTCGTTGCAGCCCTGAACGAAACCGTAGCCGTAGCGGATAACAGCGGGAACTGCCATGCCGCCGAGGAAGCCGAGGTGGGTATAGCCGAGCTTAACCGCTGCATAACCTGCCATATAGCCGCAGAGTTCTTCTTTGTAAACTGCGCAGTATACGTTTTCGCTAATGTGTTCCTTGTTGTTTTCGTCGATGAGACCGGCTCTTGCGCCGGTTTCGTCATGCTTATAGAAGCAGTCGAAAAGGTCGTATTCGGAAACATCGAGAGCGATGAACTTAACATCCTTGTACTCTTCCTTGTCCTGAACCTGATAAAGCGTTCCCGCAAAAGCAAAGCCGGGCATAACGATGATGTTGTAGCCGCCGTCGATGGCTTCTTCAACTTTTGCAACGCGCTCTTCGGTGGAGTCGCCTGCGGGTTTGAAGTACTGGAAGTCAATTTTGTTTGCATCACAGTATTCCTTGCAGGCTTCATAGGTGGTCTGGTTGAAAGACTGGTCGGTGATGTCGCCGTAGTCGGTGATCATTGCGACTTTGTAGTCGCCCTTCTGCGTTCCGCTCCGGTCACATGCGGCAAGCATGGGAACGAGCATCAGTGCTGCAAGAATGATTGCAAGCAGTTTCTTCATGGTATTTACCCTCCATGTGGAAAATTTGATTATATACGCGATGCTCGGCGGAAATTCCGCAGATAAACCGCGTATATATTCATTATAACAGACTTTCCTGCAAAAGGGAAGAGGAAAAATGAATCGGAAGTGTTTTTTTAGGAAAAACTTTGACGGTTTTTTCGGAAGACGCTGCCGTAGTACAGCTGCACGCTTTAATTCAGCGGAGACACAAAGAAGCCGGAATGCAAGCACGCCGACCTCTTATATGTTATGAGAGCGAAAGAACAAACTTCCGCCAAACTCATATGATGCCTTTACCGAGCACTTTCACAAGCAATGTCCTTCGCCTGTGGTTATTCGCGCTTCTTGCGAAGAGTAATAATGCCTGCTCCTGCGGCAATAACCGCGATGCTGAGACCGATAAGGCTTACAGCACCGGTTCCGGGCACGGGTGTGGGCTCCGGAGCATCCGTGGGAGGTGCGGGTGTGGGTTCCGGAGTGTCCGTAGGAGGTACGGGTGTGGGTTCCGGAGTGTCCGTAGGAGGCACCGGAGTGGGTTCTGTCGGCTGCTCGGGATCGGAAACTTCAAGATCGTTCGGGAGGAACATTGCCATATAATCACCGCCGTTGTAAAGCCCTCCGCAAAACTCAGTTTCTCCGGTATGATAGTCGAGAATATAGAGACCGTTGGACAGGGAGTTGCACCAGTAAATGCACTGGTTGTCGTGATCGAATTCCATTGTGTTTGCGAAATAGGTCGGAATACCGGTATCGGCGATGATTGAGCATTCGCCTGTTTCAAGGTTGACGCTTGCCAATTTGCCGGTGTCGGTCCTGTCATAGGAACCGGTATCACTTGCAAGAATTGTGTAGGCATTTCCTTCGGAATCGATGGTAAAACCCCATGCGTTTTTGCCGAGGGTATTCATTTCAGCAATGGTAGTAATAGAACCGTCGCGGCGATCAACTTCGACAAGCCAAAAGTCGCTGCCGTAATGAGTTGCCATTGCAAACATTCGCTGCCGCTCGTGATCATAAGCCATGTCATAAACAAGATAGTCGCCTGCTTCCTCGCCGGCAGGGAATGTGATCTCCCATGTGGTAAGATCAATAATATAAAAATCGCCGCTGTACATACCGGGCTTGGTATAACCGTAGACATAATTGCCTGCAACGGCTGCGCTTGATGTGCCCGGTCGAACAGCGGGGCAGTCGGGAATGTCGAGGACATGCTCGATAATATCCGGGGCAAGGTCGGTAAAATGAGCGATGAAATCCTGATTGCCGCCGATCGGATCATACTGGATGTATGCATAAAGATTGGCAAACCGTGCATCGTTAGTGACAGTTACAGTTACGGCGGAACTGATACCGCCGTCAACGGATGTCACGGTTATTTCGGCGCATCCTTCGGAAACTCCCGTAACTGTGCCGTCTTCAGAAACGGCGGCGACGGAAGGATCCGATGAAGCAAACGTAACGGCCTTTTCGGTTGCGTTTTCGGGAAGGACAGTGTACTTGAGTTTATATTTCCCGTTTTCGGGAATTTCACGGGGTTCATCAACGGCGATACTTTCAACGTGAACCATATCGAAAACGCGAACCTCATCCAACCATGCCGTGTCCCAGGATTCACTGTATTGGCCGTCCTTTTCATACACCCAGCTGAAAGTGTATTCTCCCGAGGAAGGAATGGGGAAGACAAACTTTTCGAGCGGAGCATAATAATTCATAATGCCGGACCAACGCGCAATTTCCTGACCGTTGGAATAAAAAATCAGGAAGTCACAGTCCTGCTGAGACATAACTCGATAGCTGAATTCGAGAATCTGCCCTGCTTGCGCAAAAACGGTTGTGGAGACGTTTGATTTTGAGCTGTCCAAGTCGCGGTTTGATGATTTTGCTGCATCGATGTCAATGGACCAGTCGAGTGCGTTGTCGGAATCTCCGTTAAAGAAAGTAAGCTCTCCTCCTTCAACGTTCAGTGCTTCGTCAAGAGTCTGTGCATCCCGCGTGCCGGCGGTAAGCCCGTTTGGGTCCGTTAAGAACGGCGCAGCTCCTGCAAGCGGCGCGGCAACGATCGAAAGCAGTGTCACGGCAGTTACGATCAGTGCAAAAAACTTTTTCATTTTTTTCTCCTTGTTGTTAATTTTATTTGCCCGTCAGCGGGCTGTGGTTCTGCAGCAAAGAACACCGAACATGTTGATTGAATGCTTAACCTCAATTCGATGATGTTTACCGTACACTAAATATAATCTCTAACCACAGCTTTTGTCAATAGCTTTTTTCAAAAAAATATGGTATAATGGAAATATATTAAAATGTTGCCGCTGCATTTTTATGTGCGGCAGGAAAGTATGGTATCAACGATCGTATGAAACAGATGAGCCCTCTGCCCATTTTTGAGGCAAACTGCTTCTTTAAAAACCACATAAATGGCTTCACAACGGAAAGGTTTTATCAGATAATAAAAAAACGTTTTCCGAAAAATGAAGCGGAGTACAAAGCTCAGTTCGATATTTTGCTGCAGGTTGATGCGCAGCTTACGCTTAATATTGCGATAACACGGGAGGAAGCGGAATTGCTGTACTGTCCGCTTTCAATAAAGCATGATGAAGATGCTGTTGTTGCACAGGACGGACTTGCAGATATCCTCATACCGGACATAATGGCTTATAATTGCACAGATTGCAATGATTTTTTTGCACACCTCCGTGCGGAAAAGCCGAATATTCCAACACGCATTGCCGCTGCGGTCTGTCCGGACGAAAAACCGCCTGCTGTTTGCGGAACAGCGGAATTGCTCGCACTGATTAACGGATGTGATTGGCGCGAAAGTTCAAAGCTGACATTGATAGAGCTTGCGTTTAATCCGGAAAAATATATCTCAATTCTTGAACGCGCTCTCATCCCTGTTGCTGCAGCATTTGAGGCATGCCGGGGACTCTGGAAGCCGCTTGTCGAGGCTTTCGATGCGAATTTCGGATTGCCGGAGCAATACGCCGATATTCTTCACGAAAGATTCGGCGACATTGTCCCAAAGGCGAAAAGATACTATGCTGTTCCGACAGTCACGGGATTCCGACAAGTGTTTTTTTCCGAACCGGGACAGGAAAACTGTATGGCGGTTATAGGTGTGCTCTATGATACTTTGCTGAAGATTTCGACGCTGGAGTCAAACTCGGAAGCGGAACTTTCGCGGATTATGAGTGTGCTGGGGGATCCGAGCCGCTTTAACATTGTTCTTCGACTTGCAAAGCAAAAATCTTACGGTCGGGAGCTTGCAAAGCTTTTGAATATTACCCCGGGCGCGGTGTCTCAACATCTCAGCATCCTTATGAGTACCGGACTCATTGAATCAAATAATATCGGCAATCGTGTTTATTACTCGCTTAACAACAAAAAAATGCAGCATTTTATTCACTTGCTGCAATGCACGTTTCCGCTTGCAGAGGAGGAATGACGAGCATACGCAGTACAGCGGAAATATAGTTGCAGAATGTATAAAAACTGCAAGTATATGCGTCGGAGCGGCTTAACAGTCGCTCTTTTATTATTTAACTAAAAGTTGATTTGCATAGTGGACGCACAACTACTTTCGGTCGTTCGGCTCTCGCATACTTTTGAAACAGTTTCGCTGTTTATGTAATCTCATGGCTTTGTCCGAATATATTGCCCTGTGCATGTATTTTCGTCTTTTTCGGTGTTTGCTTAACAGGCACTTTCCATATCCATGGAACAAAATCCCAAATAATTGTTCCATATGTATGGACTTTTCTTTTTTTATGTGCTAAAATGCATATACACGCATGATCGAGACATCATGCGCAGAAAAAAGAGAAAGAGGAACAAAAATGAAAAGTATCAAAAGACTCGCGGCTGCGATTCTGGCCTTTGTGATGCTGTTCACCGCCGCAGTCGGAATGACGACCGCCGCAGCGGAAGGCGCAGCAATCCCGGGCGCGGCGGCGAAAACGGCTCCGACGCTTGACGAGGCCCTCAACATTGCGGGCGGCACACTGCATTTTGAACCCTATATGCCCGGTGAAGTTGTATGGCCCGAGTGGACGGTTCAAACCGGCAGCGAACAGGGACATGAGGCTTATGCAATGAGCAGCACGGAGGACAGCACATATCTTTGCCTGAAGAATGTTGAACTCGGCGGCAACGAAACGCTGCAGCTGGACTACAAATGGTTCTTTATGTACAACGGCACCAGCAATTTGCAGGTTGAATTCGGCCCAGCGGGCGATCCGTACAACATGTTTGCTCTCACCGTTGAAAGCCCTGTCAATCAATACGACGGAACATGGCATGCGGGCAATGTTGACCTTGCGGAAGCTCTTGAACTTATGGGCTGGGAACCCGGCAGCTATGATATCAACATCAACTTCTCAAAGAACGGCGACGACACGAGCTATGCCTGCATCGACAACATCCGCCTCGGCGAGCGTGTTTCGGTAACCGGCGTTTCCGTGGAGGACGCTGAACTTTACGTGGGAACAAGCCGCAAACTGACCTGCGTCGTTTCCCCCGTTGAAGCAACCAACAAGAAAGTCGTTTTTGAAAGCGATGACTGGAGTGTTGCGGAAATTAATTACGAAACCGGTGTTGTTACCGGTATCGCACCGGGCACAACGACCGTTACCGTCACAACGGAGGACGGCGGATTTACCGACAGCTGCACCGTGACCGTCAGCGAACTCGGCGAGATCACTTTTTACGGCAACAGCATCAGCAGCTCATCCGGCACATATGCGGGCAATTGGATAAGCTTTACCAATCGCAGCCTTGAAACGGAGGCTGCAAACCTCGGACCTGCACTTCCCACGGGTTATGCGGCGGAATATGTCGGCGGGGTTATTTACGGTTACGCGCTGACGGAAGGCGGGATGCAGCTTTATACCTGCACTCTTGACGATCTGTCTCCCATTCCGCACGGCGTGCCCAATAATCGCAAGTATGTCATGGATATGGCGTATAACTATGCGGACGGCACGATGTATGCGCTGAACGTGCATTCCCACCTTGTGGGCGTTCAAACGGTGAAACGTTTCCTGTGCAAAGTCGATATCGTTTCCGGCAAGCTTTACGATGAAAAGCTGATTGACTGCGGCGACGGCGTTGAAGCGGTTGCCCTTGCAATTTCCGCCGACGGTGCGGCATATGTAATGGATAATTTCGGACAGCTCCGCACGCTGAATCTTGAAACGGGCACAACAAACGCTATTGGCTGGTCGGGACTGAATACGAGTTCACATGTTCAGTCAATGGCATTTGACCACGATACGAACACGCTGTACTGGGCAAATGTTATGGACGAAGAAACCGCGTTCTACCTTATTGACACCGTGACAGGTGCAGGCACATGCCTTGGCATGATCGGCGGCAACCCCACCGAAATTTCCGGTCTGTTCACCGTCAGCGAGAGCGTTTCCGCAGAACCTCCCACACCCCGCGCGGTGACTGTTGCCTTTGTTGACGAAGTCACGGGCGAAACTCTCGGCACGGCAGAAAAACTGCAGTGCGAACAAATGACGGCCGAGGATTACCCCGAAGCTCCCGCGCATGAGGGCTTTGAATTCCGCCGTTGGAGCGTTGAAGCGGGTGATGAGGTCTATGAAGACACCGTTGTGAAAGCAAAATACACCCGCCTCCGCCATGAGGGCGATGCAGCTGTTATTCTGCGTGCAGCGGATGTGTGGGGCAACGGCGGGGGCTATCAGATGCTTCTTGACGCGGATCACAACACATATTATTACGATGGCTTTGCCGATCCCGACGATCTCGGCGAGACTCAGGTGATCCCTCCGTTCGGCGGCTTCACGGAATTCGGCGATGCCGATCCCGCAGACTACGAACTGTTCGAATACACCCTTCCGTTCGATGCGGACGGACGCTGCTCAACAGAAAACATCATTTGCGATGATATGATGAAAATCTATATCCCCGCAGGCGTTTACGATTGGTGCATCACGAACCCCACTCCCGGCGACCGCATTTGGATCGCAAGCAACGACGGCAGCTGCCGCGGCAGGGAGGACGATTTTGAGTTTGAAGCCGGCAAAACCTATGTATTCGATGTTAAATTCGAAAACAACGGCGACAGGGTCGATCTCACGGTTTACGATGATGAGCAGTACGTTGTAAGGTTTATTGACGGTGCAACCGGGGAAACCATCGGCACGCAGCTCGTTGCCGGCGGTTCCGCCGCGGAACTTCCCGAACTTCCCGTTCACGAGGGCTGGTTCTCCTTCGGTTGGAATGCTGATGTTTCATGCGTTACCGAAGATATGACCGTTACGGCACTGTTCGCATTGCCGGGCGACCTTGATATGTCGGGCACCGTTGATATTTCGGATGCGATTCTCATCCTGCGTCATGCAATGGGCGCGGGCGAGCTTACCGAAATGCAGCTTGTTCTCGCCGACATTGACAACAGCGGCGATGTTTCCGCAGCTGATGCACTGACGGTTCTGCGCAGAGCAATGGGCATTTGAACGGGCATTTGAATGAATTGAACCGGGGCATGTATCGCCCCCAAACAAAACAATAACAGGCATTGACACCGGCGGGCGGAACGTTCATTCTCCCGTCGGTGTTTTTATAAGGCTTTGTCCGCCGCGTCCGAAAACATGCCGAAAACACAACGAACACATGCCGAACGCCGCTTTCTTCAAAATCCGGCCGAAAAAATCCCGTTCGACAGTTGAAAGAAACCGCGCAGGGTATTATAATATGGTATGAGTATGCGGAGCGGTACGGAGTTTTTGCGAACTTCGGAGGATTTGCCTCTGCACCGCATCCGACACGAAAGGAGAAAACGGAAAATGAGGAGAAGTATGCTGTTTTTGCCCGGCAACACGCCGAACATGATCATAAACGGCGATGCGCTCGGTGCCGACAGTATCATTCTGGATCTGGAAGATGCAGTCTCGCCGGATGAAAAGGATTCCGCAAGGCTGCTCGTTCGCAGCGCAATGAAAAATATGGGCTTTGCGGGCTGTGAAATCACCGTCCGCATAAATTCAATAGATACCGATTACTGGAAGGACGATCTTGAGGCCGTGATTCCTCTTAAGCCCGACCTTATTATGCCCCCCAAGGCAAGCTGCGCGGAGGATATGCGCATTATTGATGAATACATTGCGGGAATCGAACGCCGCTGCGGCATGGAAGTCGGAACGGTAAAACTTATTCCGCTTATCGAAACGGCTCTCGGTGTTGAAAACGCATTCAATATTGCTTCGGCCTGTCCACGCGTTGCGGCATTATTCCTCGGCGGCGAGGATCTGACGGCGGATCTGCGCTGCAAGCGCACAAAGCAGGGCAACGAGATAAACTATGCCCGCACGCGGCTCGTCTGCGCCGCCCGTGCGGCCGGGGTCGATGTTTATGACACTCCGTTCACCGACGTTAACGACGATGAGGGCATAGTGCGCGATGCGGAATATGCAAAAAGCCTCGGCTTCAGCGGTAAATCCGCGATTGCACCGCGCCATGTGCGCGTAATAAACGAAGTGTTCAGCCCGTCCGCAAAGGATATTGAGTACGCAAGGCTTGTGTTCGAGGCGATCCGCATCGGCAAGGAACAGGGCAAGGGCGCGGTTTCGCTGCGCGGCAAAATGATAGACAAGCCAATTGTTGAGCGTGCAAGGCAAACGCTTGAAATCGCAAAACAACTCGGGCTGGACGGAGGTGCCGAATAATGAAAACAAAGCTTACCGAATCGGTCAAACAGGCAATTGTCAACAGCGGACTCCGCAGCGGAATGACAATTTCGTTCCATCACCACCTGCGCAACGGCGACTATGTTTTGAACATGGTGCTTGAAGCGATTGCGGAACTCGGAATCGGCGATCTGACGGTGAACGCAAGCTCACTCTTTGATGCGCACCGTCCGCTTAAGGAACATATCAAAAACGGTGTTGTAACAACGCTTCAAACGGACTACATGTCCCGGGAACTCGGAAGATTCATTTCTGCCGGCGGAATGAAAAACCCCGTTCAATTCCGCACGCACGGCGGCAGACCCTGCGATATTGAAAACGGAAAAACTCCGATAGATGTTGCTTTTATCGCCGCGCCTGCTTCGGATGCAATGGGCAATTGCACGGGCAAAATCGGCAAATCCGCCTGCGGCTCGCTGGGCTATGCAATTCCGGACGCAAAATGTGCAAAGCATGTTGTTGTTATCACCGACGAACTGCATCCCTATCCGCTCATCGAATGGTCGATCCCCGAAACGGATGTTGATCAGGTCGTTGCGGTGGAGTCAATCGGCGACCCGAACGGAATCGTTTCCGGAACAACAAAAATCACCCGCGATCCCGTCGGTTTGCTGATGGCAATGACGGCTGTGGACGTTATAAAAGCTTCCGGTCTGCTGAAGGAAGGCTTCTCGTTCCAGACGGGCGCGGGCGGAGCATCCCTTGCGGCGGCAAAATATCTTAAGGATGTTATGCTTGCCGAAAAAATACGCGGCAGCTTCGGCCTCGGCGGCATCACGGGCTATATGGTGGATATGCTCAACGAAGGCTGCTTCGAATCCCTGCTGGATGTTCAGTGCTTCGATTTGAAGGCGGTTGAATCCATAAGGAGCAACCCGCGCCATCGTGAGATTTCCGCAACGCACTATGCTTCTCCCGGTGCAAGCAGCGCGGTGACGGACAGCCTGGATGTTGTTATTCTCGGCGCAACGCAGATAGACACGGATTTTAATATCAACGTGCATACGGATTCCGACGGCAGGATAATGGGCGGCTCGGGCGGACACAGCGATACGGCGGCGGGTGCAAAACTTGCAATGATAATCGCGCCGCTTTCCCGTGCAAGGCTTCCCATCGTGACGGACAGGGTGAACTGCATATCCACTCCGGGCAGCACGATAGACGTGCTTGTCACTCAAAAGGGCGTTGCCGTGAACCCGAAAAACACGGAACTGCATGACAGACTGCGTGAGGCAGGCATAAAACTTGTTGACATAAACGAGCTCAAAGCCCTGGCGGAACGCACGAGCGGCGTGCCGAAAAAGCCCGCTCTCGGCGACAGAATCGTTGCAAACGTCATCTATCGCGACGGAACGGTTATCGACACGATAAAGCAGTTCGCGGACTGAGCGAAACTGCGGTCCGAAAACTGACTGAACAGCTGCGGGCGAGCGTTGCGGCAAACCAAAACAGCCGCGTTCGCCCGCACAAACAGAATACATAAATGCCGGTTAGAATCGTTCGAAGCACAAAGTGCGGAGATTCGAAGTCCGTGCGTTCCAAAAAATACAGCATAAGGAGATAAACCATGCGGGAAATTAACGCGCAGCTCATAACCGATAAGGTTGCGGAGCTTTGCATTGACGCCAATTGCAGCCTTCCCTGCGATATCAGAAAGCGCATCGAGGATGCAAGGGCAAACGAACCGTGGGCAACGGCTCAGGGCATACTCGATAAAATTATCGAAAACTATAATATTGCGGATGAAAACCGCGCACCCATCTGTCAGGATACGGGCGTTGCCTGTGTGTTTTTGAAGATCGGGCAGGATGTCCATATCAACGGCGACCTTACGGAGGCCGTCAACGAGGGTGTTCGCCGCGGCTATCGCGACGGATATCTGCGTAAATCTGTCGTCAAAGACCCGCTGCGCAGAGTCAACACGGGCGACAACACTCCCGCAATGCTCTATATCGAGCTTGTTCCGGGCGATAAAATCGAGCTCACCGTTGCACCGAAAGGCTTCGGCAGCGAGAACATGAGCCGTATTGCAATGCTCAAGCCCTCCGACGGCATTGAAGGCGTGAAGAATTTTATTCTTAAAACGGCGGAAGAGGCGGGTCCCAATCCGTGTCCTCCGATCGTTATCGGCGTCGGTATCGGCGGAACGTTCGACAAAGCAGCATTGCTTGCAAAAAAAGCACTGATGCGCAGCACCGACGAGCGCAATGCGGATGAGTTTTATGCGGAGCTGGAAAATGAAATGCTCCGAAAGGTCAATGCGCTCGGCATCGGGCCGCAGGGCTTCGGCGGAAAAACCACTGCGCTTGCGGTCAATATCGAGGCTATGCCCACGCATATTGCGGGCTTGCCCGTTGCGGTGAACATCAATTGCCATGTTACAAGGCATAAGAGTGCGACAATCTGAGTTCGGGAGGAACAAACGAATGGAAAGACATATCACCCTGCCGTTAACGCGTGAGGAAGCGCGTACTATTAAAAGCGGCGAACAGCTCCTGCTGTCCGGCGTTATATACACCGCGAGGGATGCGGCGCATAAACGGCTTTGCGAACTTGTTGAAAAGGGCGAACCGCTGCCCTTTGATGTTAAAAACGCAACGATTTATTACGTCGGTCCCACTCCCGCAAAGCCCGGACAGGTCATAGGTTCGGCAGGCCCGACAACAAGCTACCGCATGGATGCGTATTCGCCGACGCTTATCCGCGAGGGCGAAACGGGCATGATCGGCAAAGGCAAGCGCAATGCGGAGGTCATCGATGCAATGAAAAAATACGGTGCGGTCTATTTTGCCGCAATCGGAGGCGCAGGTGCGCTGCTTTCAAGCTGCATCAAAAAGGCGGAGATAATTGCATACGAGGATCTCGGTGCGGAGGCTCTCAGAAGGCTTGAGGTTGAAAACTTCCCCGTGGTTGCGGTTATAGACAGCGAGGGAAACAACCTTTACGAAAAAGGCCGCAGAGAGTATCTTGAGACCGTTGACGCAAACGGGAATGCATAATTCGTTATGCTGTGCCGTATCGGCACAAGAACGATAAAAAACTTTTTAAAACAGCCGGAACATCATCCGTCCCGAAATTGCAGGGCAGCGGGTGGTGTTCCGGCTTTTCCGCGCAGTGTCATTCGCGCGGACGATCGTCGTTTTGTTCAATCCCCATTCGTCGCTTTGCTGCGACAAGGTCATCGATAATAACACGGATATGTGACAATTCCTCCGTGCTCAGCCCGTCAACGATTATGGATGTTCGATTGTCCAGCCCGAGCAGAAAATCCGTTGATACGGAGAAGAAATCCGCAATTTTCATAAGCATTTCGATCGAGGGCTGAATATTTCCGTTTTCCCAGTTTGAAATGCTCTGTTTGGATACATTAAGTTTTTCTCCGAGTTCAACCTGGCTGATGCCGCGAACGCTGCGCAGCAGCCTTATGTTATCACCCAACATGGCATGCAGTCTCCCTTCTTTGCTTTTTTGGTTGTGCAATTGTATTTTTATACGGATTCATGCGCCGTATACGGCAGGGCTGCACACCGACTTCGGATTTTACCGTAAGAAGGTTCGCTGTCTCCTGAATACAACCGCAGCTGTCGGTACAATTTTAAGGTCAATCTTTCCGATGCATAAATACCATGATATTGCATTAATGGACAACGGACAACTTCGCTCAAAGTGATGAAAAAAGGTACAGATAAAGGCAGTGTTTGCATAATTTCGCCGAATGGAAGATAATTATGTTTCGACGGCGTTCCAATGTCAAATTTGCTTTCAAAAACGAATAGATTTTATATTGAGCCGCATTTGCTGCATTTGGGTTCACGCAGCCGGAGAATTATGTTATAATATGCAGAATTGCTGCGGTTCTTAAAATACATATGCGCACCGCTTTGCAGCGGGAATGCACTGCATGCCGCCTGAAAGGAAATAAAACAATGAGCAATATGACAAAAGTGATCATCGGCATCGTTCTGCCGTTTCTCGGAACAACGCTCGGTTCCGCAACAGTCTTCTTTCTGAAGAAAGAAATGAATTCAAAGCTTCAAAACCTTCTGCGCGGTTTTGCGGCGGGCGTTATGATCGCCGCTTCGGTATGGTCGCTGCTGATTCCGTCAATTGACATGGCGGAGGCTGCGGGCAAAACTGCGGCATGGCTGCCCGCCGTTGTCGGCTTTCTTATCGGCATCGGATTCATGCTGCTGTTGGACAGCCTGATTCCGCATCTGCATACGAATTCCGCCCGCCCGGAAGGCCGCCCCTCCGCAATGGGAAAAAACCTTATGCTGATGCTTGCCGTAACGCTGCATAATATCCCCGAAGGAATGGCCGTCGGCATCGTCCTTGCGGGTATGCTTAACGGAAACAATGCAATAAGTGCCTCCGGCGCAATAGCTCTCGCTGTCGGTATTGCGATTCAAAATTTCCCGGAAGGCGCAATAATTTCAGCCCCCCTCGCCGCAAGCGGAACCCCGAAAGGCAAAGCCTTTGCCTGCGGGACCCTCTCCGGTGTTGCCGAGCCTGTCGGCGCAATACTGACCATCCTCGTAACCTCTCTCGTAACACCCGTGCTGCCCTATATCCTCGCTTTCGCCGCCGGTGCAATGATCTATGTTGTCATCGAAGAACTTATCCCCGAGTCCCGATCCGATGAGCACAGCAATGTCGGCACCGTCGGTGCCGCCCTCGGGTTCGCACTGATGATGCTGCTCGATGTCGCCTTGGGGTGAGGGAAGAAGCTGTTTTGATGCAAAACATATTGAGTAATGCGGCTTTACGAAAACAAAGACGGAATCCGCATTGAACCCTCCGCAGTCTGTCAATCGATGGGCTGCGGACTTTAATTTAGAAATATATTTTTAACAACATTTGAATTTTCACATTTTTTTGCTATAATACAACTGTATTTAAACACTGCGTGCGTACTTTGTCAACAGTTTGATAATCCACGAATAATTACTTACGGCATAAACGAAAGGAGATTTCAATATGAAATGCATATATTGCGGTTCGGAAGATGTCATTTATCGAAAATTTCATCACATATGGGAATGTCAGGATTGCGGCGAGTCATTTGATTCCGACGAACGTGAAAGGATGACGGAGGAAATTAATGTTTTCTTCAGCTATGCGCATGACGATGAGGATTTCGAAAACGGTGCAGTCGTTGTTGACAGGCTGAAACAGCTCATTGAGGAAAAATCAGGCGGAAAAATCAAAATCTGGCTGGATACCTATTCCATTCCGAGGAATAAGGATTGGCGCGAGCTCATAACAAGCGGCATTGTCGAAAGCGATCGCTTTGTGGGTTTCATGTCCCGAAAGGCGTTGCGCGACCCCGGTGTTTGCAGAGATGAACTCGGAATCGCCGTCGGCAGCCGCTACGGGATCATAAGCTGCGTTTTGCTTGAAGGCGAACGCACACTGAACCCTCCCGCAGAGTTTACCGAGCGGCAGTGGATCGACCTTTCGGATTGGAAAAAGAAGCGGGATGAAGGCGAAGCGGAATTCGAACGCTTTCTGAACGATGCTGCGGACGAATTGATTGGCATTTTGAGAGATCCGGAAACGCTGCGTTTCAATCACGAAGTGAAAAAACTGAAGGAATCCCTCGGAATTTCCGCCGTTGACGAAATGACCCGCATTGACGAACTGCTGAAGTTCAAAATGACGGGGCGCGGTTGGCTTGAAGATCGAATCAACACTTGGCTGAACGACAAAAACGGTTCGCGCGTTATGACCCTTTATGCCGACCCGGGCGCGGGCAAATCACTTTTTTCGGCACATTTCCAATTTGCAAACCCGAACGTCATCGCTGCACTCGCCTGCGACAGCCGAAGCGAGGAATACAGCCAAACGGACAAAATCACCGATCGCCTTGCCTACCTTATCGCCCTGAGACTGCCGGACTATCGCCGGCAGCTGATGTATATTTTGACAGATAAAAGCACATTGACCAAAACGGGACACGACAGGTTCAACACCCTTATCGCAACCCCGCTCAGCAGGGTTATAGACGGTGAACGCTCTGCAAAGCTCATCATCATTGACGGATTGGACGAAGCAAAGAGCGGTGCGCTCGCCGGGTTTATCCGCAGCTATCATGACAAGTTGAAACCTTATATCCGCATACTTATCACCGCGAGACCCGAACGCATGCTCAGGCGGCAGCTGGCGCCTTCCGCCGAATTCAGCTGCACGGAGCTGAATCTTGATGATTATGCCGAAATGAACGATGCCGATATCCGTCAATACTATGAAGAAAATCTCGAAGACCTGTTGAAAGACCGTACCGGCCGCGATGTTTTCATGAATCGCCTTGTTGAAGCAAGCCGCGGAATCTTCTACTATGCTTTCACGATCCTGCCGCAGCTGCGCGAGTCGCTCGAAAAAGGGGAGCCGCTCGAGAGCATGACCTTTCCGAAGGGGCTCAATGCCTTGCTGCTCAAAACCTTCCTGCGAAAATTCGGGGAACCGGACGCTTCCGGCAGCGTTGAAAAATACAATGCGTTCGTGCGCGAACCGCTTTCAATGGTCGCTGCCTCCCCCTATGCGCTCCCGCTCAAAACGCTGCAAAAGATGCAGGGCTGGACGTACGCCCGGCTGGAGGATTTTCTGCGCCCGCTGGAAACGATGCTCGACCTCAGCGGCGGATTCATCCGCCTTTTCCACAAATCCTTCACAGATTGGCTGAACGACAGCGAGGCTTCCGCTGCGTTCTATGCGCCGCAGGAGGACGGCATACGGAGCCTTGCCGCTGCCTGCTTCAAAGCCTTTGAACAGGGCGCGGATGAAATGGATACATATGAGCTTGCAAATGCTTCACGCCTGCTGCGCAGTGCGGGAATGAAGAAGGAATACGAACAGCTCACGGATTCTTCGGAATACACCTCCGCACTGGAAAAAATCGCAAAAGCCTATGCAGATGACCGGCAGCATGAAAGAGCGGCGGAACTCTATCTTGAATATGCGCGAATATTTAAGGAAAAATGCGAAAACAGCGGAAACCCTGACCATGCGCATGAAGCCGTTTGGGGCAATATTTATGCTTGCGATGCGCTGAGGGCCATGCTTGATTACTCCGCGGCGAAAGTTGCTGCAATTGCAGCGCTGAAAATTGCGGAAAAGCTTGCGAAAAAGTATCCGGATAACGCGCAAACGCAGCGTGGCCTGAGCGTTTCGTATAATAAACTCGGTAATATTGCGAAAGCACGGAACGATTATAGAGCTGCGGAAGGGTATTATGCAAAGGCTCTTGAAATCGGCGAAAGGCTTGCGGAAAAGTACCCGGAAGACCCGAACTTGCAGCGCGACTTGAGCGTTTCGTATGAGAAACTCGGTGATATCGCGGAAGCCCTGAACGATTATAAAATCTCGGCGACATTGCAAAAGCACGGAACGATTATAAAGCTGCGGAAGGGTATTATGCAAAGGCTCTTGAAATCGACGAAAGGCTTGCGGAAAAGTACCCGGATGACCCGAATTTGCAGCGCGACCGGAGCGTTTCGTACAATAAACTCGGCGGTATTGCGGAAGCACGGAATGATTATAAAGCGGCGGAGGGGTATTATGCAAAGGCTCTTGAAA